>DATKPO010000061.1:0-22222 GCA_035524055.1 Solirubrobacteraceae bacterium
CGGTGCCGGCCGCCGAGCCCGTGAGCTGCTCGGCGACGGTCAGGATCACCGGCAGCGAGGGCAGCAGGACGGCGCCCATCACGACCAGCACCGCCGCGCTGCCCGCGACCCCCGGCAGCAGCGACAGCGCCAGGCAGCCGACGGCGCCGACGCCGACGACGGCGAGCATGAAGCCCCGCTCCGCTCCCCGGCGGTCGATCACGGGCGGCAGGACCGCGCAGCCGACGACGCCGGCGACGATCATCCCGACCAGCAGCGCCCCGGCCGCCGTTTCCGAGACCCCAGAGGGGTGAAGCAGGGTCTGCAGCCAGGTCGACAGCGCCACGAAGACGCCGAAGCCGAGGAAGGCGAGACCCGAGAGCAGCCGGATCTCGGGCCGGGCCCAGAGGGCTCGGGCGACGCCGCGCTCGATCGCCACCCTCTCCCCCTCCCCGCCTCCGGGTCGGCGCAGGGCGAGGAGGAGGGCACCGGCAGCCGCCACACCCGCGGCGCCCTGCACCGCGAGCAGCAGCTCCAGATGCGCGGCGCCGAGCAGCGGACCCAGCAGCAGCGCGATCAACATCCCCAAGAAACCGCCCGCGGAGGCCAGCGAGATCCCGAGCGCCCGCTGCGGCACCGGCAGATATTCGCCGGCGAGCTTACCCACAGCGCTCATCACCACGGGCTGGCCGAGGGCGACCAGGCTCTGCCCGGCGAGCGCCCACGCGAACGTCAACCCGCCGAGGCGCAGCATCCCCCCGGCGGCCACCAGCGTCCCGCCGAGGGCCAGCGTCGGGCGAAACCAGCGGTCCAGCAGCGCCCCGGCGGGAATCGCGAGCACCACGTAGAGCAGCGGGAAGATCTCCGCCAGCCACCCGATGGCATCGACCGAGACCCCGTAGCGCCGGGCGCTTTCGGTGGTGATCGCGGCGTACGTCAGCCACAGCATCTGCGTCGCCGCCGCCACCAGCCCGTAGGCGGCGACCACCCCCCAGCCGCCACCGCGCCGCAGGCTGCCGCCCGCGAGGCCGCCCGCGCCGTCGCCGGACACGACATTCGCTGCGCCGATCGCCATACCGACTTCCTATCAAAGCCCGCCCCGGTCTGGGGTGGCGACCATTCCAGCGAGGCCGTCGTCGATCGTTCCAGCAAGGCCGCCGTCGACCATTCCAGCGAGGCCGCCGTCGAACGCCGTCGGGCTTCTCCGCCGCCGCGAAGAGGACGTCAGGCGAGAGGGCGGCGGTCCCGATATTCAGTTCCCCGCCGTCCCGGCCGATATGGGAACGTGGCCAGAGGAGAACCACGCCTGGCGCGCCTGCCTGCGCGACTCGCCCCGCTGGCCCGCCTGTCGCGCTCGCTGCCGGCGACGGCCGCCGTCACGGCCGCCGTCGCCCTGCTCACCGTCGTCGGGGTCGCGGCGACCTACGTCCAGGCCCGCCGCGACGCCGACGCCCGCCGGGCGACCCTCGCCCAGGACATACGGGGCCACGCGCGCGACACCGTCGACACCGCCGCCCAGCGCGCCGGCGAGCTCGGAGCCGCGCTGGAAGCCGACTGGGGGGCGCGGCGCCCGATCTTCGCCGCCGTCGCCCCCGACCTCGTGCACAGCCCCGGCGTCAACGGCGTCGGCCTCATCGAAAGCCGCCCCCCGGACGACGCCTTCGTGGTCGCCCTCGACGTCCAGAACAACGGTCCGACGGCGATCGGCGTCAACGTCGCCGCCGAGCCCTCGCGGCGGGCGGCGCTGCTGGCGGCCGCCACGTCGGACATGCCCCGCGCGACGCCGCCGCTGAGACTGCGCGACGGCGCCGCCGGCACCGCCCTGTTCATCCCCATCGAGGGTCCCGGGACCCACCGTTCGGCGCGCGGCCTGCTCTCGATGAGCTACCGCTACGAATTCCTCCTGCGCGCCCTGCGCGGCGCGGTGCCTCCCGGCACAGCCTTCGCCCTGTACGACGGTCCCACCCGGCTCCTCGCCCAGGGCGACATGCGCGATCCCACCCGGTCGCGGATAGCGGTCGCCGGGCGCAGCTGGACGCTCGCCGTCGGCGCCCCCGCCGCCGACCTCTCGCTGCCGCTCACCATCCTCCTCGTCGGCACCCTCCTGACGCTGTTCGTCGGCGTCTTCGGCGTCCAGTCCAAACGGCGCGAGCGCTACGCCGAGGCTCTCGTCGCCCGGCGGCTGGCCGAGCGGGAGCTGGCCGAGCGGGCGCGGGAACAGGCCGAGGAGCGCTTCGGGACGGCCTTCGCCGAGGCCCCCATCGGCATGGCCCTGACGTCGCTGGAGGGCCGCTTCCTGCAGGTCAACCGGGCGCTGGCCGAGATCGCGGGCTACGACGAGCAGACCCTGCTCGCCCTGCCCTTTGCCAGTGAGCTCACCCACCCCGACGACCGCAGCGCCGACAGCCGCGCCGCGCGCGCCATGCGCTCCGGCGCGATGCGGGTCTATGACGTCGAGAAGCGCTACCTCCACGCTGCCGGCCACGTCGTCTGGGTCGCCGTCCACACCACCCTGATCCGCAACGAGCGGGGCGAGCCCGCCCACTTCCTCTCCCAGATCGAGGACATCACCAGCCGGCGGCGCTACGAGTCGCGCCTGCGCCACATGGCCGACCACGACTCCCTCACCGGGCTGCTCAACCGGCGGGCCTTCGAGCAGCGCCTGCACGATCAGCTCCGGCGCGGCGAGCGCTACGGCCACGACGGCGCCGTTCTGGTGCTCGACCTCGACGCCTTCAAGGAGGTCAACGACACCCTCGGCCACGGCGCCGGCGACGAGCTCATCGTGCGCGTCGCCGCCGCGCTGGCGACGCGGGTCCGCGACAGCGACGTCCTCGCCCGGCTCGGGGGGGACGAGTTCGCGATTCTCATGCCCCGCGGCGGGCGCCTGGAGGCCGAGCGCCTGGCGGAGGCGCTGCTGCAGACCGTCCGCGGCGAGCGCGCCGCCCGCGGCCCCGGCGGCCGGGAGCGGCCGATGACGGCGAGCATCGGCATCGCCCCCCTCGGCGGCGCCGTCGCCCTGAGCCCGGAGGAGGCGCTGATCAACGCCGACCTCGCGATGTACGACGCCAAGGAGGCCGGCCGCGACCGCAGCGTCACCTACGGCGGCTCCAGCCGCGGCCGGGCCGGCATGGAGACCCGGCTGGAATGGGTCGAGCGCATCCGCGCCGCCCTGGACGAGGACCGGCTCGTGCTGCACGCCCAGCCCGTCGTCGAGACCGCCACCGGCACCATCACCCAGCACGAGCTGCTGATCCGCATGGTCGACGACCACGGCGACCTCATCCCGCCGCAGAGCTTCCTCCAGATCGCCGAGCGCTTCGGGCTGATCCGCGAGCTCGACCGCTGGGTGGTGCGGCACGCCATCGCCATGCTCGCCGAGCACGCCGCCGCCGGCCGGCGGCCGACGGTCGAGATCAACCTCTCCGGGCAGTCCCTCGGCGATCCCGAGCTCGCCGTCCACGTCGGACGGGCGCTGCACGCCTCCGGGGTGCACCCGACGCAGCTCATCTTCGAGGTCACCGAGACCACCGCCATCGACAACATCGCCGCCGCCCGCAGCTTCGCCGAGCAGCTCGGCCGGCTCGGCTGCCGCTTCGCCCTCGACGACTTCGGCGCCGGGTTCGGCTCGTTCTACTACCTCAAGCACCTCCCCTTCGACTTCATCAAGATCGACGGCGAGTTCATCCGCAACTGCGCCACCGACCCCACCGACCGGCTCGTGATAGGCGCCGTCGTCGAGCTCGCCCGGGGCATGGGCAAGTACACCATCGCCGAGTTCGTCGGCGACGACCAGACCCTCGCCGTCCTCGCCGAGCTCGGCGTCGACTACGCCCAGGGCTTCCACCTCGGCCGCCCCGCCCCGCTGGAGAGCTGGCTGGACCCCGCCGAACGGCGGCTGCAGCGGCGCGACCCCTGACGAAGGATCGGCCCGCCGGGGGCGACGGGCCGATCTGGGAGGGAATGAGGGAGGGATGCTCCTCAACCGAGATTTTTCCCGACCGGGGCAAATCCAAACATTGATCGGCAGAAGTAAGAGACAGCCCATGGGCGCCTCCATCAGCGGGATGCGCCGGCCTCGTCCGGCGGCGAGGGCGGGGTGCCGTTCGGTGGACCCCTCAGCCGATTGCCTCCCGGCGTCCCGGAGCGATCGACTAGCCTGGAGCCATGCTCTTCTTCGGCAAGCGCGAGGTCGAGATGGTCGATCCCGCCGAGGCCCTGCCCGGGCGCGAGCAGGAGATCGCCGTGCCCGCCCGGCACGAGGTGCTCGGCAACCCGCTGCGCCCGCCGTTTCCGCAGGGCGTCGCCCAGGCCCTCTTCGGCATGGGCTGCTTCTGGGGCGCCGAGCGGCTCTTCTGGCAGGCCCCGGGCGTCTACACCACGGCCGTCGGCTACGCCGGCGGCCACACCCCGAACCCGACCTACGAGGAGGTCTGCTCGGGGCGGACCGGCCACGCCGAGGTCGTCCTCGTCGCCTTCGACGCCGCCGCCACGAGCTACGCCGAGATGCTGCGCATCTTCTGGGAGGGCCACGACCCCACCCAGGGGATGCGCCAGGGCAACGACGTCGGCACCCAGTACCGCTCGCTGATCCTCGCCTACGACGCGGCCCAGCGCGAGCAGGCCCTGCGCTCGCGCGAGGCCTACCAGGAGGTGCTCACGGCCGCCGGCCACGGCGAGATCGCGACCGAGATCGGCGACGTCGACCCCGCCCACCCGATGTACTACGCCGAGGCCTACCACCAGCAGTACCTCGCCAAGAACCCCGGGGGCTACTGCGGGCTCGGCGGCACCGGAGTGAGCTGCCCCGTGGGGCTGACGACGGGCGCCGGCAGCTGAGAACGACTGCGACCCCGCCGAGGCGGGGCCGCAGTGCCCATCGCAGGCACCCCTGCCGGGCGCGCCCAGAGGAGAGGCGCGCCCGGGGGCTGGTGTCCGTCCCTGCCTACGTGGCGCTTCCCACCGCCGGCTGGGGTGCCGGGGTCGCCTGCCACCCCGGCGGATGCGGCCCCCCCAGGGTGGGGACATCCGAGGGGTAGACCTCGTTGCCGTGGATCGCGTGGTCGCCGATCTCGAGCTCCTCGTCGGTGAGACGCAGGGGCACGAAGATCCCGACGACCTTGAGGATCACCCAGGTCGCGATCGCGGTGTACACGATCACCCACATGCCGGCAAAGAACTGCCACTTCAGCAGCGTCAGGCCGCCGCCGTAGAACAGCCCCGCTTTGCCGGGCAGGTTGGAGGCGCCGCCGATGCCGAAGTACTCGACGATCCCCGGGTTGGCGAACAGCCCGACCATCAACCCGCCGCAGAGACCGGCGACACCGTGTGTATAGATCACCCCCAGGGTGTCGTCGACCGTGCGGAACGGCCGCACGCGGCTGAGGTAGCGGATCGACATCCAGACGATCGTCGAGCCGATGCTGCCGACCAGGATCGCTCCCCAGCCGTTGACGAACCCGGCCGAGGGGGTGATCGCGACGAGCCCGGTGATCATGCCGTTGACGGCGCCGATCATGGAGGGCTTGTCGCGGTAGATGTAGTCCCAGGCGATCCACACCATCATCGCCACGGCGGTCGCGACGTTGGTGTTGAGCACCGCCGCCGAGGCGTCGGGGCCCGCGTAGTAGGAGTCGCCGCCGTTGAAGCCGTTCCAGCCGAGCCACAGCAGACCGGCCCCGCAGGCGAGCATCAACAGGTTGTTCGGCGCGTCGACCTCTCGATCGCGCGTCAATCGCGGCCCGATGACTTTGGCGAAGACGAACCCTGATACGCCAGCCGAGAGGTGGATGACGTAGCCACCGGAGTAGTCCAGGGCGCCGTGTGCCGCGAAGTAGCCGCCGCCCCACAGCAGGAAGGCGTTGACTGCGTACACCGCCGTGATCCAGATCGCCACGTAGGGCACCCAGGCCTTGAAGTTGACGCGCCCGAGCACCGAGCCGAGCGCCAGGATCGGGGTGATCGCGGCGAACACGAACTGGAAGTACACGAGCGAGGACTCCGGGAAGGCGAAGGCCGGCCCTTCGGTGACGGACTGGATTTCGGCCTGGTTCTCCTCCGCGGCGCGGCTGAGGACGCTGCCCGGTTCACCGAGGAACGTCCCCAAGAAGCTGTGCTTCCCGAACAGGCCGCCTCCGTCGGTGGCGATGGGATGGCCGAAGCCCATCTTGAAGGCCCACAGGACCCAGACGATGAGCGTCACGCAGAACGCCACGAAGGTCAGCATCATGCTGTTCACCGACCAGCGCTTCTGCATCACGCCGCCGTACAGGACCGCCAGGCCCGGCAGGCTCATCAACCCGACGAACGTCGCCGCAGTCATCTGCCAGGCGTTGTTCCCCGAGTTGAAAGCCCCGTGCCACGATAGGTATGGGAGCCAGCTCATAAGCCTCCGTTTCACCGCAGTTTTGATGACGAGATCCCCGGCCCGGCGGATGACGGGTCGCGGGCGCCACTTATCTGCAGCTATGAAACCCGGCGCTCCGCGGCGCAGGTAGGGCCACCCTTGCCAACACTTCGAGCAGGACTTTCGACATTTGGCTAGACGCCACTCGGGCGGCCGCGGCGCATTCGAGCCGGGTCAACGGACCGCGGGCCGAAGCCTCCGATGCAGGCCGGCGCCCGCCGTGCGTCAGCTGCGCGGCACGTATGGCAACCCGGCCCGGCGGCAGGCCGCGCTGAGCTGATCCCCGCTGTGCGGGTAGTCCCGGGGCGTGGCGCAGACCTCGCGGGCCTGGGCGCCGCAGGCCTTCCCTTCGGCGCCCCCCAGGGTCGAGGCGAAGGTGATCGCGATGCAGCCCCGCGGCGTCGACCCGCCCGACGAGGTCAGGCCGTAGGCGAGCAGACCGACGGCGGCGAGCGCGACGCAGCTCAGCAGGACGGCGGCGAGGGTCTTCTCGCGCCGCCCCCACAGCAGCGGCTCGCGCAGCTGCCGGGAGCGGTCCATCATGATCATGGAAGGAGTCTACGACCGCGCTCCTCTCCCCACCATGCGGCTACCTAGCGTCGGTTAGGTTACGGCCCGGTGTCGAAAAACGCTTAGGGGACCACGGCGCCCCTCGCTACCGACCACCCTCAGCGACCGCGCTCGTCCGGCGCCGCGAAGCGCAGGGCGGCGGAGTTGATGCAGTAGCGCTGGCCGGTCGGCCCGGGGCCGTCGTCGAAGACGTGCCCGAGGTGGCCGCCGCAGCGCCGGCAGCGGACCTCGGTGCGGCGCATGAAGAGGCTGTTGTCGGGCCGCAGCTCGACGGCGGCGGCGACGGCGGGCTCGGTGAAGCTCGGCCAGCCGGTGCCGGAGTCGAACTTGGTGTCCGAGTCGAAGAGCTCCGCGTCGCAGCCCGCGCAGCGGTAGCTGCCGGTGTCCTTGTTGTAGACGTACTCCCCGCTGAACGGCGCCTCGGTGCCGGCGCGGCGCAGGATCTCGTACTGCTCGGGCGTCAGCTCGGCGCGCCACTGCTCCTCGGACTTGGCGATCTCCGCGTCGCTCACGCTGTCCGTTGTAGCAGCCGCGGGCGTTGGGGGCCTGGGATTGGGGATCGTCCGCGTGTCTGGCCGCCCAGGCCGGGCGGGGCGGGCACGGGGCATCCGTGCCCCGTGAACAGGCGCTGCTATCCTGCTCTTTACGTTTACGTAAGGTTTCGCGAGTGGAAAGGACAGAGATGGCCGACCATGCGGCAACCGGCGTTCGCCGCCTCGGGGTGGGGGCCGAGCACCGCCACTACAAGTGGTGGGCGCTGTCCTGCACGAGCCTGGGGATGCTGCTGGCGGCGACGAACTCGGGGACGCTGATCATCGCGCTGCCCGACCTCGAGCGCTCGCTGCACGCGAGCCTGCTGGCGCTGGTCTGGGTGATCCTGGCCTATCTGATCGCGGCGACCGTGCTGGTGCTGATGGCGGGCCGCCTGTCGGACCTGTTCGGGCGCAAGCGGGCCTACATCGGCGGCTTTCTCGTGTTCGCCCTGGCGTCGCTCGGGGCGGGCTTCTCCTCGGACGCCACGGTCCTGATCGTCTGGCGGGTGCTGCAGGGCATTGGCTCGGCGTTCCTCTTCGCCAACGCGGCGGCGCTCGTCACCGACGCCTTCCCGCGCGAGGAGCTGGGGCTGGCGATGGGGACGAACACGATGGTCGCCGCGATCGGCCTGGCCATCGGGCCGGTGCTGGGCGGCGCGCTGGTCGGCATCTCCTGGCACTGGGTGTTCTGGTTCAACGTCCCGCTCGGCCTGCTCGGGGCCGCCTGGGGCGCGCTGATCCTGCGCGAGCTGGCCAAACCGGACGAGGTTCGCGGCTACGACGTGCTCGGCAACGTGACGTTCGTGCTCGGCCTCACGGGGCTCGTGCTCGGGGTCTCGCGCGGCGGGCTGAGCGGCTGGAACGACTCGATCGTGATCGGCGGCCTCGCCGCGGCGGCGGTGCTGCTGCCGGCGTGGGTATTCATCGAGAGCCGCTCGCGGGCGCCGATGCTCGACCTCACCCTCTTCCGCAACCGCCTCTTCGCGGCGGCGACGGCGGCGGCGTTCATCAACGGCCTGGCGCGCTTCGCGCTGATGTTCGTCTTCGTCTTCTACTTCCAGGGCGCCCAGGGCGACACGCCGATCACGGCCGGGGTGAAGCTGATACCGCTGGCCGTCGGGATGCTGGTCTCCTCGCCGCTGGCCGGGATCTACGCCGACCGCCACGGCTCGCGCGGCCTGGCGGCGCTGGGGATGCTCGTCAGCGCCGCCGCCCTGGCCGCGATGACGACGCTGCAGGTCAACAGCCCCTACTGGCAGAGCACCCTCTGGCTGCTGCTCGTCGGCATCGGCTCGGGCATGTTCAACAGCCCCAACACGGCCGCCATGATGGGCACGGTGCCCGCCAAGCGCCGCGGGATCGCGGCCGGGGCGCGGACGCTGTTGCAGAACACGGGCGCGGTGCTCTCGATCGCGTTCGTGCTCGCCATCATCACCTCCTCGGTGCCGAAGTCGACGCTGTTCGCGGTCTTCTCCGGCCTCGCCAAGGGCCTCTCGCCGGCGAAGCTGGCGCCGTTCATCGACAACATGCACGTCGCCCTCTGGGTGCTCGCCGCGACCTCCGTCCTCGGCGCCGGCGTCTGCCTGCTGCGCCCCCGCCACCAGAGCACGGTCGTGGAGCTCGACGTCGGCCCGGCCGCCTCGGGCGCGCCGCGCACGGAGGCCCTCCTGGACGGCGCGCGACCCGCGGAGTCCGTCCCTGAGGCTGTCTCGGAGGGCGCGCCGCCCGCGGAGGCCGTCCCGCAGACCGCGCCGGCGCCCCAACCCCAGCTGGCCCGCAGCGGAGGCAGGGCATGAGCGCGGCGCTGCGCATCGGCGACGTGGCGCGCCTGGTCGGGACGACGCCGCGCACGATCCGCTACTACGAGGAGATCGGCCTGCTCGCCGAGGCCCCGGCGCGCCACTCCGGCCAGCACCGTACGTACACCGAGGCCGAGGTCGAGCGGCTGCGCGAGGTGATGCGTCTCAAGCACCTCCTCGGGGTGACCCTGGAGGAGCTCAAGACGCTGCTCTCCGCCGAGGAGGCCCGCGCCGAGGTCCGCGCCCAGCTGCGCGCCGAGAACGTCCATCCCGAGCGCCGCGGGGAGCTGCTGCGCGAGGCGCTGGGGCACATCGAGCGCCAGCTGGAGCTCGTCGAACACCGCGCGGCGGAGCTCGCGAAGCTGCGCCAGGAGCTGCGCGACACGAGCGCCCGGGTGCGCCGCAAGCTGCGCGCGCTCGACGAGGCCAGCGGCGCTTCGGAGACGGCGAGTGACACACGAGCCACGACGACCGCCGCGCCCGAGAAGAGCGCCGCCGCCGAGACCGAGACCGTCGCGGCCTCGCGATGAGAGCCGGCGAGGTCACATGAGCCCATCGACCGGGGTCTTTCCTACATTGGATGTCCCGCCGCGCGAGCCCCGCGCGCGGAGCCGAAAGGAGGCGCAGCCGTGGAGCGCAAATGGTGGACCCTGATCGCGGTGTCGATCGCGATCTTCATGCTGCTGCTGGACATCACCGTCGTCAACGTCGCCCTGCCCTCGATCCAGCACGCCCTGCACTCCTCCTTCGCGGATCTGCAGTGGGTCGTCAACGCCTATGCCCTGACGCTCGCCGCATTCCTGCTCACCGCGGGCGCCGTCGCCGACCTCGTCGGACGCCGCCGCGTCTTCATGGCGGGGCTCGTCGTCTTCACCTGCGCCTCGGCGGTCTGCGGCCTGTCCTCGAGCCCGCTGATGCTCAACCTCGCCCGCGCCGTCCAGGGCACGGGCGGGGCGATGATGTTCGCGACCTCCCTCGCCCTGATCGCCCACGCCTTCCACGGCCGCGAGCGCGGCGTGGCGTTCGGCGTCTTCGGCGCCGTCACCGGCGCCGCCGTCGCGATCGGCCCGGTGATCGGGGGCATCATCACGACCGGGATCGGCTGGGAGTGGATCTTCTTCGTGAATGTCCCGATCGGCGTCTTCGGGGTGCTGCTCACGCTCACCCGGGTGCAGGAGTCCCGCGACCCGGGCGCAACCGGCGTCGACTGGCTCGGCCTGATCACCTTCTGCGGCGCCCTCTTCCTGCTCGGCTTCGCCCTGATCCAGGGCAACGAATACGGCTGGGGCTCGACCCGGATCGTCTCATTCCTGGCCGGCGCCGCCGTGCTGCTCGTCGCGTTCGTTCTCGCCGAGCACCGCCAGGCGCGGCCGATGCTCGACCTGACGCTCTTCCGCCGCCCGGCCTTCACGGGGGCGAGCATCGTCGCGTTCACGCTGTCGGCGTCGATCTTCGCGATGTTCCTCTACCTCACCCTCTACATCCAGGACGTGCTTGGCTACGACGCCCTGCAGGCCGGGCTGCGCTTTTTGCCGATCACGCTGCTCTCCTTCTTCGTGGCGCCCATCGCCGGGCGCCTCAGCGTGCGGGTGCCGGTGCGCCTGCTGCTCGGCGGCGGGCTGGTGCTCGTCGGCGCGAGCCTGCTCGCGATGACCGCCGTCAGCCCGACCTCGGCCTGGACCGTCCTGATCCCCGGCTTCGTCATCGGTGGCGCCGGCATCGGCATGATCAACCCCCCGCTCGCCTCGACCGCGATCGGCGTCGTGCACCACTCCCGCAGCGGCATGGCGTCGGGCATCAACAGCACCTTCCGCCAGGTCGGCATCGCCACCGGCATCGCCGGGCTCGGCGCCGTCTTCGAGCACGAGGTCATCAGTCACACGACCTCCAGCCTGGCCGCCGCCGGCCAGCGGCACGCCGTCGGCGAGGCCGCCCACGGCCAGCTCAAGACGCTGCTGGTGTCCGGCGAAGTCAGCCATCTCTTCCACACCCTCCCCCCGGCCGCGAGCGGCGCGCTCGCACACGCCTACCGGGTGGGCTTCGTGGAAGGCTTCGACACGATCCTCCTGATCGGCGCGGCGATCGCCCTCGTCGGGGCGGTGTGCGCGTTCGCGCTGATCCGCAGCCGCGACTTCGTCGCCTCCGCCCACCCCGTCGAGGAGGCGCAGACCCCGGCGCGGCCCGAGCCGGTCGGCGTCGGCGGGTAGCCGCCGGATGCGCTCAGAGGAGATCGCGAGGCCGGTGCCCCGCGCAGCTCAGCACCGGCAGCCGCGGGTAGCGCGGGTAGTCGTCGGGTTCGCTGCGCGAGCGAAGGCACAGCGAGAAGCGCGATCCCCGGGTCGTGCGCACCTCCTGCTGGAAGCGGCAGCTGTCGCACAGCCCCGCCGGCGGGCCGCCGGCTCCGGGACGCGCTGCGGAGGGCTCGGACGTCGGGGCCATGCGGGCAGCGTAGCCACTGTGCTAATAGTTGACTAAGCAACTATGAGGACTTTCTACCGACTGCTCGGCTTCCTGCGTCCCTACCGGCGCGGCGTCACGATCTCCTGGCTGCTGGCGAGCGGCGCGATGGCGATGACCGTCCTGCTGCCGCTGCTCACCGGCCGTGCGGTGCAGGCGATCACCAGCGGCGCCCGTGCCAGCGCCCATCACCAGGCGGCGCTGCGCGACCACGAGCGCCACACGCTGCTCGTCCTGGCACTGGTGATCCTCGGCGCCGTGCTCGCCCGCTGGGCGCTGACGTACTGGCGGCGGATGATCGCCGGCCGGGTCTCGCTCGGCGTCGAATACGACCTGCGGGAGCACATGTACGGGCAGCTGCAGCGCCTGGAGCTGGGCTTCTTCGACCACCAGCAGACGGGCCAGCTGATGTCCCGCGCCACGGTGGACCTGCAGGCGGTGCGCTTCTTCCTGGGCTACGGGCTGGTGTTCATCCTGCAGTTCATCCTCACGATCGTGCTCGCCGGGATCGTGATGATCGCGATCGAACCGGGGCTCGGCCTGATCGCGCTGGCGCCGGTGCCGTTCGTCGTGGCCATCTCCTACCGCTACGGCCGCCGCGCCCGGCCGGCGATCCAGGAGGTCCAGCAGCGCATCGCCGAGCTCACGGCGGAGGCCGAGGAGAACATCTCGGGGGTGCGCGTCGTGAAGTCCTTCGCCCGCGAGCCCCGCCAGCTGCGGCGCTTCCGCGACGTCGTCGGGCGGACCTTCGACCAGGCCATGGTCGCGACCCGGCTGGAAGCGAGGTACAACCCGATCATCGGCTTCCTGCCCCAGCTGGGCCTTGCCGCGGTGCTGCTCCTCGGCGGCCAGGCGGTGATCCACGCCCACCTCTCGATCGGCCAGTTCACGGCGTTCTTCCTCTATCTCAACATGCTCGTCGGGCCGATGCGCTCGCTCGGGGTCACCCTGAACCTCGCCCAGCGCGCCACGGCCTCCGGGGCCCGCATCTTCCAGCTCCTGGACCGGGAGCCGCGGATGGCCGAGCGCCCCGGCGCGCCGCCGCTGCCGCCCGGCAACGGGCACGTGCAGCTGCAGGGGGTCACCCTCCGCTACGTCGACCCCGGCGACGAGCTCGGCTCCCCGGCGGGCGGCGGGGCTGCCGGAGGGCCGGGCGTCTCGGCTGCGCCCGCGAACCGCTCGCCGGACCAGACGCCCGCCACGGAGCTCTCACCCAATGGCTCGCACCCCGCGCGGACGGTGCTGCGCGACATCGACCTCGACGTCCCCGCGGGGCGCACCGTGGCGCTGGTCGGGGCGACCGGCTCGGGCAAGACCAGCCTCGTGGCGCTGATATCGCGACTGTACGACCCGGTGGAGGGCAGCGTCAAGCTCGACGGCGCCGACGTCCGCGACGTCGGCCTGCGCTCGCTGCGCGAAGCCGTGGCGGTCGTCAGCGACGACCCCTTCCTCTTCTCGGCCTCGGTCGCCGAGAACGTCGCCTACGCCCGACCCGAGGCATCGCTGGAGGAGATCGAAGCTGCCGCCCGCCGGGCGCAGGCCTACGAGTTCGTCTCGCGTCTGCCCGAGGGCTTCCAGACCCAGATCGGCGAGCGCGGCCTCTCGCTCTCCGGCGGCCAGCGCCAACGCCTGGCGATCGCCCGCGCCCTGCTCGCCAACCCCCGGGTCCTGATCCTCGACGACGCCACCTCCTCGGTCGACGCCTCGACGGAGCAGAGCATCAAGCTCGCGCTCGCCGAGGCGATGGCTGGACGCACGACGTTCGTCATCGCCCACCGCCTCTCCACGATCTCCTTGGCCGATGAGATCGTCGTGCTCGAAGAGGGCGAGATCGTCGCCCAGGGCAGCCACGAGGAGCTGCTGGAGGAGTCCGAGCTGTACCGCGAGATCGTCGAAAAGGGACTGCCGGAGAGCGTTTTTCTGACGCGCGAGACGCGCGAGCGCGAGGTCAGCGGGATATGAGCCCCGGCGGCATGGGCGGCGGCGGGGGCCGGATGGGCGGCGGCATGAACGCCGTCCGCCGCGGGCTGGGTCCGGGCATGGCCCGCGGCGGCGCCCAGTGGGACGGCTCGCGCGCCAGCCGCGAGAGCCGCGGACGCAACCTGCGCGGCTTGCTCGCCCTGGTGCGCCCCTACCGGGCGCGGGTGGCGGTGATGATCGGCGCGCTGATCCTAGGCACCGCCGCCAGCCTGGCGCCGCCGCTGCTGGCGCGCGCCGCGATCGACGAGGGGATCCTGCGCCACGACACCACGACGCTGGTGCTCGTCGTGATCGCCTTTCTCGCCGCCGCCCTGCTGGTCTGGCTGATGACCTACCTGCAGACCTACCTCGTCGGGTGGGTGGGACAGCGGGCGCTGGCGGACCTGCGGATCCGCATCTTCACCCACCTCCAGCGCCAGCCGATCGGCTTCTACGAGAGCCGCCCCGCGGGGGTGCTGATCTCGCGCATCACCAACGACGTGGAGGCCCTGGAAAGCCTAGTCACCGACTCCGTCGTGACGCTGTTCCAGGCCGGCCTGACATTGATAGGGGCGATCGCGGTGCTGATCTACCTCGACCCCAAGCTGGCGCTGCTGACGTTCTGCATCGTGCCGTTCGTCGCCGGCGGCAGCATCTGGTTCCGGCTCACCTCCGCCGGGGCCTTCCGGCGCACGCGGGAGACGATCGGCGTGCTCACGGCCTACCTGCAGGAGACCCTCTCGGGCATCCGCGTCGTGCGCAGCTTCGGCCAGGAGGGCCGCCACGAGCGCCAGTTCGCGACGCTCAACGAGGACAACTGCGACGCGAACATGACGACGGTCAAGCTCAACGCCGCCTACTTTCCGGCGGTGGAAATGCTCTCCGGCCTGGCCCTCGCGCTGATCGTCCTCTACGGCGGCTACCAGGCGATCGACGGGCACATCACGGCGGGCACCGTCGTCGCCTTCGTCGCGACGCTCAGCTACCTCTTCGAACCCATCCAGCAGCTCTCCCAGCTCTACACCACCTACCAGTCGGGGATGGCGGCGTTGGAGAAGATCTTCCAGCTGCTCGACACCGAGCCCACCACCGTCGACCGGCCGGACGCGGTGACGCTGGAGCGCATCCGCGGCGCGGTGCGCTTCGAGGACGTCTCCTTCGCCTACCGCCCCCGCGGCGGCGGCGCCGAGGAGGTCTACGCGCTGCGCGACATCGACCTCGACATACCCCCCGGCCAGACGGTCGCGCTGGTCGGGGCGACGGGCGCCGGCAAGTCGACGATGGCCAAGCTGCTGGCCCGCTTCTACGACCCCACCGTCGGCCGGGTGCTGGTCGACGGCCACGACCTGCGCGAGGTCTCGAGCCTGTCGCTGCGCTCCCAGATGGGGATCGTCCCCCAGGAGGCCTTCCTGTTCTCGGGCACCGTCGCCGAGAACATCGCCTTCGGGCGCCCCGACGCAGGCGAGGACGACGTCCGCCAGGCGGCCGCGGCGGTGGGCGCCGAGGACTTCATCGCGGCGCTCCCCCAGGGCCTGCAGACCCAGGTGGGAGAGCGCGGCGCCCAGCTCTCCGCCGGCCAGCGCCAGCTGATCGCCTTCGCCCGCGCCCTGGTCGCCGACCCCCGCATCCTGATCCTCGACGAGGCGACCTCCAACGTCGACCTGCACACCGAGAACCGCATCGAGCATGGCCTGCGGCGCCTGCTCGCCGGGCGCACGGCGATCGTCATCGCCCACCGCCTCTCCACGATCCGCCGGGCCGGGCGGATCGTGGTGCTCGAGCACGGGCGCATCGTCGAGCAGGGCACCCACGAGGAGCTGATCTCAGCGGGCGGGCGCTATTACGCGCTGTACCGGGACTGGTCGGCGCAGGCTGCCTGAGTGCCCGCGGTCAGACGTCCGGCCAGCCCGGCGGAGCCGATCCCGATCGCGACGCCGGCGGCGACGTCGCTGGGGTAGTGGACGCCGGCGTGGGTCCGCGAGTAGGCCACCGCGCCGGCCAGCGGAAACAGCGCCGGGGCGAGCGCCGGCCACTCGGCGCCGGCGCCCGCCGCGAAGGCGAAGGCGCTCGCGCTGTGCCCCGAGGGAAACGAGGTCGAGCGCGGCATCGCGATCAGACTCGGCGGCCACCGCCGGGATGGGCGCCGGCGGCGGACGAGGAGCTTGACAGGACCGTTGGCGACGGTCGCCGCGATGGCGATCGCGAGGACGCCGCGCCCGGCCGCCCGCCGCCCCCGGCGCCCCCCGAACATGGCGAGGGCGGCGGCGATCGTGAGCCACAGCCGCGAGTAGCTCGCGGCGCGTGTCAGAGCCACGAGCGGCCGGTCGATCGCCGGCGAGCGCGCCCGCGCCGAGCGGCGCATCAACCGCTCGTCCAGCTGCTGCAAAGGACGCCAGATCGTCATCGCCGCCGTCCCCGCTCATCGACTCCGCCTGACCGACCCGCGCTCATCGACCGGCCCCGCCGTCCCGCGCTCACCGGCCGGCGGCGACGCGCGCGAGCGCGCCGAGGTTGCCGGACGTCAGTGCCACCGCGCGGGCCGCCGGCGCCAGGCCCGCCTGCCGCGGCAGCCGCACGCGAAGCGCCCCGGGCAGCGAGTCGAAGCGCAGCGGCGGATCGAGCACCAGCGCCTCGCCGTCGAGCCCGACGTCGACGGGGCCGCCGGAGCGGACCTCGAAGCTCGGCGCCGCCCAGGCGAGGAGCCCGGGAAAGCGGCTCACCTGCCCGGCCAGCTCCAGCGCCAGCAGCCGCGAGACGTCGGCCGGGGTGCGCACCCGGGCGGCCACGACCCCGAGCTGCCCGCCGTCGATTCGCTCACGGGTGCCGGCGCCGGCCAGCCGGGCGAGCTGGTAGGGGTTGTTCGAGACCAGGATCAGCGGCGCGTCGTCGCAGCAGCCGCCGTCGGGCGTCTGGAAGCACAGGTCGATCGGCGGCGCCTCGGGCCCGAGCAGGTCGGGCAGCATGGCGGTCCAGGTCTCCAGCTTGGCGTCGCGGTAGGCCTCGGACTGGACGACCTTGGCGTAGACCCCGAGCGAGGCGTTGTTGACGAACACCCGGTCGTTGACCCGCGCCAAGTCGATGCGGCGCTCGACGCCGTCGGTGAAGGCGTCGAGCGCCCCCGGCACGTCGTCGCGGTCGAGGCCGAGATCGAGCGCGAAGTGGTTGCGGGTGCCGGCCGGGATGCAGACGTGGGCGACGTCATGCCTGGCGGCGACCGTCGCCACCAGCGCCTGCGAGCCGTCGCCGCCGGCCATCCCGAGGACCTCGGCGCCCCGCGCGACGGCGTCCTCGGCGAGCTCCAGCAGGTCGTCGCCCGGGCGCAGCACGATCGGCTCGATGCCCCGCTCGCGCGCCCTCGCCAGCAGGTCGAAGCGCTGGGCCTTGCCGCCGCCCGACTTCAGATTGACGATCAGCGCCGCCGCCCCCGCGGCGCCCGCCGGGTGCACGGCTACGTCCATCCGGCGCGTCGCCGCCGCTCCGCTGCGCCCCAGGGCGTAGCGCGCGCTCGCCCCGAACAGCCCGAGCAGGGCGAGCAGAGCCAGCAGCACCACCAGCCCGTGCCAGTGGGTAGCAAGGATCGCGATCAGGCCGGCCACGGCCAGCACCGCGAGCACGGCGCCGGCGAGGCGCGCCGAGTTGCGGTGGGTGAGGCCGTACCAGATGGCCGCGGTGGCCACCAGCAGCGCCGCGATCGCCGCCACGACCACGGCGACGTCGCCGACGAGCGCGGCGAGTGCCACGGCGATCATCG
Source organism: Solirubrobacteraceae bacterium (assembly GCA_035524055.1). Lineage (GTDB taxonomy): Bacteria > Actinomycetota > Thermoleophilia > Solirubrobacterales > Solirubrobacteraceae > Palsa-744. The sequence goes on from DATKPO010000061.1 coordinate 17,455, forward strand.
CGACCGGGGTCAGCAGGGCGACGATCGCCGCGGCACGAGCCATGTCAACGGCGGCCGCCGCTCACGTCGTGCCGAGCGCCCGCCGCTTGATCTGGTCGAACTCGGCCTGGTTGATGGTGCCCTTCCTCAGGAGCTCCTCGCCTTTGGCGATCTGCTCCGTCGGGTCGCTCTGGGAGGCGACGGACTTCACGTACTCGTCCATTTCGCTCTGGGCTGTTTTCTGCGCTTTCATCGAGCGCTCCGTCATGCCGTTGTGCTCGGCGATCAGGTAGATGAACACGCCGAGGTAGGGCAGGATGATGATCAGCACTATCCATGCCACCTTCACCCAACCGGAGGTGTCGCTGCGCCGGAAGATGTCGGCGAAGACGATGAACAGCAGCCAGATCCAGATGAAGAACGCGAAGAAGACCAGCATCGTCCAGAAGACTTCGAGAAACGGGTAACTGGTGGCGAGCACCATGTGCCTCTCCCTCCTACGGGTTGTGTCTTTCCCCCCGAGGCTACCGGCGAGGACTGGACCGGAGTCCGTACTTTTCCACAGGGGGTGGCGGAAATGCCGATTAACTCTCGCCGCGCCAGCGACGCCGGCGCCCTACGCCTCCCGGGCTCGCTTCGCTTCGATGGGATCCGCGGGCACGCCGTCCGGAGCTTCGGCTTCCAGATGGGCCTTGGCGGCCTGCAGGACCTTCAGCTGCTCGCCGCCGACGTCGGGGAAGTGCGGGTCGATGTCGATCAGAGCGTTGACGATCACACTCGACGTCGCGATCCTCGCGAACCACTTGCGGTCGGCGGGGATCACCCACCACGGAGCCCACTCGGTGCTGGTATGGGAGAGGGCCTCGGAGATCGCCTCCTGGTAGTCCTCGAAGCGGGCCCGCTCGGCGACGTCGGCCTGCGAGAACTTCCAGCGGTGCGAGGGCAGGTCGATCCGCCGCAGCAGCCGCCGGCGCTGCTCCTCCTTGGAGATGTTCAGGAAGAGCTTGACGATGCGCAGGCCGTTGTCGCTGAGGTAACGCTCCCATTCGTTGATCTCGCCGTAGCGCCTATGCCAGATGTCTCCCCGCCTGACCTCCGGCGGCAGCCGCTGGCGGTCGAGGTTCTCGGGGTGGACCCGCACGACGAGGACCTCCTCGTAGTGGGAGCGGTTGAAGATCCCGATCTGCCCGCGGGCCGGCAGGCGCTGGGCGTAGCGCCAGAGGAAGTCGTGTTCGAGCTCCTCCGTCGAGGGAACCTTGAAGCTGTGGACGCTCACGCCCTGCGGGTTGACGCCGCTCATGACGTGGCGGATCGTGCCGTCCTTGCCGGCGGTGTCCAGGGCCTGGAGCACAACCAGCACCCCCCAGGTGTCCTGGGCCGCGAGGCGGGCCTGGTAATGGGCGAGCTGCTGGACGCCTTCGTCGAGCAGCGCCACGCCTTCCTTCTTCTTGCGCAGCCCCGCCTTGAAGGCCGGGTCGAAGTCGCGGGGGACGTGGACCCGCCTGCCGGGGTCGACGCGAAACGGGGCGATGAAGTCGGCCAGGCGCTGGCGCTGGGTGTCGCTGGGGGGTGCGGGCATGGGCGTGACTGTGGTCGAGGATACGCCGCCGCGGGGGGCCGCGGATGTTCGCCGGGGCGGGCCGGGCACGGCGGCTCGCGGCGCGGCGGACCATGACCCACCATCCCGACGCGGCGAGCGGATCGGCTGACTCGCCTAGCTTCGCTAGGCTCGTACCACACATGCCCACGCTCGTGCTCGACCCACCTCCCGCCGAGATCGAGGCGCTGCTGGAGCGCCGCCGCCGCATCGGCGCCGACACCCACGATGAGATGTGGCAGGGTGTGCTGCACATGGCGCCAGCACCGCTCCGGCGACACGCGCGATTGCAGGCGCAGATCACCACCCTGCTGGAGCCTCTTGCCCGCACCCGTGGCCTGGAGGCGGTCGCGGACTTCAACCTCGGCGCGTCCGGCGACTACCGGGTGCCCGACGGAGGCCTGCTGGCGCCCGGGCCCGACGAGCTCTACATGTCGACCGCGGCCCTGGTCATCGAGGTCCTCTCCCCCGGCGACGAGACCTGGGCCAAGCTCCCCTTCTACGCCGCCCACCACGTCGAGGAGATCCTGATCGTCGACCCCGAGCAGCGCGCCGTGCACTGGCTGGGCCTCAACCACGGCTCCTACCAGCCGATCGAGCGCAGTGCCGTGATCGGGCTGGGTCCGGCCGAGCTGGCCGAGCGGATCGACTGGCCGTAGCGTCGACGCCCCCATCTCCGAGGCGCAAATCACCCCAATCAGCACCAACCCGTAGTCTCGCTCAGTTCGTGACACCGGAGACTACATGCCGATTCGCCGACGGGCGTGCGCCTTGTGCCGGCCGGCGGTGAGCTTCGCGGTGAGTTCGACGCTCCGGTGGGCTCTGATGGCGGCGCGGCCGGTAGCGCTCAGATGGAGGCGCAGCGTGTGGGTGCCGGCTGAGATGTGTTTGGCGAGCGGCTCGATCCCGCCACCGGTAAGGCGCAGAGTGCCGGCCTGGGAGGCCCTGACGGTGACTCTCAGCGCACCCTGAACCAACTGTGCTCGAAGCACGCTGACCTTCAACGGGCAGCCGGCGACCGTCAGGTGTGGGCTGAGCTTCAGCCGGGCGTCGTTCTGCGCCGTCATCTTCGCCGGCGCCACGAGGCCCTCGCCACACTGGCTGGCCCGGGCCGCAGTCGTCGTCTTGGTGCTCGTGAAGACCGAGTTTTCTCCTTTGGAGAACGTCGCTTCGACGCTCGAGAACGGCGCGTCGGGAATCGTTTCCGAGCTGCTTGTCAACACCCCCGACGCGGAGACACTGGACTTGGTGACAAGATCGATCTCGACGCCTTCGCCCTGCAGCACGAACACGACGTCGGGGAACTGCGCGCTGCCATGAGAAACCAGGTAAGCGGCGCCCGTCAGAGGCAGCCCGAGAATCGGGGTGTGGACGATGGCTCTGCCGACGTCCGAGGCACTCGGACAGGCCGCCGGATTGACGTTGAACGTCGCCTCCGGGCAGGCTTTGCGAAGCGTCGAGAGACGCACCGGCAGGCGCTTGGGAAACGACAGCACGAGCCGGGAAAGGTTAGCCTCGTGATTCGTGGGGCTCGTGATCTTGACGTCAACGCCCGTCCCGTCAAGCTTGGTGGAGAGCGCTTCGGTGGTGACGGCCAGCGTGGGTTTGAACCCGAGGTATTTGCAGCCACTGGTGGTAAACGGGCTTGACAGGGCAGAGGTCGCGCCGATCGTCGAGCTCAGGGTTGCGGTGATCTGCTGGCGTCCGCAGCTGGTCGGGTTGAGCATGAATTCGCCGGCGTCGACCGTGATGTTGAGCGTGCGAATGTGGATCGGCACACCATCGATCATTTCGGGCAGAGGTTCGCTTTCCACGGTGACCTGGGCGGTTTCCGGGTTCACGGTGACAACGGCCCTCACGAGGACGTTGCCGAGGTTAAAAGGCCCGGCTACGGCGGGCACGATGACGGTCAACCCGAACGGCGCACTGACGGCCGGTTTGCCGGTGGACGCCGGTCTTTCATAGCTTTCCGTAAGGTAGGCCTTGCCTGTCACCCAATACGGTTCGCTGCCTGCGCCCACGGACGCAGTCACGGTCGCGATTTGGCTGCTTTCGGGGCAGGCATTTAGTTCGTCCCTCGAGGCGAGTGCTTTCGAGCAGCGACCGACCCTGGCGACGTTCGCCAGCAGGCCCTTGGGAAGCGTCACGGACAGCGACCTCAGGTTCTGTTCGCGGTCTTCGCGGTTGACCCTGATCGTCAACGAGCCGCTAGCCCCGGCCCCGTCGGGGCTAGCGAACGCTTTGAACGCGGGCGCGAACGGCGACGATTGCGGGCACGCCGCGCCGATGCCGTCCCAGCTTACATCGAATGTGCTAGCGAGTTGCAGCGCCGGCGTTTCCGGACTCCATGACGTCAGGTTCCCCTGGCTTGTCGCGGGCCCGCACGTCGCGGGATTGGCGAGCGGCGCGCGGGGTCCCTGGGTGAGCGTAACATTCAGTTCACTGACCGGGAACTGCGGGTTTTCGTCGAAGCTCGCGGTAATCTGCCCTGTTTTGACGTTGACCGTGGCTTTACCGGCAAGCTTGATGATAACGCCTCGTTCGGGCGCTTCAAGTTCCATGTAAAGCTTGAAAAGCTTCCCATCTTCGGCGTCTTCCGGGGTGCATTTTTCCGGGCCTTCCCCTTTGCATTCCGGTTCGGCAAGAAAGAGGTGCCCGGCAAACGGTTCCTGCAAGAGCGGGCTCTTCGCGGTCACCGCGCCCAACCTGGACGCGAACGGGCATTTTCCGGCAACGGGATGTTCGAGCCCGTCGGCGCCGATGGCTTCCGATTCAGGGCCTTCGATGTTGATCCCCTGCGGCCCGGTTGCCTGGCACGCCTGGATCCCGTTGGCGCCTGGCGGCGAGATCGTGGTACCCGCGGGCAGAGTCACGCTCACGTCGCGCAACGGCGGCGCAGCGATCGCCGAGCCGACGTTTGGCTGTTGGGCGACGTCCAAACCGAACTGGTAGCCCGAGGGCGCTTCGGCCTGCGCATTTTCCGGGGTTATCGCGAGGTCCGCGGAGAAGGGCTGCAGTTCGCAGTGTTCCAGCTTTGGGAAGGTATCGGCCGCCGCTTTCAGCGGAAAGCCGAGGCTGGGATTCGCCCACGTATTCGCTTCGACCGACATCTCGCCTTCTTCGCTCGTCTCAGAGCAATTGCTGGGATCCGTCAGGAAGGCGCCACGGTCGAAGATGTGTTCCCCTTCGACT
>DATKPO010000062.1:0-4631 GCA_035524055.1 Solirubrobacteraceae bacterium
ATCTCTGCGCGCGCTGACCCTGAGGATCGCGCTGGAGGCGTTCGTGGGCGGGTGCGAGGGGTTCGATGAGTTGCATAAAGCGCTCATGCGCCTGCTCGCGGTCATGGCCAGCCTCGTGTTGCAGGAGCCCCGCCTGCGTCATCTGCCGGGCTGGAGAAAGACCTGGACACAGCTCATCCGACAACGCCGCACCGTCGATCGACTGATATTCGAGTTGACTGCGCTCCGTCGGGTGCAGGGCGACCGCCAGGACCTCCTGGGCAGGCTCTTGGCGGCGCGTAACCAGGATGGATCGCCGCTCTCCGATCGCCAGATACGTGACAACCTCGTGTCGGTGCTGATTGCGGGACATGAGACCACCGCAGCCGAGCTTGCCTGGGGATTCCAGCTTCTGGCACACAATCCCGCGGTGCAGGACCGCCTCGCGCAGGAAATCGCCACGGGCTGCGGCGATGATTACCTGACTGCCACCATCCACGAGATCCTCCGCCACCGCCCGGTTTTCCTCTTTTCCGCTCCGAGGGAGGTCGTGCAGCCGATCGAAATCGGAGGGTGGACCTATGGTCCAGGGGTCCGGCTGCTTGCCTGTAACTACCTGCTGCAGCATGATCCCGCGTTGCATCCCGGGCCGGGGGAGTTCCGGCCGGAGCGTTTCCTGGGGGGGTCTCCGGCCGCGCGGACGTGGCTGCCGTGGGGTGGTGGCCGCAAGCGCTGTCTTGGCCAGGGACTGGCGATGCTGGAGTTGCGCTCCGTGCTTCGCTTCGTGCTTGCAAGATGGTCCGTTCTTCCCGTCGCCGCGCAAATCGAGCACCCCCGCTGGCGCACGGTTCTGGTCGCGCCCCATGCCGGCTGTCGTGTGGTGCTGCGTGCGCGACACAAATCCTCCCGCGGCCTGCCGGCCGGGGCGCTCGCGGGCGCTACCGTATGAAAGAGCAGCCAATGGCTTGTTAGTTCCGATCAGAACATTTATGTTCCGATCGGAACGTTTCTATTGAAAAAGCCACGGGTTTTGGCGACATCTGATGACGGAGCCGTCAAGATCCCGTCATGGGCGATCGAAGCACAGGCGGGCTGGGGTCAAGGGATTCGCGGGACGGGGGGCGGGAAGCCATGCCGGTCGGTGCCGACGCGCATCGCGGCGGCGCTCCCGTTTCCGTCGGCGGTGACGACGCCCATCGCGGGAAGCTCGGCCAGGCGCGGCGCCTCAAGCGGCCCGTCTGCGAGACCGAGCCGCCGAGCCGCGAGCCGCCGCCCGAGGCGTGCGAGACGGTCGCCGGGGAGACCGCGGCCGCGGCGGCCGCCGACGCGCCGCGCCGGCGCGCCGCCCTCGACCGCGACCAGTTCGAAATCCTGATCATCCGCGAGTGGACCAAGACGCTCAAGGGCCCCTACGACTGGGCCGACTGGCCGCTGGCGCGCTACACCTTCGCGCCCGGGTTCCTCGCCGCGCTCGAGCAGCAGCGAGGCCTCTCCGCCACCACGCTCGCCCGGACGTGCGCGATGGTCGCCTGTGGGCGCGCCGAGCGCCTGCGCAGCATCGATCCCCGCCCGCGCCTCGATGCCGAGGGCAACCCCCTCAGCCGAGTCGACGGGGCGAAGGCCTGGTCCTGCCACCTGCGGCGCGACGCCCTCGCCGGGGCGCGGCTTGACTACTGGGTGCTTCCGGGCGCCGGCCGGATCGAGTTCGAGGCCGTCGTCGCGGCGGGTCGGGCCGCCCGGGGCGCCACACCCGAGGACGGTGTCGCCGAGTGCGCCACGAACGACGCCGCCGGGGGTCCCACGACAGACGCGAGCACCTCGAGCCAGGACCGGTCGTGGCACGGATGAGCCGCGTCAAAGCCCCGCCGCCGCTCCCCGACGAGGAGTGGGAGCTGGCGGGCTCGACGCTCAAAGAACCTCGCTTCTCCCAGTCGCTCGAGCGGGGTCTGGCAATCCTCTGCTGCTTCAGACCCGATCGCCCCGTGCTCGGTATCTCCGAGATCGCCAAAGAGCTCGGCATGAGTCGCAGCACCACCCACCGCTACGTCATCACCCTCGCCGTGCTCGGCTACCTCGAACAGGGGCCGGGCCGCAAGTACCAGCTCGGTCTGCGCGTCACCCGTCTGGGCTTATCCGCGATGAGCGCGACGAGCCTCGCCGAGCACGCCCGCGCCGACCTCGAAGATCTCTGCCGGCGCACCGGCTTCAGCGTAAGCCTCGCGGTCCTCGACGGGACGGAGATCGTGCTGGTCGATCGCCTGCGAGGCGGGCGCCGCGGCCTGCACCCGGACGACCCCGGCGTCAGCAAGGGCTCGCGCCTGCCCGCCCGCTGTACCGCGGCCGGCAAGCTCCTGCTGGCTAACCTCCCCGAGCTCGCCCAGCGTGAGCTGGTCGGCGAAATCGACTTCCGAGGAGGGTATGGGCCCAACGCGATCACCTCCAAGAGCGCCCTCCGCGCCGAGCTCGAGCAGATCCGCGACAGTCCACTGGTCGTCGACGACGAGGAGTACGCCGAGAACCTCTACGCCGTCGCGGCGCCGCTGCGCTCCGACACAGGCGAGGCGGTCGCCGCGATCACTCTGACCGCGTCCGCCCGCGCCATCGCCCTGGGCGATCTCATCGACGCCCTCGGGCCGCACGTTGTCTCCACCGCCGACCGCGTCTCCGCCCGGCTCGGGTATCGACGCGCCGACGAGCTGCGCATCAGGCCGTCGCAAGCGGCCGGCGTCGTCGCTTAGCGGCGCCGCGCGAGGAGCACACGGGCGGCGGCGGGGTCGACGCTCGTCGGGTGCCGACGCGGAGCGCCCAGCTCAGAAGACCGGCGTCTCGGTGTAGCTGCCGAAGACGGCCTGTAGGGACTCGATCATCTCACCCTCGGAAGCCTGCGCGCGGGCGCACTCAAGCAGCGGCTCCATCAAATTCAGCTTCGGCTGCGACGCCGCCTGGCGCAGGGCGCCGAGGGCACGCTCCACGGCGGCGCCGTCGCGGCTCGCGCGTACCGCCTCCAGCCGGCCGATCTGCTTGCGCTCCAGCTCGGGGTCCACGCGCAGCGTAGGGATCGGCTCCTCCTCCGCTTCGGCGAAGCGATTGACGCCCACCACCACCCGCTCGCCGTCGTCGATCTCCCGCTGCAGCTCGAACGCCGCGTCCGCGATCTCCCGCTGCGGGTAGTTGGCCTTCACCGCCCGCACCATGCCGCCCAGCTCGTCGATCTTCGCGAAGTACTCGTAGCAGCGGCGCTCCATCTCCGACGTCAAGGCCTCCACGAAGTACGAGCCCCCCAGCGGGTCCACCGTGGCCGTCACGCCCGACTCGTGCGCGATCACCTGCTGCGTGCGCAGCGCCACCCGCACCGCCTGCTCCGTCGGCAGCGCCAGCGCCTCGTCGAAGGAGTTCGTGTGCAGCGACTGCGTGCCCCCAAGCACGCCGGCCAGCGCCTCGATCGTCGTCCGCACGATGTTGTTCAGCGGCTGCTGCGCCGTCAGCGACACCCCCGCCGTCTGGGTGTGGAAGCGCATCAGCCACGACCGCGGGCTCCTCGCCCCGAACGTCTCCCGCAGCTCCCGCGCCCAGATCCGCCGCGCCGCCCTGTACTTGGCGATCTCCTCGAAGAAGTCGATCTGGGCGTTGAAGAAGAACGACAGCCGCGGCGCGAAGTCATCCACGTCAAGGCCCCGCGCGATCGCCTGCTCGACGTACGTCAGGCCGTCCTTGAGCGTGAACGCCAGCTCCTGCTGGGCCGTCGCCCCCGCCTCCCGGATGTGGTAGCCCGAGATCGAGATCGGATGCCACCGCGGCATCCTCCGCGTGCACCACTCGATCATGTCCCCGCACAGCCGCATCGCCGGGTCGATCGGGAAGCACCACTCCTTCTGGGCGATGTACTCCTTCAGGATGTCCGCCTGGATCGTGCCCGCCAGCCGCTCGGGGGCAACCGGGCCCGCAGGGCCACCCTCCCCAGACTCCGCCGCGACCACGAAGAAGGCCAGCATGATCGCCGCCGGCGCGTTGATCGTCATCGACACCGACACCCGGCCCAGGTCGATGCCGGAGAACAGCGTCCGCATGTCGGCGACCGTGTCGATCGCCACCCCCTCCCGGCCCACCTCGCCGAGGCTGCGCGCGTGGTCGGAGTCGTGGCCCATCAGCGACGGCATGTCGAACGCCGTCGACAGGCCCGTCTGGCCGTGGTCGAGCAGGTAGCGAAAACGCGCGTTTGTCTCCTCGCTCGTCCCGTAGCCCGCGAACTGGCGCATCGTCCACAGCCGTCCCCGGTACATCGACTCGTACACCCCGCGCGTGAACGGGTACTCCCCCGGACGCCCGATCGGATCCTCCGGGCCGCCGATCCCCGCCGGCAGGTCAGCCTCGGTGTAGAGCTCGCGCACCGGCTCGCCCGATAGGGTGCGCACGCCCTGCTTGCCGTCCTGCGGGGGAGGACCGATTCTGACCGCCATGAGTGATCCAGATCCTACCGGCCGCTTGAGACCCTTTTCGCGCGCGCCGCGCGCCGGGGCCGCGGACCTCGCCCCGAGGGCACGGCCGGGGGGCGCTGTTTTGTTTTTTGCCGAGGTGTGCGCGCGGGCGTGCGCGCGCGTACGTGCGCGCGCGCACACCTCGCCGATTGGAGCACCGCCGGTCCTGCTCGCCGC
>DATKPO010000063.1:0-8037 GCA_035524055.1 Solirubrobacteraceae bacterium
TCTGGCCGCTTGCGCTCGGAATGGTGGGGATGGGCCTGGTGTGGCGGCCGGCCGTGGCGCACCGCGGTGGCGCCTTCGGCGGGGGGTCAATGGGCGGGGGTGCCCTCGGCGCGGGTCCAAGGGGCGGGGACGCGATGGGCGGGGGCTCACTCGACCGAGGACTTGCCGACCGGCGGCTGTCCTTCGGCGAGTACCTGAACACCCGCGAAGGCCGGCTCGATCTGCCGCGCCTTGCGATCGGCGTGCTCCTCGTGCTGTTCGCCTCGGCGGCGCTGCTGCACGCGGCCCGGGTGCTGCACAACCTCGGCGACGCGATCGGCGCGGCGGCGATCGTCGCCACCGCCGTCGGGTTGCTCGTGGCGCCCTGGTTCGTCCGTCTCGGCCAGACCCTCGCAGCGGAGCGCTCGGCGCGGATCCGCGAGCAGGAGCGGGCGGAGGTGGCGGCGCACCTGCACGACTCGGTGCTGCAGACCCTGGCCCTGATCCAGAAGCGCGCCGGCGACCCCCGTGAGGTGGCGAGCCTGGCGCGCCGCCAGGAGCGAGAGCTGCGGCGTTGGCTGTTCGAGCGTCCCGGGGGGAGCGAGGAGGGGGAGAGCGTGCGCACGGCGCTGGAGCGGGCAGCGGCCGAGGTCGAAGAGCTCCACGGCACGCCCGTCGAGGTCGTCATCGTCGGCGACCGGCCGCTGGAAGCGCGTCTGGAGGCGCTCGTGCCGGCGGCGCGCGAGGCGTTGACGAACGCCGCCAAGTTCGCCGCCAGCGACCGGGTCGACCTCTTCGCCGAGGTCGGCGAGGAGCGGGTCGAGGTGTTCGTCCGCGACCGCGGCGTCGGCTTCGACACCGAGGCGATACCCGCCGACCGCCGCGGCGTGCGGGACTCGATCGTGAGTCGAGTCGAGCGGCGCGGGGGACGCGCATGGGTACGCAGCACCCTCGGAGAGGGGACCGAGGTCGAGCTCGTGATGGAGGGCGTCGGTGGCTGAGGTCGAGCTTGTAGTGGAGGCCGTCGATGGCTGAGCTCCGGGCGGCCGGGCATGAGGTGCGAGGGCAGGCGCTGCACCGGGTGGTGATCGTCGACGACCACCGCCTCTTCCGGGCTGGCGTGCGCGCCGAGCTCGACGGCCTCGTGGAGGTCGTCGGCGAGGCCGGGGGCGTGGAGGAGGCGGTGCAGGCGATCGCTGTACACGAGCCGGAGGTGGTCCTGCTCGACGTGCACATGCCCGAGGGGGGTGGTGTCGAGGTGATCCGTCGCGTCAACGAGCGCGCCGCCGGGGGCTCGCGGCTGGGGGCGGACGAGCGGCGCCAGACGGTGCGCTTCCTGGCGCTCTCGGTCTCGGATGACGCGCGGGACGTGATCGCGGTGATCAGGGCCGGCGCGCGGGGCTACGTGACCAAGACGATCTCAGGCCCCGAGCTGGCCGAGGCGGTTAGCAGGGTGGCGGACGGGGACGCGGTCTTCTCGCCGCGCCTGGCCGGCTTCGTGCTCGACGCCTTCACCGGCGCCCAGCAGGTGCCGACCGATTCCGACCCCTCGGGAGACCCGGAGCTCAATCAGCTCACCGCGCGGGAGCGTGAGGTCCTGCGACACATCGCGCGCGGATACATGTACAAGGAGATCGCCCAGCGGCTGGGGATATCTGTCAAGACCGTCGAGGCGCACGTCTCGGCGGTCTTGCGCAAGCTCCAGCTCTCCAGCCGGCACGAGCTGAGTCGCTGGGCGCTGCAGCGCCGGCTGGTGAGCATCGACGGACCTTAGGGGCGATTCCCGATGGCGTCGGCGAAGCGATTGGATGAGAGTATTGACCCGATGAACGGCGAGCTCATAATCGAGACCGACGGCCTGACCAAGCGCTTCGGTCAGCGCGCCGCGATCGACTCCGTCGACCTGCGCGTCCCCCGCGGTTGCGCCTTTGGCTTCCTCGGTCCCAACGGGGCCGGTAAGACCACGATGATCAGGATGCTGCTCGGCCTGACGCACGCCAGCGCCGGCAGCATGCGCGTGCTCGGCCACCCGGTGCCGGCCGAGCGGGCCGTCGCGCTGAGGCGGGTCGGCGCGATCGTCGAGGAGCCGCGCTTCCACCCCTACCTCAGCGGCCGCGAGAACCTCGAGATCGTCGCCGCGGCACGCGGCGCCGACGCCTACACGCGGATCTCCCCGGCGCTCGCCCGTGTCGGCCTGGCCGAGCGGGCCGACGAGAAGGTCAGGCGCTACTCGTTGGGGATGCGCCAGCGCCTCGGCGTCGCCCGCTGTCTGCTCGCCGATCCCCTGCTGCTGATCCTCGACGAGCCGACCAACGGACTCGATCCGGGCGGCATCCAGGAGTTCCGGCTGATGATCCGGGCGATGGTCGAGCACGAGGGACGCACGGTCTTCCTCTCCTCGCACCTGCTCGACGAGGTCGAAAAGATCTGCGACGCCGCGGCGATCGTGGATCGCGGCAAGGTCGTCACGCAGGGGCCGATCGCGGAGCTGACAGGCGGCGGCGAGGGCGTCCGCCACGAGCTGATCGTCGGCGTCGACGACGTCGTCGACGCGCTGAGAGCCCTGTCCGAGAGCGAGCTTGTGGACGACGTCCGCCGCTCGGACGAGGGTCTGCGCGTCGTGCTGGCCGGCGAGCCGGAGACGGCCGCCGCCGTGAACGCCGCCCTCGTCCACGCCGGCGTCGGCGTCCTGCGGCTCGAGCCGGTGCGTCAGAGCCTCGAGCAGCGCTTCCTCGAGGTGACTTCACGACTGGAAGGCGGCGACGGCATGGACAAAGCTCCCACGGCCTCCGCGAGCGCGGGGCGCGACGACGCCCGGGCCGCATCGGGCGCGGGCAACGGCAGCGGCGACGGGAGTCTCGGAGCATGAGCGCCGTGGCCTCCGCCCAGCCGGTCTCGGCGCAGCGCGGCGACTCCGCCGCCGCCCTCGCGCGGCGCATGTTCGGCGCCGACCTCCTCAAGCTGCGCAAGAAGCGCAGCACCCTGATCTGGGCGCTCGTCATCGGGCTGGCGCCAATCGTGATCATGTTCGCCGTCAAGGCGATCGAGCACGCCGTCGAACCGCTGAGCTTCTCGGCCGGCCACGTCAAGGGCTACGGCCCGGCGGGCGGCATGGACAGCTTCCATATGGGCCTGCGGCTGCTCGGCGGCCTGTTCTTCGGCCCGCTCGTCGCGATCCTGATCGGCGTGGAGGCCGGCACCGGCGACGCCTCGGCCGGTGTCTTCCGCGACCTCGTCGTGACCGGCCGCTCGCGGCTGGCGCTGTTCGCCTCTCGCGTGCCGGCCGCGATAGCGCTGACCTGGCTCGTGATCGTCGTCGGCTACCTGCTGATCCTGCTGGGGACCTTCGTGTTCGCCGGCAACCTCGCCACACCGGACGGCACGCTGATCCTCAACACGCTCGGTTACCTCCTGCTGTCCTCGGGTGTGCTCTGCGCGGTGGCCGTCGGATTCGCCTCGTTGACGACCTCCAAGCCGGCGTCGATCATCGCGCTCATCGCCTGGCAGATCATCGCGACGCCGATAATCGTCAGCATCAGCTCACTGGGCGGGGCGCGCGACTTCGCGCTGGGCGCGGCGCTCGCCAACCTCGCCCCGATGTCGGTCGGTGGGGGCGGCCGTGGTCACGACAGCGAACTCGTCATTGCGGCTGGGACGGCGGTCGCGGTGATCGCGCTGTGGCTGGTGGTCTTCCTCGGCCTCGGCGCCTGGCGCACTCAGCAGATGGACGCCTGAATAGGGCGGACGCGTCGAGTGGATTCGGCCCGCGTCGACGCCGCGGTGCCGCCAGGTGCTGCCGTTGTCAGCGGTGCTCGCCGCGGTGCGGCGCGGCTTTTGCTTGGCTTCTCGCGAGGTGATGCGCCAGCAGGCTGTGGGGCTCACCCAACTGGCGCACCAGCGGCAGCAACTCGTCCGGCGGACGGCCGACCGCGAGCCGCTTTGCCGGTATGAATGACACCATGAGGCTGGCCTCGGGGTAGTCCCACGGGACGGCCAGTCTGCGTCCGAACAGGGTGAGGTTGACCGCCCCGGGCAGCGCGGCCGAGGGTGCGAGCACGCCGCGAAAGCCATTGTCGCGGAGGCGTTCGGCCTCTGCCTCGCAGCGCTCGTAGTCCTCGCCGACGAGCGCCTCGGGCGGGAAGCCGGCGTCCTGGGCGCGCTCGAATGTGGAGTAGTCGGCGAGGTTGGTCTCGCGGATCCTCAACACCCACAGCGGCATGCTCACCAACCGCAGCTCCTCGGGCGTGCGTAGACGCTCGCTCCTGATCAGCTCGGCCCAGGAGCCCTCCGGAGTCACGCTCAGGTACTGGGTCGCGTCCTGGTGGGCGCGGTTCCAGCGCAGCGGGCTCGTGTTGGGCCGCGTCCAGAGCGGCACGTCGTAGTCGCTCCAGCGGAAGGCGACGTCGTTGTAGGTTGCTCTACTGGCCCCCATCGAGACGGGCAGCAGGCCGTCAAGAGCCGTGCTCGGCCCGGCCGTGTCGGGCGAGCTCGAAGATGGCCTGCTCGCTCTCGGGGTCGTCGATCGCCTCCAACGGGCTGCGCCCGGCGAGCTCAGGGCGGGGCCGTTTGAACCACGCGACGACGCCCTCCGGCGTCCAGCCGCGGCGCAGCAGAGCGACGAGGCCGGCGAGCAGTTCGAGTCGACGGTCGGGCGCGACCGGGGTCGGGCTGGCGAGGATGCGCTGGATCGAGCGCTCGCTGACGCCGAGCAGCTCGGCCAGCTCCCTGCGCCCCACGCGGGGCAGCGTCTCCTGCAGGCCCAGCAGCAGTGCGCGGGCGTCGCCCGTGCCGGGCGCCTGGCGATCGAGGGCGTCGCGCACGATGTGCCTGATGGCCTCCAGGCCGAGCAGGGCGGTCTCGACCGAGTCCAGCGGGCGCGCGGGGTCGCCGTCGGCGACCTGCTGGAGGATCTTCAGCAGCTCGCCGCGGATCTCGGCGACCTGCTCGGCGTCGAGGCTGGGCGGCACCGAGCGGTTGATCGCGTCGGAGAGGCGGCTGGCGGTGTGCTGCCAGCGATCGACGTAGTCGGCGGGAATCGGCGTCTGGCTCAGCGCCTGCAGGAGCTCGTGCGACGATCCCGCGACCAGCTCTTCGAACTGCCGCAGCTCGCCGTCCGGTGCGATGGTTGCCGTCATCTATCTCGCTCTCCGCCAGTCTGTCACCTAACTGTCGTGTCTAGCCGACAGTATAGCGACAGCGCCTACACCTTGCGATTCTCGGGCACCCAGGCGCCGTCCTCGCGACGCTCGAAGTCCTGGAAGAGGTTGGGCGCCTCGGCCTGCATGACGCGGGCGATCCTGTCGAAGACGAGCCGCAGCTCCTCCTCGGCTCCCTCCGCCGTGCGCATCTCGATGACGTGGCGCAGGGTGCGCACGTTGGCGGTCCAGAGGATGTCCGTCGAGAGTCCGATCGGGGCGAGCCGGCGCAGGGCGGAGGTGACCTCCTTCTTGACGTGAAACGGCACCCCCTCGGCGTCGACGCCGAGCTCGGAGGCGGCCTTGACCTGGAACTCCTCGAGCTGCTCCACGATCGACAGCACCTGCTCGCGCACCGGCTCCAGCGCCGGCGGCACCCGGAAGCCGATGTCGGTGAGTCGGACGTAGCGCAGGCTCTCCTGGCTGAAGGCCGAGCCGGCGCGGTGGCGGACGAGCTCGTGGGTGAACACGCGCGAGCAGTTGCGGATGGCGAAGCTGAAGTTGGCGTGCTCGAGCACGCTGCCGTGGCCGCTGGCCAGGATGTTGGCGAAGTACTGCTCCCGGTCGGTGCGGATGCGCGAGACGTTGGGGTTCAGACCCGGCTCCCAGCTGCGGTAGCAGGCGCGGCCACCGAACTCGGTGATGAGCTCGGCGGCGCCCGGCGCGGCCTCCCCGGATTCGCCGAGGCGCAGATCCAGCCAGGACTCCCCGCCGACGTCGCTCAGATAGGCGCGCATTCCGTCGAGGTCGATCGCGGGTCGCGCGACGAGGAACACGCTGGGCATCGTCTCGTGCATCGGGCGGACGATGCTACAGCCCAAGCCGGCCGTCGCCGCTAAGCTCCGGACCGAGATGGCGACGGCGCCCCCCGATCAGACCGACCCCGAGCTGCAGGCCGCCGCGTGGGACCTCGAGCCGCTGCTCGACGGCGAGGGCGAGGCGGGCGTGGACACGCGGCTTGACGAGGCGCAGCGACGCGCCGTGGCCTTCGCGGAGCGCTTCGCCGGCAAACTCGGCGAGCTCGACGGCGCGGGCCTGGCGCAGGCGATGGGCGAGCTGGCTGAGATCTACGAGCTGGTCGGTCGCGTCGGGACCTACGTCGGCCTGCGCTTCTCGACGGACACCGCGGACCCCGCCAACGGGGCTCTGCTGCAGCGGGCGCAGGAGCGGGAGACGGCGATCGAGACGGCCCTGCTGTTCTTCGATCTGGAGTGGGCGGCGCTGCCCGAGGAACGTGCCCAGGAGCTTCTGGCGCAGCCCGGCCTGGACTTCTGCCGTCACCACCTGCGTAACGTGCGCCGCTACCGCGAGCACCTCCTGAGCGAGCCGGAGGAGAAGATCCTGACCGAGAAGTCGTTGACCGGGGCGAGCGCCTGGACGCGGCTGTTCGAGGAGCTGACGTCGGCGATCGAGGTGCAGCTGCCGGTGGAGGGCGCCACCGAAAAGGTTGCGCTGGAGGTCGCGCTGAGCCGCCTGGCGCTGCCCGACAGGGATGTCAGGCGGACGGCGGCGGAGGCGGTCACGGCGGCGCTTGAGCCCGGGCTGCGGACGCGGACGTACGTGCTGAACACATTGCTCGTCGACAAGGGCGTCGATGACCGCCTGCGCCGCTACCCGCATTGGCTGGCGGCGCGCAACCTGGCCAACGAGGCCAGCGACGAGTCGGTGCGGGCCCTGATATCGGCCGTCCGCGGTCGCTACGAGATCGCCCGGCGCTGGTACCGGCTGAAGGCGCAGCTGCTCGGCATCGACCGCCTCGCCGACTACGACCGGATGGCGGCCGTGACGCAGGACGTCGCGACGTTCACCTACGGCGAGGCACGGGAGCTGGTGCTCGACTGCTACTCCTCGTTCTCGCCCGAGCTCGGCAACCTCGCGGGGCGCTTCTTCGCGGAGAGCTGGATCGACGCCCCGGTGCGTCCGGCCAAGCGCGGGGGGGCGTTCTGCGCGTCGGCGGTGCCCTCGGCGCACCCCTACGTGATGCTCAACTTCACCTCGCGCCGGCGCGACGTGCTGACGATGGCGCACGAGCTCGGCCACGGGGTTCACTTCGCCCTGGCGGCCCGCCAGGGGATCTTCCACCAGGGCACCCCGCTGACGCTGGCCGAGACGGCGTCGGTGTTCGGCGAGACCATCGTCTTCGGACGGCTCCTGGCGCAGGACACCGCGCCGGAGTCGCGTCTGGCGCTGCTGGCGGAGAACCTCGAGGACACGATCGCGACGGTCTTCCGGCAGATCGCGATGAACCGCTTCGAGGACCTCGCCCACACCGAGCGCCGCGAGCAGGGAGAGCTGTCGGTGCAGCGCATCGGCGAGCTCTGGGCGCAGAGCCAGGAAGAGCTGCTCGGGGACTCGGTCGATGTCACCGAGGGCTACCGCAGCTGGTGGTCCTACATACCGCACTTCATCAACACCCCGGGCTACGTCTACGCCTACGCCTACGGCCAGCTGCTGGCGCTGTCGGTCTACGAGCGCTACGAGGAGCGCGGGTCGGAGTTCGTGCCCCAGTACCTCGCCCTGCTCGCCGCCGGCGGCTCGCGCAGCCCGGAGGAACTGGGGCGGCTCGTCGACGTCGACCTCGCCGACCCCGGCTTCTGGGAGGCCGGCCTGGACCTGGTCGAGCGCCAGCTGCAGGAGGCCGAGGCGGCGGCCCGGGCGGTGCTGGCAGGGCGGGGCGAGTCGGCCGAGTAAGACGACCGGTGCGCGCCATATCAAGCTTTATCGACCAATATAGCCGTATCTAGCAGATCATGCTAGACACGGCTAGATTTATCGAGAGACACGGACCGTCTGGCCGATACCTGGTGTCCGGCGCGAGGCTCGCGCAAGCTCTTGTCTGGGGGCTCGGGGGCGTTGGTCGTCG
>DATKPO010000064.1:0-49146 GCA_035524055.1 Solirubrobacteraceae bacterium
GCGGCGCTGCTCGCCGCGCGGCGCTGCGCGGGGTCCCCCCCGCTGCGCTCCTTCTGGCGCCTGATGGGCCTTGCGATCGCCTCGCAGCTGATCGCCGACAGCCTGCTGCTGCGCAACGTCGTCGCACACCCGCTCCCGCCCTTCCCGAGCGCGGCGGACCCGTTCTTCCTGGCCTTCTACGCGCTGCTCTTGCTGGCCTTGCTGCGCGTGCCGGTGGCGCCCGTCAGCCGCTCCCGACAGGTGCGGATCCTGCTCGACGCGGCGACGGTCGTGGTCGGCGGGGGCGCGTTGGTCTGGTACTTCCTGCTCGGCCCCACGGCGCTGGAAGGGAAGGAAGACACGCTCGCAAGGGCCGTCTCGATCGCCTACCCCATCGGCGACCTGATCCTGCTGGCGGGGCTCGCGGCGGTGCTCCTGCGCCGCGTGCCCGAGGTGCTGCGGACGCCGCTGCTGTTGATCGCCGCGGGGATGGTCTGCTCGATCGTCGCCGACGTGATCTACGGCTACGGGGAGCTGCACGGGACCTACACCAACGGCGACCCCGTCGACACCCTCTACCTGTTCGAGTTCGCGCTGTTCGCGCTCGCCGGCGCCAGCCAGCGGCCGGTGGCGGCCGGCGAGATCGGCGCCGACATGAGCCGCTGGCGCCAGCCGACCGCTCGCGCCAGCTGGCTGCCCTACCTCGCCGCCCCGATCGGATTCGCGCTGCTGCTCGGCGTCGACTGGAGCCACCCGTTCTTCCCCGAGCTCAGCCTGGTGGCGATCGCGCTGCTGCTGAGCATCCTGATCGGCGCCCGCCAGTACCTGGCGCTGCGCGAGCTGGCGAGCGCCGAGGCGGCGCTGCGGGAGAGCGAGAAGGTCAAGGACGAGTTCCTCGCAATCGTCGGCCACGAGCTGCGCACCCCCCTGACCTCGCTCCGGGGCTCGCTAGGCCTGCTCCATGGCGGGGTGCTCGGCGAGCTGCCCGCCGAGGCCGTCGAGATGCTGTCGATCGCGATCGCCAACACCGACCGGCTGGTGCGCCTGGTCAACGACATCCTAGACGTCGAGCGTCTCAGCTCGGGGCGCATCGAGATCCGGCTCGCCCCGGTGCCGGCCGCGCGGCTCGTGGACGACGCCACCCGGGTCGTGCAGGCGAGCGCCACGCTCGCCGAGGTCGAGCTCGACAGCGAGACCGCCGACCTCACGGTCTCCGCCGACGGCGACCGCGTGGTGCAGGCGCTCGTCAACCTCCTGGGCAACGCCATCAAGTTCTCACCGCCGGGCGGCGCGATCACGACGACCGTCGTCGCCGACGGCGACTGGGCGCTGTTCTCCGTCGAGGATCACGGCCGCGGAATACCCGCCGAGCGCCAGGAGAGCGTCTTCGAGCGTTTCCGCCAGGTCGACGCCTCCGACGCCCGCGAGAAGGGCGGCACCGGACTGGGCCTGCCGATCGCCCGCGGCATCGTCGAGCACCACGGCGGGCGGATGTGGGCGCAGAGCACGCCCGGCCAGGGGAGCACCTTTCGCTTCACCCTGCCGCTCCTCGCGAGCCGCCCCCCGGCAGGCGGCGAAGAGCGTCAGCCAGAGCCAGGTCTCGGCGCACGGCGGGACCCCGCGGGGCGGGAGCACGTCGCCGACCCGACCCATGCGGCATGAGCCGACGGCTGCTGGTCGTCGACGACGACGACGCGATCCGCACCGTCGCCCGCATCAGCCTCGAGCGCGTCGCGGGCTGGGAGGTGATACCCGCGGCCTCCGGCCAGGAGGCGCTGCGGGCCGCCGCCGACCGGGGGCCGTTCGATGCGGTGCTGCTCGACGTGATGATGCCGGGACTCGACGGGGCGAGCACCTTCGCCCGCCTGCGCCAGGGTCCGCTCGCGGCGGAGGTCCCGGTCATCTTCCTCACCGCCAAGACCGGCGCCGCCGACCGTGAGGGCCTGCGCGCGCTCGGCGCCGCCGGGGTCATCGCCAAGCCCTTCGACCCGATGACGCTCGCGGAGGAGATCGAGCGAATCCTCGCCTGAGGCGCCGCGGTAGGCGGGAACCGCGCCTCAGCGCATCGCCGTTGCCACTCAGCCCGCCCCTCCCCGACCGCCGGGCACACCTTCCCCGACGGCCCGATCGCGGAGGTACCCGTGGCGCTGAAGCTCCCGGATGGTCTGCCGCTGGCCGGCCGCGAGCTCCCGCAGGCCGGCGCTGAGCGAGCGCAGCTCGGCCTCGGCGTCGCGCTCCCGGCGGCGGATGGCGAGCAGCTGGCGGTTGTCGATGTCCTGCAGCCGCGCGGTCCGGACGTCGGCGCTCACCGGCGTGCTGGTCGCCGCCGTCTCGCGTCCACTGCAGCCGAGGGCGATCGGGACGCGGACGACGAGCCCGTCGGGATGGCCTGACAGCGTGGAGTCGACGCTGGGGTTCCACGCGGCGATCCGCTCGGCCAGCATCCGACCCACGGCCCGGCCCGGCGGCCACCAGAGGCAGCGCGTCGACGGTTCGCGGGTGCCCGGCGGGTTCTCGGCAAGCCAGCGCCCGCGCTGTCCTCTCAGCAGGACGCCGGTCAGCTCCGGGGGGCGCGATGCCTGAGGCTCGCCGGCGGCGGCGCGGCCGTGCGCGCCATCGCGGGCGGACCTACTGTCGCCGGCGGGCGCGCCGTCGCGGGGGGACGTACCGTCGCCGTTGGGCACACCGTCGCGGGGGGCGGCTCCCTCCCTGGCGACGGCGGCGATCGCCGCGATCGCCGCATCGGCCTGGCAGGCGGAGAGGGCGCTGTGCTCGAGCGCGGCGGCGATACAGCCCCCGACGGCCCAGATCCGCTCGCTGGCGCAAACGCGCAGGGCGGCGTCGACCTCGATGAAGCCGGCCGCGTCGGTCGGCACCCCGGCGATGACGGGGCCGATGATCGTCGGCAGCGAGATGAGGTGATCGAACTCGGCCTGGGAGCCGTCGCTGAGGCGCACCCGGGCGGGGTCGCTGGGCGTGGCGGTGAGCGGGTCCGGCTTCTCCTCGAGCTCCTCGCGCAGCAGGACGACGTCGGCGGCTGCGCCGAGCTCTCGATCCTGGGTGGGCTGGTCCATGACCTCGACGCCCGTGACGGTCTCCACGCCGGCTTCGCGGAGCTCGCCGACGACGAGCGCGGTCGCCTTCGCGCCGAGCGCGTGCAGCGGCTGCTCCTCGGCGGTGAGCAGGACGATGCGCGCCCCGCTCCCGGCGGTCGTCCAGGCCAGGACGAGGGCGAGCTCGTATGCCGGCAGCGGCCAGCGGGCGCCGCGCGGCACGGTGACGGCGACGCTGCGGCTGTCGCCGGCGGCGAGCCCGGCGATGACCCGGTCGAGCACCCCAGGGTCGCCGCCGCGCTGCCAGACGTATCCCCCGCGCAGCGTCCGCGCCGCCCGTCCGCCCGGGGCGAGCAGGAGGAAGTCGTAGTCGACGACGTCGCCGTCGCGCGTGATGACGGTCCGCTGGGAGTCCTCCACGAAGTCGGCCCGCGCCCGCGTCCAGGTCCCGCCCGCCTGGGCGACGAGCTCTCCGATCGCCAGCGCCTGTTCCCGTGCCGGCCGAAACGGCGACCGGAGGCTCATCGGGCGATAGCGGAACTCGGAGTCGGGGGCGATCAGCCGCAGCCGGGCGTCGGCGCCGAACCTCTGGCGCGCGCACAGCAGCCCCTCGAGCGCGGCGGTGCCGGCTCCGACGATGCAGATCGTCGGCTTGGAGATCGTCCGCCTGGCCATGCCGGCTATGCCTGGATCCGGGTGTCGGACTCTGCCATCTGGGGTTCCTCTGCGGTATCGCCGATTGCCTTGAGGCGAGCGTCGCCGATACGGCTGCCCTGCACCTCCGTAGAAAGCCCGATCGGCGGCGGGGAAAGTTCACGGTGCCGGGCGCGACAGGGACTCGGCAACCGCCGCCCGCTGGACCTGGTGCGGGCGGGACGCGCCGCGGAGCTGCTCGACGCGATCGCCCAGGAGCAGGCCGGCAGCTTCGCGTGATCCTCTGGCGCGTGCTTCCCTACAGCGCCCGCGCCGCCCCGCGGATGCCCGGCGGAGCCCTCTGGTTCCCCCGCGAGCCGCAGGGCACGGGACGCCACGACAACCCCGAGCGCTACGGCTGCCTCTATGCCGGCGAGACACCTCTCTCGCCGGTCGCAGAGGCCCTGGCGCCGTTTCGCGCCGCCGGACCCCTCTCGCCGGCGATGCTGATGCGCGCCGGCCTGCCGCTCACCCTGGATCACCCCGCGGTGCGCGATGCCGCGGACCTGCTCGGGCTGGCGCCGCCGCCGGAACGGAGCCGACGAGGGGACTCGAGCCCTGCCTGACCGCGCGTCCATGACCGCCCACGCGTCGGCTACGATTCCAGCTCATCGCCGACGTAGCTCAGCTGGTAGAGCACCTCCATGGTAAGGAGGGGGTCTCGGGTTCGAGTCCCGACGTCGGCTTGGATAGGTGAAATCAGCTGAACTGCGCTCGGCGCATCCGGGTAACTTCCCTAACGATGCGAGCCGTGGAACCCACGCCGACGAACCTCGCCGAGTACCGCCGCAAACGCCGCTTCGACCGTACCCCCGAGCCCGCGCCGGACGGCGCCGCCGGTCCGGGCTCGCGCTTCGTCGTGCACGAGCACCACGCCCGGCGCCTGCACTGGGACCTGCGCCTGGAGCGTGACGGGGCGCTCGCCTCGTGGGCGATCCCCAACGGCATACCCCAGGACCCCAGGCACAACCGCAAGGCGGTCCACGTCGAGGATCACCCGCTGAGCTACATCGACTTCCAGGGCACCATCGCCCCCGGCAACTACGGCGCCGGCGAGGTCATGATCTGGGACGCCGGGACCTACGACTGCGAGAAGTGGGAGCCGGGCAAGGTCGTCGTCGTCTTCCACGGCGAGCGGCTGCGCGGCCGCTATGCGCTCTTCCGCGCCGGCAAGGCCGAGAAGGACTGGATGATCCACCGCATGGACCCACCGATCGACCCCGAGGCACGGGAGCTGCCCGAGTTCGTCCAGCCGATGCTCGCGAGGCTCGCCACGGAGCTTCCCCGCGACGAGTCCGCCTGGGCCTACGAGGTCAAGTGGGACGGGGTCCGCGCCCTCGCCCGCTCCCGACCCGGCCGCATCGGCTTCGTCAGCCGCAGCCGCAACGACGTCACCGCCGCCTATCCCGAGCTGCGGCCGCTCAACCGGGCGCTGGGCTCCCACGAGGCGCTGCTCGACGGCGAGATCGTCGCCTTCGACGAGCACGGCCGCCCGAGCTTCGAGGCGTTGCAGTCGCGGATGCACGTCCGCGGCGACGCCGCCGTTCGCCGCCTCGCCCAGAGCACCCCCGTGACCTACGTCCTGTTCGACCTGCTCTGGCTCGACGGCCACAGCCTCATGGAGCACCCCTACGCCGAGCGCCGCGAGCGGCTGCAGGAGCTGGGTCTCGACGGCGAGCACTGGCGCACCCCCGCCTATCACGCCCACGACGGCGCCGCCTTCCAGGCGGCCTGCCGGGAGCGCGGCCTGGAGGGGATCGTGGCCAAGCGGCTCGACTCACCCTACACCCCGGGCGGGCGCGGCACGAGCTGGCTGAAGATCAAGAACAGCCAGCGCCAGGAGCTCGTCATCGGCGGCTGGACCGAGGGCAGGGGCTCGCGCGCGCAGCTCATCGGCGCCCTTCACCTGGGCGTCTATGACGGCGAGGACCTGCGCTACGCCGGCAAGGTCGGCACCGGCTTCGACGCCCGCGAGCTCCAGCGTCTCGCCGACCTGCTCGAGCCCCTCGCCCGCGAGGAGTCCCCATTCACCGGCCGCCAGCCGCCGAAGGGCGCCCACTTCGTCGAGCCCCAGCTGGTCTGCGAGGTCGAGTTCGCCGAGTGGACGCGCAGCGGCACCCTGCGCCAGGCCTCCTACAGGGGGCTGCGCGAGGACAAGCCCGCCGCGGAGGTCGTGCGCGAGCGGCCGCTCGCTGACGACGAGATCCAAAGCGGGCGCCGGGTCCGCGGGGGACTGGAGGTCCAGGTGCAGGGCCGCACGCTGAAGCTGACAAACCTCGACAAGGTCCTCTATCCCAGCCGCGGCTTCACCAAGGGCGACCTCATCGACTACTACTCCCGCATCGCCCCGGCGCTGCTCGCGCACCTCCGTGACCGGCCGCTGACGCTCAAGCGCTACCCCGACGGCGTCCAGGGGCAGCACTTCTTCGAGAAGCAGTCGCCCTCCCACCGGCCCGAGTGGGTGCAGACGACGGCGATCTGGAGCGAGCAGAGCAAACGCGAGATCGACTACACCCTCTGCCAGGACCTCCCCACGCTCGTCTGGCTGGCGAACCTCGCCGCCATCGAGCTGCATCCCTCGCTGTCGCCGGCCGGCGCCCCGGAGCGCCCGACGACGCTCGCCTTCGACCTCGACCCGGGCCAGCCGGCGGACGTCGTGCAGTGCTGCGAGGTCGCGCTCGAGCTGCAGCGCCTGTTCGCCGAGCTCGGACTGCAGGCGTTCGCCAAGACCTCGGGCTCGAAGGGCCTGCAGGTGTACGTGCCCCTCAACGAAGACGACGTCACCTACGAGCAGACCAAGCCCTTCGCCCACGCCGTCGCCAATCTCCTGCAGGGCCGCCACCCCAAGCTCGTCGTGTCGGACATGGCGAAGTCCCGGCGCAGGGGCCGGGTCCTCATCGACTGGAGCCAGAACGACCCCCACAAGACCACCGTCGCCGTCTACTCGCTGCGCGCCAACGAGCGGCCCACGGTCTCGACCCCCGTGCGCTGGTCCGAGGTCGCCGCCTGCCAGAAGGCCGGCGACCCGGCTCTCCTCGCGTTCGAGTCCGACGACGTGCTCGCCCGCGTCGCCGAGCACGGAGACCTCTTCGCCGAGGTCGCCTCGCTGCGCCAGCGGCTGCCGGCTCTCGCCTGATTGCGGTCAAACCCTCCCGGGTAACTGCGCGCCAGATGCCTGAGACCGTCGAAACCGGGACGATTCGAACGAAGATCCCGGCGCGCCTGGACCGCCTGCCGTGGTCGCGGTTTCACTGGATCGTGATCGCCGGCCTCGGCACGGCCTGGATCCTCGACGGGCTCGAGGTCAACGTCGTCGGCTCGATCTCCAGCCGGATCTCCGAATCCGGCGCCGGCACCGGGCTGACCGCCGCCGACGTCTCCGGCTGGGCGGCCTCGCTGTACATCGCCGGGGCCTGCATCGGCGCCCTCGTCTTCGGCCAGCTCACGGACCGCTTCGGGCGCAAGCGCCTGTTCATGGTGACGCTCGGCATCTACCTCACCGGCACCGTCCTGACGGCGCTGACGTTCTCCCCGGCCTGGTTCTTCGCCTTCCGCTTTCTCACCGGGATGGGCATCGGCGGGGAGTACAGCGCGATCAACTCCGCCATCGACGAGCTCATCCCGGCCCGCCGGCGGGGACGGGTGGACGTCTCGATCAACGGCAGCTACTGGCTGGGGGGCATCGGCGGGTCGCTGCTGGCGGTCGTGCTGCTGAACACCGCGATCCTCCCCGTCGACATCGGCTGGCGGCTGTCGTTCGTGCTCGGCGCCGTCATCGGCCTCGCCGTGCTGCTCGTCAGGCGCAACGTGCCCGAGAGCCCCCGCTGGCTGTTCGTCCACGGCCGCGAGCGCGAGGCCGAGCGGATCGTGGAGGACATCGAAACCGACGTCCGCGACTCGACCGGCGAGGAGCTCCCCGAGCCCGAGGGCGAGCCGCTGCGGGTGCGCCAGCGCAGGACGATCCCGCTGACGCTGATCGTCCGCTCGGTCGTCAGCCTCTACCCGCGCCGCACCATCCTCGGGCTGGGCCTCTTCATCGGCCAGGCCTTCCTCTACAACTCGATCCTCTTCGGCTTCGGCAACCTCCTCAGCCTCTTCTTCCACACCCCGTCGGGCAACGTCCCCTACTACCTGGCGGTGTTCGCCGCCGGCAACTTCGCCGGGGCGCTGCTGCTGAGCCCGCTGTTCGACATCGTCGGCCGCAAGCCGATGATCGCCGGCACATATCTCCTGTCGGGCGCGCTGCTGATCGGCACCGGCCTGCTCTTCAAGGCCCACGACCTCACCGACGTCAGCTTCACCGCCTGCTGCTGCGCGGTGTTCTTCTTCGCCTCCGCCGGCGCCAGCGCCGCCTATCTCACGGTCTCGGAGATCTTCCCCCTGGAGACCCGGGCGCTGTGCATCGCCGTCTTCTACGCCATCGGCACCGGCATCGGCGGCGTCATCGGACCCCAGGTGTTCAGCCGGATGATCAACACCGGCAGCTACGAGCAGGTCTTCCTCGCGCTCGGGCTCGGCGCCGTGATGATGATCCTCGGCGGCCTCGCCGAGCTCGCCTTCGGGGTGAAGGCCGAGGGGGAAAGCCTCGAGCGAGTCGCCAAGCCGCTGACCGTCGTGGACTCCCCGTCGCCGACAGCGGCTCCGGCGGCGGCGCCGGTCTGATCCATGTCTGGCCCCCGGACCGGATGAGCCTCGCCGCCGGCCTCCCGCCGTGGCGTTCTCCTCATCCACCCTGTGGTTTAGCGCGGATGGCCAGCATCACGCCATCTGGAATTAGTCAAGGCGTGGATCGTTGGCGCTGCGGCTACTGCGACGAGATCATCGGCGTCTACGAGCCGATGATCGTCCTGCTGCCCTCGGGCTCGCGCATGACCTCGCGCGCCGCCGAGCGAGATCTCACCGACGTTCCCGAGGCCAGCTTTCACCGCGTTTGCTTCGATGCGGCACAGGCCGCGCCGGATCCGACGAGCGCAGCGGGCGAGGCGACGCCCGCCGCCGGCGGCTAGACTGCACTGATCCGGCGTCTCGACGCCGAGTGAGCCACGTAGGTGTCGGGCAGCAAGAGGGAACGATCGGTTGGATGGAGCGACACGAGCCGTGTTGGACGTCGCCAGGGGGGTGCTGGCCGAGCTCGACCTCGATCTCGTGCTCGACCGCGTCCTGAGCTCGGCGCAGGAGCTGACACAGGCGCGCTACGCGGCGCTCGGCGTCCTCAACGACACCAGGACGGAGCTGGCGCGCTTCATCACCCGGGGAATCGCCCCGGAGACGCACGAGGCGATCGGCGCCCTGCCCCGCGGCCGCGGCGTCCTGGGGGCGCTGATCGACGACCCGACCCCGCTGCGCCTGGGCAACGTCGGAGGCCATCCCCGATCCTACGGGTTCCCGCACGGGCATCCCCACATGGAGACGTTTCTGGGTGTGCCGATCCTGGTCAGCGGGGAGCCCTTCGGCAATCTCTACCTGACGGAGAAGACAGGCGGCGCCGAGTTTTCGCAGGAGGACGAGCAGGCGGTGGTGCTGCTGGCGGAATTCGCCGGCATCGCGATCGACCACGCCCGCCGCTACGCCGGCGAGCGCGACCGCCGCGACGAGCTGACACGAACCGTGGCGGCGCTGGAGGCGACGACGCAGATCACGCGGGCGCTGGGCGGCGAGACCAACCCGGAGGTCGTGCTGGAGCTGGCGGCGAAGCGCGGGCGGGCGCTGGTGTCGGCGCGGACGCTGTTGATCGAGCTGCGCCAGGGCGAGGAGCTGGTGGTGGCGGCCAGCGCCGGCGAGCTGCCGGCCGGCATGGTCGGCCGGCGGATGGGGCTGGAGAGCAGCCTGGCCGGGCACGCGATGCGCACCCAGCGCGTGCAGCGCCTGGAGCGCGAGCTCAACCGGGCACGCTTCGACGAGCACGGCCTGGGCAGCCTCGGGGTGCGCGCCCAGGCGGGCCTCGTGGTCCCGCTGATCTTCCGCGGCGATGCGTATGGGGTGCTGATCGTCCTGGACCGTCTCAACGACGGCCCGTCGTTCTCGACCGAGGACGAGCGGCTGCTGCAGGCGTTCGCCACGAGCGCCGCGACGGCCGTCGCGACTGCGCGCTCGGTGGCCGCCGAGCGCCAGGCCCAGCGCCTTGCCGCGGCTGAGGCCGAGCGCCGGCGCTGGGCGCGGGAGCTGCACGACGAGACCCTGCAGAGCCTGGGGGCGCTGCGCATCGGACTGTCGACCGCCGGGCGCTCGGACGAGCCGAAGCTGCTGCGCCAGGCGATGCGGGCCGCGACCGAGCAGCTCGAGGAGGGCATCGCCAACCTGCGGGCGTTGATCACCGACCTGCGCCCGGCGGCGCTCGACGAGCTCGGCGTGCGGGCCGCGATCGAGGCCCTCGCCGAGCGCGGGGCGCGGCGCGCGCTGGAGGTCGACGTCGACGTCGAGCTCGCGCACGAACGCGGGCTGGCCCCGACTCGGCTGGACCCCGAGCTGGAGACGGCGCTCTACCGGATCGTCCAGGAGGCGCTGGGCAACGCCGTCAAGCACGGCGGGGCCAGGCGCGCCGTGGTCGAGATCCGCGAGGAGCCCACCACCGTGAGGCTCAGCGTGCGCGACGACGGCGGCGGCTTCGACCCGGCCGCACACACGAGCGGGTTCGGCCTGCTCGGGATGCGCGAACGCGTGGATCTGCACGGCGGCGAGCTCTCGATCGACTCGGCGCCGGGCAGCGGCACTCAGGTCACGGCGAGCCTGCCGGTGATACGCCGCGAGCAGTCGCCGGCGAGCTCCGAGACCCAGACGCTGACGGGCTGAGCCCGGCGGCGGCGTAGGCCTCGTCCTGCTCGAGCGTCTCCCGATCGAGCAGCGCCTGCGCGAGCGCGTCGAGCCGGGCGCGGTTGTCGCTGAGCAGCCGGGTGACGTGTTCGTGGGCGTTCTCGACGAGACGGCGGACCTCTTCGTCGAGCAGCTGGCGGGTGGCCGGGGCGAGCTCCTCGCCGCCGGGGTAGGGCGGCGCCTGCCCCTCCTCCCCCATCACCACCAGTGGCCCGACGACGTCGCTCATGCCCCACCGGCCGACCATGTTGCGGGCCAGGTCCGTGACCTGGCGCAGATCGTTCTCCGCGCCCGTGGTGACGTCCTCGAAGACCAGCTCTTCGGCGACGCGGCCGCCGAGGGCGACCTCGATCCTGCCGCGCAGGTAGTCGCGGGAGTAGCTGAAGCGGTCGGCCTCGGGCGCGGAGAGGGTGACGCCGAGGGCGACGCCGCGGGGAATGATCGAGACCTTGCGGACGGGGTCGGCGCCGAGAGTGAGCATCCCGACGATGGCGTGGCCGGCCTCGTGGTAGGCGGTGCGGCGGCGCTCGCCGGCGCCGAGCAGGATGCGGCGCTCGGTGCCCAGGACGAGCTTCTCCAGGGCGTCGTGAAGGTCGCCCATCTGGACCGAGTCATGACCGCGGCGGGCGGCCATCAGGGCGCCCTCGTTGACGACGTTGGCGAGGTCCGCGCCGACCATCCCCGCCGTCGTCGCCGCGAGACGGTCGAGGTCGACGTCGTCGGCGAGCGGCACCGAGCGGGTGTGGACGTCGAGGATCTTGCGCCTCCCCGCGGTGTCCGGCGGCTGCAGCGCGACGCGCCGATCGAAGCGCCCCGGTCGCAACAGCGCCGCGTCGAGAACCTCGGGACGGTTGGTGGCGGAGAGCACGATCACGCCGACGGAGGGGTCGAAGCCGTCCATCTCGGTGAGGATCTGGTTGAGCGTCTGCTCGCGCTCGTCGTGGCCGCCGAAGCCGCCGATCGCGCCCGCCCGAGAGCGGCCGATGGCGTCGAGCTCGTCGATGAAGATGATCGCCGGCGCCGCCGCCTTGGCCTGGGTGAAGAGGTCGCGAACGCGCGAGGCGCCGACGCCGACGAAGAGCTCGACGAACTCCGAGGCCGAGATCGAGAAGAACGGCACCTGGGCCTCGCCCGCGAGAGCCCGGGCGAGCAGCGTCTTGCCGGTCCCCGGAGGCCCCGTGAGCAGCACGCCGCGGGGAATCCGGCCGCCGAGACGGCGGTACTTGTCGGGGGCACGCAGGAAGTCCACGAGCTCGGAGAGCTCCTCCTTGGCTTCGTCGATGCCGGCCACGTCGTCGAACGTCACCAGCTGCTGGGAGGGCTCCACGCGCTGCGCCCGGGAGCGCCCGAAGGCAGCCGCGCCACCGCCGACGCCGGCCGTGCGGCGCATGACCCAGACGAACAGCAGCACGATCAGCAGCGCCGGCCCGAACGTCGAGAGCAGCGTGACGAACAGCGAGGTTCCGCTGGAGGGGGCCGTAGCGTTGATGACGACGCCCCTGGACCGCAGCAGTTCCAGCAGCGCCCTGTTGTCGACGAACGCCGGCAGCTCGGTCGAGAACAGCCTCGCCGGGGACGAGCTGGCCTTGGGATAGCGGATGCTGCGCCGCAGGTTGCCTTCGACGGCGTCCCCCTTGGCCGAGATCGAGCTGACGTTGCCCGCCGCCACCTGGGCGAGGAAGGTCGGGCTGTAGGGGACGGCGACCCGCGTCGGCTTGGAGGTGTGCACCGCCGAGGCCAGCAGCAGATTGACCGCGAGCAGCAGCAGCAGAAACAGCAGGAAGCCGCCCCACATGCTCGCCCCCGAGGCGGGCGGCCTGCTGCCGTCGGGCTGTTGGCGGCGCGTCTCGGCCATGGCCGCAACCTACGTCGAGCACCGGCTCCCGCCATCGGGGATCGGCCGTGGGACGAAGAGCAGGAACTACGTATGCCGCCCAGGGGCGACTATGCCGCCGGGCTCAGTCGGCGATCCAGGGCCCGTACCAGCGGCCATGGCCGGCGACGAGCTCCTCGGCCGCCTCCGGCCCCCAGGTCCCGGGCGCGTAGGGGTGCACCGGCGGCGGTTGGTCCAGCAGCGGCTGGAAGACCCGCCAGGCCTCTTCGACGCCGTCCTGGCGGGTGAAGCGGGTGCTGTCGCCGCGAATCGCGTCGAGCAGCAGCACCTCGTACGGGGTGGCGCCCTCGCCGCCCTCCTGGGCGAACTCCATGTCGAGCGTGATCGCCCCCGGACCGGCCTTGTCGGCGCGGTGGGCCTCGAGCAGCAGCCGCGCGCCGGTGCTGGGGTCGAGCTTGACCACGAACTGGTTGGGCTGCGGCCGGCGATGGCCCTCCCGCAGGAAGCCCAGGCGCGGGGGCCGGCGAAAGACGAGCCGCAGCTCCGTCTGGGTCACCGGGAGGCGCTTGCCGGTGCGGATGAACCACGGTACCCCCGCCCAGCGCCAGTTGTCGATCTGCAGGCGCAGGGCCGCGTAGGTCTCGGTGACGGAGTCCTTGGCGACGCCGTCGATGTCGAGATAGCCGTCGTACTGGCCGCGCACGTAGCGGGCCGGGTTGGCCGCCTCGACGGAGCGCAGCAACGCGTACTTGGCGTCCTTGAGCGCTTCGGCCCCGTCGCCGGCCGGCGGCTCCATGGCGGCGACCGCGAGGACCTGCATGAGGTGGTTGACGACCACGTCGCGCAGCGCGCCGACCGGGTCGTAGAAGTGCCCGCGATCCTCGACGCCGAAGCGCTCGGCCATCGTGATCTCCACCGAGGCGATGTTGATGCGGTTCCAGAGGGGCTCGATCATGGCGTTGGCGAACCGCAGGTAGAGGAGCTCGTCGGTGCCCATCTTCCCGAGGAAGTGGTCGATCCGGTAGAGCTGGTCCTCGCGGATGTAGCGGTGGATTTCCGCCGCCAGGGCACGAGCCGAGTCGAGGTCGTGGCCGAAGGGCTTCTCGACGACGACCCGGGCGTGCTCTGTCAGGCCGGCGTCGCTGAGGCGGCCGATGACGAGTCCGAACAGGAAGGGGGGGATCTCGAGATAGAAGACCGGGGCGTGGGCGCGGCCGACGGCCTTGGCGACGCGGTCGTAGGTCGCGGAGTCGTTGAAGTCGCCGCCGACGTAGGCCAGACGCTTGGCAAACCGGGCGAAGACGTCGTCGTCGACCGGCTCGCCGGTGCCTTCGATGCACTGGCGGGCGTGGTCGCGCAGATGCTCCACCGTCCAGTCCTGGGCGGCGACGCCCACGATCGGGCAGTCGAGCAGGCCGCGGCGCTCCAGGCGGTAGAGCGAGCGGAAGGTCATCACCTTGGCGAGGTCGCCGGTGATGCCGAAGATGACCAGAACGTCGGCGCTGCGACTGTCGTCGCCCATGCCCGTCGGATTCTGCCAGGTCGTCGCGCGAGAGGGTCCCACCCCCCGCCGTCCCGCGCCCCGGGCATGATGTGGCGGATGCCTCCGACCGAGACCCCCCGGGGACGACTGGAGAAGGTGCTCGCCGTGCTCGTGCCGGGGGCCAACCCCGCCGGCGCCGTGTATGGGACGATCACGATGGGCGCCCTGCTGGCCGCCGAGAGCGGCATACGCGAGAGCTACCCCGAGACGGTCGGCGCGGCGGCCATGGCGATCGCGCTGTACTGGCTGGCGCACTCCTACGCCGAGCTGCTCGGCGCCCGCCTGGAATCCGGGGAGCGGCTGACACCCCCGATGCTGCGTCGCGCCCTGCGACGAGACTGGCCGATCGTGCGCGGCGCGCTCGCGCCGCTGGCGTCCCTGCTGCTGTGCTGGGCGCTGGCCGTGAACCTCGAAAAAGGCGTCCAGGTGGCCGTGTGGGTCGCGGCTGTCAGCGTCGTCGCGTTCGAGCTGCTCGCGGGCCTCTACGCCAAGGCCCGACCGGCGGAGCTGCTGCTGGAGGGATGCGTCGGGGTTGCGATGGGCCTCGCGATGCTGGCGCTCAGGGCGATCCTGCACTAATCTCCGGGGGCGAGATGGCGGACGACTCTCCGGTATTGATCGCCTACGACGGATCGGAGGCGGCCCGCGCGGCGGTGCGCGAGGCCGGCGCCCTCTTCGCCCCCTGCGAAGCGCTCGTGCTGACCGTGTGGGAGCCGGCGCTCGCCGAGTTCATGATGATGCCCAACCCGTCGGGCGTCGGCGGGACCATGCTGCCCTACGACCCCGAGCTTGCCCGCGAGGTCGAGCGCTCCAACGAGGAGCACGCCCAGGCGATCGCGGCCGACGGCGCGACACTGGCTCAGGCGGCGGGCCTGCTGGCACGAGCCCTGGCGGAGCAGGACGTCACCTCCCCGGCCGAGGCCATCGTGCAAGCCGCCGAGCAGCAGCGTGCACGGGCGATCGTGATCGGCTCACGCGGCCTGCGCGGATTGAAGGCCAGACTGCTGGGGAGCACCTCCACCGAGGTCCTGCACAAAGCGGCCGTGCCGGTGGTCGTGGTCCGCCACCCGGACGAGTCGAGCTAGCCGACACCGCCAACGACGCCCATGGCTTCGGTATCTTGGAATGGGGCGCAGCTTCTGGGGGATCCCATCGATCGAGAGGCTGCGACGACTCGGGTCGAGGTCGCATAGACTTAGCTGAAGACAAAAAATCGCTGACATGGAATAGTGTTGTTTACCAGACTCCATGACAGTCTGGTCATCGAAAGTATGTGGGGAGGTGGAATGTCGATGTCGGAGCACGGAGGTCGGGGCACCTCGCGGCGGCCAAGCCGTACCGCGGCGGCGACCCAGCCGATAACCCCGCTCTACAAGCGTCTTCCGAAGGGACCTCACGGGATCACCGCCACCCAGGTCGTCCATCACCAGCGCATTCGCATGCACGGAGCGATGATCGAGGCGATCGCGGCACGGGGCTACGGGGGAACGAGCGTCAAGCACGTGATCGGCCTGGCCGGGGTTTCGCGGAGGGCGTTCTACGAGCAGTTCGACAACAAGGAGGACTGCTTCCTGGAGACCTTCGATCTGATCGTCGGCCGCGCGATAAAACGCTGCAATGCGGCATATCGGGACGCGCCGGGGAAGCTGGAAGAGCGCATGGGGGCAGCGTTCGCGGCGTTCGTCGGGGAACTGCGGAGCAACTCCAAGGCGCTGCATCTGGCGCTTGTCGACGCCCTCTCGGCGACCCCGGGGGCGCGGCGGCGCCTGCGGCGGACGACCGGCATGTTCGAAGGCCTCCTCTCGCAGACCTTCTCCGAGCGCGAGCGGGATGGCGCGCTGCCGCCGCCGGTGGTGCGGGCGATCGTCGGCGGCCTGCGCCGGGTGGCGCATGTTCGGCTGCTCGAGGAACAGACAGAAGACCTCTCGGGATTGACGGAAGCGATGCTCGGGTGGACGTTGATGTTCGACAGCGCCGCGACGGGAGAGCTGGCCCTGCGCCCCTGTGCGACAGTCCCGTTTCCCTCCCACGCCGAGCTCCCGACACCGCCCCACGCCGAGGACGGCACACGGGAGCAGCTGCTGCGGGCGATGATCAACCTGGCTCTGCGCGAGCGCTACGAGAACGTGAACTCCCTGCGCATCGCGGACGAGGCCGGAGTCCCCATCGACGTCTTCCTCGGCGAGTTCGCCGACAAGGAGGCCTGCTACCTGGCGGCGATGGACATGCTCGGCGGCGAGCTGCTGCACCTCGTCGCAGATCCCGGACTGGTCTCGGATGACTGGCCCGCGGCGGTCTGTCGCACGATCGAGGGGCTGCTGGGCCATCTCTCGGAGAACCCTGCGGCGCTGATCAGCCTCTCCTCGCAGATGCTCCAAGCCGGCTCCCACGCGATCGAGAACGCCATGGAACTCGCGCTGGAGGTCACGACGCTGCTGACAGAGGGCGCTCCGGCGCCGCCGCGCAGCACGATGGCGATCGAAGGGATCGCCGGGGCCCTATGGCACACGTTCTACTGCGAGGTGATCGCCGGCCGCGGGCATCGCCTGCCAGAGCTCGGCGAGTACCTCTCCTACGTGACGCTCACACCGTTCCTCGGGGCCGAGGCGGCCGTCGCGGCCGTGCTGCGGTCAAGGACGACGCTGCCGGCCGCGGCGCTCGGCGAAGTGCGTGAGGACGACGCCGACGAGCGCCGAGACCACGATCACGATGATCAGCGGGACCTGGCCCGAGCCGAAGATCCAATCGACCTCGACGCTTTCCAGATTGAGCACCGCGAAGAGGGTGATGAGGACCGCGAGCAGCACGAGGCCGCCGGTGCGCACGAGCTCGCGCCGGCTGCGCCGGGGGCGACCGGCCTTGGCGCGGGGAGTGTCGGGCGGGACGGACATCCGCGTCTCGATGCTACTCGCAGCTAACCGACCTTGCCGTCCCGGAGCTTGTCGGTCGCCCGCGGCGACGACGTCCGCGACTCGTCGGTGGCCTGCGGCGACCCGACCCGGGGCTCCTCCGCGGCCTGCTGCGACGACCCGACCCGGGGCTCCTCCGCGGCCTGCTGCGACGACGTCCGCAGCTCGTCGCTGACCCATTGGCAGGCGGCCGACAGGTCCTCCACGCCCAGGGCGGCCGCGACCTGGAGGGCCATGCCATGGCGGAAGAAATCATCGATGCTCTCGTCGTCGGCGCCCGACAGCCGCTGGGCAAGCGCAACCAGCTCCGCGTAGCGGTGACGAACACGAGAACGCACCCGCTCGTCGTCGCACGCCGCGTATGACTGATGCTGGAGCATGAGGTAGTCGCGGTTACAGGACAGCAACTCCTTGTACGCCCCTCCCATCGCCTGCAGGGCGTCGGCGCAGTCGGCCGGAGCGCGGCCCGCACCGTACTCCGCGACAGCGTGCTCGAAGGTCTCGGCGACGTGCTCAAAACCGCGCTCCAGCGCGGCGAGGAAGAGATCCAGCTTCGATGGGAAGAGGCTGAAGACGTAGGGTTGCGCCACTCCGACGCGCTGGGCGATGCGCTGCACCGGGGTGCCGTGGAGCCCTCGCCGAGCGAACTCGTGGACGGCCGCCGAGATCAGCTCCTCGCGACGCTCGGCGGCCGAGACACGGGTACGAGGGGAGGCGCTCAAGCGGCCTCCCCCGCGACCGGCGCCAGCGCACCGCTTGCGACCGCGACGTGTGCCGGCGCACGGCCCGCGACCGCGACGGTGTCCGCGACCGCGACGGTGTCGGCGAGCGCGCCCGCGCTCTCCCCCGCTCCCGCGGCGGCGTCGTCCGCTCCCGCGGCGGCGACGGTGCGGAACGGCAGCAGCGCCACGGCCAGCGTGCCCAAGCCCAGGACGGCCACGCCGACCCACATCGCCGGCCGCAGCCCGGCGACGAAGGCCGCCGGCGAGGCGTAGCCGCCGGAGCCCGTGAAGACGGAGGCCAGGACCGCGACGCCGAGCACGCCGCCAGTCTCGCGGATCGCGTTGGTCGCCCCCGACGCCTGGCCGGCCTGCTCGGGCCTCACTGCCGAGAGGACCGCGGCGGCGGACGGCGCGAACACCAGCGCCATGCCCGAGCCGGCCATCACGAAGGGAACGATCATCGCCGCGTACTGGACATGGGTGGAGAGGATCGCCGCCAGCCACGCCAGCGCTCCGGCCTGGAGGGCGAGGCCGGCGAGCATCAGCGGCCGGCTCCCGATCCGCTGGGAGTAGATGCCGGCGAGGGGCGCCGTGACGAGCGTCGCGCCGGTCCAGACGAGGATCTTCAGCCCCGCCTGCAGCGGGCTGTTGTGGAGGACGTTCTGCATGAGCTGGGAGAGGAAGAAGATCGATCCGAACATCCCAAAGTACATGGTCAGCGAGGCCACGTTGGTGACGGAGAACGCCCTGCGGCCGAAGAACGACATCGGCAGCATCGGCTCGGGAGTGCCGCGCTCGCGCAACACGAAGCCGACTAGCAGGGCCACACCGGCGGAGAGGGCGGCGAGCACCGTGCTGGACGTCCAGCCCAGCGACTGCGCGCGCACGAGGCCGAAGACGACGCCGAAGGCCCCCGTGCTGGCGAGCGCGAGACCCGGGAGGTCGAGCGAGCCGTAGG
This sequence comes from Solirubrobacteraceae bacterium, assembly GCA_035524055.1. Taxonomy (GTDB): domain Bacteria; phylum Actinomycetota; class Thermoleophilia; order Solirubrobacterales; family Solirubrobacteraceae; genus Palsa-744. The sequence goes on from DATKPO010000064.1 coordinate 18,502, forward strand.
GGCCGCGGCTCTCGCGCAGGCGCCCCGCGGCGACGGGAAGCAGGACGACGCCGATGGGGACGTTGATCCAGAAGATCCAGTGCCAGGAGATGCCCTGGACGACGGCTCCGCCGACCAGCGGCCCGAGGGCGACGGCGGCGCCGGAGATCCCCGACCAGACCCCGAGGGCGATGCCGCGGCGCTCCGCCGGGAACGCCTCCGCGAGGAGCGTCAGGGTGAGCGGCGTGACGAGCGCCGCACCCGCCCCCTGTACGGCCCGGGCGGTGACGAGCAGGCCCGTCGTCGGGGCCAGGGCCGCCGCCGCCGAGGCGGCGGTGAAGATCGAAAGTCCCACCAGGAACATCCGCCGGCGGCCGAAGCGGTCGCCGAGGGCGGCGCCCGTCAGCAGCAGGACCGCGTAGGCGAGGACGTAGGCGTTGACGGTCCACTCCAGCGACTGGATCGAGGCGCCCAGGTCGCGGTGGATCGAGGGCAGGGCGATCGAGACCACGAGGTTGTCGAGGACCACCATGAAGAGGGCCAGGGAGACGATGCCGAGGGTCCAGTTGTTGCGGCGGGAGTCGTAGCTCATGCCAGATTCTCCTTAGTGATTGCTAACTAATCAAGCAACTTAGCATCCGCTAATGAGCCTGTCAAGGACAACTCGGGCGGGGGATCGGTGTTTTGCCCCAGGAAGTGGGCGGGCAATCGCGAAATACCGACTCGATGCGAAGAAGACGGCCGAGGAGGGCGCTGGCGCGCCGCGCAGCCCTGAGATGGTGGACCCCGGCTCTAACCGCCGCGACGAGCGCTCTGCTCGTCGGCTGCGGCGGCGCCACGAAGACCGTCAGCGTGTCCAACTCGGCGCAGACCCCAACGAACACCACCCAGACGACCGCCTCCGCCCGGAGCACGCCCGCCGCCCGGCCAACCACGACTCCCACGACGACTTCGGGCAGCCAAACCAGCACCACCGCCGCCGGCGGCACCGCGCCGGGCGCGGCCGAGTCGAGCACCACCCGGACCGCGCCCGAGCCGGCCTTCACCGGCCACGGCTCCGGGACCTCGGCCTCCGGCGAAGCGACGGGCAGCGAAACCGCGGCCGCCGTGGCGACCGTCAAGGCCCACGGCTACACCCCGAACGACACCTCCGAATACCACCCCCACCAGACCCTCCAGGTGCTGCTGGGCACGCGCACCGGCTCCGCCGACGGCTACGACCAGCGGGCCTTCTTCTTCGAGGACGGCAAGTACATCGGCACCGACTCCAGCCAGCCCAGCGCCTCCATGCGTGTCGTCAGCCAGGGCGAAACCGAAGTCGCCATCGCCTACTCCCTGTACCGCGCCCACGACGCCCTCTGCTGTCCCAGCGGGGGGCAGACCACGGTCCACTTCCAGCTCGACGACGGCCAGCTCACGCCGCTCCAGCCGATTCCCCCGGCCCAGTCCGCGACCGGCCTCAGCCGCCAATAGCCGCCGTCCGCGGGCGCCGGCCCCGCGACGGCCTCGCCTGCGGCGGGCACCCGGCCCGGCGACGGCCCGCCCCCGGCAGCCGCCACCCGCGGCCAGGCCCTATCTTGGGTGCTGCAGGCATGGACACCCCGAGGAAGGAGACGACAGATGAGCACGAAGGTCGAGGGTCGCGCGGCGGAGCTGCTGCGCGCGAAGAACTTCTGCACCGTGTCGACGCTGCGAGCCGACGGCTCCGTCCAGGCGGCGCCGGTCTGGGTTGACCTCCAGGACGGCATGCCCACCCTGAACACCGCCGAGGGCCGCGCCTGGCCGGGCAACCTCCAGCGCGACCCCCGGGTCACGCTGACCGTCCAGAACATGGAAAACCCCTACGAGTACGTCAGCATCCGCGGCCGCGTCGCCGAGCGCACCCACGACGGCGCCGACGAGCACATCGACGCCCTCGCCGACAAGTACCTCGGCAAACCCCAGTATCCCTACCGCCAGCCCGGCGAACAGCGGGTCATCATCCGGGTCGCCCCCGAGCACGTGCACACCTACGGCTCCTGATGCCGCTCAGCGGCGCCGCAGACGCTCCCAGAGAGTGCGCAAGGCGGACGGCCGCCGGGGCTGGGCGCGGCGCCACTCCTCCCGCGAGGGCAGCGCGCCGCGCTGGCGGGCCGCCAGCACGCAGCGCGTGTGAGCGTGGCGGCGCCGGCGGGTGTCGCCTTCCGGCGCGATCAGCATGTGTTCGCTGAGGGCCGGCAGATGATGCCCGCACAGTGGACAGCGATAGGTGTTGGGCTTGCGGTTGGCGGCGGGCCGCACCGTCCACCATGGCGCCGGGGGAAGGCTCGGAGGCATCTCCGCATTTTGAGCCACCGCGAGCCCATGGCACGCCGTCCCGCGCGAGTCCTCGCCATGGCCGCCGTCGGGATCGCCGCGAGCGTCGCCCTCGTGCGCGCCGAGCGCGAGCTCACCCGGCGCGGCGAGCGGCCGCGGGCGCCGGAGCCACCGCCACCGCCGGGGCCGGCGCCGACGCCGCCCGAGCAGACGCACGCCCCCGTGCAACGGGCCGCGCTACGCCACATCGACGCCGCGATCGAGCTGCTCGAGTCCTATCCGCGACGCCCCGCGCCGGAGCGCGAGGAGACCGTGCACGAGGTCCGCAAGGCGCTCAAGCGGGTGCGGGCGCTGCTGCGGCTGCTGCGCCCCCAGCTGGGCGACGGGGACTTCGAACGCGAGAACGCCGCCCTGCGCGACTGCGGACGGCAGCTCTCGGGCGCGCGCGACGCCGAAGTCATGGTCGCGACGCTCGACGACCTCGCCCGGCGCCACCCCGGCAAGCCCACCCGCGGCCGCGGCGTCAAGCAACTGCGGGCCGAGCTCGTGGCCGAGCGCGAACGCGCCCTCGGAGTCGAGGACCCCGCCCTGCGGGCCGCGGCGCTCGACGAGCTGCGCCGAGCCCGCGAACGGATCGCGCTGTGGCAACTCCCGCCACGCGGCGCCGGCAAGAAGAAGGCCGCGCGCCTGCTCGAGGACGGCCTGCGGGACGTCTACGCCACCGGCCGCCGCCGGCGGCGCAAAGCTCGCCGGCGCGAAGACCTCGAGACCCTCCACGCCCTGCGCAAAAGCGCCAAGGACCTCCGCTACGTGGCGGAAACGCTGCACGAAGGCGAGCCGGGCGCCGGGCGGCCGGGCACCGGGAAGGCGCCTCGCGTCGCGGCCGGCCGCGACGCGACCGGCCGCAAGGCACGCCGCGCGCGGCGGCGGATGCGCCGCGTGGCGCGCCGGGCGGACCGGCTCGGGGAAATGCTCGGCGAGGAGCACGACCTGGCGCTGCTGCGGGAGGTCGTGCGCGAGCGCTTCGACGGAGGCCGGCGCCCGCGGCGGCGGCTGCTGAAGCTCATCGCCCGCCGCCGCCGGCGCCTGCGGCGACGCTCGCTGGAGCTCGCCGACGGGCTGTATCGGCGCAAGCCCGGGCGCTTCGCGCGCCGGCTGCGCCGCGCGCTGTAGCCGCCTCGAGGAGCGGCGAGGCCCGGCAGGGGCACTCCCGAGCGGCGTGCCCGGCGACCGATGTCCTCCGGTGACCGACGCCCCCGGCGACCGCCGCTCGAAGGATCGCCCAGCTTCGGACGGCCGCGCTTCAGCCTGCGCCCGACATGGCCGATGGCGGCCGCGGAGGCCAACCGCGAGCGGGATGCGCACTCGACCGACATACATGACGTTCGTCCTCGCACTCCTCTTCGGGGGGCTCGGGGTGCTCGCGCTGCACACCCTCGCCGGCGTCGGCGGGGTGCGGCGGGACGGCCTCGTCGACCAGTCCGTCTACGGGGTCCTCATGGCCGGAGCCGCCCTCACCGTGCTCGCGCGCGGCGTCGCCGTCCCGGCACAGCGCGCCGCCTGGCTGACGCTCGGCGGAGGCATGGTCTGCTGGTGCCTGGGCGACCTCTACAGCGCCCTCGCCATGCCCGGCTCCCAGGTCGCCACGGGGGCCTTCGGGCCGGCCGACGCCCTCTACCTGGCGTTCTACCCCTGCTGCTACGTGGCGCTCGTGCTGCTCGTCGGCGCCCACATGCGCGAGCTGCGGATCGGGATGTGGCTGGACGGGCTTATCGGCGGCCTCGCCGCGGCCGCCGTCGGCACGGCGGTGATCCTCCCCCAGCTACTGCGCGAGTCGCATGGGCAGGTGGCGACGATGGCGGTCGCCCTGGCGTACCCGATCGGCGACGTCCTCCTGCTGGTGTTCGCCTTCGGGGCGCTGGGGATTACCGGCTGGCGGCCGGGCCGGGTATGGCTGCTGATCGCGGCGAGCATGGTGGCGAGCGGGGTGGCCGACTCGGCCTACCTCTACCTGACGGCCGCCGGCGACTACGCGGTCGGCGACTGGGTGCAGCCGCTGTGGCCAGCGTCCGCCATCCTGCTCGCGACGGCCGCCTGGACGCCCTGGCCGCGACCACGGCGGCGGCGGGTGGAGGACTGGCGCCTGGTCTCGGTGCCCTCGCTGTCGTTACTCGCCGCGCTCGGGGTGTTCGTCTACGGCAACCTCCACCACCAGCTCACCGCGCCGGCGCTGGGGCTGGCGATGGCGACCGTGCTGGCCGTGTGCGTCCACCTCATGATGACCGTCCGCGAGAACATCGCGATGCTCGCCGGCTCGCGGCGGCTCGCGTTGACGGACCCCCTGACCGGCCTCGGCAACCGCCGCCAGCTCGTCGAAGACCTCAACGTCGCCTGCCGCCGCGCCGCGGGCGGGGAGCGGTGGGAGCTCGTCCTGTATGACCTCAACGGCTTCAAGCGCTACAACGACACCTTCGGCCACCCCGCCGGCGACGCCCTCCTGGCACGGCTGAGCGAGAAGCTGCGCACCATCGTCTCCCCCCACGGCACCGCCTACCGGATGGGCGGCGACGAGTTCTGCGTGCTCTTCCGCAACGCCGCCGGGACGCTCGACGAGGCGCTCGTTCAGGCCAGCGTCGCGTCGCTCTCGGAGAACGGTCCGGGCTTCAGCATCGACGCCTCCCACGGCGTCGTCGCCATCCCAACCGGCGGCGGCGAGCCCGCCGACGTCCTCCAGCTCGCCGACCAGCGGCTCTACCGGCGCAAGGACGAGACCCGCGAGGCCAGCGCCGTCCAGCAGCTGCGCGACGTCCTCCTGCAGGCCTTCGAGGAGCGCTATCCCGACCTCCAGGAGCACCAGCGCGGCGTCGGCTCGCTGGCGCTCGCCGTCGGCCGGCGCCTGGGGATGAGCGGCGAAGAGCTCGACGTCCTCGCCAGAGCGGCCGAGCTGCACGACGTCGGCAAGATCGCCATCCCCGACGCCATCCTGCACAAGGCCGGCCCGCTGGACGAGGAGGAGTGGCGCTTCATGCACAAGCACACCATCCTCGGCGAGCGCATCCTGACGGCCGCGGCGGCCCTGCGCCCGGTGGCGCGCCTCGTGCGCTCCAGCCACGAGCGCTTCGACGGCGGCGGCTACCCCGACGGGCTGCGGGGCGAGGAGATCCCGCTGGGGGCACGCGTGATCTTCGTCTGCGACGCCTTCGACGCCATGACCTCCGACCGCGCCTACAGCACCGCCCGACCCCCCGAGGAGGCCCTGCGCGAGCTCCAGGCCTGCGCCGGCACCCAGTTCGACCCGGAGGTGGTGGCGGTCTTCGGCGAGATCTTCCACGAGCTCGAGCCAGGGGAGGTCGAGCCGGCGGACGTCGAGCCGGATGAGATCGAGCCGGCCGGCGCCTCAGACGCCGAGCCGGTCAGCCGGGAGCCGTCACCCGCCGGGGGCGCTTCGAGCGAGCCACAGCTTCCGGCCCCTCTCGGCCAGTCGCCGGCGCCAGGCGGCCGCCCCAACCGGCGGCGCGGCGACCGGGCGGCTCTCCCCCACCGCTCGGCCGTTCCCCAGAGCTAGCGCAAACGCCCCGGACGACACCCACTCGAGATCGCGACCCGGGGCGGGTACTGGGAGGCGGTCGCCGCAGCGAAAGGGCCAGCTGGAAGCAACCGCCAACCGCGGCGAAAGGCCGGCCGAGAACCTCTCTACTTCAGCTCGGCGAGGAAGTCGACGAGGCTGCGGAGCTTCTTCCTCGGCATGTACCTGAACGACGGCATCGGCGCTGTGGGATCGAGGATCGCACGTCTGATGGCCGATGCCGACATCAGCGACCCCACGTGCGAGAGATCCGGCCCCGGGCCGGCATTGCCCTGACCGCCGAGCCGGTGACATGCCAAACATCCCGACTGCCCGACGACCCGTGCACCGGCCTGGAATTCACTTACAGCGGAGCTCCCAGCCTGCTCCACGGCCCGAGGCACGGGAACCTGCCCATGCTCGTCCGAGCCTTTTGGATAACCGGCGGCCAAACTCGGGTTGCCCACGGAGAAGAGCATTACCGTCCGCCCATGGGTGCATCGATCGTTCGGCACGCCGATCAGAAGGCACTCGCTGACGATGCGTACTACGGGTTCCGTGGCGACGCGCCACACGCCGGCCATATGCGCCAGCTCGATACGCCTTTGAGCGTGGTCGCGACCGCCATAAGTCAAAGTCGCGCTGGCGGTATCACCTTTTTGGCCGGCTACACGGACGGCGGAGACCCCAACGGAGTACGACTTGAGCGCAACGGTACGCGCAAACGCCGCGGACAGCAGTTTTTCACAGCTCTCGCCTCGCGACCCGCGACTTGCCAGGCGACGTCCCACTCCTGGCGTGAAAGCCGCACACAGGGCAGCGGCGTCGCGGTGTTCAAAGGCCTCATATGGAGCGCGAACTGCCCTGACGATGGCCGACGTTTCGCTCACCGTCGGGGTCGAACTCGCGCCGCCGCAGGCCGTTAGAGCTGCCGCGGCAACCGCTACTGCGGAAGCCGCCAGACACTTATAACGCATCGATCCCCCGACCGCGATCATTTGTCACGTTTCGACGTCTGCCTTTCTCCTGGCAATCACACCCTCGACCGACTGAGCTAGCCTCGCCGCCTTCGCGACCGCCTCATCATTGGCCGCCGCCTTCGCACCGGCCATCCACGCGCGCATTAGAAACGCCTGTAGACGTTGCATCATCGCGCCATCAACCTCCAACGTCTCGCCAGCTTCACGAATCATCGGCTCTAGATCCCGCATGACTGCGGCTTGGTAGCGATCTGCAAGTTCAGCGGCCTTACCCTTAATGCGATCGGAACCGACCGGGTCATCCTGTTCACCGGGTTCCATATCGCTTCGCAACATGGTCGCGTATAGACATAGGATATCTTTTGCGATTTCAGCAGCCCTCGACTCCTCGAGCTTCCCAATCGCCGTCGTGACGTCATCTTCGTCATCACCACCTTCAACCAAGCCCGCTCCGATTCGGAGCTCAAGATCCCGAGCGGCCGGTCCGCGTATCTCGTCGCGCCGTACATCACGGAAATAGCGCTCCGCCGCTTGCAGCCTCTCGGATATCCTTCCACTACCCGTAACCAGCGCCTCAACTGCGCAACGCAGCGCCTCGGCAGAATGAATTCTGTTCACGTTGACCTCCAATAGACCAAACGGCCTGCCACTAGTAAGGTGGCCTATATTCTGCGCCATCGGCGCAATGCAAGCGTTTTGCCTTCATTCCTTTATAACTTTTTTTAAAGTAATAGCACGCACCGACGCTTACCCCAGTCGGGATTCCCGTATCAACGCCTAGTATCCCCAGCGTATGGAGTTCGATTACGCATCTATTTAGTTTGTTACTCTCAGTGGCTTCTCCACAGGTGAGTAGTTCTCTACCAAGCGCTTCAACCGGTCCGCTTTCCTCTAGAAAGTTTTCAATAAATTCACCCCCGCCTTCGAGACCCAGTTCTCCCAGAATCGCTTCGACTACTACGCCGACCGCATGGTCCACAGTGCAGTTACACAATACCTTACCCCAAGCAATCGCATTGCTTGGGGTAACCAACAGAATATTGTGAATCGGGTCTTCGTTGACCGGCGCCCTATCCCACGGCGGTTCTGCCCAAAATTCTTCTTCCACCCTAGTATTGACCGGCGATGGTTCAATTACGCCAGCGGCCGTGCTCGTATACTCACCCGTCGGTTGCGCTAGTCCCTGATCAGCCAGGTATTCATTCACCGGATCCTGTGACGCGCTGCCAGAAAGTTCTTCCGGTTCCAAATGCAATCCTAGCTGAGGGATATAGGCTCCGCCGGTGCTGCTCTGAATTCCGGTTTCCAAAAATTCCACCTGCAGCCCACCGCCGCCAAGCCATCCCAACTTTTCGATCCCGGTCGATGTCGGTACTCCGAACGCTGTCGGTTCGCTCTTGAGCGAAACCGATTCCGCGCCTCCGTTGTCTAATGTCGTTCCAATGACGTCCCCGTGCAGGTTGAGGAGCTCGATAGTTGGTTCGTCTTGGTTGGCCTGCGTAGCGACAAGCGTTCCGCCGATGCCCGTGATGTTGCGCGTCACGCTGCCTTCCGTTTCGGTCCAGCACGGAGTCGAGCCACCGCCACAATAATGGGAGATCGTCGCTTTCGAGCTCATGCCCTTGATCGTAGTCGTTTCGAGCGTCCGTCCCACCGGATCCAGTTCATACGTGTTCGTCTGACCGCTCTGGCTCTCCGAGTACAATCGTCCATTCGCGTAGTAACTGCTTTCCAGCGTCTGTCCACCGGCGTCGGCCGCCGGCAATACGGTGTCGGCGCCGAACGCTTCATAGGCCACGCCCGCATCTACCAGGCGGCCCGCTTCGTCGTACCCGTGTCCGGTAGTCGTGCCGCCTTCACTTGCACAGATACCGCCAGTCCCAGGTGACCGCTTGGTTTCGTTCGTCCGGTCCGATGCTGCGTCATACCCATACATATACGTGATGCAGCCCTTTCCGACGGCTTCTTCCTGTACTTTGCCGATCGCTTCTTCCTGAACCTCGATCATCCGCCCAGCGCTGTCGTATGTATAGCGGTCGTTGGCCAATGTACTCGACTGCGACAACCACTGGCCATGAATGGACAATGCAACATGATCTTCATACCATGTCGAGGAGCCTTTGACGTAGCTCAGCCCGGTATTCTCGCCCACAGAGTTCGTCGTGTAGGTCACCTTCATTCCGTTTGGGTACGTTTCACTAGCGATCTGCCCGTCGGTGTCATATGTCGCGGTGAAGGTGCCGGCACCAGAATCTCTCAGCGAGATCAACTCGCCTGTAATTTCGCTGTATTCCGAGACTTGGAAGCCCTCGCCGTTACTGACCCTCTTAACGCGACCATCTTCGTCGTATTCAAAGCTCGTAGTCTTACCCGCCGCATCCGTATACGACGTAATCTCTCCAAGGGCGTTGAATTCGCTCTCGACTGCCTCGTGCTTACCTTCGCTAGTCGTGCTCTGATCGATGAGCTCACCGGTCGTGCTCGAGTACGAATCGACAACCTTCGGCACCGGCTTACCTGTCGACGAGCTTACCGAGCTTTCCTTCAATCTGCCAGCCGAGTCGTATGTATTTGTAGTACTGCGCGTCGACGAGCCGCTTTTCTCATCTGTACTAACAGCCTCGCCCCACATGTTGTATGTCGTAGTCATCGTCGGAAGTTCCGGCAGATCGTCGCCGGGCTGCGTTGTCGGTCGCGACTGGCACGGTAGGCTCGCCCATTCCGGATGCTCCTCGCAGGCGATCACACCAGCTTCAGTTCCCGCACTGTAGTACACAGTCTGAGAGATCTCTGACCTCGTGATTTCTGGATCGAGCGTGCCAATTCTGCTGGTACCGTACTCAGCAAACCATATATGCCCTTCCGGCCCGGTGGTTATACCTCCCGGCTCGCTGCCGGCGGGCAAAGCGTATTCCGTGATGACGCCAGCTATCGTGAGCTTCGCGATCTTACTTGTACCGTACTCACTGACCCAGAGGTCGCCTTCGCTGCCCGCGGTAATGCCACGAGGCTCGCTTCCGCTTGGCAGCGAGTATTCCGTGACCGCGCCCGACGCTGTGATCTTGCCGACCTTGCCCGTACCATAGTCGGTGAACCACATGTTCCCGTCTGGGCCTGGCGTGATCCAGTACGGATCGCTGCCGGACGGCAGCGCGTATTCGCTGATCGCTCCCGCTGTAGTGACCTTGCCGATCTTGCTGGTACCGTAATCAGTAAACCACAGATTTTTGTCGGGACCCTCGGAGATACCATGAGGCTTGCTTCCAGACGGCAGCGCGTATTCTGCTAGCACTTCGTCTTTGACGTTGATCTTACCTACGTAACCCGTGCTTTCCTCAGTGAACCACAAGTTTTCATCAGGCCCGGCAGCTATGCCAACGTTGTAGGTCCCTGTGCGGGTCAAGGTGTAAACACTTAGCGTCCCGGCAGGTGTTAGGTGGTTGACGTGACGGATGCTGTGTTCTACAAACCATAGGTTTCCGTCTGGGCCGGATGTGATCCCCTCCGGCTCATCACCATCGCCGGCATATTCTGTGATCCCACCGCTCGGAGTAATCTTGCCGACCTGACCGCTGGCTTCGTCGGTGAACCAGAGGTTTTTATCTGGACCCGTCGTCATACCAAACGGCTTGCTTCCAGCAGGCAGCGCATATTCCATGATCGACGGCTGTCCGCTCGTCGGTGATCCCGTTTCCGTCACATCGCCGGTCTCCGGACTGTAGGTCGTTACCCGAGTTATAGGCTTTCCACTTTCTGGTTCGATCGTCACCGTCGTCGGCTTATGAATTTTCCAGCCTAGATTGTTCTGTCCCGAATACACATCCTTGATGGTGCGATCTTCTTCTTCTTTACCGTTTTCGAGCAAGGCGCCTTCGACAGTCTTTGTGACAAGCCGATACGGGCCACCTTCTGACGGCGCGCCTTCATCGTAAAAGTACTTCGTCTGTGCACGCGCCTCGACGTTGCTACCGCTGGCCAGTCGGACTTCGTGTTGTGGACCCAGCCTTGTCTTTAGCTCTGTGCCTTCGTTCTCATATTCGCTCTTTGTCGCAAGCAATTCGGCGCTCTTAGCAGGTTCGCTGCTTTCGATGGCTAGCTGACGGTTCCCCGGCGTGAGCGTCCATTCTTGATTGTCGTACGCATTGTACTGCGTAGTCGACACCCTTTCTCCCGGCGTCACAACATTTACCAGTCGCCCAAGGGAGTCAAAGTAGGACACCGTAGCCCTTCGATAGTTGTTTGCCGGCCAGCCTACGCTTTCATCAGGCGGAAAGACCGCCGTCGCTTCCCATGGGTTGTCTTTCTCGTTCCATTTGTCAACCGCTTCTTTCGACATGGAAGGTAGATCTTCACCCGAAAACGGCACGCGATACTCGACCGTCCACCGTGGCGCAGGCGCGTGTGGGATTTCGCCTTCGACGATTGGGACTCGCAGAGCCCACTTCTCTATAGTGTTGCCGCCGGGATTTGTCACCCAAACATCTCCATTGGCATCTACGCCGAGTCCGATCGGGTAACTAAAACCAAACTTCCCAGACCCAGTTCCGGCGCCGCCAAATTGCGTTATATATTCTCCTGCTTCGTTGAACTCCTCCACTCGGTTATTGCCGATGTCGGCCACCCACACTATTTCATCTTCGACAGCCAGCCCGTAGGGGTGAGTGAACTGGCCGTCGCCGGATCCTGTAACGCCGAATTGCCGAATGAGTTGGCCTTCTTCGTTATACTCTTGTATTCTATTTTGCGCCCAGTCCGCAACCCATATCTTTCCGTTAGATATAGCCAATCCCTCCGGTTCGCCATCGCCAGATCCAATTATTTTGCTAAATTCTCCTTTTGCGTTAAACTCCTCTAGGCGATCATTGTATGTATCGGAGACCCAGATATTGCCATGAGCGTCAACCGCGATTCCTTCCGGATCCTTCAGCTGGCCGTTACCTGACCCTGATGAGCCAAATGTTTTTACGTATCCACCTTTTTCGGTGAACTCCTCGACCCTGCTGTTACCGGTATCCGCCACCCAGACGTTCCCGTGACGATCCACCGTCAGGCTATCCGGCCCGCTGAGCTGTCCGTATCCCGTGCCAGGCGAACCAAATTTTTGTATGTATTCGCCGCTTTCAGAGAACTCCTCCACACGACTATTGCCATGATCTAGCACCCAGAGATCTCCTTTAGCGTCCACCGCGATATCACCCGGATGGCTGAACTGGCCGACCCCCGCTCCAGACGATCCAAACTCTGAAACGTAGAGCGGCGTTCCCGTCAACCACTCCTCGATTGAGTTGCCTTCCGAGAACGTAATCCAGATGTGGCCCTTGGAGTCCAACGTTAGTCCAGCCGGATAACTGAGATTAAAGTTTTCGGAGCCCTCGCCCGCTTTACCAAACTGAGTTATATATTCCCCGTCTTCACTGAACTCCTCCACACGATTGTTCCCTGTGTCTATCACCCATGTATTACCGCTTGCATCTACCGCGATGCCATATGGATTGGAGAGCTGGCCGTTGCCGGACCCCGCCGACCCAAACTCACGGACATATTCTCCGCTTTCGTTAAACTCCACGACCCTGTCGTTCGACCAATCCGCAACCAAGACGTCGCCCCGAGAGTCGATGGCAATACCCTCAGGTTCGCCGAGCTGCCCAGCTCCGGACCCTTTCGAACCGACCGTCTTTAGAAATTCGCCTTTTTCATTGAAGACATCAAGCCTTCCGTTGTAGGTATCGGACACCCATATGTCTCCGTTCGACGCAACGGCCACTCCTTCAGGTCGATTCATCTGCCCATTGCCTGAGCCCTCGGAACCAAATGCCTTTACGTATTCTCCTTTTTCGTTGAACTCCTCGATGCGACTGTTGCCGTGGTCGTCGACCCAAACGTTGCCGTGCGAGTCGATCGCTAGTCCGTCCGGCGTGTTGAACTCTCCGTCGCCTGACCCCGCAGAGCCAAAGCTTTTCAGATATTCGCCGTTTTCGCTGAACTCCTCCACACGATCGTTACCGTGATCGACGACCCACAGATCCCCTTTGGAATCTACCGTTACGTCCCCGGGATGGCTGAACTCACCTTCACCGCTTCCGGCCGACCCAAATGAGCTGATGTAGCTTGGCCCCGGTATAAACTTGCCCACTACTACGCTCGGATATGTTGATGCCATGACGGAACCAGCGCCGCTCGTGGCTGTGACGTGTACCACGAGGCGATGGCCTTCATCGCTGTGTACGACCTTATAGGTCGGGTTCGTGGCGCCGAGAACGGGCGAGCAGGCGGCGCCTGAAGCGTTACAATCCTCCCACTGATAGCTATAGGCAAACGGAATGCCACTCCAGGAGCCGTTTTTTACGCTCATCGTTATGCCCACCACGGGAGAGCCAGATAGTCTTGGGACATTGGTGTTTTCCAGCGGTTCTCCTTTCCAAATGCCCATTTCGGCGTTTGGCCTCGTGATGGATAGGAGTCTACCTGTGCTTGGGTCGCCAACGATTGTGCCGTAGTGAAATGCCCACGACTCCTGGCCGGGTGGACTGATCGCAGTCACGTGACCTTCTGCGTCGTAGCCATATGTGGTCTTCAATGCAGGTTCTATCCTAGGATCCCACTCAGCACGCAGCCTTCCAAGGGCGTCGTATTCGTATTTAGCTACCGAGACGGTAATCAGTTTGTTTTCTACGGTACTCCAAGAGGTAAACGCCACGCTTTCAAGCTGCCCCTTGAAACTTCCCCATTCATCCTCATTTTCACCATGGGCCGTCGTTGCAGATGTATCGTATTTGAGGGTTAGAACGCGACAGCCCCTGTGTTCTTCTTCTATTTCTCGTCCTTTCGCCCATTCCGATGGCTTTGTGGACGTACAATTCTCGGTGCCTGGCGCCGGCCCAACCACCTCGCTGGTTCTGCCTTCAGATAGGGTGTAGGTGATCTTATTTAGACCACCATTCTGGACGGCCTGAGCAACCGTAGTTGGAAGAAAAACACTTGACCCTGCGGGCTCGCTGAACTGAGTATAGTTGCCACCCGGTGCAGTGATTTGATATGTGACGGGATTTTTTATTGGCTCCGTCATAGCATAAGTGGCGAAGCCAGTAGGCGAAGTGTAACCTTCGTGGCCATTAGGCACGAATACGACCTTCTCTCCGGCCGTAGTCGTAGCTTCGATGCCACCTTCGGGCAATACCTGCAGGCTTTGCCACTGTCCACCGCCGGTGGCGTCGGGTAGCGAAAGCATCCATCCCGGTCCCAGGGGTCCAGCCGGTTCCTGGGACTGTGAACTGTAGCTGCGAGCCACGGACAGGGTTGCCGTACCGGCAGGCAAAGTAACATCGGTAGCGCCAAGCGTATAATCGCCGCTGAGGAGATTCAGCGAACCCGGGCCTACTGGTTGTGACTCGCCGACAGGATGGTCTACCGTGATATGAAAAGATCGTTCGGCCCAATTGCCCGCCCAGTCCTCGGCATGAATAGAGACGGTATGCGGGCCAACGCCGTAGTCTTCGCCGCGCAGCGTCCATTCTCCGCTGAGCCCAAAGCAGGCTTCAGTCTGGATTATATGGGCACCTTCTGGCTTCGGACAGTTTTCGAGGTCTTGCGACACATTTTGGACGTCTCTACCATCAACGTACACTTCCATCCATGCTACGCCGGATTGTGGCTCGCTCGGGGTGCCGTCGTCGGCTGAGAATTTCAGTACATGCGCACCGTCGCCTACGGTTTCGTTGTTCCACGATGATTCCGATATTGTCGGGGGCGTCTTATCGACATAGGCGCTGTATGTCTGCTCGTCTTGGAGCCCAACCGCGTCTTTGACCCACGCACCCAGGGTCCACACGCCTGTCGACAGAGATGCAACAAATTCATGTGGAAGTACTGCCCAGCAGAACGGATCGTTGCACGCGGGCGCATATGGTGACGTTCCAGGCGCCGGACTGGAGCCCGGCGCAGGCATTCGTTCTGCGGATACGATGCCCGAAGCAACATCAAGGCCTACAGATGACGCGCCAATGCCGCTATCTTCGCCTACTACGACTATCGACGGTGAACCTGATGTCCAGCCGCTCTGGATGTAAGATTTATTTGCCAGGGTCGGCGGAGCGGTCTGAATGTAGTGAATGGTGGCCGAAGAGATCCTGGCATAGTTATATACGGTTTGGGGTTCTTGCCAGAGGTCGTCGAGGAAATAGAAGACCTTACCGTCGTAGGCTTCGACGCACCTGGCTTCGCTCCACGTTTTGCATTCATTGCACAGTGGTTGTTCTCCTCCGTCATGACCACCCGCGCCGTCGGCACAGAACGCCATTGGCGTATCGTAGTATTCGTTAGCTGTTACCAGGGGCGCCGTCCCCATCGCCCCAGCGTAGCCATTTGAAGTCCAAATCTCATTTCCGTTGCTTTCCGTTATTCCGATTTGGAGTGATGACTGATTAGCCGGCTGATGGATAACGTTCGTTACGTCTACGCGAGTGATACCGGCGGAGTTGGAATTGGAGACACCTGTATACCACTCTCCGTAACAGCCGACGGCTCCGCCTGGGTTCGTACCGGTTTGGATGAGATTATAGTATTCAAGCGGACCGAAGCCGCACTCGTTATACTTCAGCCAATTCTGCCAGGCGTTGTCATTGCCGGCTTCGCCATACCATCCGATTACCTCGGGGTCGACCATGACAGGGAAGTCGATGTCGCCGGCCAGGCTCACATGTGTCATCAACCTATCGCCTTCGACGCGATAGGACGCCTGAATCGGCGAACCATCGGCCTGCTGGGCCGACGCGGGCGGGATCAAGAGCAATGGCCTGCCTTCCATCATCACTTCGGCACCACCGGGTACGGATGAACTCATTTGCAGCGACGCGCCGGGCGGGAGATGAAACACTAGGCCGTTTTCTTCGGGACTGTTCTGCGAGCGCAGCTGCCAGGAGTCCTCGATTCCGGTTCCTCCGGGCGCGGGTTCGGTCATGAAGTCCGTGGTGGCGGCGGTGTTCGCCCAGATCACCCGGTTTCCTACGACCACGGGTTCTTCGCGGGCGGCGGCCGAGAGAGGTACGACCGATAGCCCTGAAGAAAGGAACGACGCACCCGTCGCCGCTACCTTCGAGATCGATACTGGAACCAGCGGATTGCTAGGAACGTAGGCACTGCCTGTATCAACGAGAGCGGCAGACACCGGAGCCTCCTGCCCAGAGCCGTCCGCGACCTGGAGCGGAAGGGTCGATTGGACCAGGACCTGCCTTCCGCCGGGCCGTTCTTCGCTTGCGGTATCGCTGCTCAGATACCGAACGATACGGCTGCCTGGTTCGCTCCCCGGCGCGACCCACGAAGGCACTCCGATGTTGAATGTCCGCTCGGCGAGCGATACCACCGCTTCGCGATCGAGATTCACATAGACCGTACGAGATAGCGCGTCAGAGCTCAGCTGTTCGACCGATGGGACTTGGAGCTCGGCTCCAGCGGACGGTAGCGTCCCCAGCGGCGACCCGGATGAGAAGGGCAAGACTGGTGGCGCCACGGGAGTACCGGGTTCGGCTGCCTTCATGGAAGGCATCGCACCCTTGGACAGGTCGCCTGCTGTGGCTTCCGACGGGGACAGACTCCCGAGGTGTGTTGGACCTTCGTTGGGCGACCCGATCTCGCCTTGCGACCCCGATTTTTCGAGCGTTTTTTCGGACCCCTGGACCGCCGACGACGGTGCACCGCCGCCCAATGCGCCGACAGACGGCAGCACAAGCACCGCCAGGCAACACGCTAGTCCAGTGATGATTCGGCGCAGCCCCTTCAACGACCCACCTCCCCACTCTCGCCCTCCGTTGCCGGCCGGGGCACCGCTATTGCTCCGGCCGATGAAGACAACCGTATACGATGGGATGGACGTAAGTCAAGATGCTGAATGAGACGGGAAGGACGAACCATTTGGAATGTTGCTTTTTTGCACCGCTCGTTGTTTCAGGGCCGGCAGCGAAGCAGTAGGGGCCTCGATGAAGAAGAGACGCCGCGGAGGCCATGGCGCCTGCGGCATCCGGGGCGGACACGAACGGGAGGGCGTCGTCGCACGACCGCGCCGGTATGCCTGCCGGTCGGTGCTTGTGCAGCGCTAGCGCCTCACGCGATTACGCCCCGCTCGGGAGGGATGCCCCGCCGGCTCAGCTGACGCTGAGCACGGTCATGAGGCTCTCCCCGCGGGGCAGGGCGACGGCGACCTGCTCGCCGGCGGTGGCGCCGATGAGGGCGCGGGCGACGGGCGACTCGGCCGAGAGGCGACCCTCGGCGGGGGCGGCGTCGTGGGAGCTGACGATCTTCCAGGTGCGCTCGGCGCCGTTGTGATCGCGGACGACGACGGTCGAGCCGAAGCCGACCTCGCCCTCCCTGGCCCCGGCGCCCTCCTCGACGACGACGGCGCTGGTGATCTTCTCGCGGAGCCGGGCGATCCTGGTCTCGAGGTGGGCCTGGTCGTTCTTGGCGTCGTGGTACTCGCTGTTCTCCTTGAGATCGCCCCACTCGCGGGCGACTTTGATGCGCTCGGCGATCTCGCGCCGGCCCTCGCCCTCGAGCGCCTCGAGCTCGGCGCGCAGCGCGTCGAGGTCGGCGGCGGTCACCATGTTGGTGGCGTCGGTCATCGCCTGGGTACCCTAGCCGAGCGGGGTGAGGGGCGCGCGGCGGGCGGCGACCGGGAGGCGGACGTCGCCGACGACGTAGCCGATCTCGGCGACCTGCTGGGGCGTGCGTCGATGTTCGTTTTCGCTGGGTGTGCGCGCGGGCGCGCGCACGCGCGCACGTACGCGCGCGCACACCTCGCCAAATGAAGAACTGCACCGACGCACCTGGAGAACATGGCCGACTTCGTTCGATGTGGCCCGCCTCCCGATCGGGTCGGCGAATTTCACCTTCGGTATGTCAATGGCCGAATGTCGAGTCGGCGTGAGGGTCTCGGGGGCGGCGTGTCTCAAGGTCCGAAGGTTGGCAGCGATCGGGCAGTGGCAGGACGCGACGAAGACATCGACAGAGCTGAGGGCACAGGATGGGAGTGTTGAATGAGAGCTTGCAGAGTAGGACGGGGCCGGCGCCGTTGCGACTGCGTTTTGCCGGCGGGGAGGGGACGCCGCTGCTGGCGAGCGTCCACGGCGAGGTGGACTATGCGAACGCGTTCTCGATGCAGGTGCGGATCGCGGCGGCGTGCCGGCGGCGGGAGGCGCGGGGGCTGATCCTGGACGTGGGGGGCGTGGATTTCATGGCGTCGTGCGGCTTCGGGGCGATCCTGAACCTGCAGCGGGAGTTGGCGTGCCGGCGCGGGGGGATGGTGCTCTGCGGGGCGAGGGGGGCGCTGCGCAAGGCGCTGCGGCTGACGGGGCTCGACGGCAGGCTGATCATGGCCGAGACCCCGGCGGAGGCGGAGACGCTGCTGCTGTACAGCGCGGCGGGGGCTGACGCGAGCTAGCGAGGACTCGGCCCCACGGGCGCGAACCCACGGCCCAGCGGCGCGAACCGACGGCGACGGGCGCGGAGCCGCGGCGACCCGGCGCGGCCTCACCGCGAACCGATACGGTTCGGGCCGTGCCGAGGACGATCCGGGAGGCGACGATCGAGCTGCTGCGGGAGCGGGGGATGACGACGGTGTTCGGCAACCCGGGCTCGACGGAGCTGCCGATGCTGGCGCGGTTCCCGGAGGACTTCCGTTACATCCTGGGCCTGCAGGAGGCGGTGGCGGTGGGGATGGCGGACGGCTATGCCCAGGCGAGCGGGAGACCGGCGATGGTCAACCTGCACACGGCGCCGGGGCTGGGGAACGGGATGGGGGCGATCTTCAATGCGCAGCAGAACAAGTCGCCGGTGGTGGTGACGGCGGGCCAGCAGTACAGGTCGCTGATGACGTTGCAGGCGAACCTGACGAACCGGGAGGCGACGCGGATGCCGCACCCGCTGGTGAAGTGGAGCTGGGAGCCGCCGTGCGCGCAGGACGTGCCGCACGCGCTGGCGCGGGCGACGCACCTGGCGAGCCTGCCGCCGCGGGGCCCGGTGTTCGTGTCGATCCCGATGGACGATTGGTACGGGGAGGTGCGCGACGAGGAGGAGCTGCGCCACCAGACGAGGCGGACGGTGATCGGGGCGGCGGCGCCGGCGGCGGAGCGGATCGAGGAGATCGGGCGGGCGCTGGCGGAGGCGGGCAACCCGGCGTTGGTGGCGGGCCCGGACATCGACGCGTCGGGCGGGTGGGAGGCGGCGGTGGCGCTGGCGGAGGGGGCGCGGCTGGCGGTGTATGCGACGCCGGCGACTGGCGGGGGCAGGCTGGGCTTCCCGGAGAGCCATCCTCAGTTCCAGGGGATCCTGCCGCCGGCGGTGCAGCCTTTGGGCGAAGCGCTGGCGCCCCACGATTTGGTGCTGGCGGTGGGGACGTCGATCTTCCCGTACTACCCGAATATCCCGGGCCGGCTGCTGGCGGAGGGGACGCGGCTGGTGGCGGTGACGAGCGATCCGGACGAGGCGGCGCGGGCGCCGATGGGGGACGCGTTGGTGGCGGACGTGGGCCTGACGCTGGGGGCGCTGGCGGAGACGGTGGCGAGGATGAACGCGGAGGCGGCGGGTGCGGGCGCGGGCGGTGCGGGGGCGGAGGGGCCGGGCTGGCTGCGGCGGGAGGCGCCGCCGGCGCGGCCGGCGCCGGAGCGGATGCCGGCGGGCGACCCGATGAGCCCGTCGACGGCGGTGCGGATGCTGGCGGAGGCGTTCCCGGAGGAGGGGATCGTGGTGCTGGAGTCGCCGTCGGCGACGCCGGCGCTGCGCAATCAGCTGCGGCTGGGCCGGCCGGGCAGCTACTACTTCTCGGCGGGCGGGGGCCTGGGCTTCGCGATGCCGGCGTCGATCGGGGTGCAGCTGGCGTGCCCGGACCGGCCGGTGGTGTGCGTGCTGGGGGAGGGCTCGGCGCAGTACGCGGTGCAGAGCTTCTGGACGGCGGCGGCGTACGAGGTCCCGGTGACGTTCCTGGTGCTGCGCAACGAGGAGTACGCGATCCTGAAGTTCTTCTCGCTGATGGAGGAGGTTCCGGGGGCGCCGGGCCTGGATCTGCCGGCGCTGGAGACGGCGGCGGTGGCGGCGGGCTACGGGATCGAGACGCGGCGGGTGGACGAGGCGGAGCAGCTCAGGGAGGAGCTGGGGCGGGCGCTGGCGTCGAACCGGCCGGAGCTGATCGAAGTGCGGGTGGCGCCGGGGATGGCGCTGGCGTGAGGGAGCCCCCCGATGTGATCGTGGTGGGGGCTGGGCTGGCTGGCCTGGTGTGCACGCTGGAGCTTCTGCGCGGCGGCCGCCGGGTGCTGCTGCTGGACCGCTGCGAGCCGCGGGAGGTGGGGGGCCTGGCGCGGGAGGACTGGCTGCGGATCGCGGAGCTCGAGCCGGGCGACCGCTGGCCGCGGCGGTGGGCCGAGCAGTACGTGACCCGGGCGCGCGACGACGTGGGCGGCTGGCTGCGGACGCTCGGGGTGCGCTTCTTCCCGGTGGTGAACTGGGCGGAGCGGGGCAACTTCGGCGACGGCAACTCGGTTCCCCGCTTCCACCTGACGTGGGGGACGGGGAAGGCCCTGGTGGAGGCGGTGTGGGGCGCGATCGAGGCCGATCCCCGCCGTGACGCGCTGGAGGTCCGCTTCGGGACCCGGGTGACGGGACTGGTGCTCTCCGAGGGGGGCCGGGTGGTGGGCTGCGGCGTCGTGGACGAGGGGGGCGGCCGCCGGGGCGGCCGTGGGTTGGGCCGCGAGGCGGCGGGCGGGGAAGAGGCGGGCGCGGCCTCCGGGCGAGTCGCCGAGTCGGGGACGACCGCCGAGGCCGGGGGTCGGGAGCTGCTGGCGGGCGAGGCGGTGGTGATCGCGGCGGGCGGGATCGGGGGGAACCCGGAGATGGTGCGCCGGGAGTGGCCGGCCGAGCTGGGGTCGCCTCCGCGGCGGCTGCTGATGGGCTCGCATCCCTACGCGGACGGGGCGATGCACGAAGAGGTCCGCCGGATCGGCGGCAACGTGACCCACCTGCGGCGGATGTGGAACTACGCGGACGCGGTGCGCCACCCGGAGCCGCAGCGGGAGGACCACGGCATCAAGCTGATCCCGCCGCGGTCGGGGGTGATGCTGGACCCGGACGGCCGCCGTTACGGCCCGGTGCCGGTGATGCCGACGTTCGATGCGTACGCGGCGCTGGAGCGGATGTGCGAGGACGAGCGGAAGTACTCGTGGCTGGTGTGCAACCGCAGGATCGCGCTGCGGGAGCTCGATGTGTCGGGCTCGCAGCACAACCCGCACCTGCGGGAGCGGCGGCTGGTGCCGTTCCTGCTGGGGGTGCTGCTGGGCAAACCGCGCCTGGTGGACCACTTCGTGGAGGGCTCGCCGGACTTCGTGACGGCCTCGACGCTGCCGGAGCTGGCGCGGGCGATGAACGGGGTGACGGGGGAAGGGGCGATCGACGCGGAGGTCCTGGCGGCGGAGATCGGCCGCTACGACGAGACGATCGCGCGCGGCCGGGGCCTGTTCAACGACGATCAGCTGCGCCGCATCGCCCAGCTGCGCAACTGGCGGGGCGACCGGCTGCGGACGGCGAGGTTCCAGAGGATCCTGGACCCGAAGGCGGGCCCGTTGATCGCGATCCGGCTGCAGGTGATGGCGCGCAAGAGCCTGGGCGGCATCCAGACGGACCTCGGCTGCCGGGTGCTGGGGGCCGGCGACGGCGAGCCGATCCCGGGCCTGTACGCGGTCGGCGAGGCGGCCGGCTTCGGCGGCGGCGGGATGCACGGCAAGCGCTCGCTGGAGGGCACGTTCCTCGGCGGCTGCGTCTTCACGGGCCGCCTGGCGGCGGCGGCGATCGCCGGCGGCGAGCTGCCGCTGCGGATCCCCCCGCGCGTGGCGGGGGCGCCGGTGGCGGGAGCGGCCGACCCGGCCCCAGACGAGCAGCCGGCGTAGCGCCGAGCCGGTGCCCCGGTTCGACTACGTCACCGTCGGCCACGTCACCCTCGACGTCATCCTCGACCCACCCGACGGCGACCCGACCCCGGCCACCCCGGCCGCCCCCGGTGCCGACACCGGCTCGACCGGCCGTCCCGCGCCAGACGAAGCCCTCATCGGCGGCCGCCGCCAACCCGGCGGGGGCGCCTTCTACAGCGCGCTGCAGGCCGCCCGCCTGGGGCTGCGCACGCTGATCGTCACGCGGGGCGTGCCGGAGGAGATCGAGCGGCTGCTGGCGCCCTACGCGGGAGAGCTGGAGCTGCGGGTGCAGCCGGCGTCGAGCACGACGACGCTGCAGACCCGCGACGCCCCGGGCGGGGTCCGCCGTCAGCGGCTGCTGGCCTGGGCGGGCCCGATGGCGCCGCCGGGGGACGTCGACGCCGCGATCCTCCACCTCGCCCCCGTGGCCCGGGAGACGCCGCCGGACTTCACCGGCGGCGCCGACCTCGTCGGCCTGACGCCCCAGGGCCTCGTCCGCGGCTGGGGGGCCGACGGCGAGATCGCGCCCGCCGCGCTCGCCAGGGAGCTGCTGCCGAGGCGACTCGACGCCGCGGTGCTGAGCGCCGACGAGCTGCCGGCCTGCGCCGAGCTGCTGCCGCCGACGGCGGGCGCGATCGTCGCGGTCACCCACGGCGCCGAGCCGACGGCGGTCCACGTGCCCGGCGCCCCGCCGCTGCGGGTGCCGGTGCCCGCCGTGGCCGACGTGGGCGACGATCTCGGCGCCGGCGACGTCTTCGCGGCGGCGTTCTTCACGGCGCTCCACGAGGGGGTCGCCCCGGAGGAGGCGGCGAGGTGCGCCAACGCGGCGGCGGCGGTGCGCATCGCCGGCGCCGGCCCGGCGGCGGTCGGTAGCCGCGAGGAGGTGGTGGCCCGCGTCGCCGGCGCCGGGAGGGGCGGCGATGAGGAGGCCCGGTCTGGACCCGCGTAGCCGCGAGGAGGAGGCGGCGATGAGGCAGCCGGGCGCGTTCCGGCTGTCCCCGCCGGCGGGCCTCAGCGCCGCGGGAGGGCGGTGTCGATGAGCGTGGAGAGATCGATGTCGGCCAGCGCCTGCTCGGCGTGGGCGGCGCGGGCGGCGAGCAGGAGGGCGCCGCCGACGGGCGCCATGTCGACGACGTGGACGTCCGCCCGGGGCGCGAGGGCGTGGATGTCGGCGGCGAGGGGGTCGACGAAGATGGGGCCGGCCTTGTAGGCGCTGCCGATGAGGCCGACGGGGAACTCGCCGTCGAGCTGGGTCTGGCGGATGACGGCGGCGATCTGCCGGGCGAGCTCGCGGGCGCCCTCCTGGTAGAGAGCCCGGGCGACCTCGTCGCCGCGCTGGGCGAGGGCGGCGGTCTCGACGGCGAAGGCCGCGATCTCGCCCTTCGTCAGCGGCTTGCCGTAGACGGATGCGGCGAGGGTCTCGACGCTGGCGGCGCCGAAGAAGTCGACGGCGGCGTCGCTGAGGGCGGTGGCGGGACCGGAGGCCTCGCGGTCGCGCAGGGCGGCGCGGATTGACTGGAGCCCGAGCCAATACCCGGAGCCCTCGTCGCCGAGGAGATGTCCCCAGCCGCCGGCCCGCCAGGAGCGGCCGTCGCGGCCGACCCCGAGGACGTTGCTGCCGGTGCCGGCGATGACCCCCACGCCGGGCCGGGCGCCGGTCGCGGTCGCCCAGGCGCCGACGACGTCGCCGACGACGATCCACTGCCCCGAGCGTTCGGCGCGGACGTGGCGGGCGACGGAGGGGGTGTCGGTCCCGGCGACGGCGAGGACGGCGGCGTCGAGCTGGCCGTCGTTGATGCCGGCCCCGGCGAGGGCGTGGTCGGCGGCGTCGAACAGCGCCCGTCCGGCGGCCTGGACGCCGACGGCGTCCTGGTTGCTGGGACCGCCGTGGCCGAGGTGGAGGCTGGGGCTCTGGAGGTCGATGACCGCGGCGAGGGTCTTGGTGGCCCCGCCGTCGACGCCGAGCAGGTAGCGGGCGCCGGCCTCTGACGGGGGCCGGCGGCCGAAGCCGGCGAGCGCGGGCGGCAGGGTGACGAGCGGGGCGCGGTCCACGGCGGGATACTTGCAGGCGATGGACAGCGACGCCTCACCGGCGGTCTTCCCCACGGTGAAGCCCGGGCGGGGGATGTACGAGTCGTTCTACCTGCGCGCGGTCGATCCCGGGCGGCCACGGGGGGTGTGGATCCGTTACACGGTCCATAAGCGCCCCGGGGAGGCGCCACGGGGCTCGCTGTGGCTGACGTACTTCGACGCGCGGCGGCCGGCGCCGTTCACCCAGAAGCTGACGACCGCGGGGCTCTCGGTCCCGGCCGGCGGCTGGATCGCGGTGGGCGCCGACTCCGCCTTCGGCCCGGGCGGCGCCGGCGGTGCCTGCGGCGGCGCGCGCTGGGAGCTGGCGTTCACGAGCCGCGAGCCGCCGCTGTGGCACCTGCCGCGACGCTGGATGTACCGGGTGGGGCTGCCCCGGACGAAGCTGACGAGCCCGGCGCCGGCGGCGCGGTTCAGCGGCACCCTGGTGGTCCCCGCCTCCGACGCGACGGCGCAGCCATCGGTCGCGGTCGCAGACAGGGCCACCGAGCGGCCGGCCCCGGCGACGGAGACGATCGAGCTCGACGGATGGCCGGGGATGGTGGGCCACAACTGGGGCGCGGAGCACGCGGAGCGCTGGATCTGGCTACACGGGGTGTGCTTCGCGGAGGACCCCGAGGCGTGGCTGGACGTCGCGATCGGACGGGTGCGGGTGGCCGGAGGGACGACGCCGTGGGTCGCCAACGGGGCGGTGGCGCTTGGCGGCGAGCGTCACCGGCTCGGGGGGCTGGGGGCGCGCGGGCTGCTGGTCGCCGAGGCCCCCGGGCACTGCCGGCTCTCGCTGCCGGGGCCCGGCGGGCTCACGGTGGAGGCCCACGTCCACTCGCCGGGGGGCGCGATCGCGGGCTGGCGCTACGTGGACCCCGAGGGCGGCGGGCACGAGGTCGCGAACTGCTCGATCGCGGAGCTCGCCCTCACGCTTCACCGGCCGGGCCGGGCCAGCCAGACGTTGAGGACCGACCACGGCGCCGCGTACGAGCTGGGGATGCGCGGAGGCGGCCACGGCGTCGCGCTGGCGCCGTTCGGGGACGGCTGAGATCGGCCGTCTCGGGAGGGATCGAGGAGAGCGATCCCGCGGGGAACGAGGCCGAGTCGGCGGCCACGTCGAACGCGATCCAAGGGACCGCGGCCGGCTACGCCGCTGAAAGGGATGTTTCCGCGATGGCGAATGCAGCCGGGCGGCAACAGGGCCGGCGAGACAGAGACATCGACGACGACCGGCGTGACTTGCGCGGGACGCCCGCAGGGGAACTCCGGCGTACGCAACTTCGGCGGCAAACCCGAGCCGAATTCTCCGTAATCCTCCACAAATCTGTCTTTGGGTGCGCAAATCAACCGTAAATTGCGAACCGCGTCCTGTACAATTCACGCCAGACTGGTTAGGGACCGACACAGGAAGTCGGAATGACGGTAGGCAGGGACAGCTCCAGTTCAGGCTTGGTCTGCACGCCACGCGTTGGCCACAGGGCGTCGCGTGGTTCAGAATGACGGATCGTTTCTGAACGTGACGACAGACGCCCGGGATCGGGCGCGCCGAAAGGACAGCGGAAACACGGATGCTAACCGCAGGCAGGAATCGGGGACGAATTCATGCCTTCTCAGCGACGCTCGACGCGCCGCGGATCGCTGAGCCGGGGGCTCGGGAGGGCACCCGCAAGCTTCTCCCTGCCGAGCCGGGGGGCAGCCGCGAGCGCCTTCCCGCCGAGCCGGGGGGCACCGGTGAGCGCCTTCCCGCTAAGCCGGGGCGCCTCCCCCAGTTCCTGCGCGAGCCCGCGCGCCCATCGCGCGGACAGCCCGGCGAACACGGCGAGCGGAGAGCCGGGGCGGGAGGCCTCCCAGCGGACAGCCTCCCAGCGACGCGGCTCACCCTGCGACTGTCCGACGCGCGGCGGTCGGTCGGCGCGGCTCTGCTGGTGCTGCGTGCCCGTCCCGGCGGCGAGCTGCTGCTGCCGCTGCTCCTGCTCGGGCTCGCGCTGAGCGCGTTTTTGCCGGCGAGCAGCTTCGTGCTCGAATCGACCACCGGCCAGGCCGTGATGGAGACGGCGGCGGCGCTGATCTCGAGCATCGCGGCGCTCCTCTTCGCGGGCCGCTTCTGGCGGCACCTGCGCCTGCGCGACCTGCTGCTCGCCGGCGGCCTGGCGATCGTGGCGGTGTCGAAGATCGGCGCCGACCTCCTGCTCGCCGGCAACCTCGTGATCGGCGGCCACTCCGGCGCCTGGCTGGTGACCGGCGGGCGCCTGGCGGGCTGGATCCTGATCGCCGCCTCGGCGGTCGCCGGCGACCGCCGCCTGCGGCGCCCGACTCCGGGCGAGCTGCGGGGCGCCGCCGCCGCCATCGGGGCGCTGGCCGCCGTCGCGGCGCTCGTGGTCGCGCTCTACGCCCACGTGACGACCTACGAAGCCCATGTCAACGGACCGCTCGGCGACCCCGCGGCGATCCTGGCCGCCGAGATCCTGCTGACGGCGCTGGCGAGCTTCGCGGCGCTCGCCTTCCGCGTCGAGGCGATCCGCGAGGACAGCCCGCCGGCACGCCTGCTGGCGCTCGCCTGCGCCTTCGCCGCGGCCGCGGCCCTGGCGAGCTGCGCGACACCGGCGATCTACGCCTCGCGACTGGACATGGCCGACGTCCTGCGCCTGGGCTGGCTGGTGGCGCTGTTCGCCTGCGTCTGCGTCGAGTGGTCGCTCGACGAGCGCCGCGCCTCGGTGCACGCGCTGGAGCACGAGCGCCGGCGGATGGCGGCCGACGTGCACGACCTGATCATGCAGGACCTCTCCTTTGCCCTCGCCGGCGCCCGCGCCCTGGCCGACGATCCGGCCCGGGGGCGGGAGGCGGAGACGGTGGTCAGCGCCGGCGAACGGGCCCTGGCGGGCGCCCGCGACGTGCTGAGCGCGCTCACCGAGCAGAGCGCCCAGCCGATCGCCCGGGCCCTGGAGAGCAGCGTCCGCATCGCCGCGAGGCACACGCCGCTGACGTTCGCCGCCGGCGGCGTCGGCGACACGCCGGCCGCCGACAACGAGACCCGCAATGCCCTGATCCACATCGGCCGGGAGGCCGTGACGAACGCCGTCAAGCACGGGCGCGCCCGCGAGATCTTGGTGGAGCTGGCCCACGACGACGAGTGGCGGCTCACGGTGCGCGACGATGGCCGCGGCTTCGACCCAGCCGGGCGCGGGCGCGGCGGCGATCCCGGGAGTCCCGCCGTGGGCGGGCGCGGCGGCGATCCCGGAAGTCCCCCCGTGGGCGGCTCCGGCGGCGATCCCGGGGGTCCGGACGTGGGCGGCTTCGGCCTGGCGAGCATGCGCCACCACGCCGAGACGCTCGGCGGCAGCCTGCAGGTCTACAGCGGCAGCCACGGCACGACGATCGAGGCGTGGCTGCCATGAACGAGCGGCCGACGGTGGTCGTCGCCGACGACCACCCCCCGATCCGGATGGGGGTGCGCATGGCGCTGGCAGAGGGAGGCTTCGACGTCGTCGCCGAGGCCGCCGACCGCGACGGCGCGGTCGAGGCCGTGCTGCGCGAGCGGCCCGACGTCTGCCTGCTCGACATCAACATGCCCGGTGGCGGGATCGAGGCCGCCGCGATCCTGGCGCGCTCGGCGCCGGAGACCGCGGTCGTGATGCTGACGGTCTCGACGAGCCCCCAGGACATGCTGGCGGCGCTGCGCTACGGAGCCAGGGGCTACCTGCCGAAGGACACCTCGCCGCGCCGCCTGCCGGCGGCGCTGGCCGGGGTGCTCAAGGGCGAGGCCGCCCTGCCGCGCACCCTCGTCGGCCGGGTGCTGCACGAGTTCCGCCACCTCCCCGATCCCCGGGAGGCTCGAGTCCAGGTCGCCGGGGTCGAGCTCACGACCCGGGAGTCGGAGATCCTGCAACTCCTGCGATCGGGCCTCTCGACGGTCGAGATCGGCAGGCGGCTCTCGCTCTCGCCGGTGACCGTCCGCCGCCACATCTCCGCCGGCATGGCCAAGCTCGGAGCCGCGGATCGCGACGAGGCGATCCGGGCGATCGCCTGAGGGCGCCGACCCGACCCGACCTGGGCGCCAACCGGGGTCGCCGGGACCGGACCCGGCGAGGAGCTGGCCCGGCCGCTCCTCCCGGGTTGCTAGACGAGCCCGGCGCGGACGGCGTGCACGGCGGCCTGGACGCGGCTGCGGACACCGAGCTTCTCGAAGATGTTGGCGACGTACTGCTTGACGGTGTGGGGGCTGATCGAGAGGACCTCGCCGATCGCGGCGTTGTCGGCGCCTTCGGCGATCAGGCGCAGGACCTCCGCCTCCCGCGGCGTCAGCGCGGCGCGCTCGTCCGCCGGCTCGGTGTCCTGACCCGCCGCCGCCGCCGCCGAAACCGCCGCGGCGGTGTCGGCGGCAGACTGGGCGCCGCGGACGTAGCCCCGCAGGGCCATGGCGACGTCGGCGCCGAGCACGAGGTCTCCCTCCGCCGCCTGCCGGACGCCGGCCACGAGCCGGTCGGGACGCATGTCCTTCAGCAGATACCCACAGGCCCCGGCGGCGAGCGCGGCGAGGACGTCGGCGTCATCGAGGGAGACCGTGAGGATCACCCCCTGCACGTCGGGCGCCACCCGGGCGAGCTCGCGCAGGGCTTCGATCCCGGAGAGCCTCGGCATGTTGAGGTCCAGCAGCACCAGGTCCGGCGACAGCCGGCGGGCCAGCGCGACGGCCTCCTCGCCGTCGGCGGCCTCGCCGAGAACCTCGATTCCGGCGTCCTGCAGTATTCCCCGCAGGCCGTCGCGAAAGAAGTGATGGTCGTCGGCGATGACGACACGAAGCGTTGCCTCACTGCCGCCCACGAGAGGCAAGTTATTGAAATCCGGCGCGCCTCGCCCCGCAGCACGCCTTGCACCGCCCAAGCCGGCGTCGCGGCACGCCGATGTCTTGGCAGGCACGTAACCGGGTAAGCCCCTCCGAGAGGTGCGCTAGGCTTCGAGCCGGCTTACGGCATAGCCACCGGCTGGGGGGCCTAACGCACGAGGCAGCGGCGTCCGACCCGGGATTTACCCGCGTCCGTTCGAAGGGAGATGTCCGTGCAGCTCCGACCTCCGTCCCAGCGCCTCGTGCTCAGGATCCTTGCGCTCGCGATCGCGGCGCTCATCGGCATGGCAGGCGCCACCGCGTCCCTCACCGGCGCCACCGCCGCGTCCGCCGCCGGCGCACCCCACAATTCCGCCCACATCCACAGCCTCGACGGCCGGCGCGCCGCCGGCAAACGACATCGGGCGGACGGCCATCACCGCCGGCGCCACCGCCGCCGCCACCACCACCACAAAGGCAGGCGGCCGACCGTGACACCGAAGCCGGGGGGCGTCGCGCTCCTCCCGATCCCATCGCCGACGCCCGTTCTGTCGGCCCCGATCGGGCCCGTCACCCTGGCGGCTCTCCCGGCCCTCTCCCCGACGGGCTCGGGCCAGCAGAGTCCCGGCGGCGCTGGCGAAGGCGAAGAATCAAAGGAAACAGGCGGCGGCTCCGAAAAAAGCGAATCCTCCGAAAAAAATGGTAACGAAAAGGGCGGATCGGGCGAAGAAGGCGGCAAGGGACCGGAAGAAGAATCGCCTCCTCCCCCGCCCCCGGCCCCGGTCAACACGGCCAAGCCGGCGAGCAGCGGCGTCGTGAGGCAGAACGAAAAACTCAAATCCTCGGCCGGCACTTGGAAGGGAAGCCCGACGGCCTACGCCTACCAGTGGCAGGTCTGCAGCGCGGCCGGACGCGACTGCACGAACATCGCGGGAGCCACCGGCTCGAGCCACACGCTGGGCGCCGGCGAAGTCGAACACACCATCCGGGTTGTCGTGACGGCAACCAACTCCGGGGGCTCGACATCGGCGGACTCGGCGGTCTCCGGCAAGGTGGCGCCGGCGACGACCCGCAAACCGCCGCCCAAGGAAGAAACGGAACCACCCAAGGAAGAAACGAAGCCGCCGACGGAAGAAACCGAACCACCCAAGGAAGAAACAAAACCGCCGACCGAAGAAACCGAACCGCCCAAGGAAGAAACGAAACCGCCGACCGAAGAAACCGAACCACCCAAGGAAGAAACCGAACCACCGAAGGAAGAAAAAGAACCACCGAAGGAAGAAAAAGAAGCGCCCAAGGAAGAAGCGCCCAAGGAAGAAACGCCGCCGACCGAAGAAACGACGCCTCCGACCCACACGCCGCCGCCTTCGCCGGCGTGCACGCAGACCTTCTCCAGCGTCTCCGCAGCGGCCTCGGCGCTCGACTCCGCGGCGCCCGAAGCGGCGATCTGCCTGAGCGCCGGCAGCTACGGGCACCTGAGCGTCTCGGGCACCCACGGCGGCGACGTCACGATCGAGCCGGTCCCCGGATCCGTGGTGCATCTGGAAGGGGTGACGGTCGCGGCGGGGGCGAGCCACATCACGATCCACGACTTCTCGATCGGCGGCGGGGTGAGCCTCGGAGCCGGCGACAGCCACATCACGGTCGACCACAACGACATCGACGGGGAAGCGTCGGGCGGCGACGGGGAGGGCGTGGAGACGCTCTCGGTGAACTGCTCGGCGCCGAACGCCCCGACCTATTCGGGCTGCACCTCGACGGCGCCCGACAGCTACATCACGATCAACGGCAACAAGATCCACGGCTACGGGCAGGGCGACACCGAAGACGCGATCCATCTCAACGACTGGGAACACGTCACGATCACGGCCAACGACATCTACGCCCTGGAGGAGCACGGCAACCACACCGACGCCATGCAGAGCGTCTTCGGCGGCCACTACATGCTCTTCGAACGCAACTACGAGCACGACAACCAGTCCCAGG
>DATKPO010000065.1:0-41550 GCA_035524055.1 Solirubrobacteraceae bacterium
GGCCGCGGAGGTGCATGGCGGCTATGCCCGGGCCGAGAACGCGCCCGGCGGCGGCGCGCTGCTGCGGGTCGGCTTCGGGACGCCGCTCGGCGAGACGTCGGGTGTCGCGGCGTCCGGCGGCGGGCGCGATTGAAGAGCTCAGCCGCCGTCCGTCGCCTGCGGGCGCCCGTCTCGCCGCTCTCCCAGCCGCCGTCCGTAGCCGCCCTCAACCAACCGCGGCCTTGGCGTTGTGGTTGAAGGAGCCCACGTCGGCTTCGCCCAGGGACACGCTCGGCGGGTGATCCTCCAGCAGCTTCAGGCTGCGCCGCATGTCCTCCAGCAGCAGGTCCGCCATGTCGCGGCTGAAGCCGTGGCGCACCAGGATCCGCTGGATCGCCACCTCCTCCAGGTTCGCCGGCAGCGTGTACGCCGGCACCAGCCAGCCCCGGGCCCGCAGGCGGTCGGCGAGGTCGAATAGGTTGAAGCCCGGGTCTGCGCCCTCGGCGATGGTCCACGACACCGCCGCGATGCCCTTCTGCGGGTCGCCGGCGTGGACGATCTCGAAGGGGCCGAGCTTCGCGATCTCCCGCGCCAGGTGCGCGCAGGTCTCGTACGTCGCCCCGTGGACCCGGGCGTAGCCCTCCCGGCCGAGGCGGATGAAGTCGTAGTACTGCGTCACCACCTGGCCGCCGGGGCGGGAGAAGTTGAGGTTGAACGTCGGCATCTCCCCGCCGAGGTAGTTGACGTTGAAGATCATCTCCTGCGGCATGTCCTGGCTTTCACGCCACACCGCCCAGCCGCAGCCCAGCGGCGCCAGGCCCGTCTTGTGGCCGGAGGCGTTGATCGACTTCACCCGCTCCAGGCGGAAGTCCCAGGGCAGGTCCGGCGCCGTGAACGGCGCCAGCAGCGCCCCGCTGGCCCCGTCCACGTGCAGCGGGATGTCGATGTCCTTCGACGCCTGCAGCTCGTCCAGGGCGGCCGCGATCGCCGGCACGTCCTCGAACAATCCCGTGAACGTCTGGCCCAGGGTCGCCACCACCATGATGGTGTTCTCGTCGCATCGCTCCAGGCACTGCTCGGGGCCCATCAGGTAGCGGCCCCGGTCCATCGGGATCTGGCGGATCTCGACGTCGAAGTAGCGGGCGAACTTCTCCCAGCAGACCTGCACCGGGCCGCACACGATGTTAGGCCGCTCCGGCTCTGTGCCCCCGCCGCCTGCGTTGGCAATGCCGCCTGCGCCTGCCCCTCCTGCGCCTGCGCCGCCGACGCCCGCGCCGCCGGCCGCATTCCCGGCCGCGCCACGGCGTCGCGCCCGCCAGCGGAACTTCGCCGCCAGGCCCGACAGCATCGCCGCCTCGCTGGACCCCGTCGTCGAGGTGCCCAGGGTCGTTCCCGGGTGCGGCGAGTGCCAGAGGTCGGCCAGCATCCGCACGCAGCGGGACTCCAGCTCCGCCGTCTGCGGGTACTCGTCCTTGTCGACGATGTTCTTGTCGAAGGACTCCGCCAGCAGCGCCAGCGCCTCGGGCTCGGCCCAGGTCGTGCAGAACGTCGCCAGGTTCATCCGCGCCACCCCGTCGAGCAGCAGCTCGTCGTGGATCAGCGCGTACGCCAGCCGTGGGTCGCACTCCTGTGCCGGGAAGCGCCGCTTCGGCGCCCCGTGGCGGGCCATCTTCGTCTCGTAGGGGTCCTCTTCCTCCAGGCTCTCGTGCCTGTGCGGGGTGTGCGGGTGATCGTTCATGATCGTCGCTCCTTGTCGCCCTGTTGCCCGGTTTCGCCCGTTGGACAAAGGCGAAAGCGGCCGCCGGCAGCGTCTGGCCGGTGGGGGGCCGGCGACGTCGCCGCTCCCTAGCATGACCGATCCGGCCGTTCACCTCGCTGAACGCAAGTCGCGAACAACGGCCCATTGTGGGCACCTCGCCGGGTCCCCATCATCGCCTCCAGCAGGTCTCGTCCGCTCGAACAGCCCGCGGAGCGAGACGGCAGCACAGCAGCGAGGGATGCGCGGAACGAATTCGCGCAAAGGGAAAAAGTCTAACCATGGACGGGAGACGAATCAGATGCTCACTCAAACCAGGACCGCCGATCGCGGACATATCGGGCTGCGCGCCCGGGCCACGCTGGACGAGTCGCCTGAGGGCCTGCGCCAGGTGCGACTCGCCATCGCCCGCGCCAAGGAGGGAGACCGCGACGCCCTGCGGCTGCTCTACGTGCGCTACTCCGACAACGTGTACGGCTACGTCCGCAGCATCGTGCGAGACGAGAAGGAGGCCGAAGACCTCACGCAGCACGTCTTCCTGAAGCTCATCACGGCGATAGCCAAGTACGACGACCGCGGCGTCCCCTTCTCGGCCTGGCTGCTCCGGCTGGCCCGCAACGCCTCGCTGGACCACCTCCGCCGCCGCCGTGCCACCCCCGCCGAAGAGGTCTACGGCGCCGACGTCCAGTTCGATGCCGACGCCCTCGACAGCGCCCGCGACCTGCGCGCCGCGCTCGACGCCCTCCCCGAGGAGCAGCGCAGCGTCGTCGTCATGCGCCACGTCATCGGCCTCACGCCACCCGAGATCGCTTTGCGCATGGGACGCTCGGAGAGCTCCATCCACGGTCTGCACCACCGCGGCCGCCGCGCCCTGCAGCAGGAGCTGCGGCGTCTGGACTGCGCGCCGTCCACCGCCGTCGCCGCCTGAGCCCGCCATGCCAGGCGCCACCGTCGCAGACGAGCCACTGAACGCCGTCGAGCCGGCGCCCGCCGCGCCGGCCGGCGGCCAGCTCACGCTCGCCGCCTCCACACCGGGAAAGGAATCCCTCATGCCCCCGACCCAGGTCCCGTTCACGCGCATGGACTGCGCCGACCCCGCCCTCCTGGAGGAGCTGCTCGGCGTCGTTCGCGAAGTCGCGCAGCGCGGAGCCTTCACCCTCGGCCATCACGTCGAGGACTTCGAGCGCGACTTCGCCGCATACTGCGAGACCGACTTCGCCGTCGGCGTCTCCTCCGGCACCGACGCCCTCTCCCTCTCCCTCCGCGCCCTGGAGGTCGGACCCGGCGACGAGGTCATCCTGCCGACCAACTCCTTCATCGCCACCGCCGAGGCCGTCAGCGCCGTCGGCGCCACCCCGCGCCTGGTCGACGTCGACCCGGACTCCCACCTGATCAGCGCCGACCATGTCGCCGCCGCCCTCGGGCCCCGAGTCCGCTGCGTGATTCCGGTACACCTCTACGGCGCCACCGTCGACCTCGACCCCATCCTCGCCCTCGCCCGCGACGCCGGCATCCACGTCCTCGAGGACGCCTGCCAGGCCCACGGGGCCCGCTACCGAGGACGGCGGGCGGGAACCCTCGGCGCGCTGGGCTGCTTCAGCTTCTACCCCGCCAAGAACCTCGGCGCCTGGGGCGACGGCGGCGCCGTCGTAACCGCCTCGCCGGAGCTCGCCGACCGCGTCCGCCTGCTGCGCTCCCACGGCGAGCGGCCCCGCTACCACCACCGCGTCGCCGGCTCCACGGCGCGGCTGGACGCCCTGCAGGCCGCCATCCTGCGGCGCAAGCTCACCCGGCTCGACGGCTGGAGCGACGAACGCCGACGGCTCGGCGCGACGCTGCGCAGGTGTCTCGCCGGGAGCGGGGTCGACCCCGTGCGTCTGCCCTTCCCCGACGCCGACCACGTCCACCACCTCTTCGTCGTCCGCAGCGACCGCCGCGACGCCCTGCGCGAGCACCTCGTAGGCGAGGGCGTCGCCAGCGCCATCCACTACCCCGTGCCGATACACGCCACCGGCGCCTACGCCGAGCTCGACTCCGGCAGTCTCCCCGTCGCCGAGTCCCTCGCCGGACAGATCTGCTCGCTTCCCATCTTTCCCGGCATGACTCAGGCCGAGCTCGACCAAATTGTCGGTGCCGTGGAGAAGTTCACGAAAGGCGAAACGGGCGCGCCGCGTTGATTGGCCAGATGGGAATGACGGGCATCCAATCAGGGGAAGGCGCCGCCGTCGCGGCGCTCGACGGGGCGGCGAAGCGCGCCGCCGGCGACGAGCTCGCCGGGCAGGAGACCACCCGCCTGCGCGTCGTCCAGGGTGGGCGCTCGCTCCCCCTCGGTGTTCGCCTCCGACGCAGCGCGGGGGAGATCGGCCGGCGACTCGTCGAAGGCACCGCGGCGACGCTGCTGCTGCTCCTGCTCAGTCCCGTCCTGCTCGCCGCGACGCTCGCCATCCGCGTCGACTCCGGCGGGCCCGCCCTCTTCCGCCAGCGCCGCCTCGGGCGCGGCCGGCGCGAGTTCACCGTCTTCAAGTTCCGCACCATGCACACCGG
Organism: Solirubrobacteraceae bacterium; assembly: GCA_035524055.1. Classification (GTDB taxonomy): domain Bacteria; phylum Actinomycetota; class Thermoleophilia; order Solirubrobacterales; family Solirubrobacteraceae; genus Palsa-744. The sequence continues at coordinate 4,280 of DATKPO010000065.1, forward strand.
CGCCGACACCGCCCCGCATCGCGAATATGTGAAGTCACTGATAGAGGGCGACCGCGGGCCCAAGCACGGGCAGCTCTACAAGCTCTCCGTCGACGACCGTGTCACTCCCGTCGGGCGCTTTTTGCGCAGCTGGAGCCTCGACGAGCTGCCCCAGCTCATCAATGTCCTGCGCGGCGACATGGCCTTCGTGGGACCCCGCCCGGTGATCCCCTACGAGGCCGAGATCTATCCCCCCCAGTATCTCCGGCGCTTCGACGTCCGGCCCGGGCTCACCGGCCTTTGGCAGGTCAGCGGACGCAACGAACGCAGCTACCAGGAGATGGTCCGCCTCGACATCGACTACGCCGCCAATCACTCGGCCTGGCGCGACCTGCGGATTCTGCTCAAAACCGTTCCCGTTGTTCTACGCCGGCAGGGGGTTGCCTGAGATGCTTGACCACAGCGAGCGCTTCGGCGCTCCTCGCATACTCGACCGTGGCCGGCCGGTCGGCGCCGCCGTCGTCGGCTACGGCTACTGGGGGCCCAACCTCGCCCGTAACATCGCCGAAAGCCGCGGCCTGCGGCTGCTCGCCCTCTGCGATCGCGACCCCGCCGCGCTGAAGCTCTTCTCGCGCCGCCACCCCGAGGCGCGGGCCGTCAACGAGCTCGACGCCGTCCTCGTCGATCCGGACGTCGAGGCCGTCGTCATCGCCACCCCGCCTCAGAGCCACCACGCGCTCGTCCGCCGGGCGCTGCAGGCTGGCAAGCACGTCCTCGTCGAGAAGCCGCTCGCCACGCGCCTCCAGGACGCCCACGACCTCGCCGACGTCGCCGCCGCCGAGGATCGCGTGCTGATGCCCGGGCATACCTTCATCTACAGCCCTGCCGTCAACGCCGTGCGCGACCTCATCCAGGAGGGCGTCGTCGGCGACGTCCACTTCGTCACCTCCTCGCGGATGAACCTCGGCAAGTACAACGGCGACGGCGTCGTCTGGGACCTCGCCCCCCACGACCTCTCGATCCTCCTCTACTGGCTGGCGCAGCCGCTCGTCGAAGTCGCCGCCTCCGGCTCCAGCGTCCTGCGCCAGGGCGTCCCCGAGACGGCCTTCATCACGCTCACCTTCGAGGGCGGCCAGACGGCCAACGTGCAGATCTCCTGGCTCGCCCCCCGCAAGCTCCGCCAGATGATCGTCGTCGGCAGCCAGCGCATGGTCCAATACGACGACATCGCCGCCGACGAACCCGTCCGCATCTACGACCGCGGCATGGACATCCTCCCGCCGACCCCCGCCAACTTCGGCGAGCACCAGCTCATCTACCGAACCGGCGACGTCGTCATCCCCCGCGTCGAGCCCAGGGAGCCACTGCGGCTCGAGCTCGAAGACTTCGCCCACGCCATCCGCACCGGCGAGGAACCCCGCTCCAACCTCGCCCTCGGCATCGAGATCGTCGCCGCCGTCGAGCTCGCCCAGGAGTCCCTGCGCGCCGGCGGCAAGCCGCTCGCCCTGCCCCTGTTCAGCGACCGCGCCCGCGCCGCGGCGTGACCACGAGGGCATCGCAATGAGGATCCGCCCCCGCATCATCTCCGTCATCGGCGCCCGCCCGGAGATCATCCAGGCCGCCCCCGTCTGCGAGGCCCTCGCCCCGCTCGCCCACGAGATCCTCGTCCACACCGGCCAGCACTACGACGAGGCCATGTCCGGGAGCCAGATCCTCGCCACCCGGCTGCCGCGGCCCGACCACAACCTCGAGGTCGGCTCCCGCTCGCCCAAGGAGCAGGTCGACCTCGCCCGCCTCCGTCTCGAAGATCTCATCCTCGCCGAGCGCCCCGACGCCGTCATCGTCCGCGGGGACACCAACGCCACCCTCTCCGGCGCCCGCGCCGCCGCCGCCCTCGGGGTGCCCCTGGTTCACGTCGAGGCCGGCCTGCGCTCCTACCGCGACGACATGCCCGAGGAGCACAACCGCATCGAGACAGATGGACTGGCCCAGCTACTCTGCGCCCCCACCCCGGGCGCCGCCGCCAACCTCGAAGGAGAGGGCGTACCCGGGCAGATCCACATCACCGGCGACCCCCTCTGCGACACGCTGGAGAGCTGGCGCGAGCAGATCCGTCCGGCCGGCGCCGGCGACTACGTCCTCGCGACGGTCCACCGCAACTACAACACCGACAACCCAGAGCGCCTCGGTGCCGTCCTGAAGTGCCTCGCCCGCTCGCCGCTGCCGGTCGTCTTCCCCCTGCACCCCCGCACCCGCACCCGCATCGACGCCTGGGGGCTGCGCGTGCCCGAGAGCATCCAGCTCGTCGACCCCGTCCCCTACACCCGCATGCTCGAGCTCGAGCGCGGCGCCCGCGCCATCGCCACCGACTCCGGCGGCGTCCAGCGCGAGGCCTACCTCTGGGGCGTCCGCTGCATCACCCTGCGCGAGGAGACCGAGTGGGTCGACACCGTGCAAACAGGCTGGAACACCCTCGTCGGCGTAGACCCCCAGGCCTTCGCCGAGGCGATGCGCAAGCCGTTGCCGCGCGAGCGGCCACCGATCTTCGGCGACGGCCGCGCCGCCCAGCGCATCGCGCGGCTCGTCGTCGACTTCCTGAGGGAAGGGATGCCGCCCGGCGGCGGGGCAGCGCCGCTCGCCGCCGGGATCGGCGCTGGAGCGGCGGCATGAGATTCGCGCACGGACACCACCCAAGAAGGAGTGCGGTTCATGGATGAGCTGAACGTCGGACTGATCGGCGCCGGACGCATGGGCGCCTACCACGTCGAGACCTGGGAGCGCGTCCCCTGCGGACGCCTCACCGCCATCGCCGAGCCCGACGAGAACGTCGCCCGCGCCCGTATCGGTCGGCGGCCGATCGAGTGGGTCGCCGACTACCGCTGGCTGCTCGAGCGCGCCGACGTCGACGCCGTCTGCATCTGCACCCCCTCCGAGCACCACGCCCGCGTCGCCCTCGACGCCCTCGACGCCGGCAAGCACGTCTTCGTCGAGAAGCCCATCGCCATCGCCCTCGACGATGGCCTGCGCATGGCCGCCGCCGCCCGCATGGCCGGACTCAAGCTCGTCGTCGGACACGTCGAGCGCTTCAACCCCGCCGTCGGCAAGCTCGCCGAGCTCATCCAGGAGGGCCGCATCGGCCGGGTCTTCCGCGCCCACGCCACCCGCGTCGGGCCGCTCCCCGTCCGCATCCAGGACACCGGCGTCGCCATCGACCTCGCCACCCACGACCTCGACCTCATGCAGTTCGTCCTCGGCCGGCAGATCTCCAGCATCTACGCCGAAGGCAGCCGCTGTGTCCACCCCTCCCAGGAGGACATCATCTCCTGCCTGTTGCGCTTCGGCGACGACGGACCCCAGGGCCTGCTCGACGTCAACTGGCTCACCCCCGAAAAGCGTCGCGAGATGACCGTCATCGGCGAGGGCGGCATGCTCAGCGCCTCCTACCTGACACAGGACGTCTGGTTCACCGAGTCGACCGGCGCCCCCACCGCCTGGAGCGAGCTCGCCCGCATCCGCGGCGACGCCGAGGGTGCCGCCATCCGCTTCGCCCTGCCCCGCGTCGAGCCCCTCGCCGCCGAGCTCGAGGCGTTCGCCCGCTGCGTCCTGGACGACACCCCCGAGCCCGTCAGCGCCCAGGAGGGCTGCCGCGCGCTCGCCGCCGCCCTCGCCGTCCGCGACTCCGCCGCCAACCGCCGGCCCGTCCAGCTGCTCGACGCACCCCTTGCCCGTCCCGTCCGCATCGCCGCCTAGAGAGGAGATCCGCACCATGATCCGCTTCGTCATCCCCGCCTACAACGAGCGCGACAACATCCCCCGGCTCATCGCCGACATCGCGCCCGTCGCCCGCCAGCTCGGCGCCCGCGTCATCTTCGTCGACGACGGCTCCACCGACGGCACCGCCGAGGCCATCGCCGAGCACGGCGACGCGCTGCACTTCGCCGTCGTCACCCACTCCGTCAACCGCGGCCTCGGCACCGCCATCAACTCCGGGCTGCGCGCCGCCCTGGGCGAGTCCGGCGACGACGACGCCATCGTCACCCTCGAGGCCGACAACACCTCCGATCTGTCGGATCTCCCGCGCATGATGGAAGAGTTCCACGCCGGCGCCGACGTCGTCCTCGCCTCCGTCTACGCTCCCGGTGGGCGCATCCTCGGCGTCGCCCCCTGGCGCCTCACCGCCTCCAAAGCCGTCTCCAACGCCTTCCGCTACGCCGGCGGCCTGCGCGACATCCACACCCTCTCCTCCCTCTACCGCGTCTACCGCGCCGGCACGTTGCGGCGAGCGTCCGAAACCTACGGCTACCTCTTGGTGCGCGAGCCCGGCTTCGCCGCCAACGTCGAGCTGCTCTTGAAGCTCTACAACGCCGGCGCCCGCGTCGTCGAGGTCCCCACCACCAACGACTGGTCCCGGCGCCTAGGCGTCTCCAAGATGAGCCTCCGCCCGACGGTTCTCGCCTACGGCCGGCTCATGGCCGCCCACCTCGTCGGGCGCATCCAGCCGCCGCCCATCTCGCCGCTCGGCAGCGAGGAGCTCGCGGCCCGCGCCGAAGAGCGGCCCACCGCCCAGCTCTACGCCATCGCCGGGCGACAATGACCGGGGACACGCCCCGCATAGGGGTCGTCGGCGCCGGTGTCCTCGGCACCGTTCTCGCCCTCCGGCTCGCCCAGGGCGGCGCCCGGGTGACCCTGCTCGAGCGCGCCCCCACCGCCGGTGGGCTCGCCGGGGCGTTCGACTTCGGCGGCCACCGCGTCGACCGCTTCTACCACGTCATCGTCCCCTCCGACGAGCGCATGATCGCCCTCGCCGGCGAGCTCGGCCTGGAGGACCAGCTCAGCTTCTCTCCCGTCGGCGTCGGCTTCTTCGTCGACGGCAACATGCACCCCTTCAACGGTATGGGCGACTTCCTCCGGTTCCCCCCGCTCTCGCCGTTGGGGCGGGCCCGGCTCGCCTGGTTCGTCCTCCAGTGCCAGCTCCGGCACGACTACTCCGCCCTCGAGGAGCTGCCGCTCGAACGCTGGCTGACACGCCACTGCGGCCGCCGCGTCGTGGAGCGCATCTGGCGGCCCCTCCTGGACTCCCGCTTCAACTCCCGCCACAGCGAGCTGCCCGCCACCTATCTCTGGGCGCGCACCAACCGCATGCGCTCCGCCCGCCAGAGCCGCTCCGCCGGCGAGGTCATGGGCTGCCTCCGCGGCGGGCACGAAACGCTGGTCGCCGCCGCCGTCGAGCGCGCCCGCCAACTCGGCGTCGACGTCCGGCTCGGCGCCGGTGTCGAAGGGCTCGTCCAGGACGGGTCTGGCGCCGTTCTCGGGGTTCGCGTCGACGGCGCCGACGAGCGCTTCGACCTCACCATCCCCACCCTCCAGCCCCCCGCCCTGAAACGGCTCCTGCCGGACCAATTGCAGCCCCTGCTCGACGCCTACCCCAGCCGCTACCTCGGGGTCGTCTGCCTCATCCTCAAGCTCCGCCGTTCCCTGCTGCCCTACTACTCCGTCAACATCTGCGACCCCACGCCGATCACGACAGTCGTCGAGACCTCCCACGTCGTCGGCACCGACCACACCGACGGGCTGCGGCTCGCCTACCTCCCCAAGTACTGCGAAGCCGGCAGCCCCGAGTTCGCCGAGGACAACGACTCCGTCTACCGGCGCTACACCGACATGCTCGCCAAGCTCGCCCCCGACTTCTCCCACGACGACGTCGTCGACTGGACCGTCCAGCGCGCGCCCCTCGTCGAGCCCGTCCACGCCCTCGGTCATCAGCCGCGCTGCGCGCCGATCTGGCCCGGCGTCGAGGGGCTGGGGCTGGCGTCGGCCAGCCAGATCTACCCCCGGCTGCTCAACGGCGAGTCGGTCGTCGGGCTCGCCGAGCGGGTCGCCGGGGAGGCCCTGGAGCGGGTCTCGGGGGTCAGCGCCGCGGGCCGCCAGCGCGGCGACGCCCCCATGCCCGCCCACCTCCTCGCGGCCTGAGGCCCCCGCTCCCGTCCGGGTCTCCGCGGCCCCGAGAGTCTCGGCGCCCGAGGGTCTCACTGCCCGAGGGTCTCGGCGCCCGAGGGGTCTCGGGACACAAAGTGACACACGGTGGCACAATGCTACGATTGTGCCGTGAGCGACCACTTCACCTTGCGACTGCGCCCCGGCGTCGGGGAGCGGCTGCGCGCCCGCGCCCGGCGCGTCGGCGGCACCCCGCGGGCGCTCGCCCAGCGCTACGTCGACGAGGGGCTGCGCCGTGACGAGCATCCCCTGATCCGCTTCGCCGAAGGGCCCAGCGGCCGGCGCGCCGCGCTCGTCGGCAGCGGCCTCGACGTCTGGGAGGTCGTCGCCACAGTCCGTGAGAACGACAACGACCTCGAGCAGGCCGCCTCGCTGCTGGGAGTCCCGCCCGGGCTGGTGCAGGCCGCAATCGACTACTACGGCGCCTTCCGCGAGGAGATCGACGCGCAGATCGCCGACAACGAGGCCGCCTGGGAGCGCGGCTACGCGACCGCCCAGGTCGGGAGGAGTGCGCTGAAGGAGTGAAAGCTCTGCTCGACGAGCAGCTCTCCGACCAGATCGCGCGACTCCTGCGCCAACGCGGACTGGACGCCCAGGCCGTCGTCGAGCGCGCCGACCTGCGCCAGGCAACCGACCACGAGGTGATCGAAACCGCATCCCGCGAGGACCGCGCCGTCGTAACCAACAACATCAAGGACTTCCGCCCCCTCGCCGCCGAGCGCCTCGCCGACGGTCGCGGCCACGCCGGCCTCATCCTGCTCCCCGCCGCCCGCAGCCGCGGCCGGCAGGCGACCGGCGCCATCGCCGACGCGCTCGACGCGCTGATGCGCGCTCACCCCGACGGCATCGCCGGCGCCGAGCACTGGATCGCGCCCTTCTGAGCGGCCTCTCGCCAAGAATTACCGGGTGCCTTGGGTGGGGGCCCGGGTGCCGCCCGCGGCTCGCCTGCCGGCCGACGTCAGCTCGTCCACCAGCGCCAGGTACCGCTCCCGCTGACGCTCCCAGGCGATCTCGCGCAGGCGCTCCGCCGCGCGCGCCGCGCGGGTGCGGGCCGCATCTGGGTCGGCGCACACCGACTCCAGCGCCCGCGCCAGATCCTCGGGATTGCCCGGCTCGAAGGCCCCCAGGTCGTCCTCCCCGAAGTAGCCCGCTATGCCCGGCAGCCGCGACGCCACCACCGGCAGACCCATGTGCACGTACTCCAGCAGCTTCACCGGCAGCAACAGCTCCGTGAAGCGGTCGTGCAGCGTCGGCACCACCCCGACGTGCGCCGCCTCCAGCTCCGCCGGAATCTGCTCGAAGGGGACCGGGTTGGGGGAGACCTGAATGCGGTCTGAGTCGATCTCCGCCGCCAGCGCCGCCAGCCGGTCGCGGTCTTCGCCCGACCCGCACACCCGCAGCTCCAGGTTGGGGGCCGTCTCCCGCAGCCGGCTCCACGCTCGGATCGCGCACTCCACCCCGAACCGCGGCGCCAGGCCGCCGTGGTAGAGCACCCGCAGCCGGCCCCCCTCGGGCCAGCCCATCGGCTCCCGCGGCGGGCCGAACACCCGCTCGTCGGGCGAGTTCATCACCACCATCGTCCGACCCACCCCCACCCCGCGGCCTTCCAGGCGCCGGCGCGCCACCTCCGTCACCACGATCACATGCTTCGCCAGCGCCGCGCTCAGACGCTCCTCGACCAGCAGCGCCCGTTCCAGGGCGTCGCCCTCCGGACGGCCGTACTTGGTGGCGAACAGCTCCGGGAACGTGTCGTGGACGTTGAGGATCACCGGCGTCCCCCGCAGCCGCGGCAGCAGCGCCGTCGCCGTCAATGCGTCGGGCATGTTGTGCACCTCGACCACGTCGAACCGTCGCCGCGCCTCGAGTGCGCTCAACCGCCACAGCGCCCGCGCCGTGAACGCTGCGTAGCTGCCCACGTACGCCGCCGGGCCTCCGCCCGCCTTCTCGCCCGCCACCGGGTGCACCCGGATCACGCCCTCCCCGACCCGCAGCTCCTCGCGCTCGCCCACGCAGATCAGGTCCACCTCGTCGCCGCGGTGCGCCAGCGCCCGAGCCTGACGCTGGATGCGCGAGTCAAGCCGGAAGTCCGAGATGTGCACCATCGCCACCCGCAGCCGGCGGCGTCGGGCGGCCCCCTCCGGCGGGGTCCCAGAGGGAGTCGTCGGCCGTGGCCGTCCCGTCTGCCGCGTCCTCTCGCGGGCCAGCGCGGTCTGCTCCGCGTCGCCGGCCGACGGGATCCGTACCGCCGTATCGCTGGTCCGCACCGCCGTCTCGTTCAACACAGCGCCACTCCGCTCAACACAGCGCCACCTCGTCCCCGTCGCCCACCGTCACCCGCAGCGCCCGCGGCAGCGAGAAGTCGCGATAGATCCGCGCCTCGCGTCCCACCACGCTGGCCACCAGGCGGCCGCCGATGTGGGTGATGCTCGCACCCTCCAGCACGATCGAGCGCTCCACCTCGGCGCCCTCCACCCGCGCCCCGGCGCCGATCGACGTGTACGGGCCGATGTAGGAGTCCAGCACCAGCGCCCCGGCCCCCACGATCGCCGGACCTACGATCGTGCTCGACTGCACGCACGCCGTCGCGTGCACCTCGACGTTGCCCTCGATCCGGTTGCCCTCCGTCGCCTGGGCCTCCGGCGGACACAACGCATCGAGCGCCATCCGGTTCAGCTCCAGCAGCTCCGCCGTGGAGCCCCCCGCCTGACGCCAGCCGCGGACGCGCTCTACCCGGATCGCTCCCCCCGCCTCCGCCAGGCGCTCCGCCAGCGGAACCAGATCCAGTCCGCGCTCCCCGCACCACCTCACCGCGCCGCCGGCCTCCCGCAGCGCCCCCGGGCCCAGCAGAAACACACCCGCCACCTCCACCGGCCCCTCCTCCCGCGATCCCGCCATCCGCAGCAGGCGCCGCGTCGCCAGGCCGATCGAGGCCGCGCCCGACGGCGGCCGGTGAACCAGCGTCACCAGGTCCGGCGAATCCCCCCCCAGCAGCGCCGCCAACGGCGCCAACGGCTGCGCCAGCAGACCGTCGCCGGCGTGAACCACGCAGGCCGCCCCGCCCACCGCCTCCGCCGCGCCCGCCAGCGACCGGCTCAGGTCGCCCTCTGTCCACGAGAGGTGGGACACCCGCAGACCCGGAGGTCGCTGCTCCTCCACGCACCGCCGCAGCTCCTCCCCCGGCAGCGCCACCAGCACCTCACCGACTCCCGCCCCCGCCAGCTCCGCGAGCACGTGGCCCACGACCGGGCGGTTCGCCACCCGTTGCAGCGCGCCATCGCTCGGCTCCGCGCAACCCCCCGGCAGGATCAGGCCCTTCAAAGTCATCATCCACAAAACGCTTCGGCGGTCCCCCCGCTCGCACGCCGTGCCTCGGCGTGCCCGTCTGACCGATTCGCCGTCGGGGCCCAGCGTCCGACCAACTCGCCGTCGGGGCTCAGCGCCCATCGCGAGGCCCGACGGCAACCTCAGAGGGCCGTCGTCGGCCTGTCCGCCCCCAGCATCCGCCGGCGCAGCTCCCGGCGGGTGAAGCGCCGGTACTCCGGGTCCGGCACCTGCTCCACCCCGCGCACCGCGCCGCGGACATATCCGTACAGGAACGCCGCCCCCGACAGCCCCCGCGGAGCCCGGCCCGCCACCTTCACCGAGCGCAGCGCCACCCACAGCGGGTCGTAGTGGGCGATGTACGCGCACTCACCGTGCCGCGCGTGTCCCCGCAGCGCACCGTCGGCGCTCGCCAGCGGCCGATGATGAACCGAGACCAGGTCCGTGAAGCGGCGCGTCCGAAACCCGCGCATCCGCGCGTAGGTCTCGTCGATCGTGTCCCACCCCAGGCGCTCCTGCACCCCGCCGATCGCCGTCAGGCACTCCCCCGACCAGCACTTCAGCGCGCCGTGCACATGGTGCTCCGGAATCCGGATCGACCGCTGCCCCCCGTCCGCCGTCGGCTCCACCAGCACCCCGCCGGCTATGCCCAGAGACCCGTCCCGCGCGAAGCGCTCCATCAACACCCTCAGGTACTCCCGCGGCAGCTCGATGTCGCCGTCCAGCTTCATCACGTGGGTGAAGTCCGCCAGGTCGACATCCGCCAGCGCCGCGTTGAAGTTGCGCACCTCCTGCGCCAGCGACAGCCGGTCGCGCGCCTCGCCCGACGCCGGACCGCCGGCGGGCGCCCGCCGCACCTCCAGGAACGGCACCTCCGCCTCCAGCTCCAGCAGCTGCGCGTAGGTGTCGTCGTCGGAGTCGTCCTCCACCACGATCCACCGCGCCGGCGCCAGCTCCTGCGCCGCCACCGCCCGCACCACCCGTGCGATGTGCGCCCCCTCGTTGCGCACCGGCGACACCACCAGGATTCGCGCCGTCGACCCGCTCACGAACAAGCAACGATTCACCGGCCCCGTTATTTCACCGTGGACCTCGCCGTCATCGTCGTCTCCGCCAACGACGCCCGCTGGCTGACGCCCTGCCTGCAGAGCATCTACGACCGCGCCGGCGACATCGACCTCGAGGTCATCGTCGTCGAGAACGCCTGCACCGACGGCACCCGCGAGCTCGTCGAAACCCGCTTCCCCCAGGCCACCGTCCTCAGCTCTCCCAACCGCGGCTTCGCCTACGGCAACAACCGCGGGCTCGAACACACCGACGCCCGCCATCTCCTGCTCATCAATCCCGACACCGAAATCCTCGACGGCGAGCTCGCCGAGCTCGTCCGGCGTTTCGACGCCCACCCCCAGATCGGGCTCGCCGGCGTCCGCCAGATCGACGGCGAGGACCGGCCCCTGCTCACCATCCGCCGCTTCCCCAGCCCCGCCCGCGCCCTCGGCGAGGCGCTGCGCTCCGAGCGCTGGCCCCTGCATCCCGCCTGGGCCGGGGAGCGCGTCCTGCGCGCCGACGCCTATCGCGGCGAGCGCGAGTGCGACTGGGTCTCGGGCTCCTGCATGTTCGTCCGCCGCCACGCCCTGCTCGCCGCCGGCATGCTCGACGAGCGCTTCTTCCTCTACAGCGAGGAGACCGACCTCTGCCTGCGCATCCGCCGCGCCGGCTACCGCATCCTGCACCTCCCGCAGCTCACCATCCGCCACCACGCCGGCAAGAACGGCCTCCCGCCGCGGCTCGTCGCCCAGGATGCCCTCTCCCGCCGCCTATACGCCTACAAGCACCTCCCTGCGCCCCAGCGCACCCTCTTCCTCGGCGCCGTCGGCCTCCGCCATGCCCTCAACCTCGCCGCCCGCCGCCAGGGCTCGCGCTGGGCCCTGAGGATGCTTCGCGGCGGCACCGACTACCCCTTCGTCGCGCCGCCCAAGAGCGCGCTCGGGGGCTGGGTCAAGGACAGCCCAACGAGTCCTGCAAGCGAGCCCCGGGCCGGCGCGTTGTTCGTTTGAACCCACCTCGACGGAGGCCAGCGCCATGGAACTCGCCGAAATCCTCAAGATCTTCTGGTCGCGCAAGCTCATCACGCTGGCCATCCTCGCCCTCGCCATCGCCGCCGGCGTCGGCGCCAAGCTCGCCACCCACTCCGCGCCCAAAGGCGCCGCCACCGTCCAGATCCTCGTCGACTCCCCCAACTCCGCCCTCGCCAACCTCGTCCAGAACACCACCCCCCTCACCGCCCGCGCCACCGTCTTCGCCCAGGTCATGGCCAGCCAGGCCGTCATCGAAGACATCGGCAACGCCGCCTCCATCCCCGCTGGCCAGATCACCGCCGAAGGGCCCTACAGCGGCAGCGGCCAAAAGCTCGACGTCGTCGTCCCCTCCGAGGCCCGCGGCAACCAGCTCCTCGCCCAGGGCGCCAAGTACCGGCTGACCTTCGTCGCCCAGGAAAACCAGCCGCTCATCACGACCTCCGTCCAGGCCCCAACCGCCGCCGCCGCCGCCAAGCTCGCCGGCGCCGTCTATCCCGGCGTCGTCGCCTACGTCGGCTCCCTGCAGAAGAGCCTCAACACGCCAGACGCCCAGCGCGTCACCATCCGCCAGCTCGGCCCCCCGCAGTCGGGGACCGTCAGCTCCGGCGCCGGCGCCACCACCGCCGTCGCCGCGGCCCTCGGCGTCCTCCTGCTCGGCGGACTCATCCTCATCGGCATCGAAGGCGCCCGCCGCCGCGCCCCGGAGCCCGAGCCGCAGGAGTTCGAGCTGGAACCGCGCGAGCGCCTCCCGCACGAGCCGTTCCCGCACGACTTCGACGCCGCCGTTCTGGGCGCCGGCTTCGTGGGCCGCGGCGACTGAGCCCGCCCGCGGCTCGAGAGACCTGCGCTCGTGATCGCCCGCGGCATCGATCCTCGCCTTCGGGCCATCGCCGCGCTCGTACTGCTGGCCGCCCTCGCCGCGGTCCTGGCCGCGTACAGCCCGTCGCTCGCCCCGCCCGGCCTGCATCCGCGCAGCAGTCTCAGCCTCGGCGCCGCCAAAGCCAAGGTCCTCGTCTACACCACCGCCGTCGGCTCCGCACCCAACACCATCGGTCCCGGCACCTCCTCCGACAACTACCTCGCCGCCCAGCTCGCCCTGCAGTACGACCTCTACCTCCAGAGCGACGAAGCCACCAGCGCCATCGGCGCCGCCATCGGCTTGCACGGACAGAGCGTCGCCGCCTCCGGGCCCTTCACCCTCCTGCTCGAAAACCAGAGCCGCGCCGCCGCCCGTCTGCAAGGGCCCGATCCCGCGACCGTCAACCACTCCTACCGGCTCCTCCTCGACGTCGACGGCGCCACCCCCATACTCACCATCTACGCCCAGGCCCCGACCGCCCACGCCGCGATCGCCCTCGTCGACGCCGCCCGCCACCAGCTCGCCGAGCACGTCGAAGGCCAGGAGACCGCCCACGTCCGCGGCGACGGCGAAGGCGCCATCGTCCGGCCGCTCGGGCCCACCACCGGCGGGCTCGTCGATCCCGGGGTCCAGCGGCAGCTCATGGCCTTCGTCTTCCTCCTCGTCCTCGCCCTCGGCGGCGGAATGCTCTACACACGCGCCAACTCGCGCCGCCGGCCCCGCGCCGGCTCGGCGGCGAACCCCGGCGGAGCGCGCGACGGGGCCGCGCGTGCCGGAGTTCGTGACGCAGCGGCACGCGCCGGACGGCTCGCGCGCCGCTTAGGCACGAGCCGCCCGTCAGCCGCCCGCGCCGAGCAGCAGCGCGACCTGCTCGACGACCACTCGCTCGACGCCGACGACTGGCCCCACACCAAACGTGTCCTGCCCTGGGCTCTCGCCGGCTTCATGGCGATGATCTTCCTCGTCCCCTTCCAGTCGATCGATCTCCCCGGCGGCGCCAATCTCGACCGGCCCCTGCTCGTCGCGCTCGCCCTGCTCTGGATCTCCACGATCGTCCTCATCCGCGGCTCCGCCCGGCCACGCCTGCGCTTCACGATCGTCCACGTCGCCGCCCTCGCCTTCTTTGCCCTCTGCTGCATCGGCGTCGCCGTCAACGGGCCCGCCCTGGCCAACATGAACGAGATCGGACTCACCGCCAAGAAGCTTGCCCTCCTCTTCTCCTACGTCCTCTTCTTCCTCATCGTCGCCTCCACCGTCAGGCCGCGCGAGGTCCCCCGCTTCGTTGCCCTCATGGTCGGCCTCGGCGCCGTCATGGCCGTCGCCACCATCGTCGAGTATCGCGCCCACTACAACATCTTCTATTCGCTCTGGGGGAAAGTTCTCCCGATCGAAATCCCCAGCGAACTCGACACCCCGGACTCCATCGGACGGCTGAACGTCCTCGGGCCGACCGACCAGCCGCTCGAGCTCGCCGCCCTGCTCGCCATGGTCCTGCCCTTCGCCCTCATGGGCACCATCGAAGCCGGCACCAAACGCCGCAAGATCCTCTACGCCATCGCCGTCGGCCTCCTGCTTGCCGCCGGCGTCGCCACCTCGCGCAAGACCAGCCTCGTCGCGCCCGCCGCCGCCATCGTCCTGCTGGCGGTCTACCGCCCCCGCACCATCATCCGCTCGCTGCTCGGGCTCGGGCTCGTCCTCGGCGTCCTCGTCCACGCCACCTCGCCCGGAGCCCTCGGCTCGGTCCTGGAACAGCTCGAGCCCGGGCACGTCAACACCGTCGCCACCACCACCGACCGCGTCGCCCGCTACGACGCCGTCCGGCCCGACATCCTCAGCCATCTCCTCATCGGGCGCGGCTACGGCAGCTACGACCCCCACAAGTACCGCATCCTCGACAACGAATACCTCGGCGTCCTCATCGCCGTCGGCCTGCTCGGGCTCGTCGTCTACGCCGCCATCCTCCTCGCCATGATGCGCCTCGCCCACCTCAGCATCCGCGGGCCCGACCCGCGCCGCTCCGCGCTTGGGCTCGCCGCGCTGGCGTCCGTCGGCGTCATCCTCGTCGCCAGCGCCCTCTTCGACGTCTTCTCCTTCCCCCACGTCCCCTATCTGCTCTTCTTCGTCGGGGGCATGATCGTCGCCCTGCGCACCGCCTCGCCCGCCGCCGCGCCCGCGGGGGAGGCCGTGCGCGTCAGCTCGCCTGGGCCCGGGCCGCCATCTGGCGGAGGTCCGCCGGATGGTCTTCAGCTGCCCCGGGGAGCAGAAGCGGATCGTGCCCGCCTCGCGCCCCACGAGCCGGTGGCGCCGCCGGAGATGCCCCGGCCCTCGCGCGAGCCCGTGCCGGCATAGGTCCGCTGCCGGCGCAATCTCACACAGACGACTCGGCCAGGTCCAGCGCCGGCTCGCGCTGCTCGGCGCGGGCGCCTCGATCTCTGCGCCGCAGCCGCTCCAGCGGGGGGAGGACGCGGACCAGCAGCAGCGCCAGGTCGCGCCACGTCGCCGGTGAGATCAGGCGCAGCGCCACCGCGTAGGCCAGCAGGCCGGCGACGCCACCGAGCGCCAGCGTCACGAAGGGCATCCCCGCCGGCTCCAGCGCCAGGCGCACCGGCTCGGCCACCGCCGCCAGCGCCAGGCAGCCGGCCAGCGCCGGGCCGAGCTCGGGGAGGAGGCGGCGGATCGAGAGCTCCACGGTCTTCGAGAGCAGGAAGCGGTAGACGCCGACCAAGATGCACAGGTAGGCGGCGGAGGTCACCACCGCCAAGACGATCAGGCCGTGGCCGACGGCGAGGTAGATCACCGCGGCGTAGCCCGCCAGCATGACGAGGTTGAAGCGCAGCAGCGCCCGCGGACGGCCCACCGCGAGCATCACCTGGGGGTAGCCGGTGAGCACGGCGGCGATCATCCCCGCGACAGCCAGGATCTGGGTCGGCTCCACCGCCGGCGTCCACTTCGCGCCGAGCACGAACGGGACCGCCACCGGCGCCAGCACGATCAGCGACGCCAGAATCGGGAAGATCACCGCCGCGTGCACCCGTGCCGCCCGCTCGTGCAGCCGGCGCAGCTCGGCCCGGCTCTCGGTGCGCGAGTACACCGGGAACGCCATCTGCATCATGACCCCACTCAGCTTGTCCTGGTAGACCACCCCGAGGTTGAACGCCCGCCAGTACATGCCGGTCTGGGCTGCCGGCAGGACGGCCGCGGCGATCACGTAGCTGACGTTGCGGAACATCACGTCGACGACTCCCGCCAGCGCCGCCGGCACCCCGAAGCCGCTGATCTCGCGCTGCGCGCCCAGGTGCCAGCGCGGCAGCGGGGCCGGCGCCGCGGCGAACAGCAGCGCCGTCCCCAGCACGACCTGCGCCAGTGCCCCCAGCACGATCGCCCGCGCTCCGAGTCCCGCGATCGCCAGCGCCAGCGCGAGCAGGTTGCCGACGCTGAGCGCCGCCATTTCGATCAAGCTGATCCGCCGGAAGCGCAGGCGCCTCCACAACAGCGCCCGCGACACCCCGCCGAGCGCTGCCAGCAGGAAGACCGGCGACATCAGCAGCATCAGTTCCGCCGCCTGCGCCCCGAACAGCGGCCGCCACAGCAGGGGCGCCAGAGCCGCCGCGAGGCCGCTCAGGACGAGCCCCCCGAGCGCGCTCATCGCCACCGCCGCGCGGACGTGCTCGTCCTCGATCGACTCCCGCTGCACCAGCGCCGAGGCGAAGCCCTCGAACGTCAGGATCGTCGCCAGGGGGATGAAGATCAACGCCACCGCCGCCTCCCCGAACGCCGCCGGGGCGAGCAGTCGGGCGAGGGCGACCGTCGCCCCGAGCGCCAGCGCTTCACTGGCGACGCGCGTCAGCATCACCCAGCGCACGCCGCTGAGGGTGGCCTCTTTGAGGGAGTCTTCGTCTGACACTTGGTACCGCCTGAAAAACGTCCGGCACGGGGTTGGGCTTGTGGTCGGAAGTTGGGTCAGAGGCAGGCGTTTTTCATGTGCATGGCCATCGCAGTCGCCTCCGAGATCGATACGCCGAGCGCCCTCGCCACCTGCCCGGGCTGCGGCGAGCCGCTGCGCGGCGAGGTCCTTCTGCGCGGACCCGACCGGCTGATGGGCGGCCCGGGTGAGTTTGCCGTCCGCGCCTGCGGCGCCTGCGGGCTGGCGAGCACCGAGCCCAGGCTGCGGCCGGAGCAGTTCGCCGACTACTACCCCCAGACCTACTACCCGGAGCACGCCGGCCGGCTCGGCGGCTTCGTCGAACGGGCACGCCTGGAGGCCGTTGTGCGCCTCGGTCCCTACCGGCCGCTGAGGGGCTGGCAGCGCAGCGGGCGACTGCTCGACGTCGGCTGCGGCAGCGGCGAGCTCGCCCTCACCTTTGCCCGCCACGGCTGGCGGGTCGCCGGCGTCGAGCCATCGCGCGAAGCCGCCGCTCGGGCCACGGCGCGGGGTGTGGAGATGCACACGGGGACGCTCGACGACGCTCCCTGGAGCGGGCCGACGTTCGACGGGATCGTCTTCAACCACTCCCTCGAGCACGTTCCGGACCCCGTCGCCAGCCTCCGGCAGGCCGCGGCTCTGCTGCGCCCCGGCGGCACGCTCGCGGTCGCGGTTCCCAACTACGGCTGCTGGCAGCGCCGCGTCTTCGGGGAGCGCTGGTTCCAGCTCGACCTGCCGCGTCACCTCCAGCATTTCGACGCCGACAGCCTCGGCGCGCTCATGCGCCGCGCCGGTCTGCGGCCCGTCGGGAGGACGACGGCCTCGATGCGACCCGCGCTGCTCCTCAGCCTCCAGTACGCCGCCTTCGGCCGCGCCCGCTGGAGTGGACGTGGGCTGCGCCTGGCCGCGTGGGCCATAGCGCCGCTGCTGTTGGTGCTCGACCGATTCCTCGACGGCGACTGCCTGCACATGTTCGCGGTGCGCGAGGCAGGCCATGATCGGCCGTAGTAGGAGGGGCATCGTGTGCCGGACCGGAGACGGGTTGTGATCGTCGGCGGAAGGGAGCGACCGTGCTCGGGGTGAGCGAGCGCCACGAGGTCCTGGCCGCGCGTGACGCGCCTCCGCGCGACGTTGTTTTCACCTTCTCCTACATCAGCTGGCAGGCCGCCGCCCGGCGCGGGTGGTTCATGCCCGAGGACCGCCTCGCCCAGACCCTGCTCGGCCATCGCCGCGTCCGCCGGGTGCTCGTCTGCGATCTCATGCGCAGCCTGCCGGTCAAGGTCATGCGCGACCTCGCCGAACGCGACGCCGCCCCGTTTCCCGCCGACGAGCACGCCCGGCAGCTGCGGCCGGTGCGGCTGCGCCGACACGATCCCTCCTCGCTGCGCGGCGCCCGGCGCGCCGTCGCCGCCTACGAGCGCGCGATGCGCCGTGCCGCCGCCCGCATGGGCCTGCGGGAACCGGCCGTCATCACCGCCCACCCGCTGCTTGCCGGGTTCCTGGACTGCGACTGGGCGCGCTCGCTCACCTACTACGCCACCGACGACTGGGCCGCCTATCCCCCGCACAGCCATTGGTGGCCGGCCTACCGGGAGAGCTTCGCCCGCGTCGGCGAGCGCGGGCGGCGCGTCGCCGCGGTGTCCGTGCCGGTCCTGGAACGGCTCGCCCCAACCGGGCCCAGCGCCGTCATCCCCAACGGCCTGGAGCCCGGCGAGTGGATCGGCGAGCCCGCCCCGCCCAGCTGGGCCCGCGAGCTGCCCCGGCCACTCATGCTCTACACCGGCTCGCTCGACGAACGCCTCGACGTCGGTGCCCTGATCGACATCGCCCGGGCCGAGCCCGACGCGACCATCCTGCTCGTGGGGCCGCTGCTCGACGAGCGTCACCTCCTGGCGCTGCGGGCGGTGCCCAACATCGAGATCCGGCCGGCCCTGCCGCGGGCCGCGGTGGCCGGGCTGATCCGTGTCGCCGACGTCGGGTTGATCCCGCACAACCGCTCGCCGCTGACGGAAGCGATGAGCCCCCTCAAGCTCTACGAGTACCTCGCCGGCGGGCTTCCCGTCGTCGCCACCGACCTGCCGCCGATGCGCGGCGTCGACTTACGTGTGGCTCTCGTGCAGCGGCGCGACGAGTACGTCGAGGCGGTCCGCGACGCCCTCGCCCACGGGCGCGCCGGGGAGGACGAGCGGCTGACGTTCGTGCACACCAACTCCTGGTCGGCACGGCACGAGCGGCTGCTGGAGCTGGCGCTGGGGTAGGACGCGAGGCTACTCCTGGGCCAGCAGCGCCCGCAACCGCACCTCGCTCTCGGCGGCGACACGACGCGCGACAGGGCGCAGGCGACGCGGGGGGGAGGGGATTGCGGCGAGCTGCGCCGGAGACATCGCGCCCCGCGCGGGTACGGTGTCGCCGTTCGGCCCATGTGCGGTGTCGCCGTTCGGCTCATGGCCGGTCGCCCTTCGGGCAACCGATGTCGCAGCCCCGGCCGGCGCTGCCTCGGCCGCCGCCGCGCCCGGCAGCCCCCGGGCGATCTGCCCCAGCGACCCCCAGCGGACCTCGCCGAGCCCATCGATCTCCGCCGCCGCCGCCGCCAGATCGGCGGGCCCGCCGCGCAGCAGCTCGTGGTGGCCGTAGAGGATCAGCGGCTGGCCCAGGAAGGCGCGCAGCACGAGGTCCTCGCGCGGGTGCAGGGCGAAGTCGGCGCGCAGCAGCACCGGCAGCCCGCCGGCGACGACGTCCGCCGGGCGCCAGCCCGCCAGCGGCCCGGCCTCAGGCGGGCGCGTCAGCCACGGTGCCTGCGGCGTCTTCGCCAGCCAGGGGTAGGGCCGGGTGGTGCACAGCCCGGCAAATCCGCAGGCAACCAGCGCCCGTGCCATGGGCTCGCTGATCTGCTCGTGCGGGGGCACCATCACACGGTCCACCGTCACGCCCGTCCGCCGTTCGAACGCCGCCATCCGCCGCAGCGCGTGGCTGGCAAGCGAGATGCCGGCCTCCAGGCTGTCGGGACGCGAGAGCTCCGGTCCCTCGTGGGTGTTGCCGTGGATGGAAATCGACAGATGGTCGGCGCCGTCGCGGAACATCCGCGCCAGGCGCGGGTCGGCGAACCAGGCGTCGAGGGGGACCATGGCGATCGAGAGGTGGTAGCCGTGGGCGCGGGCGTCGCGCAGCAGCTCTTCGTAGCGCAGGTGGCCGTAGCGGGGGCGGTGGAGGTTGGGGTCGTCGATCACGAATGCCGCCTGAAGAGGCGTCTCGGCGGGTCGGCCGTGGGCTGGGCCGCGACGGTCGACGCCGTCGGGGTCCGCCACGGCACCGCGGCCGTCGTCCTCGTGGGCCGGGGGGATGTCGGTGTGGGCCAGAAGGTGGCGCAGAAATTGCACCAAGGCCAGCAGCGCCAGGCAGCGACCCGGCTGGAGGCGCTGTCGCAGCGCCTCGTCCTGCGCCAGCTCGGCGGGCGCGCAGCCGACGTGGTGCAGGGGCGCCTCCGGCTTCCCCGTGAGAGTCCACGCCGGGCGGCCGTCGAGCATCGCCAGCACCTCGCCCTGCGCCTCGGCGGAGCCCGACGGCAGTGCGACGGCATGCGCCTCGGTGAGTCGTGCGCCGCGCAGTGGCCGATCGAGCGCCAGCGAGTTCGACAGCGTGGCCGTTGCGAGGTCAGCCTTGGTCTCCGCGCCATGGACGACGAGGCCGGGCAGTCCGGCGGCGGCCAGCGCGGCGCCGGCGTCGGCGCCGAATGCGATCGCCGCGTCGAGCTCGCCGAGCGCTCCGTCGGGGCGGGCCTCGAAGCTCACCGCGTGGGCCTCTTCGAGGGCCGACCACAGGCGCGCCCGGCGGGCATGCTCTGCCGCCGGCGACACCCCGATCCGTGGGCCCGTGGCAGGCACGGCGCGGCTCAGAACAGCTTGACGCTGGCCGCGCTGAACGAGCTCGTGCTGGCGGTGTTGCCGAAGATGTCCTTCAGCGACGAGCTCAGCGTGCCGGTCACCGCGCCGGGGCCACCGGCTTTGAGATCGCCGCTGGGGTCGCTGACTTTGGTCACGGTCAGCTTGATCGCGGTGCCGCTGACGGCGGTGTTGGCCGTGACGACCGGCGCGGTGCCGCCGGACTTGGCGTAGCGCGCGGTCAAGGGATCGCCGGTGTTCCACGGGGTCGAGCCGCCGATGCCGCTGACCGCCAGGGCGGTCGATGCGGTGGCGCTGCCGGTGTACGTCAACGTCACCGTCGCCGGCACGCTCGACGCCGCGATCTGGTCGTTGAAGTTGAGCGTGATGGCGTCGCCAACCTGCGGCAGGCCGGCGGTGCTCCCGGGTGTGGTGTCTGTGATCGAGGTCAACGTCGGTTTGGTCGTGCTGACGTAGACGATGCCGGGCACCGCCGTCGCCGAGTTGCCGGCGAAGTCGGGCACGGTGTAGTCGTAGTCGTAGCAGTGGCCTGTGCTGACGGTGGAGTCGGTGTACGGCGAGGTCGGGTTGGCGGGACCGAGGTTCGACCATCCGCTGTAGGTGCCGCAGGTGTTGGTGGCGGCGTTGTAGGTGGCGACGGCGCGCTCGAGCTGTCCCTTGGCGAAGTTCACGCCGGAGCCGGCGTCGGTCGCGCTGAAGGTGACCGCGACGGGTCCGTTGGCGTCGGCCGGCACGCTGAGTTTGGCGGTCGGCGCGGTTTTGTCGACCTCGACGGTGGTGGAGAGCGACGCCGTGTTGCCGACGCGGTCGGTGCCGGTGAGCTTGTACAGGTAGCAGCCGGCCGCAAGTCCGCTCTGCGTCGGGTTGCCGGTGATCGTGGTCGGCGTGCCGTAGTTGCTGCAGGTGCCGTTGGACAACGTGCCGCTGGCGCGCGTCAAGACGGATGACAGCAGGCCCGAGCCGGTGTCGGCGTTGTAGTCGGTGCGGGTACCTATGGTGAAGCTGCCGGAGGCGTTGTAGCTCGTCGAGCCGGCCGCGCTCGCGGCCACGCTGTTGACCGTCAGCGCACCGCCGGTCGGTGGCGTGTTGTCGAGGATCAGAGCGTAGTTGGCGGCGGCCGAGCTCGCCCCGGCGTTGCTGGTCGCGAGAACCGTTGGGCCGCTCGGCGGCTGGGTGGCGGAGGCCCCGAAGGTGTAGGCCATCTGGTTGCCTGTCTGGGTGCCCGTGAAGCCGTAGCTGCCGAGGGAGCTGAACGTGTAGCCGGCGATGCCCGTCTGGGGGTCGCTGGAGGACGCCGAGACGATGAACGCGCCGCCGGCCGACGGGCCGAAGTAGAGCGCGTTGGTCGAGCTCTTGTAGTAGGTGTTCGGCGAGAGCCCGCTGAAGCTGAGCAGCGGCGTCGTCGGCACGCTGGTGTCGACGAGCACCGTCGTCGTCACGCTGGCCTGGTTGCCGACGTTGTCCACGCCCGTCAGCGTGTAGCGGTAGCAGCCGCTGGACTCGGACTGCGTGGGGGCGCCGCTGATCGTGCTGGGAGTGCCGAACGTGCCGCAGACGTTTGCCGAGAGCGGAGCCGCGGCGACCGTCAGCGTGCTCGAGCGCAGGCCCGATTGCGTCGCCGACTGGGTCTCGGAGTAGTCGGTGCGGGCGAGCGAGAACGTGCCGGTCGTGTTGTAGCTGGAGCTGCCCCCGGGGCTCGCCGACTGCCCGTTGACGGTCAGCGCGCCGCCGCTCGGCGCGGTCGTGTCAGGCACGACTTCGAAGGTCGAGCTGGCTTTGAGACCGGCTTCGTTGGTCGCCGTCACGGTCTGCGGACCGGCCGCCGCGGCGGCGCCTTCGCCGGCCCACGCGTAGGTGGTCTGGTAGGGCGACTGGGTGTCGGTGCCGCCGCCACCGCTGAAGCCTGTCAGCGTCGGGAAGGCGACGTTCTTGATCGGCGACGGCGAGTTGGTGGTTGCGGTCAGGGTGAAGCCACCGGAGTTGCCGCTCTGGGGGTCGGTGTAGACGGTGTCTCCGGCGACGAACGTGTTGCCGCTGGCGCCGGAGATCGTCAGTTCGGGCGCCGATGGCGGCGCTTCGGTGACGGTCAGCACCTGGGTGGTGCGCGCCACGGCGCCGGTGCTGTCGGTGGTCTGCAGCACGACCACGTACGTGCCGGGTTCGCTGAAGGCGTGCGCCAAGACGGGGTTGGAGCCGGTGTCGGCTTCGTAGTTGCCGTTGCCTTCCAGGGTCCACTTGTAGTCGGTGATCGTGCCCTGCGTGTCGGTCGAGCCCGAGGCATCGAAGCTCACGTTCTGACCGGTGACCGCCGGCGTGGGGTTGATCGTGAACGACGGGCTCTGTGCCGTGTCGACGTCGCTGGAGTGATAGTGAGCGAAGATCGTCGCCGCGCTCAAGGGCTGGTCGTAGATGGCCAGTTCGTCGAGCTCGCCGGCGCCGAACAGCGAGCTGCCGTCGCGCGAGAACAGGTACAGCGTGGAGCTCGCGAAGTCGCCCTGGCCGGTGTTGGCGCTCTCCTGCTGGTAGCTGACGGCCTGGCCGTCGACGTAGGGAGTGATCTCCGTGTTCGCCGGGTTTTCGGTGTTGATGACGATCGCGTAGTGGTGCCAGACTCCGGCGCTGGGGCGGGCGAAGAAGACGCTGTTGCGGTCCGAGCTGTTGCCGATGCCGATGCCGAAGGTGCCGCCGTACTCGCCCGCGTTGGGGTCGATCAGGAAGCCGCCGGAGTTTTCGTTGAAGTTCGGGGTGAACTCCATGGCGAGCGCGTCGTTGTTGGCGTACTGCTTCCAGTTCAACCAGAATTCGACCGTCAGCTGGCTGGTGCCGGAGAGGTTGAGGGGGATCGCGCCCGAGTCGCTGGTGCCGTTGAAGCCGATCGCGGTGCTCTTTTCGATAGCCCCGGGCAGGCCAAAGGTGCCGCCGTTGATCGTGCCCGCCGAGACTCCGTGGCTGTCGAGGATCGTTGGGCCCTGGGCTTCGTCGAGCTTGTAGTAGTCGATCAGGCCCGGCGTGTCTTCGACCGCTTCGTCGTAGTGGCCGGCGGCCTGTTCGAGCACGTTGACCTGCACGGTCGCCCGCGAGCTGAGGCCTTCGTTGTCGGTGACTTCGACTCCGAGTGTGTATGTGCCGGGCGTTTTGAAGCTCGTCGTGGCCGTCGGCGTGACGCCGGTGTCTGTTTCGTACTTGCCGGCTTCGCCGCTCAGATCCCACTTGTAGTCGGTGATGGTGCCCTGGTCGGTCGATTCGCCGGCGCTCAGCGTGATCTGCTGGCCGACGCTCGCCGTCGTCGGCGAGGCCGTGACCCTGGCGTTGGGCGGCAGGTTGCCGACCGTCAGCGGGTGCGTCACGCCGGAGCTGGCGCCGGTGCTGTCGATCACGCGCAGGCTGACGTTCACGGTGCCTTCGCTCGAGAAGCTGGTCTTCAGTTCGGGGCTGGTCGTGTGGGTTTCGTATTTGCCGCTGCCGTTCAGATCCCACTGGTATTCGACGATGTGCCCTTCCGGCGCGCTCGAGCCCGAGGCGTTCAGCGTGACCTGCTGACCCGGGCGGGCCGGGTTGGGGGAGGCAGTGAACGCCGCCGTCGGCGCCTGTGCGGTGCCGTGCGAGTTGAAGTGTTCGAAGACGGTCGCGGCAGGTAGCGGCTGGTTGTAGATCGCCAGCTGGTCGAGCTCGCCGGCGCCGAACAGGGAGCTGCCGTCGCGCGAGAACAGGTACAGCGTGGAGTTCGCGAAGTTGCCCTGGCCGGTGTCGGAGCCTTCCTGCTGGAAGCTGACGGGGTTGCCGTCGACGTACGGGGTGATCTCGCTGCCCGCCGGGTTTGCGGTGTTGATGACGATTGCGTAGTGGTGCCAGACGCCGGCGCTGGGGCGGGCGAAGAAGATCGAGTTGCGATCCGAGCCGCTGCCGATGCCGATGCCGAAGGTGCCGCCGAACTGTCCCGCGTTGGGGTCGACGAGGAAGCCGCCGGAGTTTTCGTTGAAGTTCGGGGTGAACTCCATGGCGAGCGCGTCGTTGTTGGCGTACTGGTTCCATTTCAGCCAGAATTCGACCGTCAGCTGGCCCGTTTCGGAGAGGTTGAGGGGGATCGCGCCCGAGTCGCTGGTGCCGTTGAAGCCGATCGCGGTCGTCGGGTCTTCCTGGACGGCGCCGGGCAGGCCGAACGTGCCGCCGGTGATGGTGCCATTGCTCGACCCCTTGCTGTCGGCGATCGTCGGCCCGTGCGCCTCGCCGAGCTTGTAGTAGTGGATCAGGCCGGGCGTGCTCTGTACGGCTTCCTCGTAGCTGGTGATGCCGTGCGCGAGGACGGTGATCTGCACGCTGGCGGTGCTCGTCAGGCCTTCGCTGTCGGTCTCCTGCACTTCGACGGTGTGCAGCCCGACCGTCTGGAAGGAGGTGCTCAGCGTCGGTGTCGTGCCGGTGTCCTTTTCGAATTTGCCGTTGCCTTCCAGCGACCACTTGTAGTCGGTGATGGTGCCCTGGTCGGTCGATTCGCCGGCGCTCAGCGCCACCGTCTGGCCCGTCAGCGCCGTCGCCGGCGACGCCGTCAGCTTGGCGTTGGGCGGGAAGTTGCCCACCGAGATCTGTTCTCTGACCTGGTCGACCGCGCCGTCGCTGTCGGTGACTTCCAGGCCGACCGTGTAGGTGCCGGGGCTCGGGAAGCTCGTCGTCACGGTGGGCGTGGAGCCGGTGTTGGTTTCGTATTTGCCGGTGCCCTTCAGGTCCCACTTGTAGTCGGTGATCGTGCCGTCGGCGTAATGCGAGGACGAGCCGTTGAGCGTCACCGTCTGGCCGGCGCGGGGCGGGTTCGGCGAGGCCGTCAGCGCCGCCACCGGCCGCGCCTCGGGGCCATTTGAATCGAAGTGTTCGTCGATCGTCGCCTGGCTCAGTTCGCCGCCGTAGATCGCGAGGTCGTCGAGCGAGCCGCTGCCGAACAGGGCTTTGGCGTCGCGGGAGAAGAGGTAAAGCGTGGAGCTCGCGAATGTGGCGCCGGTGCCGCTGGTTTCCTTCTGGTAGCTGACGGGCTGGCCGTCCACGTATGGCGTGATCTCGGTCGCGGCGGGTGCGCTCGGGTTGAGCACGAGCGCGTAGTGGTGCCACGCGCCGGCGCTGGGGCGGGCGAAGTAGACCGTGTTGCGGGTCGAGCCGATGCCCATGCCGACGGCGAACGTGCCGCCGTACTGGCCGGCGTCGGGGTCGACGATGAAGCCGCCGGTGTTTTCGTTGTAGTTCGGGGTGAGCTCCATGGCGAGCGCGTCGTTGTTGCCGTACGCGTTCCACTTCAGCCAGAATTCGACTGTGATCGCGCTCTGGCCCGAGAGGTTGAGCGGGATTTCGCCGTAGGAGCCGGCGACGCCCTCGAACGGGTCGCCGTCGCCGGGGAAGCTGACGGCGGTGTTCGGGTCGCCGTTGACGGCTCCGGGCACGCCGAACGTGGCGCCGCCGGTCGTGCCGTTGGCGTTGCCCTTGCTGTCGTAGATCGTCGGGCCGACGGACTCGTTGAGCGGGTAGTAGTGCAGCAGGCTCGGGGTCGCGAGCACCGCGTCCGAGTAGCGGCTGACGCCCTGGCCGATCACCGTCACGGACTCCGTCGCGGTCGAGACCGAGCCTTTGCTGTCGGTCACCTGCACGCCGACGGTGTACACGCCGGTGGAGGGGAATGACTTGGTGATCGTGGGCGTCGTGCCGGTGCTGGTTTCGTATTTGCCGGTGCCGCTCAGATCCCACTTGTAGCCGGTGATGGTGCCGCCGACGTCGGTCGAGCCGGCTGCGCTGAAGGTGTCCGTCTGGCCTGTGCCGACGGGGTTCATCGAGGCCGCGATCGCCGCGTTGGCCGTGTTGGCCACGTTGACCGTGCGCTCGGTCGTTTCGGTCTGGCCCTTGCTGTCGGTGACCTTGAGGATCACGTTGTAGGTGCCGGGCTGGGTGTAGGTGTGCGTCAACGTCGGCGTCGTGCCCGTGTCGGTCGAGAACGTGCCCTTGCCTTCGAGATCCCACTTGTAGTCGGTGATCGTCGCATCGGGGTCTTTGGAGGCCGAGGCGTTGAAGGTGACGGGTTCTCCGACGTACACCGTCTGCGGCGTGGCTTTGAAGAATGGCCACGGGGGCTGCGGCGTGCCGGCCGCTTCGGGCTTGATGTCTTCCGCCGGTGTGGCTGCCGTGGCGCCCATTTCGGCGAGCACGTTGTAGGTCGCCTGGTCGATCACCGGTTCCACGTCGAAGCCGTAGGCCCACTCCATTGTGCCGGTGGCGAACACCAGGGCGCCGCTTTCCGCGCGGTACTCGGCGGCGCTGACTTCCGGTGCCTCGCCCGGCGGCGGCGTCGAGGCGCGTGCTCGCCCGGCGTCTTGGATGAATGAGTCTTCGGGGTTGGCCACGTTGGTCAAGGTGACGCGCTTGACGCCTTCGGGCTCCTGTGCCAGATAGCCGGGCTGGGTGGGGATCTGATCCCACTCCCAGCCGACGATCGGCTGGGACAGCGTGGTCGTGCTGGTCGTCGAGATGCCGGTGTTGCGCCAGACACGGCTGGCCGAGTATTCGCCGTTGGGATTGCCCGCGGGGATGCTTAGTTTGAAGGATTCGTCGTCGTTGTCGCCGATGTACATGACCCCGAAGAGCGAGTTCTCGGGTTCGTTGACACCGATCCGTCCACCCGGAGGCGCGTTGGGGTCGCCGGCGGGCGCGCCGGGGTCGCGGCGCGTGGTGGTCGCGTCTTCGGGGCGGATTTCGCCGTTGGGGCCGGTCGCCGCGGGGTCGTTGGGCGTGGCGCCGGGGTTGCCGTCGGCCGAGCCCTGGATCGTCTTGTAACAGACGAGCGTTCGGAAGTTGTTTTCGTAGCGCGTCTGCCAGTACGCGGTATTGGCGCTCAGCGACATGATGCTCACGCCGGCTTCGCGCGCCGCCTTGAAGGCTTTGAACGTCGCCGCCGACCAGTACTCGCTGTGGCCCGAGATCAGGTCGACCTTGTGACCCAACAGGATGCTCGGGTTCTGCGCGATCGCGACGTCGTCGGTGTAGCTCACGTTGTAGCCCTGCTCCTCCAGCCACGCCACCGTCATGTCGTCGGGGCCGAAGAAGTGGTTCATCTGGTTCTCGCCTTCGGCCTGGGGGCGGTCGAAGGAGACCGCGACCGCGCGCGGGTCGCCGGCGATCGTGTTGGCGCCGCCGCAGGCGTCGTAGTAGAGCGACTTGCAGCCCCAGGTGTTGTAGGCCTCGTAGTCCGAGGACGGCAGCACGTAGAGGATTTCCGAGGAGACTTTGCCGTTGCGCACGGGGAATACCACGTAGTTCTCGATGCCGCCGTCGGCGATGTCGGTGAAGACCGCCTCGTAGATGCCCGACACCGGCAACGAGCTGCCCGGGATCGTGTACGTGACGTTCCAGTTCGAGCAGCTCAGTTCGCCTGTCGTGGTGTTCTCGGCGTTGCACTGGAAGGAGTTGTTGACCTTCACGTTGTTCTTGCCCGCCGCCGGGATCAGACGGGCGCCGTTGCCGTTGTAGTAGCCGATTCGGTACACCGAGATGTTCACTTCGGTGCCCGGGAACGACGGCTCGTCGGTGCCGATCTTCAGCGGCACGTTTTCGCCGAGTTCGTAGCCGCTCTGGGGCGTGAACCCGCCGAGGTCTTCGCTGTAGTTTTCGATCGCCGACTGGTTTTCGCTGGTGCCTTCGCCCATGCAGTTGTTCTCGTTGACGACGGGGTTGGAGTTGGGGCAGCTCACGGCTGCGAGCGCGGGCTGCGAGCCCCACAGCGAGAGGGTCGCGAGGGCGAGCAGCAGGGCAGCGAGAATCGAGAGCGCGGGCCGTGCCCGGCGGGGTTTGAGCGAGGCGTCATGTGTGGGCATCTGTAGAGAGAACGCACCGGTCGGGTGTAGCTTTTGTGGGCGTCTCATGTGGCCTGCCTATATCTCGGCTCGGGCAGCGCGGTCGCGCCGATGCTGCGCCGGGCGCGCCGCGCCGGTCGCTTGATCTGGATCTCGCGGGCGGCGAAGTAGGAGCCGAGCACGAACAGCAGCGCGCCGAGCTGGGCCGCGATGCCCTCCCAGGTGGCGTAGACGCCGAGCCAGATGTTCCACGACAGCGGCATCCGGAAGCTGGTCGGCGTGTTCGCGACCCAGCCGATCGCCTGCAGGTTGTGGATCGTCGTGCCCATCATCACGGCGAGCACCAGCGCGATCAACACGCCGGTCACGATCAGCATCCGCTTGAACGGCAGCTTGCGCTGGAGCTTGAAGGTCGCGCCGCCGACGATCAGCGTGCCGGCCAGCCCGATGCCGGCGCCGAGCAGCGTCGTCGAGGTTCCCGCGCTGGTCTGCAGCGCCTGCAGGAAGAGCACCGTCTCCAGGCCCTCGCGGTAGACGCTGGAGAGGCCGAGCAGCATGAAGCCGAAAACCTGGCCCGAGACGAACCCGAAGCGGTCGAGGCGTTCGAGCGCTTTGCGCCGGCGGTTGAAGCGCGAGATCCACTCGCTCCAGTAGACGCGGTGGAAGAACCAGTTGGTCACCAGCAGCAACACGCCGATCGCGATCAACCCGGTGATCGCCTGCAGCTCCAGGCCGCCTTCGCCGAGCAGGTGCAGGATCATCTGGAAGACCACCCACGTCAGCGCCGTCGCGCCCAGCCCGGCCAGCGCGCCGAGCAGCACCGGGCGGCGCAGGTGGCTCTTGGCGCCGACGAACGACGCCGTGATCGCCGCCAGTATCAGAACCGCCTCCAGGCCCTCGCGGAAGACGATGATCGCGCCGTCCACCATGATCGTCGTGTGGCTGATCTTCACTTCCGCCAGCGATTCCTGGACGGTGCCGACGTCCGCGCCGGCCGCGGCGCTCGCGCGCTCGACGGCCGCAAGCGGGGCGCCACGGGCGAGCAGCTCGGGCAGCGCGGGGGCGGCGGCGCTGCCCAGCAGCAGCGCGCCCGTGAGCTTGGCGTCCAGCTTGGGGTCCTGCAGCTCCAGGCGCGCCCCCGGGCCGGCGGCGTAGAGCGCGAAGGCGCGCAGCGCCTGGAAGCTGGCCGCCTGTGTGCGGCCCGCGGCGGCGTCGCGGGCGAGCGCCGCCAGCGCGCCTTCGATCGTGCGGTAGGGCTTAGCCGGCGGCTTGGGTGGGTGCAGCAGACGCTGCAGCGCGACCGCCGCCCGGGCGGCGGTGGCCTGCACTTCGAGCGTCAGCGGCCACGGCTGATAGCGCACCGTGGTGGCCCGCAGTTCGCTCGCCAGCTGATTCACCGCACCCACCAGGCGGGCGGTGTCGCGGGGGTCCCGGGCGCGAAGCCACGCCTGAGACCGCAACACGCGCGCGCGCGCGAGTCGCGCTGCCGTGCGGCTCACGGCGGCCGGCGTCAGCTCGTGCGTCGGGTCCGCGGTGGCGTAGCGCAGCGGCACGACCCGCAGCAGCAGCTCCAGCGCCTGCGCTTCGGGGGGCGCGATGGCGACACTGGCCTGGGCGGGCGCGGCGGCGGCGAACTGCGGCGTGGCCGCGAGCAGTCCGAATGGGATCGTTGCGAGGGCGAGCAGGCCCACCCATCGCCACAGCGGGCGAGCGTGGCGTTCGGGGATCAAGTTCCGGTGGCGTGGGGCCGTTGTTTTAGGCATGCCCTTCCACTCATCCAACGCACCGGCTCGGGCATGCTTGCGTAGGACGCGGACGGCGCTCGCGCTGGCGCTGACGGCTGTGGCCGGCCTGGGCCTGACGGCGTGCGCCGGCAGCGACCCTGGGGGTGGCTCGTCGCTGAGGTTCACGCTGACGAACCTCGGCTGCACGCCGGGCGAAGCCTCGGTGCCGGCGGGTCCGGTGACGATCTCGGTGACCAACGGCGGCGACCCGAAGGTCACTGAGCTGGAGGTGCAGAACCTCAGCGGGATCGTGCTGGGGGAGCGCGAGAACCTCTTCCCGGGGCTGTCGGGCACCTTCTCGCTGGACCTGGAGCCGGGCAGATACATCCTGAATTGCCCCGACGGCGACGTGACGCAGGGCCACCTGACGGTGACGGGCAAGCCCTTCAAGGTGCACGGCCCCGCCCAGGGCCTGCTGCGGACGGCGGTGCTGCAGTACCGCACCTACGTCGAGGGCCAGACCGGCCAGCTGCTGGAAGGCACGCGCAGGTTCGTGGCCGCGATCGAGCAGGGCGACATGGCCGAGGCGAAGCTGCTGTACGGGCCGACGCGCATTCACTACGAGGCGATCGAGCCGGTCGCCGAGAGCTTCGCCGGCCTGGACTCGGCGATCGATGCGCGCATCGACTCCCCGACCGTCGACGGCGACTACGCGAAGTGGACCGGCTTCCACCGCATCGAGTACCTGATGTGGGACAGGCACACGCTGCGCGGGGCCACCCATTTTGCCGACCTGCTGCTGGCCGACGTTCAGGAGCTCGACCAGCGGACGCCGACGCTGCCGCTTTCGGCGCTGCAGCTGGTCAACGGCTCGGTGGGGCTGCTCAACGAGATCGTCAACACCAAGATCACGGGCGAAGAGGACCGCTACTCGCACACCGACCTCTCGGACTTCCAGGGCAACCTAACGGGGGCGCGCAGGGCGTTCGAATACGTCCGGCCTGCGATGGAACGCATCGGCGAGACCTCGCTGGCCGCGACGATCGCCCGGGAGTTCCAGGCGGTGCAGGTCGAGCTGAACAGGTACCGCCGCGACACCCCGCTCGGGTTTGCGCTCTACGGGGCACTGACACAGACCGACAAGGTCGCGATCGCGCGGCAGATCGGGGATGCGGCGCAGTCGCTCTCCGGGGTCGCGCTGAAGCTGGCGCTCACCCACTGACCTGACCGGGCATCCGGGCATCGCCTGGCCGGGCATCGCCTGGCCGGGCATCGACGATGACGGCCGCCCGGCTGGTCATCGACGAGGTCAGGCGCGGGCCACGCGAGAACGGCCGGGGCCGGCGCGTTTTTCGGGCATGGGCACTCAGACGCTGACACCCGCCGCCGCCCGGCCTGGGCGCGGCGAGGCGCTTGGCGCGACGGTCGCCGAACCGGCGTGCGTGCCGCGCGAGGTCGCCGAGGAGCAGGCCGGCACGCGCAAGGCCCGCGCGGGCATGGCGATGTCGCTGGCGACGTTCGCGATGGCGGCGGCGTCGGCGATCCAGGCCGTCCTGTACCTGGGCAGGTTCGGCACCAACGCCCGCACGGACGGCTTCTTCGTGGCCTTCGCCCTGTACTCGACGTTCGGGGTCTTCAGCCAGAGCCTGCGGGTGACCTCCGTCCCGCTGCTGGTCCAGCCCGGCGCCCGCCTGGGCACGGGCCGCTTCGCGGCGACGCTCGGCCTGATCGCGCTGCCGGTGCTGTTGCTGACCGTACCGCTGGCCCATCCGCTGGCGGCGCTGATCGCCCCCGGCCTGAAGCCCCACGGCCGCGCGATCACCGCCGCGGCGCTGCCGGTGCTGGGCTGCGCGATGGTGCTGCAGCTGTGGGCCGCCGGCGGCGCGACGGTGCTGGCGGTGCGCGACCGCTTCACGACGATCGCCGGCGCCTACATGGCGGGCGCCCTGTGCGGCCTGATCGCGTTCGTGGCCCTGATGGGCACGGCCGGCGTGCAGACCCTGGGCTTCTCGATGCTGGCGATGTCGATCGTGACGTGCTCATGGATGGTGGTCGGGGTTCGTGGCTCGGGAGGATTGGGGGGGGAGGGTTTGCGTGGCGAGGGCAAAATTGCGGGGCTCGTGCGCGACTGCGGCGTGGTGCTCGGCCGGACCGCGATCTACCTGGCGTTCAACGTCCTGTTCGTGATCACCCTGGCCTTCGGCAGCCGGGCGAGCGCGGGGGGGACGACGGTGCTGTCCTACGCCTACCTCTTCGTCAGCTACCTGGTCGCCGGGACGGGGATGGCGCTGGGGATGTCGAGCATCCCCGACCTTACGCGGGAGGCCCGCGCCCAGCAGCGCACGCTGGTCGCCTCGGCGGTGCCCCGGGGCTTCCGCTACGCGCTGCTGATCTGCGCCCCGGCGCTGGCGGCGCTGATCGTCGCCGGTGCCCCGCTCGTCCACGCCGTCCTGCCGCGCAGCCTGTCGGCGGCCGAGGCGCACACGCTGCGGGTCTTCGCGGCGCTGCTGACGCCGTGGCTGCTGGCGGCGCTGCTGGTGAACTTCCTGCTGCCGGTGCTGCTGGCGCTCGGCCGCGCCCGCCTGCTCGGGGCGCTGGCGCTGCCGCTGGTCCTGCTGCAGCTCGCGGCGACCGCTCTGGGCAGTGCCCTGTTCGGCGTCAACGGCGCCGTCGGGGCCTTCTGGATCGCCCCGAGCGCTCTCGCCGCGGTCCTGCTGGCGGCGGCCGCGGGGCGCGAGGGCGCGGCTTCGCTGCTGCGCGAGCTGGTCCCCGCCGCGCTGCGCTTCCTGGCGCTCGCCGGGCTGGCCTTCGGCGCGGGCTGGGCGATCGGGGCGGCGCTGCCCGCGACCGAGCTCGTCCAGGCCGCCGTGGCGGGTCTGATCGGCTGCGGCGCCTACCTCGCCGGCCTGTGGCTGATCGCGCGCCAGCAGCTGGAGGTGGTGCTGGGCGCGCTGCACCCGCGACCGGCGGCGGCGTGAACGTCAGCCTGCTGCGCTCCCCGGCGGGTGCGCCGGCGGCTCCGGGCGTCGCGCCCGGAGGCGACGCGCCAGCCCAGAACGGGGCAGGTGACGACGGGCGTCTCGGGGGGGCGCGGGCGCCGGGAGCGCCCGCGCGGCGTCCGCAGGGCTCGCCGGGTCTGGCGGCGGCGCTCGGCGACGGCCCGGTGCTGCTCGCCCTGGCGCTGTGCTTCGCGGCGCTTACCGCGCTGACGTGGCGCAGGTGGGGGATGCCGGAGATCGACGCCGGGGCGGAGCTGACGAGCGCCGACCTCGTCAGGCACGGCGCCCTGGCCTACGGCGACGTCCGCTACTACTACGGCCCGCTCGGCCTGTACTCGCTGGCGCTGGCCTTCAGGCTGTTCGGGACGAGCTTCACGACGGCCTACGCCTTCGGCCTGGCCCAGGCGGCGGCGATCCTGGCCGCGTTCTACGCGCTCGCCCGCCACTGGCTGGCGCCGCTCGCCGCCGGGTTGAGCACGGCGGTGGTGATGGCGATCGGCTTCTCCGGGACGGCCTTCAACTTCGTGCTGCCGCATACGAACTCGGCGACGTTCGGCCTGCTGTTCCTGCTGCTGGCCTTGCTCGCCCTGGCGCACCGGCGGCTGTCGCTGGCGGGCGCCGCGGTCGGGCTCGTCGGCCTCACCCGGCCCGAGTTCGTGGCGGTCGCCGCCGGCGCCCTCGTCGCCTACGTGGTCGCCGAATGGCGCTTCGCGGGACGCCGTGCGGCCTGGGCGACGGCCTGGCGGCTGGCGCTGCCGGCGATCGCGATCCCGGCGCTCGTGCTCGGCTGGTTCGCGACGCGGGTCGGCCTGGGGGTGCTGGTCGGCGAAAACCTGTGGCCGGCGAAGTTCGTCAGCGTGGGCGCCAAAACCGAGACCAACTGGATGCCGTTCACGGCGGCCAGCTTCGTCGGGCTGGCGCTGCGCGCCGCGATCTACTGCGGCCTGCTCGCCGCCGTCGTGGCCAGCGTCGAGGGCTGGCGCCGGGCCACCTCGCTCGCCAGGCGCCTAACCGCGCTGTGGCCGCTGGCCGCGGCGCTATTCGCGATCGCCGCGCTCGACGGCGTCCTGCGCGCGACGGGGGTGCTCGCGGGCGAGCGGGCGGCGATCGAGCTGGAGGCCCGCCACCTGATGCTCGGCATGAGCTGGCTGCCGGCCCTTGCCCTGGCGCTCGCGGCGGTCGCCGCGTTGCGCCTGTGGCGCCGCGGCGAGTCGGTGCTCGGCGGCGACTGGCCGGTGGACCTGGCGCTGATCGTGGTTGCCGCCGGCCTCGGTCTGCGGGCCTACAACGCGTTCACCACCGACGGGTCATACGCGCCTTACTACGCGGCGCCGCTGGTGCTGCTGCTCGGCATCCTCCACACCCGCGTCGCCGCCCGGCGTCCGCAGGCGGCGCTGGCCTCGTTCGCGGTGCTCGGCGTCGTCGCCGCCGGCCTCGCGGCCTATGCCCTCGGCGGGCTCTACCGCCACGACACCGCCGCCGTGCACACCGCGCGCGGCACCTTCTACACCGAAGCCTCCGCCGCCCCCGCGCTGCAGGCGGCGGTCGACGAAATCGACGCCCGCACCCGGCCGGGAGAACGCATCGTGGCGGCCCCGCTCGACGGCGGCCTGTACTTCATGTCCGACCGCCGGCCGGCGCCTTACGAGCTCTCGCTGCTGCCCGGCCTGCTCGACACCCCCGCCGAAGAGCGCGCCGCGATCGCCCGGCTGCGGCGCGCCGACGTCAGGCTGGCGGTGCTCGGCGCCCGCGACTTCTCCGCCTGGGGCACTCCGACGTTCGGCGTGAGCTACGACCCGCTGGTCGGCGAATACCTGCGCCGCGAAACCATCGCCAGGCGGGTCGTCGGCACCCTCGCCGACCCCGTCGCCGGGACGTACCCGTCGAAGGGCTTCACGATCCTGCGGTTGCGGGGCCGGTAGCCCGTCGGCCTCACGCGGTCAGTAGCCCGTCGGCCCGTAGAGGTATTCCGAGGGCTCAGCGGCTCTCGACGTCGAAGAGCTCGATCTCCGCATCGTGCCCGGACGCGGAGGCCAGGCGTCCGTCGCAGGTGACCAGCGGCACCGCCAGCAGCTCGGCGAGCGCCACGAACGCCGCGTCGTAGGCGCTCAGGTTGTCGCGCAGCTCCCATATCCGGTCGGCGAGCGGCGGGTGCGGGTAGCGGACGATCGCCGTGTCGGCGAAGTCGCTGCGCGCGTCGGCGGCGCGGTCCGCGCCGATCTCCCCGCGGATCACCATGCCGCGCAGGGCATGCAGGATCTCGACGTCGATCAGGTGCGGCGCATGCAGGTCGCCGTCCTCGGCGAGGCGCTCCACCAACCCCGGCGCCGGGTCGCGCGCGGCCAGCGCCTCCAGGATCGCCGAGGTGTCGACGACGAGCACCGGGGCTCGGTCAGCGCTCGCGGCCGGCGCGGACGGCGGCGACGATCGCCGTGCTCTCCGCACCGCCCGCGCGCGCCCGCGCGCGCGCCAGCAGCTCGGCGACGGGTGGCCGCTGGGCAGCGCGCTCGAGCTCCGCCAGGGCGAAGTCCGAGAGCGAGAGTCCAGCGGACGCCGCACGGGTGCGCAGCGTGCGGTGGATCTCGTCGGGAACGTTGCGGACCTGGATCGTCTTCATCGAGTCGAGTCTACCACGCCACATGCGGCACACCCAAACCACACCCAGCCCTGGTCTGCTTCGCACCCCGCCCGTTCAATACCCCGTCGGCCCGTAGAGGTATTCCGAGGGCTGCCAGTCAACGCCCGCCCGCGGCCGGCCGCCGCGCAGCCGGTAGTCACCCGCGGCGGGGTCGACGAAGCGCGGTTTGGGCACCACCACGCTGCCCGCGCCCGGCCGGATGCTCCACGGCGCTTCGGCGAAGACGTTGTCGTGGCTGTTCACGCGGTACGCCGGCCCGCCGCCGGCGTGCAGGACGTTCAGGGAGCGCTCGAGGTTGTGACTCACGGTCGCCGTCGGCGTCTCCGACGCCCCTTCGGCGCGCAGGATATCCTGCTGGCCGTCCCAGACGGTGTTGTTCGTGATCGTCAAGCCGGTGGTGTCGAAGACCTGGATGTTGTACTCCCCGCCCGGGTACAGCCGCGGCTCGTTGTCGTTGCGCAGGAAGAGGTTGTCGTTGACGGTGACCTCGGCGGCGTCGCCGTCGTTGACGAAGAATCCCTGGGCCTGGTTGTCGTGCTCGTAGTTGCGTTCGAAGAGCATGTGGTGCCCGCCGAAGACGCTCTGCATGGCGTCGGTGTGGTTGCCGTGCTCCTCGAGGTCGTAGATGTCGTTGTCGGCGATCGTGACGTCCTCCCAGTTGTTGAGGTGGATGGCGTCTTCGCTGTGGCCCCGGCCGTAGCCGTGGATCCGGTTGCCGACGATCGCGATGTCGGAGTCCGGCGGTGTAGAAGCGCAGCCGGGGTAGCTCGGCGCGTTCGGCGCGGCGCAGTTGACGGAGATGGCCTGCACCCCCTCGCCCTGCCCGCCGGGGCCTTCGCCGTCGATGTCGTCGTGGTCGACGGCGATGTGGGTGTCGCCGGCCTGCAGGGTCACCCCGCCGGAGATCGCGAGGTCGTGGATCGCGATGCCGCTGGCCCCCGGCGCCACCGTGACGCCCTGCACCCTCGCCGCCGTGCCGGGCACGGGCTCGATCGTCACCGTCCCCGCGTGCCGTCCCGCCAGCGCCAGCGGGCCGTAGCCGCCGGGGCTCAGGCAGATCGCCGTCCCGGCGCCCGCCGTCTTCAGTGCCGCCGCGGCTGCCGCCGTGCTGGCGAACATCTGGCTGCAGGGCGGCGAGGGCGGCGGGGCATAGCGCAGGCGAGCCGCCGCCGCCCGGTCCCGAGTGGCCGCTGCATGTGCTGCACGCGCCGCCATGGGGGAGAGCATGGTGCCTGAGTCGTGCGCGCCCTGTGTGCCGCAGGCGGTGAGGCCGAAGGCTGCGAGCGCCACCATCAGGCCGGCTGCGCGGGCTGGGAGACCTTCTTTTCGCGCACCGGGGGATAACCTAATGGCGGCTAGGTTAGCCCTCGGTGCGCGTTTTTTCAATGTCGACGTCGATCTGGTCGGGTCTCGGCCTCCGGTTGGGGTCGGTCTTCGGTCGGGGTCGGTCTTCGGTTGGGGGTCGGTTTTCGGTCGGGGTCGGTTTTCGGTCGGCGTCGGTCGTCGGTTGGGGTCGGTCGTCGGTCGGCGTTGGTCGTCGGCGGCTGGCGGCCCCCCTCAGTCTCCGGTCGGCCCGTAGACGTATTCCGAGGGCTGCCAGTCGACGCCGATCCCGTTGGGGTTGGACGCCAGCTCGTAGTCTTCGGCCGCCGGATCGACGAAGCCCGGATTGGACTGCACCTTGCTGTGGGCGCCCATCTTGAACGTCCAGGGTTCTTCCTTGAAGACGTCGTAGTCCTCGCTCAGGGTGTACGCCGGCCCGCTTTCGTGCAGCACGTCGAGTGTCTGCTCGACGTTGTGGTTGACCTGAGCCGTCAGCGCCTCGGCGGCGCCTTCGGCGCGCAGGATGTCGTCCTGGCCGTCCCAGACGGTGTTGTTGGTGATCTTCAGCCCCGTCGTGTCGAAGATCTGGATGTTGTACTCGCCGCCGGGGTAGAGGCTGGGCTCGTTGTCGTTGCGCAGGAAGAGGTTGTCGTTGACGGTGACTTCGCTGGCGTCGCCGTCCTTGATGAAGAACCCCTGGGACTGGTTGTCGTGC
>DATKPO010000066.1:0-35964 GCA_035524055.1 Solirubrobacteraceae bacterium
GCGCTCAGGCCCGAGCGCGGCGTCCCCGCCAGGTCCGAGGCCATCACGTACGCCGCCCCGCGGAAGAACGCGAACGCGGAGGCGACCATCCGGCCGTAGCGGATCGGCACCAGCTCGGGCACCCGCGACGCCGCCTGCTCCTCCAGCAGCGCCACCGGGTCCGGTCGCTCGGACCACGCCTCCCACTCGGCGTGGCGCGAGCGCGGCGACTCCGCCCGCGCCGCCTTCCCGCGCGCCGACCGCTCGCTCGGCGTCAGGTGGGGCACCGGCCGCTCCTCCGCCGGTGCCCGGCGGGGGGCGCTCTTGGCTTTGCTTGCGCTCATGGCCTGCCCCTACGCTAGAGCCCCCGCGGGTGAGCCCTCCTCACTCCGGGTGGGTGATGTCGCCCGCGCTTGCGTGGGCCGCCTCGGCGTCGGCCGACTGGTATTCGCGCAGCAGCTCGACCTCGCGTTCGTGCTTGGGGAAGCGCAGGAACACAAGCGCCGCCCCGATGACGATCGCCACGATCCCCGCCAGGTAGGCGTGCTGGTCGCCCTGCAGAAAAGAACGCTTCGCACCAGCCGTGATCTGCGCCGCGTATTCCGGGTAGCGCTTGGCGGTGTCCGCCGCGCTGGAGAACGACTTCTCCAGCTCCGCCTGGACGCTGTTCGTGATCTGGCTCTTCTCCGGCGAGGACGCGATCGCCGCCGCCACCGCCGCCGCGTAGCCCGCCGTCAGGATCGCCCCGAGGATCGACTGCATGATCGCCCCGCCCAGATCGCGCTGCAGGTCGGCCGTGCCCGACGCCATCCCCGCCCGCCGCACCGGCACCGACGAGGTCAGCGAATGCGACGCCGGGGTGCCCGCGAAGCCCACCCCGGCGCCGATCAGGGCGTAGGCGAGCCCGACGGGCCAGTAGGAGATGCGCTCCTTCCACAGGGTCAGCATCACGACGAAGCCCAGCAGGCAGAGGGCGTAGCCCGTCAGCAGCGTCACCCGTGAGCCGTGCGAGCTCACCAGCCTGGCCGAGCGCGGCGCGATCAGCACCATGAAGAGCGCCGCCGGGATGATCGACAGGCCAGCGTCGAGCGTCGAGTAGCCGAGCACGTTCTGCAGGAACTGCTGGCCCACGAACATCGCCCCCATCAGGGTCCCGAAGACGATGACCCCCGCGCACGCCGCCACCCAGAAGACCCTGCGCGCCGCCACGTGCAGGTCGTACAGCGGGTTTCGCGCCCGCCGCTGGCGCCAGACGAACGCCGCCACGGCAGCCACCGCGATCACCCCCAGGCCCGCCGCCACTCCACCCTTGCCGGGCACCGGAGCGAAGTTGATGCCCAGCACGATCGCCGCCACCAGCAGCACCGAGAGCAGGCCGCCGAGGTTGTCGACGGGATCGCTCGTCTCGTTGACATGCGCCGGCACCAGCCGCCACGCCATGTACAGCGCGACCAACGCCAGGGGCAGCGTGATGAAGAACACCGAGCCCCAGGCAAAGCGCGTCAGCAGCAGGCCCGAGAGCAGCGGGCCCAGCGAGGAGATCGCCCCGCCGATGCCCGACCACAGCGCGATCGAGCGCGTCCGTGCCGGCCCCGACCACAGCGCCGTGATCAGCGCCAGCGTCGTCGGGTAGGCCATTCCCGCCGACAGCCCGCCGAGGACGCGCGCCGCGAACAGCACCCAGATCGACGGCGCCAGCGCCGCCAGCAGGCTCGCCGGGATCGACAGGCCCATGCCGAGCAGCAGCATCAGCTTGCGTCCGTAGCGGTCGCCGAGGGCGCCGAGGTACAGCACCGACGTCGCCAGCCCCAGCGAGTAGCCGACCGCGATCAGGTCCAGTTCGGTCTGACCCGCCGCGAACGCCCGCCCGATCGACGGCAGCGCGACGTTGTCGACCGCCAGGTTGAGGTTGGCGACGGCCGCCACCGCGATCAGCGCGGCCAGCACCAGGCCGGCGCGCCGCGGCGCCGTCGAGGACTCGGCTCGAGGCGGCCCGCCCGCAGCGGCCCGCGGCGGGCTCGCTTCGGCTCGCGGCCCGCCCGCAGCGGCCCGCGGCGGGCTCGCTTCGGCCCGCGGCAGACCGCCGGCCTCGGCCCCCGTCCGGCGGCGCGCCGGCTCGGCGCCGGCATCGGGCGTTGACGCCATGGCGCCGATCGTCGGCCCAGTCAGGGTGAGCCAGGCTCATCCCGGCCGGGTGAAGCCGCCTCACCCGGGACGGGCTCATCCTGGCGGCACGATGATGCGCAGACGACGACCCCTCCTCCGCGGCGCCATGGTTGGCGGCGTCGGCTACGCCGCGGGCCGCGCCGGTGCGCGCCACTCGGCCCAGGAGCAGGAACAGGAGCAGCGGATCTCGGGCCTGGAAGGCCAGCAGCAGGCCGCCGCTGCCCCGCCTTCCCCGCCCGCGCCGACCGGCGGCGAAAGCACCGTCGACCAGCTGCAGAAGCTCGCCCAGCTGCGCGACAGCGGCGTTCTCACCGCCGAGGAGTTCGAGACCCAGAAGCAGAAGATCCTCTCCGGCGGGGCCTGAGGCGATGATCGGCCCCGTCCAGCTGCTCGTCGTCGGCTTCGACCAACCCGACTTCCAGGGCGAGGTTCTCGCCCACCTGCGCCGGCTGCGCGAGCAGGACGTGGTGCGCGTCATCGACATCCTGCTCGTCAACCGCGACGCCGACGGTGAGGTCTACACCCGTCAGATCAGCAACATCCCCGACGGCGAGGCCGCCGAGCTCGGCGACCTCGTCAGCGCTCTGATCGGCCTCGGCGAGGCCGCCGGCGGCGACCCCGAGGCGGCCGCCCGCATGTGGTCCCAGGGCGCCGCCGGGCTGCAGGAGGCCGGGCTGAGCGAGGACGACCTCGTCGACGTCCTCGCCGAGATCCCGCCGGACACCGCCGTCGCCATCGCCCTGCTCGAGCACCGCTGGGCGATCCCCCTGCGCCAGGCCATCGTGGCCGCCGGCGGGTTTCCCATCCTCGACACCTGGGTGCATCCCCGCGACCTCGTCGAGGTCGGGCTGCTCGCCGCCGCCGAGGCCGAGGCCGAGCTGTAGAAGCCCGGCCTCCCGGCTCCGCTCAATCGGTGACGAAGGCGTCGGCGTGCACCGTCACCGCCCAGATGATGAGGGCGTCGATGACGAGCATGATCGCCGACCACACCGGGTAGGCGCCGATCGAGAGGAAGTTGAGCATAATCCCGAAGAACGCCAGGAAGCCGGCGATCACGGCGCCACCGGCACGGCGGGCGGCGACGAGCAGCGCGCCGATGATCTGGATGGCGCCGACGACGATCGCGACCCAGCCCCAGGTGTTCAGTTCCGACCACACCAGGCCTCCGCTGATGAAGTAGGTCTTGTTGCTCAATGCCACGATGCCCCAGATGACGTTGAGCACACCCACGATCGTCAGGTAGGCGGCGACGAACGTCGCCCACCCGCTCGACGAGGTGTATTCG
This sequence comes from Solirubrobacteraceae bacterium, assembly GCA_035524055.1. Taxonomy (GTDB): domain Bacteria; phylum Actinomycetota; class Thermoleophilia; order Solirubrobacterales; family Solirubrobacteraceae; genus Palsa-744. The sequence continues at coordinate 3,431 of DATKPO010000066.1, forward strand.
CCCGACTCGTATTGCTGGGTGGAAGTTGATGCGCTCACGGTGAACCTCCCGGTGGTCTCCGGTTGTGGGTGTGCCGATTGTCCGGTCCGATCGTGCGCGCCGGCGGGGTGATCCGACGTCACCCGCGCCGGATGACGCGCGCGCCGGCGGCGATCCTCATCCGCGTTGGGTGACGACCGCTCATCCTCTTCGCCCCTAGCGTCGGCGGCACGCATACAGGAGAGCGCGATTCCGGCGGCCGCCGCGGCCGCCAGACCCAGCGAATCGACCGCAAACCACCCGCGAGGAGGCCAGTGACGATGGCGACACTCACCGTCTGGAAGTTCCCCACCGCCGGCAGAGCCGAGGAGGCGATCCGCACGCTCCAGGCCAGCCTCTCGGCCGACGGGGAGACCAAGCTGCGCGAAGCCTTCGCCGAGGACTGACGGAGGGAGCTCGAGGATCCATGGAGCGCGAGCCAGGTGCCAGCGACGAGCGCCGCGTATGAGATCCGTGTCAAGGGTCGCATCGGCGAGCAGCTGCTCGCCACGTTCGAGGGCATGCAGGCCACGGTCCGCGCGCAGGAGACCGTGCTGAGCGGTCCTCCGCTCGACCAGGCCGCGCTGCACGGGCTGCTCGACCACATCCAGGCGCTCGGCCTCGAGCTGGTCGAGGTGCGGCGCGTCAGGTCCGCTGAGGAACGCGCGGGCGCTTGATGCCGGTCGGCAGCAGGCCGAGACCGCGCGCTCGCTCGACGGCGTCGGCGCGGCCGCCGGCGTCGAGCTTGCGGTAGATGCTGCGCAGGTGGGTCTTGACGGTGTTCAGCGACACGAACACCTCGGCGCCGATCTCGGCGTTGGAGAGCATCGTCGGCAGGTAGCGCAGGATCCGCTGCTCGCGCTCCGTCAGCGGCTCGGCTAAGGCGGGGAGCTTGGCGTGGCGGCCGTCGCCGGCCGCGTCGAGCAGGACCTCGAGCAGCGCCGGGTGCTCGGTCGCGGCCTGCGCCTGGCTCTCCAGCAGCCCGCGCACGCCCCCGCCGTTGAGCAGGAAGGCGTCGCGAAACGGCTCCTCCTCGGCCGCCGCCAGGGCGCGGTCCAGGGCGCGCGCGGCGGATCGCTCGTCGCCGGTCGCCCGGTCGACGAGGGCGCGCAGCAGCCAGCCCTCGACGAGCGTCGCCCGGTGCAGCCCGGCTTCGTCGGCGAGCACCGCCTCGAGCGTCTCGCCGGCTCGCTCCGGCGTATCGAGAGACAGCTCCAGGCGTGCCCGGTCGAGCAGCAGCTCGGGGCGGCCCGGTTGTCGTTCCAGGGCGTGGTCCAGCGCCGCCGCGGCCTGCTGGCGCTCGCCGGCGGCGAGCAGCACGCGAGCCTCGACGTCCTCCAGCGCCGCTCGCAGATAGCCGGGCGTCGGGCTGCACTCTTCCAGCTCTGAGCGGATCGCGAGCAGCTTGAGCACCCCACGCTCGGCGGAGCGCGGGCCCGCCGCCGCCAGCGTGAGCGCCTGGAGCAGGCCGGTGGCCAGGCGCACCGGGGCCTCGGCTGTCCTCGCCGCGCCCGCCGCGCCCGCGAGCAGGCCCTCGGCGGCCTCGAGCTCTCCCCGCCGGTAGGCCGCGGCCGCTCCCGCCAGGTGAGCGCAGGCCACCGCCGAGCCGTCGCTCCAGCCATGGGTCTCGGCCAGCTCGATCGCCTGCGCACTCAGCTCCTCGGCGCGCCGCAGACGGCCGGCGTGGAGGTGTGCCAGCGCCAGCTGCGCCAGGCAGTCCAGCGCGATCGGCTCGTGGGCCTGCTCGTCGGCGAGCGCCAGCGCCTCCTGCAGCGGCGTCACCGCCCCCTGGGCGTCGCCCGCCCAGAGGCGAGCGGCGCCGAGCTGGCAGAGCGCGAAGCCGCGCAGCGACGCCCAGCGGTCGTGCGTCCGGCTGCGCGCCATCTCCGTCAGCTCGCCGGCCAGCGCCTCGGCCGCCTCCGGCTGGACGCGCAGGCGGGCGGCCTGCAGCGCGACCATGGTCACGACCAGCTCGAGCGACTCCCCGTCGGCGTCGCCGCGTCCGGCGATCGCGGTGCGCGCGAGCTCGAGGTGGCGCTCGGCCTCCTCCAGCTCGCCGTCCTGCAGGCGGCTGCCGGCGACGGCCGCCGCCAGGCGCGGGTCGGCGACGAGCGCCGCCCGGGGCAGTTGCGCCATCGCGGCGCGCAGCGCCGACGATCCGCCGCGGAGGAGGAGCTCGAGCCAGCTCTCCCCGATCAGCGCGCCCGTCCGCTCCCAGTCGCCGCCGGCGAGGGCGTGGCGGATGGCCGGCATCGTTTGGGCGCGCTCCTCGTAGCAGCGCGCCGCCCGCCGGTGCAGCTCGGGCAGCTCCTCGGGGTGGGCGTGGCGCAGGTGCGCGCGCAGCAGCTCCGCGAACAACGGGTGGTAGCGGTAGCACTCCCCGGCCGATGCCCGCTGCACGGGGGCCCCGCGGCGCTCGATCGCGGCAAGCATCGACGCGGCGTCCTCGTGGCTGCTCAGGACGCCGGCGAGCTCGGGGTCGACGGCGTCGACGAGCGACGTGCGCAGCATGAACTCGCGCTGCTCGGGAGGCGCTCCGGCGAGCACCTCGGAGACCAGGTAGTCGGCGACGGCCCGGTCGGTGCCGGCGAACTCGGCCAGGAAGCGCGCCGGCTCGGGGTGCCCCTGCAGCGAGAACGCCGCCAGTCGCAGCGCAGCGATCCATCCCTCGGTGCGAGTCCACAGCCGCTCGACGTCAGCGGCGGAGAGCTCGAGCCCGAGTGTCCGGCAGAGCTCGGCCGTCTCCTCCCGGTCGAAGGCCAGGTCGGCGGCGCGCAGCTCGGTGAGGGCGCCCGCCACCCGCAGCCGCTCGATCGCGAGCGGCGGATCCGCGCGGCCGGCGAGCGCCAGTCGCAGCTGCGCCGGAGCGTGGCGGACGAGGAAGTCGAGCGTCGCGGTCGCCTCCCGGCTGCGCAGCTCGTGGACGTCGTCGAGCACCAGCACGAGCTCCTCGTCGAGCTCGGATAGGGCATTGACGAGCAGCGCCAGGAAGCGGTCGATGCGGGCGCCCAGGGGCGGTCTCAACCGGGCGAGCGGACCCCCCCGCGGGCGCGCCGGGTCGCTGCCGCGCAGCGCGCCGAGCAGGTCGCGCAGGAGCCGGCCGGGATCGTCGTGCTCGCCGTCCAGCGACAGCCAGCACGCCCGGCCGGGCAACTCGCGCTCGGCGATCCAGCTCGACAGCAGCGCCGTCTTGCCGGCTCCCGCGGGAGCCGCGAGCAGCACGAGTCCCTCGCGCACACCGCGGTCGAGCCTGTCCAGCAGCGCTCCACGCGCGACCAGGTGGCGCGGTCGCGGCGGGATCAGCAGCCGGGTTGTCACCGTCGGGACCGGCGCGGGGTGCGGTTGGTTGGTGGGCATCGCGCTCGGCTTCCTCGCTTCCCCGGTCCGGGCCGCAAAATCGACGAAACGCATGAGGGGGCGCGCCGATTTAAGTGAAACCCGGGCCGTGGCCCCGCGCCGCGGTGTCGGCCCGCGCCGCGGTCGGTAGTTCGTCCTTGAGAGCTGTATAGCTCAATTCCCTACAATCAGAAATGCCCGTCGCGCAGCGGGTATTGACGAAGATGCATAGCCGCCGGCGCCCCGGCGGGGAAAGGCGCCCGACTGTTGGAAGCCCGCGAACTTCGCTATTTCGTGGCTCTCGCCGAAGAGCTCCACTTCGCCGGCGCCGCCCAGCGTCTCGAGCTGGCGGCACCGGTGCTCAGCCGTGCAATTCGACGCATGGAGGCCGATCTCGGTGTCGCGCTCTTTCGACGCGACACCCACACGGTGGCGCTGACGGACGCCGGCGCGGCGCTCCTGCCGAGCGCCCGGACCGCGCTCGCGGGGTTCGACGAGGCCCTGCTCAGCGCCCGCGGGGCGGCCGGCCCGGCGCTGGAGGGCGTCCTGCGCGTCGGCATCACCCCGATGATGCGCCACCGTCTCGCGCCCAGCGTGCTCGAGCGTTTCGCCGAGCTCTGCCCGGCCGTCGAGGTGCAGCGACGCGAGGAGCTCAGCGGGCCGCTCGTGCAGGAGCTGCTCGCCCACCGCGTCGACGTCGCCCTCGCCTTCTGTCCGCCGCCCCACGACGGGCTCCTCTACACGCCGATCCGCGACGCCGAGCTCGTGGTGCTGGTCGCCCGCTCGCATCCCCTCGCCGTCCACCGCGCCGTCGCCCTGTCGGCGCTCGACGGCGAGCCGCTGCTCATGCCCAGCTCCGCCGCCGCGCCCGACGTGCGGCGACGCTTCGACGAGCTCTTCGCCGCGCGCGGTCTGCGCGCGGTCTACTCACCGCGCAGCATCGACCACGACGAGGAGATGGCCGCCGTCGCCCAGGGCTTCGGCGTCGCGCTGGTCTCGCGCTACTTCTTCGACGTCGCGCCGCCGGGCACCGCTCTGCTGGCCCTGCGTCCGCCGCTCGCGCTCGATTTCGAGCTCGTCCATCGCGCCGGTTCCACGGCGCCCGCCCTGGCGCGTTTTCTGGACGCCGTCCGGGAAGTCGGCGCCCAGCCGACCGAGGCGCTCGCCGCGGCGCCGCCGCTCAGCGGCGAGAGTCGCTGACATCCTCACCCGCGACGTCCGCGCCGGCAAGGTCCAAGAAGCGGGCAAGCACCGGCTCGGGTGGCTGCGCGGCGTACAGCAGCTCCAGCGCCACCGGCACCGGCGGATCGAGCTCCACGATCGCGATCCCGCGCGGCGCGGCGCCGAGGAAAGTGCGGGCACTCAACAGCCCGCCCCCGCCCGCCAGCACCCGGCGCAGGCCCTCGTCGTAGTCGACCGCCGCCGATCCCGGGCGCTCGATCGACCGTCGCAGAGGCGTCGGAAGCCTCTGCCAGTCGCCATCGGCGAGCTCGGCATCGAGCAGCACCGGCCTGGCCCCCAGCGCAGCCAGCGTCATCCGCCCGCCGGCGATCGCCGCCCGGTCGTCCGCGGGCAGCAGCAGGTGCAGCTCGAGCTCCTGCAGCGTCGCCCGCCGCAGGCCGGCTCGCGCGGGTGCGCCGCAGGCGATTCCGACGTCGAGGGCGCCGCCGAGCAGCTCCTCCACGATCGTCGGGCCGAGCTCCTCGCGGCGGACCACGCGGACGTCGGGGAAGGACTCCTCGAATGCGTTCAAGAGGTCGGAGAGGCCGGCATAGCGCGCCGCCGGCGAGCTCGCCAGCGACAGCGTCCCAAGATGTCCCAGGCGGACCGCGTCGGCGACCGCCTGCACCTCCTCGAAGTCGCTCAACACGCCGTAGGCGCGCTCGAGCAACGTCGTCCCGGCATCCGTCAGCTCGACGCGGCGCGGGGTGCGCGAGAACAGCGGGAGCCCCAGTTCGTCCTCGACGCGCCTGATCGCCCTGCTCAGCCCCGACTGCGCGATGTAGAGGCGCTCGGCGGCACGGCCGAAGTGTCGCTCCTCGGCCAGGGCAACGAAATAGCGAAGCTCGCGCACGTCCATCGGATGCTTCTCGCCTCAGCGTACCGGGGCGCCGCGACTCACCTGGCGCTGCCGCCGCTTGGCCACATAGAGGGCTTCGTCCCCGCGGCGACGAAGATCCTCGAGGGTGTCCGTCGCGCGCAGCTCGGCCAGGCCGACGCTGATCGACGCCCCGGGGTCGATGCGCAGCGACTCCCGGATCGCGAGGAAGCGCTCGCGCGTCTCGTCCACGTCGGCTCCGGTGAGGGCGCAGATGAACTCGTCGCCGCCGACCCGCACGATCGGGTCATACGAGCGCAGGTTCGCGCGCATCGTGTCCACGATCCCCCGCAGCAGCCTGTCGCCGGCGTCGTGGCCGAGGGTGTCGTTGACGACCTTGAGGTCGTCGACGTCGACGAAGGCCAGCACCAGCCGGCCGTCGGCGTGGCGCGCCCGGTCGATCTCGCGCTGCAGCGCCAGGGTGCCCAGGCCGCGGGTATAGGCGCCGGTGAGCTCGTCGACGTAAGCCCTTTGCAGGTCCACTTCGGCCTGCCGTCGATCTTCCGCGGCGAGCTTGCGGTCGAGCGCCGCCTGTGCCCGGTCGGCGGCTGCGAGCGCGCGATCCATGGCGGCGTGGGCCCGCACCGCGCGGGCGTAGTCGCAGGCGTCGCCGAAGGATTCCACCGGGTTCCAGAGCGCCTGCCGTTCGGCGGCGGTGCGGTCGCGCAGCTCCGCCGAGCGGTCGCGTGTCTGCGCCGCCATGTCGCGCAGCCGTGCCGCCTCGTCGCGCCGGGCGGCGCGCGCAAAGCGCTCCTCGGTGCTCTCGCCGGTCGGCGCCACCATTGGATCCTCACCGGGCTCGGCGTTGTACGTGGGGCCTGGCAAGTCGGGCCTCCAAGCGGACGCAGGTCTTTCATAGCCTACCACCAGCGGAGACATTTCCCTTCTTCGGAAGTTTTCCAACCATCGTCTCCGAAATATCGAAGGGGCCGGTCGGCGGATCGCCGAAAAGCCGTTCGGCTAGCTCCGGCTGCGGCGCGTGAGCTCCTTGACGAGCGTCTGCACCGAGCGTTCGAGCTGGGCCACGCTTGCGCTCTCCACCCGTTCGACGCCGGTGATGCGATTCAGCCAGGCGTTGATCTCGCGGTGGCTGCCACCGCCACGGCGCTGCAGATCGGCCACCAGCCGGCTGCGCTCCGCCCGCAGGCTCGAGCGCCTTTCGAACGCGACGAGGACCTCTCCCAAATCTGTGCCCGTCGCCCCCTCCCCGCCCATCGCGACGGCGGTCTCGGGATGTGCCCCGAACAGCGTCAGCTGCGGGGCGAACTCGGCGCTGAGCGGCACGAAGTCCAGTGCCGGAGAGGGCTCGGTCGCGCGGCGCTCGCGCGGCTCGTCCAGCTCGTCCGTCGGCTCGCGCAGGCGCAGCGCGTGGCGCAGCTCGGTCTCGACCTCCGCCGCGTGGCGGCGCAGGACGGGGTCGGCGGGCAGGTAGACCCAGCTCGGCTCCGGCGGCCGGCCGGGCAGGGTGCGCACGAAGCGCCCCACGATCTGGCGGAAGATCAGCGGCGTCTTCGCCGCCGTCGCGTACACCCCGACGCGCAGGCGCGGGATGTCGACCCCCTCGGAGACCATGTTCACAGCCACGATCCACGGCTCCCGCGCGTCGCGGAAGCGGGCAAGCTTCTGGGCCGCCCGGGCCTCGGTGTGCAGCACCACCAGCGGCGCCCGTCCGGTCGCCTCCGTCAGCAGCCGCGCGATCCGGCGCGCGTGGCGGGCGTCGGCGGCGACCACGAGGCCGCCGGCGTCGCGCTGCGTCCGGCGCAGGGCCTGCAGCTTGGCGTCCGCCTCGCGCAGGATCCGCGGCAGCCCGTCGGGCAGCTCCGTCGAGATCGCCGTCCGGTAGCGGCGACCGGCCTCGCGCGCGGTCAGGACCGTCTCGAAGCTCGATTCGAAGACGTCGTCGCCGCTGCGCCACGACAGGCTCCCGTCGAACGTCACGAACGCCACCGGCCGGCAGATCCCGTCGGACACCGCCTCGGCGTAGGTGTAGGAGAAGTCCGGGACCGCCATCCCCTCCCCGTCGTAGCGCACGCCGGGAATCGCGTTCTCGTCGGAGCGAAACGGCGTGCCCGACAGCAACAGCCAGCGCCGCGCCCCGGCGAACGCCGCCCGAAACGCCGCGCCCCACGCCAGCTCCTCGCCGAGGTGGTGGGCCTCGTCGACCACCACCAGCGTCTCCGGCGACACCTGCCCAGCCCAGGCCCGCGGGTCGCTCGCCACCCGCGCGTAGGTGACCGCCACCCCGTCGAAGCCCCGCGGCGGGCGCGCATCGGGGGCGTCGGGCTCCAGCTGCACCCCGAGCGCCGCCGCCGCCACCGCCCACTGGCGCGTCAGCGGCGCCGTCGGGCACAGCACCACCACCCGACCGCAGCTCCCCGCCCGCAACAGGCGCCGAGCGAGCTCCAGCGCCGGGCGCGTCTTGCCCGCCCCGGGGGCCGCCGAGATCAGGAACGGCCCCTCCCGCCAGCCGGCGAGGCCCTCGAGTGCCTGATGCTGCCAGTCGCGCAGCGCGGTGGACGGAGTCGCGGATCGCAAAGAGCCCGGCATCCTGCGCCACGGCGCGGACGGATCGGCGATCCCGGCACCGGGCCTGCGATTTGGGCAGCTAAAAGGGGCACGGATGCCCCGTCCCCACCAGCCCGTGGCCGGGCAACGCCGCGCGGACGATCCCCAAAGCCCCGCCGCGATTCCCGCGAGCCCCCCTCGTCCCCGGCGCGGCCTATCGTGCGTGGTCGTGCCCACCACCCTCGACGTCTCCCTCGCCGCCGGCGAGGCCGTGCTGCGCTTCCCCTACGACGAGCGCCTGCGCCAGCTGCTGCGCACCATCCCGGGTCGGCGCTGGGACCCCGAGGAGCGCGTCTGGCGGCTGCCGCTGGAGCCCGAGCCGGCGGCGGCGCTGGCCAGGCTGCTGTCGACCCTGCGCTGCGAGCTGCGCGTGCAGGAGGATCTCGTGCGCGCTCTGCGCCGGGCCTGCTCGCGCCGGCGCCACGGCGACCTCCCGCTCGAGCTCGCCCGGCCCGACGGTCGGTGGTGGCTGAGCTTTCCCCTCGACACCGCGCCGGAGCTCGCCGCGGAGCTGCTCGGGCATCCGGACGGCTACGACGTCGCGGCGCTCGGCCGCGGCCTCATCCCGATCGACGAACGCTCGCTCGGGCTGCTCCGGGAGCTCCACCAACGCGGCGGGCGCCTGCGCGTCTCCGCCGCGGTGCGCCGCGCCCTGCGCGAGCTGGAGGAGCCGCGGTCTTGCCCTGAGGGCGACGAGCTCGCCGACGACGACCACTCCCGGCGGCCGATCCGGGAGTGGCTCGGCACCATCGACGTCGCCTCCCGCGACGTGGAGCGCGACGGGGAGCCGGTCTTCCTGCTGCTCGGCGACTCCGCCCGGCTGCCCCAGGCGGTGCGCGACTGCGCCACCGGCGCCCCCGGCGGGGTCACCGTGCCGCTGACCCCCGAGTCCTGGGCGCTGATGGACGGCGAGCTGCGCGGCTGGGTGACCCCCGCCGCCCGGCGCTGCATAGCCGCCCTGCGCGAGGGCCGGCCGGCGCCGCCCGCCGTGCTCGAGCTCGCCGCCGGCCGGGAGGGGCCCAGCTTCGTCCTCGCCCCCGGCCACGACCCCGCCCAGCAGCTGGCCTTCGCGGCGCTGCCCGGGGCCCTCCCGGGCCGTCGCGGAGGGATGCCCGAGATCTGCGCCGATCCCTTCTGCGTGCCCCAGCTCGACCGGTTTCTCGCCGACAGCGGCGTCTGGGTGCACCCCAGGGCGCTGGCCCTGCTGCAGGAGGTGCGCGAGCAGCACGCCCTCGCCGCCGGGCTCGTCGCCCTGTCGGAGGCGACCGACGCCCCGCTGCGCGTCCCCGGCCTCGCCGGCGAGCTCAAGCCCTTCCAGCGCGCCGGCGTCAGCTACCTCCTCGCCCAGCGCCGCGCCTTCCTCGCCGACGAGCAGGGGCTCGGCAAGACCATCGAGGCTCTCGCCGCCCTGGAGGCCGACGGCGCCTACCCCGCCGTCGTCGTCTGCCCCGCCAGCCTCAAGCTCAACTGGTTACGCGAGATCGAACGCTGGCTGCCCGCGCGCGGCGTACGCACCCTCAGCGGGACCGGCGAGGCCGCCGTCGAGGTCCGCGAGCCCCACATCGCGCTCGTCAACTACGACATCCTCGCCGCCCGGCTCGCCGAGCTCCGCGCCCTGGGGCCGCGGGCGCTCGTCCTCGACGAGTCCCACTACTGCAAGAACGCCGCCGCCAAGCGCACCCAGGCCGTCGCCCAGCTCGCCGCCGCCGTCCCCCCCGACGGCCTCCTCCTGGCGCTGACCGGGACCCCCGTCATGAATCGTCCCCCCGAGCTCATCGCGCAGCTGCGCATCCTCGGGCGCCTCCACGACTTCGGCTCCGGCGCCCAGTTCGGCCGGCGCTTCCGCGGGCCCGACGCCCACCTGCGCCTGCACTGGCACCTGCGCGCCCGCTGCTTCGTCCGCCGCCGCAAGGCCGACGTCCTGCCCCAGCTGCCGCCCAAGACCCGCGCCGTCGTGCCCATCGAGCTCGACAACGAGCCCGAGTACCGGCTCGCCGAGCGCGACCTCGTCGCCTGGCTGCGCAGTCAACCCCTCGATCTCCGCGAGCTCGACGCCCGCGTCGCCGCCGCCCTGCGCGCCGAACGCCTCGTCCGGCTCAACGCCCTCAAGCTGCTCGCCGCCCGCGGCAAGCTGCGCGCCGCCCTCGCCTGGATCCACAACTTCCTCGCCACCGGCGAGCGGCTCGTCGTCTTCGCCCGCCACCGCGAGATCCAGCGGGCCGTCGTCGAGCGCTTCCCCGCCGCCCTCCACATCCTCGGCGACGACGCCCCCGGCGCCCGCGACCGGGCCCTCCGCGCGTTCCAGGCGCCCGAGGGCACCGACGACAACCAGCTCATCGTCTGCTCCATCGAGGTCGCCGGCCAGGGCCTCACCCTCACACGGGCCTCCAACGTCGCCTTCCTGGAGCTCGACTGGACCCCCGCCAAGCACGACCAGGCCGAGGACCGCTGCCACCGCATCGGCCAGCCCCACGCCGTCAACATCGCCTACCTCCTCGCCGCCGACACCGTCGACGAGACCATCGCCACCCTCCTCGAACGCAAGCGCTCCGTCATCGACGCCGTCACCGACGGGCGACACGAGGACGAGGAGGCCGTCCTCGACGCCCTCGTCCGCGAGCTCCGCGGCGCGCCCTACCGGCATCTCCGGGTCGCCGCCTAGCCCACAGGGCCCGGTCGGGTCGGCGCGTGGGGCCGGGTCGGCGCGGCGCGCGGGTCGGGTCGGCGCGGCGCGTGGGCCGGGTCGGGTCGGCGCGGCCCGCCGCGCCTCAGCCCGCGGCGCCGTCGGTGGCCCCGGCGGCCCGGCCCGCTCCGCCGTCCGCGATCGCCGCCGCCGCGGCCTCCCGGCCGATGAACGGCGTCAGCGCGATGTAGACCACATGGTCCGTCAGCTCCGGCAGGCGGCGGGTGAGGCCGCGCATGATGTAGTCGTGCAGCAGCTCGAACACGCCGCCCACGATCGCCTCGGTGACCACCGGCGTCGACGGGTCGGCGGGCGCACCGACGCCGAGGTCCATGTCGAGCAGCTCCGCGTAGGCCGAGTTCGCCTCCTCCACCCGGCCCGCCACGTGGGGGTAGGCGATCAGGATGTCCACGCACGCCAGGTGCGCCAGCGCCGGCTCCGACGCCAGGAACTCCAGCAGCGCCCGCGCCCCCGCCCGCACCCCGCCGAGCCAGTCCGTCTGGTGCGCCAGCGCCCGGTCCACGGCGGCTTTGGCGCGCGAGTGGCCGACCTCGTAGGTCGCCAGGAACGCCTCCTCCTTGTTCTCGAAGTGGCTGTAGAACGTCTGCAGCGACACCGCCGCCGCCGCCGCGATGTCCTCCAGGCTGAGCGCCTGGTAGCCCGACTTCGCCGTCAGCCGCGCGATCGCGTCGAAGATCCGCTCCCGCTGGTTGAACTCCACGAACCCCCGCGGCAGGTTGTGCTCGCCGCGCGGCAGCCCCCGAGACACCCACGGCACCGGCGACGACAGGCTGCCCGGGGCGCGGCCGCCCTCGAGATAGCGGGGCTTGCGATATGGCGGCTTGCGCGGCACCCCCCGCGGCGTCGGGTAGTAGCCGGCGATCCACTCCATCAGTTCCGGCACGATCCCCAGCAGCTCGCTCTTCAGCGCCTTGCTCGAACGGCCTTCACGCACCCGCGAGTAGACGATCTTGCGCAGCGCCCCCACGATCGCCCGCGCCACGGGGTCAGGGATCGAGCCCTCCCCCGGCGCCTGCGTAAAGCCCTGGCTGATAAAGCGCTCGAAGCGAGCCGTGCCGTCCGCCCAGCGCTGCACCCCGACCTCGCCCGAGGCGCCCATCTCCACGCAGATCAGCCGCGCCGCGTCGGGACGGTCTGCGAGCGCCGTGAACAGCGCCCGGATCATCGTCTCCAGCCGCGACAGCCAGTCCTCGCCCGCGGTCTCGTAGACGCCGAGGAGTCGCCGGACCTCGGTCTCGACGACCGCGTCGTAGGTCGCCAGCAGGCACTCCTCCTTGTTCGCGAAGTGCTCGTAGAACGTCCGCCGTGAGATGCCCGCCCGGGCGACGAGGTCGGAGATCGTCGTCGCCACCACCCCGCGTTCGTTGACCGCCTGCACCATCGCCTCGATCAGGCGTTCCCGCTGGTGCGCCGCCACCTCCGCCCGCGGCAGAGCCTGCGGCCCGCGCGGCAGTCCCTTCTGACCGTTCTCCCCGCCCCCCGCCGCACGCCCCGCGCCCCGCCGGCCGTGGGCGCTCGCCCGCGGGCCGCGCGTCGAGGGCTTGCGGCCGTTGTCCCCGGCTCGCCGGGTCCGCGCCCGACCATCGTCGCCGGTCGCCTCCGGGTGCGCCGGGCGTTCCACGCCGGCCCCCTCTCCCGGCACCCCGCCTCTCTCCCTCTGTCCCTCGGGCACCGCTCCTACCTTAGTCGAGGCGGTCCGGCGCTGCGCGCCTCAGAGGCCCCCGCCGGAAACCGGCTACGATCGCGTTGTACTTGACATGATGCGTAAAACATGATTTATATGTTTATCGTGGGAGTCGCTCGATGATAGCTCAGATCCGACGCGGCAGGGACGAGATTTGGGCGACAAGAGCAAATATATGCATGAAATTACTCGCAACACGGACTTTGGGAGGAGTCATACGGAGGGCTCCGACAGGGCTCGTCGCGCACATCGCTGATGGCGTGACGTTCTGTAGGGCAACGTACTATTAGGGACGTTGCGGACGATTGGGAATGCTTGGGTTGGCCGCCGCGGCCAACGCACCAGGGGTAGGGAGGTATCACCGCATGAGAACGCTTACCTGCGACGAGCCGCGACTGCTGCGGGCATTGCACGCCCGCTGGCCGTATCGCCGCTCACACTGCCGGCACGACCTGCATTGGCTCGTGCGCGTGCGCCCACCGCGCTGCTGGTGCGCGTCGGCCCGCTCACATCCCGTCAGGACGCTGCCGGTCGTCTGCCGCCGCCCCCGCGGCTGAACGATAAGGTCACCGCGCGAGCCGAGGGACGCGGCTCGCGACATCCGCCGCCGCCGGCGACATCCGCCGCCGGCGGCCCTCGCCGCCGCAGCCCACGGCAGCCGCCGCTAGGATCGTCGAGGATGGCGGTGAGGCATCAGCCGATCGGGTCGACCGCGCCGGCGGAGCACGGGCGCGAGCAGGACGTCGCGCTGCGGCGCCTCTCGATCGACACCATCCGCGGCCTCGCCATGGACGCCGTCCAGAAAGCCGGCGCCGGGCACCCCGGCACCGCGATGGCCCTGGCCCCGCTCGGCTACCTCCTCTTCAGGCGCTTCCTGCGCGTCAACCCCGACGCCCCCCACTGGCCCGACCGCGACCGCTTCGTCCTCAGCGCCGGCCACGCCTGCGTCTTGCAGTACTCGCTGCTGCACCTCACCGGCTACGATCTCCGCCTGGAGGAGCTCCAGCAGTTCCGCCAGTGGGGATCGCGCACACCCGGGCACCCCGAGCGCGGCCACACCCCCGGCATCGAGATCACCACCGGCCCCCTCGGGCAGGGCTTCGCCAACGCCGTCGGCATGGCCATCGCCGAGCGCTTCCTCGCCGAGCGCTACAACCGTCCCGGCCACGACGTCGTCGACCACAACACCTACGTCATCTGCTCCGACGGCGACCTCATGGAGGGCGTCAGCCAGGAAGCGGCGTCGATCGCCGGCCACTTCAAGCTCGGCAAGCTCGTCGTCTGCTACGACGACAACCGCATCACCATCGACGGCAGCACCTCCATCTCCTTCGACGGCGAGAACCACACCGCCCGGCTCGCCGCCGACGGCTGGCACGTCCAGCGCGTCGCCGACTCCGAGGACCTCGGCGCCCTCCAGGACGCCCTCGACGCCGCCCGCGCCGAAACCGAGCGGCCGTCCTTCATCGCCATCCGCTCCCACATCGCCTACCCCGCGCCACACGCCGTCGACACCGCCGCCGCCCACGGCGCCCCCCTCGGCGAGGACGAGGTCCGCGCCGCCAAGCGCGCCATGGGCTTCGACCCCGAGCGCAGCTTCTGGGTGGACGAGCGCGTCTACCAGCACATGAGCCTGCGCCAGTCCGGCGCCGCCGCCGAGCGCGACTGGCAGGGCCGCTTCGACGCCTGGCGCGAGGCCCACCGAGAGCTCCTCGACGACTGGGATCGAGCCTGGAGGGGACAGCTGCGCGAGGGCTGGCAGGCGGCGCTGCCGAGCTTCCCCGCCGGCGAGTCGCTCGCCACCCGCTCCGCCGGCCAGAAGACGATGGCCGCCTTCGCCGAGCACGGCCCCACGATGATCGGCGGCGCCGCCGACCTCGTCGAGTCGACCAAGACCCTCTTCCGCGGCGCCGGCGAGTTCTCGCCGGTGCACGCCGGGCGCAACGTCCCCTTCGGCATCCGCGAGCACGCCATGGGCGCCATCGTCAACGGCGCCGCCGCCCACGGCGGGATCGTCAAGCCCTACGGCTCGACCTTCCTCGTCTTCTCCGACTACATGCGCGCCTCGGTGCGGCTCTCCGCGCTCATGCAGCTCCCGGTCCTCTGGGTCTGGACGCACGACTCCGTCGGTCTCGGCGAGGACGGCCCCACCCACCAGCCGATCGAGCACTACGCCTCGCTGCGCGCCATCCCCCACCTCTGGGTGGTCCGTCCCGCCGACGCCAACGAGACCGCCGTCGCCTGGCGCGTCGCGCTCGAACGCGACGACGGGCCCGTCGCGCTGCTCTTCTCCCGCCAGAACGTCCCCACCCTGGACCGCACCGACGGTGGGCTCGCGGCGGCCGCCGAGCTCGAGCGCGGGGGCTACGTCCTGTGGGACTCCCGCGCCGAGGGCCGGCAACCCGAGCTGATCCTCATCGCCACCGGCGCCGAGGTCGCGCCCACACTGCAGGCCGGGCGCACCCTGGCGGACGCCGGTCACGCCGTCCGCGTCGTCTCGATGCCCTGCGTCGAGCTCTTCGAAGCCCAGTCGCCCGAGTACCGCGACGAGGTGCTCCCGCCCGCCGTCCGCACCCGCCTCGCCGTCGAGCCCGGGGCCACGCTCGGCTGGTGGAAGTGGGTGGGCAGCGACGGCGACGTCCTCGGCATCGACCGCTTCGGGGCCTCCGCGCCCGGCGCCCGCGTCCTGAAGGAGCTCGGCTTCGACGCCGACGGCATCCTCGCCCGCGCCCGAGCCCTGCTGCAGCGCACCGCCACCGCCGACGGGAACGTCGGTGGGGCGGACGGACGTGCCGGCGGGCATCTGGGAAGCTCCGCCACGCCGGGTAGCACCTCATAGAGCCACTCTCCGGAGGCCGACACCAATGCCACCACAGGACCACACCTCGCCGCTTCACCGCCTCTCCGCCCTCGGGCAGAGCGTCTGGGTCGACTTCCTCTCGCGCGACTCCATCCGCGGTGGGCACCTGCAACAGCTGCTCGACGACGACGCCGTAGTCGGGGCCACCTCGAACCCCTCCATCTTCCAGCAGGCCATGAGCGCCGGCGACGCCTACGACGAGCAGATCCGCGAGCTCGCCGGCGAAGGACTCGACGCCCGCGACACCTTCTGGCGCCTCGCCGAGCGCGACATCAAGGACGCCTGCGACCTCTTCCGCCCCATCTGGGACGGCGGTCTCGGCCGCGACGGCTACGTCTCGCTCGAGGTCGACCCCGGGCTCGCCTACGACACCCTCGCCACCTACCGCGAAGCCATGCGCCTGCACGAGCTCGTCGACCGCGCCAATCTCATGGTCAAGATCCCCGCCACCAAGCCCGGGCTGGCCGCCATCGAGGACGTCATCGCCGAGGGCCGCTCGATCAACGTCACCCTCATCTTCTCCCTGCGCCGCTACGCCGAGGTCGCCGAGTCCTACATCCGCGGCATCGAGCGCCTCGTCGCCGCCGGCGGCGACCCCCGCACCGTTGCCTCCGTCGCCAGCTTCTTCGTCTCCCGCATCGACACCGAGGGCGACCGCCGCCTCGACGAGCTCGCCGCCAGCTCCGGGCGCGACTACGCCGAGCTCAAGGGGCGGCTCGCCGTGGCCAACGCCCGGCTCGCCTACCGGCACTTCCTGGAGGCCTTCCAGGGGCCCCGCTGGGAGTACCTCGCCGGCAAGGGCGCCAGCCCCCAGCGCGTCCTCTGGGCCTCCACCTCGACCAAGAACCCCGACTACCCCGACATCCTCTACGTCGAGGAGCTCATCGGCCCCGCCACCGTCAACACCATGCCCGAGCAGACCATCGCCGCCTACCAGGACCACGGCAACCCCGAAGCCCGCCTCCAGCGCGGGCTCGAGCAGGCAGGCCGGCTGCTGGCGGAACTGCGCGAGGTCGGCGTCGACTACGACGACCTCACCGACACCCTCGAGCGCGAGGGCGTCGAGAAATTCGCCACCGCCTTCGACGAGCTCATCGCCTCGCTCGGCGAGAAGCAGGCCGCGCTGGTCGCGGCCTGAGGCCGCGGCTCGCGACAGCCTCACCGCGGCAGGGCCCCCGGCTCAGTCGGAAACGCCGCCGCGACCAGATCGTGCCTGTTCGGCTCGTGGCCCGAGACCGATGCTCCAGAAAGTCGAAATTGTGATTTCTCATGAAATCATGCGCCGTCGGTATGAGCCGAGTCGGTTCCACCCAATCTCCCAGCCTCGGCGCTCGTGTCTCTGCAGATGCCCGCGAGTGTGTCCGCGGTACTCGTCTTGGCGTCCGAGCTGCTGTGGTTGCTGGTGGTCCGGCGTTACCGTCGAACCACGCTCACCTCGGGCCGGTTCAGCCGCCGGTTTTGACCTCGGCGTCGCTGGCGGCCGACAGGGCTCCGCCGCGCCTGGTCGCGCCTGGTGTCTCAAGCGAGCAGGCGGGCGCCTGCCGAGGGCCGCACCGCGAGCGTGCCCGGCGGTGGCGGCGCGTCTGGCGGGAACAGCCCCAGCACGCTCCCCCCGAAGCCACCGCCGATCATGCGGGCGCCGAGGGCGCCGGAGCTCTTGCACCTCCTCACCGCCGCCTCCACCGCGGGCGTCGAGCACTCGTAGAGGTCGCGCAGGCTGGCATGCGACTCGTCGAGCAGCGGGCCGATCGCGGCCGCTTGGTCTTCGCCCAGTGCGGTGACCACGGCGCGTACCCTGGCATTCTCTCCAAGCACGTGCTCCACGCGCCTCGCCAGCCGCTCCGGGAGGCGCGCCAGGTCCGCGCGTCCGACCCCGCCGGGCCCCTCCAGCTCGCGCAACGAGCCCACCCCGAGCAGCTCGCAGGCGCGGGCGCATTCCGCGCGGCGCTCGTTGTAGCCGGAGGCCGCCAGCTCGCGGTGCTCGCCTGACTCCTCCACCGCCAGGCTCCAGCCCCTCTCCAGGACCAGCGGCACCGGTTTGACGTCGAGGCTCGCGAAGTCGATCAGCAGAGCCCTCTCGGGCTTGCCAAGCAGCGACGCCAGCTGGTCCAGGAGACCCGTCTGGGCGCCGACCCACTCGCTCTCGACCCCCGCGCACAGGCGCGCCAGGTCGAGCAGGTCGAGCTCGTCTGCACCGGCGAGGGCGAGCAGCACCAAGCTCAGAGCGATCTCAAGCGCCGCCGAAGAGGACAGCCCCGCACCGCGCCGGATGTCGCCGCCGAGCTCCAGGTGCGAGGAGGGAACCGGTGCCCCGGCCTCCTCGAGCGCGCTGGCCACGCCGCGGACGAATGCTCGCCAGCCCGCCACGCGGTCGGGACGCGGGAGGGCGAACTCGTCCTCCTCGTCGATATCGACTGCCCGCGCCCGGATGCGGGCGCCAGCCGGCGCTGTGTCGGGCGCCCGGCGCTTCGACGAGGGCTCAACCCAGCCGCGCACGGTGATCCCCTGGGCAATCGCGAACGGCAGCGCCAAGCCGCCGTTGTAGTCGGTGTGCTCCCCGATCAGATTCACCCGCCCCGGAGCGAACGCCCGCACCTCACGCCGCACCGGTTGCCGCCCCTCGACGGTCGCCTGCGATCACCTCGCGCAGTGCCGCCGCCGACTCCTCCGGCAGGGTGTCGGCGATGAACGCCCCCGCCCCCTGCTCGGAGCCGGCCAGGTACTTGAGCTTCTCCGCCGTGCGCAGCGGCGGGTAGAACTCCACGTGGACATGCCCGTCGGCCTCCCCGCCGTTCGGAGTAGGCGCCTGGTGGACGGCCATCACGTAGGGGAACGGGCGGTCGAACAGCGCGTCATAGCCGCGCGTCAGCCGCTGCAGCGCACCGGCCAGCGAGTCGAGCTCCGTCGGCGTGCAGTGGGCCAGGCTGGGGCGGTGCGCGCGCAGCGCTACATGCGTTTCATAGGCCCAGCGCGCGGCGTAGGGGACGTAGACGAGGACGTCCTCGTCGGCGAACAGCGTCCGGTCCCCGCCGCCGTGCGTCTCCGCGCCGCCGTGGTCCTCCCCGCCGCCGTGGGTCTCCCCGCCGCCGTGGGTCTCCGCGCCGCCGCGAACCTCCTCCGCCAGCAGCGCGCACACTGCGCACCCGCCGAGTCGCGCGTCGGCCGCCGTCTCGGCCGCCGGCACCGGCGGCAGGAACGGGTAGCCGTAGATCTGACCGTGGGGGTGGTGCAGGGTCACGCCAACCTCCACTCCCCGGTTCTCGAAGATGAAGACGTAGTCGATGTCCTCCCGCGCGGCGAGCGCGAGATAGCGCTCGCGCCACACCCACATCAAGGCCCGCGCGCGCTCCGCCGGGAGCGTCGCGAGGGAGCCCTCGTGGCGATCGGTGTAGACGACCACCTCCGCCGCGCCCAGCGGCGCCTCGAATGCCGGGAAGCGGTTCTCGAACACCGCGATCTCGAACGCCGGGAACGGGATCTCGGTATCCGCGCCGCCCGGCCGGGTGGGGCAGAGAGGGCACTCCGCCTGAGCCGGCAGGAACGTCCGATCCTGGCGGTGGATGGCGTAGTCCACCCACTCCCCGCGCAGCTCGTTGAAGCGCAGCTCACCCATCGCCCAGCGAGGCCGACGGGGCAGGCGGCGGGGCCGCCGCCGGCGGCTCCGGGCGCCACCCGTAGAGGATCAGCCCACGTCCGTCGGCTTTGCGGGTACGCCGTAGCGCCAGCGGGCCGTAGCGGTCGGGTAGGCCCGGGTGCTCGCGCGATGCGCCGGGTTGCCCCGATGACGGCGGCGTCGAGCACGCCTGCCCCTCAGAGGCGATCGTGTCCGTCTCCCCCGCGGGGCGCCCAGCCGGGTCCGGTGAGGGTGCAGGCATCGCCCAAGGTATACCCCTCCGACGCCCCGCTTAAGGTTCTGGCGCTACCGTCGGGGTTGTCTTGGGGAGCGAGATCCACCCACCGTCAGCGCCATCCGAACGCCGTGCCTGGCTGACCGCGGCCGCGCTGCTCGCCGTCGGCGTCGCAGTCCTAGCCGTCGTGCTGAGCGGCGCGCTCGACTCCGCCGGCAGGTCCCCGGCTGTCGCCCACCCGCCCACCGTGCTGGTCGCGGCACGCACCCCCGCGGTCGCCGGCGCGGCCACTCGGGCGCTGCGCGCCGGACGTGGGGCCCCGCCCGCCGGCCCCTACACGCCGGCCGGTCGACGCGGCGGACGCCACACCGGGGTCGTGCCCGCCGTCGGCCGCCAGGCTCTCGCAACGGCCGCCGGCGGTGCCGGCGAGACGGGGGACGCCGTCTGGGACGCCTCCGCGAGCGATCCCGTCGGCGGGCCCGAAGTGCCGATCTCTGAAGCCTGGGTGGCCGGCTTCTACCCGATCTACGCCGAAGCCCAGCGGGTGTTCGGCGTCAACTGGCTGCTGCTGGCCTCGATCCACGACCAGGAGACGGCCTTCTCGACCGCCCCCTCGACCTATCACGGCCTCAACTTCGCCCACTGCTGCGGCGGGCCGATGCAGTTCAATGTCACCAACGGGCCCGTCAGCACCTGGCAGCTGGTGCGGAGCGCCTACCGCTACGGCAAACGGCCTGCGGTCTACGACCACCGCACCGCGCACCACCCCTCGATCTACGACGACTTCGACGCCGTCATGGCCGCCGCCTGGCTGCTCTCCTCCGACGGCGCCGGTGCGGCGCTCGACGACGCCGCCTGGTGGGCGGCGTACGACTACTACGGTCACGGCGCCGCCGGTGTCACCTACGCCGATCAGGTCCTCGCCCGCGCGATCTCGTGGTCCCAGCATGGCTTCTGCATCGACTGCGGCCTGCCGCCGCGGATGGTTCAGGCCGTCCAGGCCGCCTACGGGGCGCCGGTGCTGGAAAGCCTCGTCGCGGCCCAACGCGCCGAGCTCGCCGAACGCACGGCCGCGGCGCGGCGGCATCGACGCCATCGACACCGCTAGCCCGCGCCGTGGCCGCGCCGGCCTTCACGCGGACCTCTCTCAGCCCGTGTCGGGTCTGCCTCGACGCTCTGCGCTCAGCCTGCGCGTGCTCAGCCCTGCGCGTGCTCAGCCCTGCGCGAACAGCTCGCAAGCGACCTGGTCGCTGGCCAATGCCGTGCCGCCCAGCAGGCGCCGGTTGAGCTGCGCCCGGCGGAAGTAGAGCGGAGCGTCGTGCTCCCAGGTGGCTCCGATGCCGCCGTGCACCGAGATCATCGTGCGGGCGGCGTGGTCCAGCGCGCGTCCCGCCACCGAGCGCGCCGCTCCCGCGGCCAGGGCGAACTCGCCGGGTGCGCCGCGTCGCGACCAGCCGGCGTAGTAGAGCAGGGAGCGGCCGTTCTCGAGCTGGCGCAGGACCTCCGTCAGGGAGTGCTTGACCGCCTGGTAGGAGCCGATCGCGCGGCCGAAGGTGTAACGCTCCTTGGCGTAGGCCACCGACGTCTCCAGGGCGGCCTCGACGGCGCCGAGGGACTCGGCGGCGAGCAGCGCCTGCGCCAGGTGCCAGGCGCCGGCGAGCTCCTCCGGCGGCGCCTGCAACAGCGTCGCCGGGGCGTTCTCCAGCGCGACGTGGCCGAGCGAGCGGGTGGCGTCGTAGCGGCGGACCTCGTTGACGCTGACCCCGCTCGCCGAGGCCTCTACGCAGAAGCCGACCGGCTGGCCGTCGAGCGTGGCGACGCCGACGAGCACATCCGCTCCGGGCGCGTCCGGGACGAACGCGACCTGGCCGGTGACGGTGGCCCCGCCCGCGGCGTCCCCGCCGCGCGAGGCCTTGGGCGGCGCCGCGCGTTCCATGCCGCCGGCGGGGTCCACGCTCCACTCGCCGCGGACGTCGTCGGCCGGCCGCGTCGGCAGGTAGGCGGCGCGGCGCTCGCCCCGGGCGAGAGAGCTCAAGAGCTCGTCGTGGACATCGGGCGACGCATCGAGGATGGCGCTCGCCGGAAGATGGCCGAGCAGTGGGATCGCCGCCAGCGTCCGCCCGCACTCGCCGAGCACGAGCATCGCGTCGAAGGCGTCCAGGCCGGCGCCGTCGTGGGCCTCGCTCACCAGCAGCCCCGGCCAGCCGGCCTCGACCGCGGTCGGCCAGAGGGCGGGCAGGTCGCCCTCCCCGTCCAGCGCCGCCCGGGCCGCCTCCAGGGTCTTGAAGCGCGACAGCGCCCCGCGGGCGGCCTCGCGCAGGAGGACCTGCTCATCCGAGAGTGCCAGGTTCATGCGCTCGCCGCCTCCTTCGCTCGCAGCTCCGAGAATGGGATGCCCTTGTCCAGGCGCGGCTCCGGTGGGAGGCCCAGGACGCGCTCGCCGATCGTGTTGCGCAGGATCTCTTCCGTGCCGCCCGCCGACTTCAGGCCGGGGAGGAAGGAGATCATGTAGGCCCACTCGCTGCCCTCGGCGAGAGCGTCGGGGCCGAGGACGTCGGCGATGAGGTCACCCGTCTTGATCGCGCCGTTGACGATCGTGACCTTCGCCAGGCCTGCCTCGGGGCCGGGGATCTGGCCGCGCTGCAGCGCCGTCATCGTGCGGTAGCCGGTGAAGCGCACCGCGATCAGTTCCGCCGCGATCTCGCCCAGGTCGCGGCGGACCTCGGGATCGCGGCGGGCGTGCTCGTCGGCCGCGATCGCCTGGGCGAAGCGCTGGGAGCTGAAGCCCAGGCCCTCGGCGCCGAGGCCGATCGTGACCCGCTCGAACATCAGGGTCGTCAGCGCCGTGCCCCAGCCGTTGCCGACGCCGCCGACGACCGCGTCGGCGGCGATGGCGACGTCGTCGAAGAAGACCTCGTTGAACTCCGCCTCGCCGGAGATCTGGCGCAGGCCGCGCACGGTCACTCCGGGGGCGTCCATCGGCACGACGAACATCGTCAGCCCCTTGTGCTTGGGCACGTCGGCGTCGGTGCGCGCCAGCAGCAGGCCGTAGGAGGCGAATTGGGCGTTGGTCGTCCACACCTTCTGGCCCGACAGGCGCCAGCTGCCGTCCTCGAGCTGGCGGGCGCGAGTCTGGACGGCGGCCAGGTCAGAGCCGGCGGCGGGCTCGGAGAAGAGCTGGCACCAGACCTCGTCGCCGTGCAGCATCGGCCCGAGGTAGCGGCCCTTCTGCTCCTCGCTGCCGTGGGCGATGATCGTCGGGCCGAGCATCCCCACGCCGATCGCGTCGAGGATCCCGGGGACTTTGGCGCGGGCGATCTCCTGGTTGCAGATCACCTGCTCGATCGGCCCGCGGCCCTGACCGCCGTACTCCTTGGGCCACGTCACCCCGGCGAGCCCGGCCTCGGCCAGTCGCGCCTGCCAGGCGCGGCGGGCGGCGACGATCTCGGCCTCCTCCTCGAGCGCCCCCGGCCCCTGCAGGATCGGGGCCTCGCCCTTGTGCTGCTCCAGCCATCCCCGCGCCTCCGCGCGGTATGCGGCCTGCTCAGGGGTGTCGTCGAGATCCATCGCGCTCCTCCTTGGTTGACTGACCAGTCAATCGCTACGCATACGGTACTACGCTCGGCGGGGGCGGTGTCGAGGGGAGAGCCGGCGTTGTTTTGAAGGGGGAGTCGGTGTTGTTTTGGCGAGGTGTGTGCGCGCGTGCGCGCGTGCGCGCGGCGCGTTAACAAGCAATAGGCGTTAACGAGCCGCGCACGCGCGCACACCTCCAGAAAACCGATCTCCAAGGCTGGCTCCGGCGCAGGCCGCGGGACGCCTGGGGCTCAGGCGCCAGCCGGCATCGGGGGTTCGGCGACGGGGGCCTGGTGGTATACGTGCAGGAATGCGTCGTCGAGCAGTTCCCGGGCTTGGTTTCCGGGTGCCGGGGAGTGCAGAAGGACGACCGCCAGGCGCACCCCGTGGCGCTCCGCGGTCGCGACGAGGCAGCGACCGGCTTCGATGGTTTCGCCGGTCTTCATACCCGTCGTGCCGGGGTAGTGGTAGATCAGCAGGGGGTTGTTGTTATAGAGGTAGAGCCTGCCCCCCTCGATGGGGAACGGCAGGACGGCATAGTAGGTCCGGGTGACCCGTGCGATGCGGGGCTGCCCGAGGTCGATGTGGGCCAGCTCGGCGAGGTCGGCCGCGCAGGAGTAGTTGTGTGTGTTGTAGAAGCCCGACGGCGAGGAGTAGCGGGTGCAGCCGAGGCCGAGCCGGGCGGCTTCTTCGTTCATCTCACCGACGAAGCGGTGGACGCTGCCCGCCACGTGCTGGGCCAGGGCGACGGCGGCGTCGTTGCCGGAGGGCAGCAACAGGCCGTACATCAGCGGCCCGATCGGCACCCGGCGCCCGAGCGGGAGGACCCCGACCTTCGAGCCGCTGGTCTCCTCCGCCTGCTTGGTGATCAGCACCCGGGCGTCGGACGGCGTGTGCTCGACTGTGAGCAGGGCGGTCATCATCTTCGTGAGGCTCGCGATGCGCAGCCGCTCCAGCGGGTTCAGCTGCCACAGGACCCGTCCGCTGTCGAGGTCGATCATGATGCCCGCCCGCGGGGGTTCGGGGAAACGCAGCCGGATGGGGTCGGCGCCGGGGTCGGACAGCTGCAGGGGCAGCGGCGGGACGCCCAGCGGCAGGCCCAGCGCCGACATCCGCCCGGTCGGGCTTTTCGTGGTGCGATCGTCTACGCGGGTGCTGCGCCCGCGCTCGCCGTGTCCGGCCCCCGCGGCGGGGCTGTTGCTGCTGCTCAGGGGGTCGCCGCCGCGGGAGAGGACCGCGTAGAGCAGTGCGGCGACCACCACGGCGACGGCGCCGCCGGCAAGCATGCGGCGTATGCGCCTGCGTCGTCGCCGGCGGGCCGCGGCCCGCGAGTGACGGTGGCTGGGGGGCAGGAACGGCGAGCGGCTCATCGACGAGTGGCGCGGGGCGGGAAGAGGTTCATCGACGGAGGTGCGGGGCGGGGACGCTCACCGACGGGGAGGGTTCAGCAGCGAGCCGAGGATCCCGACGGCCATCAGGAGGATCACGAACAGCGAGATCGCGCTGGCCAGGGTAAACCCCTGGGCGGCGATCGCCTTCAGCGTCAGGAACGCGAAGCCGACGATGAAGAGGGCCGCGACGAGCAGGATGACCAAACGCGCGAGGATCGCAGCAGACTATCCGCGTGCCATCTCGCCGACACCGGCAGCCGTGGCGTCGCCTGCGCCGGGCGACGGTGTTGCGGCGGGATCGCCGGCGAGCGGGCCGCTGCCGGGCCTGGCCTGGGCGACGTGCTGGTCGGCGTGGTAGGAGGAGCGCACCAGGGGTCCGGCCGCGACGTGCTCGAAGCCGAGATCGTAGGCGGCGCGCCGCAGGGCGGCGAACTCGTCGGGATGCCAGTAGCGGACCACCGGCAGGTGGCGCTCGGAGGGCCGCAGGTACTGGCCGACGGTGAGCACCTGGACTCCACGGGCGCGCAGCGCGGCGAAGGTCTGCACCATCTCCTCGTGGGTCTCGCCGAGACCGACCATGAGGCCGGACTTGGTGACCACCTCGCGTCCGCCGAGCTGCTTGGCCAGCTCGAGCACGCGACAGGAGCGCTCGAAGCTCGAGCCGCGACGCGCCAGCGGGTAGAGGCGGGGGACGACCTCGACGTTGTGGTTGAAGACGTCGGGCCGCTCCGCGATGACCTTCGCCAGCGGCATCTCCTGGCCCTGGAAGTCGGGGGTGAGAACCTCGATCTGACAGCCCGGCGCCTGGCGGCGGACCTGGCGGATGACCCCCACGAACGCCCCGGCGCCCTTGTCGGGCAGGTCGTCGCGATCGACCGAGGTGACGACGGCGTGGCGCAGCCCCATCCGCGCGATCGAACGGGCGACGCGCGCCGGCTCGAGCGGGTCGTTCCAGGTCGGCCGGCCGGTCTTGACGTTGCAGAAGCCGCAGCGGCGGGTGCAGGTGTCGCCGAGGATCATGAACGTCGCCGTGCCCCGCTCCCAGCACTCGCCGACGTTGGGGCAGGCGGCCTCCTGGCAGACCGTGTGCAGCTGCTCGTCGCGGATCAGCCGCGTCAGGGCGCGGTAGCGCTCACCGCCCGGAGCGGGAACCTTCAGCCACGGCGGCTTGCGCTCGCGCAGCGGGCGTACGTCGGGGCCGAGGACACGCAGCACGTTCGCCCCGCCCGGGTTCGAGCGCGAGCGGGTCGGCGCCGGTGGAGTCGCGGCGTCGGCGCCCGTCATGCCGCCACCGGATCGCGTCGTCCTGCCGCAAGCGGCGTGTCCGCGATCCCGAGCCGGCTCGCGGACACGATTCGCTGACGCCGGCCGTGGATCGCGCAGAAAGCGTGCGCCATACGTCGCCGGAAGCAGCCGATGTCGGCCGTGCCGCGCTCGAACGCGATCGAGGTCATCGTGACGTCCGGCAGGCCGCAGGCGACGACCCACGAGAAGGGCGCGAGATCGTTCTCGACGTTCACCGCGAACCCGTGCGTGGAGATGCCCCGCGCGACGTGGACGCCGAGCGAGGCGAGCTTGCGCTCGGCCACCCAGACGCCGGTGTAGTCGGGGCCGTCCTGCGGCCGCGAGCGCGCCGCGATTCCTTCCTCGGCGAGGGCGGCGACGATCGCGTCCTCCATCCGCCGCATGTGCACCAGGACGTCCGGGGCGGACATGATCGGGTAGCCCACGAGCTGTCCCGGGCCGTGGTAGGTGACGCGTCCGCCGCGGTCGCTCGGCACGACCTCGATCCCGCGCGCCGCGTAGAAGTCCTCGCCGAGCGTCAGCTCGTCGGGCCGCGAGCGCCGGCCATGGGTGTAGACCGGGGGGTGCTCGAGTAGGAGCAGCGCGTCTGGGGACTCGCCCGCAACGCGCCGCTCCCAAACGTCCCGCTGCAGCGCCAGCGCCTCGCGATACGGCACGACGCCGAGCTGGCACACCCACAGCTCGTGCGCATGGCGGTCGGCGGCTCTCATCGTCATCCAGCGTAGCCGTAAGTGGCGCAGGCCGGTAGCCCCCGTGCGGGCGCGCTCGCGGCCTCCCCGCCGGCACAGGTGCGTCGCGGTCAGCCACTCGTGTACGCCGTGGGGTACACCCTATAAGAAGCTCCACGTCTTGCTGCTGGCGAGTTTGTGCAGGGCCTTTCCTTTTAGGGTCGCTTCGACATTCCCTATTTCGAGTTCCCCTGAGCCGGTATCGAGCACGCTTTCTTGCAGTGTCCGTTCCTGTTGTTCTGTCGGTTTTATGGCGGTTGCTTTCCCTTTGATCGTCTTGACTCCCGCGAGCGCGCATTTGCTGCCCTCATACTGGATGCTGGCGAAGATTTTGCCGGTTTTGGGCTTTATCACGGCTCTGACTTCTTTTGATCCTTCTAACGTCGCTTCCAATTCTATGGGTACTGTTCCAAGTTCCGATCGCGGGATAGTGCACTCGCCGCCCAACGGTTCGCAGTGGGTGAATATGATGCTGGACGCCGAGGCCTTATCCGGCGAAAGGAGCTCTGGGCTGGTGCTGTTCACTGTGTTGCCTGAGCATTCAACCGTTACGCCTGCTGAGGTGAGCTTGTAGTTTTCGGTCACTTTGGCCGTGGTAGCAAGGGCTTCGGAGCCCGAGAGTTCAGAGCCGCCTACCATCCATCCGGCGGCGCCGGCGGAGGGTGCGCCGAGCAACGCCACGGCTAGGGCGATCGAGGCAGTGACTGCAAATCTTTGCATTCTCATGTTTGCGACCTTTCTTTCCGGTCCACAGGGGGCAGTTCCTAAGAGTCGGATCAATGCCAGCTTCTCATAAAGCCCACGTCGACCCCAACAATGCGTGCGCCGATGTCTCTGATGTCGGCGAGATAAAACGGGGATCCCGCCAAGCCCCTCACGGGCTGGTTGTGCGCCGGGGAGGCGACGGTCTACAGCGTCAGCGCCGCCGGCTCTTCCAGGAGCGCCCGGATGCGCGCCCCGAAGCGCGCGGCGTCCGCTCCGTAGAGGACGCGGTGGTCGCAGGCCAGCGTGACCGCCAGCGTGTGTCGCGCCACCAGCTGACCGTCGCGCACGACGGGACGAGGCTCGAGCGAGCCTACCGCCAGGATCCCGGCCTGTGGTGGATTGACGATTGCCGTGAAGCTCCGCACCCCGTACATGCCGAGGTTCGACACGGTGAACGTCGCGCCGCCGAGCTCCGGTGGCGTGATGGCACCGGTGCGCACTCGCTCGACGAGGGTGCGCGTCTCGCGTGCGATCTCCCCAAGCGCCTTGCGGTCGGCGTCGAACACGGTCGGCACGACCAGCGCCTCGCCACCACCAATCCCAGGGTTATCCTGTTCGACGGCGACGGCGACACCGACGTTGACACGCTCGTGCAGTTGCAGCCGACCGTCGCGGTAGCTGCCATTGGCGCGGGGATGCTCGCGCAGCGCCAGCGCGCAGGCCTTGACGACCATGTCGTTGTATGTCGGGGCCTCCTCCGGTGACAGTCGCTTGAGCTCGCCGCGCAGCGCCACACAGGCCTCCATGTCGATATCCACCTGCAGCGTGAAATCCGGGATCGTCGCCTTGGACTCGGCCATCCGGCGCGCCACGGTCTGCTGGAGGCGCGTCAGCTCCACCGTCGTCGTCTCCCCCTTCGCCGTCGCCACGCGCTCGGCGAGGGTTGCGGCGGCCGGCGGTGGCTCGCCGAGAACCGGCGGCTCGCCGGCGGCGAGCCGTGTGGCGGCGGGCTGTGCGGTGGGCCGTGTGGCGGCGGCGGGCTGTGCGGCGGCGGGCCGTGTGGCGGCGGGCTGTGCCGTGGGCCGTGTGGCCGCGGTGGGCCGTGAGGCGGGCGTCGCCGCCCCCTCCGCCTCGACGTCGGCCCGTACGATCCGCCCACCCGGGCCGCTTCCGGCAATCTCATGCAGATCGAGGCCGCGCTCGCGTGCAACCCGCCGGGCAAGGGGGGAGGCCTTTACGCGCGGCTCGTCTCTGGTGACGATCGCCGCGGAGGGCGTGGGCTTGGCGTGCTTGGTTGCGGCTTGCGGCTCGCTGTCCCGCGCTCTGCCGTCGTCCTGCGTCCCGCCGCCATCACGCTCGGTTTCGGCCCCGACGTGCGCTATGACGCCCGAACCGCCGCCATCCTGCTCGGTTCCGGGGCCGACGTGGGCGATGGCCGCGCCCACAGGCAGCGTCTCGCCCTCGCCGGCGACGATCCGCAGGATCCCCTCGGCGTCGGACTCGTAGACCATGGCGGCCTTGTCGGTCTCGATCTCGACCAGCTCCTCGCCCCGGGCCACCTGCTCGCCGTCGTGCTTGATCCAGCGCAGGATCGTGCCCTCCTCCATCGTGTCGGAGAGGCGGGGCATCACGATCTCGGTCATCGCGCCTCCGCGGTCGAGGCGGTCGTCACAGCGGCTGAGCCGCCGGTCGGCTGGCGGTCGGGCGGCGCCAGGTCGAGCACCTCGAGGACGGCGGCGACGACCTGTGGCTCGTGTGGGTAGGCGATGTCCTCGAGCGGCTTGGAGTAGGGCATCGGCACGTCCGCCCCGGTCACGCGTCGCACCGGCGCGTCGAGGTCGTCGAAGGCCTGCTCTGAGATCAGCGCGGCGAGGTTGGCGCCGACGCCACCGTGGGGCCAACCCTCCTCGACGATCACGCAGCGATTGGTGCGGGCGACCGAGTGCAGGATCGTGTCGAGGTCGAGCGGGCGCAGCGTGCGCGGGTCGATCACCTCCGCGCTGACACCGTGATCTGTCTGCAGTCGCTGCGCGGCGCGCGCCGCCGTCTGGGCCATGCGCGAGATGCCCACGATCGTCACGTCGCCGCCCTCGCGACGCACCGCGGCTCGCCCGAAGGGCTGTGCCCGGTCGCCGTCGGGGACCTCGCCGCGCACCCCGTAGAGCGACTCGTGCTCGATGAAGATCACGGGGTTGTCGTCGCGGATGGCGGCCTTGAGCAGGCCCTTGGCGTCGGCCGGCGTCGACGGGGTGGCGACGAGCAGGCCCGGCACATGCATGAACATCGCCTCCAGGCAGTGCGAATGGGTGGGACCCAGCTGGTGGCCCGCGCCCTGGGGCATCCGCACCACCAACGGCACGCGGGCCTGGCCGCCGAACATGTAGTGGATGTGCGCCGCGTGGTTGACGATCTGATCGAACGCGAGCAGGGCGAAGTTGACGGTCATCAGCTCGACCACCGGCCGCAGGCCGACCATCGCCGCGCCGACCCCCATGCCGACGATGGTGTTCTCCGAGATCGGGGTGTCGCGCACCCGGCGCTCGCCGAACTCCTCCAGCAGGCCCGCGGTCACCTTGAAGGCGCCGCCGAACACCCCGATGTCCTCGCCCATGAGGATCACGCGCTCGTCGCGGGCGAGCTCCTCGCGCAGCGCGGCGTTCAGCGCCTCTCGGTAGCGCAGCTCGGGCATCAGGTGGTCCGCACCGAGTACCAGCCGCGAACCTGGTCGCCGAGGACGTAGACGTCGTCGTAGAGCGACTCCGGAGCGGGGAACGGCGAGGCTTCGGCGAACGCGACGGCGCCATCGACCCGCTCCCGCGCTCGGGCATCGATCTCGGCGCGCTCCTGGGCGGTGAGAGCTCCCTCGCGCTCGAGCAGCTCGGCGAACGCCGGCAGCGGGTCGCGCTCGCGCCACTGCTCCACCTCCTCGCGGCTGCGGTACTCCTCGGGGTCGGCCATCGAGTGTCCCCGGAAGCGGTAGGTGATCGCCTCGACCAGCAGCGGCCGGCGCTCGGCGCGGGTGCGTTCGACGGCCTCGTGCAGGACCGCATGCGTGTCGAGGACGTCCATCCCGTCGCAGCGCATCCCGGGCACGCCGAGGCTCTCGCCCTTGCGCTGCAGATCGGTGACCGCCGAGTGCCGCTGCAGCGAGGTGCCCATCCCGAACTGGTTGTTGGTCACCATGAACACCACTGGCAGCCTCCACAGGGCCGCCAGGTTCAGGGTCTCGCCGAACGTCCCCTGGTTGGAGGCGCCGTCGCCGAAGACGCAGAGCGTGACGTCCTCGGTGCCCAGGAAGTCGCTGGCGAGGCCGATCCCGGCGGCGATCGGGAGGTTGCCGCCGACGATGCCGTAGCCCCCCATGAAGCGCCGCGCGCCGTCGAACATGTGCATCGAGCCACCCCGGCCGCCGGAGCAGCCGTCGACGCGCCCGAACAGCTCGGCCATCACCCGTCCGGGCGGTGTCCCCCGCACGAGGGCGTGGCCGTGCGAGCGGTAGGTCGAGACCAGGTAGTCGTCGTCCCGCAGGGCCCGTACGGCGCCGACGATGCTCGCCTCCTCGCCGATCGCGAGGTGCAGGAAGCCGCCGATCTTCGCTCGCGCGTACATCTCGCCGGCGCGCTCCTCGAAGCGCCGGATCAGCGTCATCGTCTCCAGCCACTCGCGCGCGACGTCGGGCTCGGGCAAATCGGGCATCAGTGTTCAGGCTCTCGCGGGTTGGGCATCGGTTCAGCTGTCCACGGTAGCCCAGCGCTCCAGGAACTCCTCGGCCTCGAGGCCGGCGAGGTCTGCGCGTAGCGCGCGTGTGCGCCGCGCCGCCTCCCGCGGGGGACAGTCCCAGAACAGCACCACCTCGCCGCCGTCGATCTCGACGACCTCGACGTGGTCGACCCGTCCGGGGTCGGCCAGTGCCGCCGGGGCCCAGCCGCCGCGGCGGACGATCAGGCGGTAGGCGCGGTTCGCCCGCACGGGGCGTGCTCCCGATCGGCGCTTCCGTGCGATTCTCGCGGCGGCGCGCATGGGCGATGTGAAAAATCCATTTTCTGATCGGCGCGATCGCGCGGATCGTCGTGTCCGTCGGCGCGGTCGCGCGGATTTGATTTCGCGTTTTTTTGATCGCCCAGCTCCACCGAGACCTGAAGGGCCCGCCGGGCGTCCGCCAGCATTCGCGGCCCGCCGAGCACCTGCTCGCCGATTCTCACGGCCGGCACCGCCCTTACCCCGGCGGCCGCGGCGGCCCGGGTCGCGGCCGCGAGCTGCTCACGCACCGAGCGCAACTCGACCCCCCGCAGGACCGCCTGGGGGTGCATCTCGCATGCCGCGGCCGCGATCAGGATCGAATCGAGCTCCCCCAGATCCCGGCCCCCGGCGAACGCCTGGCGGAAGGCCGCCTGCGCGAAGGGGACGGCTCTCCCGATCGACTTCGCGTAGGTCGCCGCCAGCATCGCCCGCTCGCTGTCGAACGGAAAGGGCTCGGGCCAGCGCACGGGCTGCAGGCCCAGCTCGCTCGCCTGGTGCTCGATCGACGAGCGCGTCTCCCGGGCTGGCTCCCCACCGAGCCCTCGGGCCAGCACGGGCCGCCACTCCACGGGGCCGGGCAGCTCGTGCAGGATGCGCTCGGCAACGAGATACGCCGCGGGATTTGCCAGATCGAAGTAGAAGGCCGCGTCCACGTCCATGTGCGAGGCGCAGAGCCTATAGCTGCGTCGTGTTCAGCCGTGGATCAGCCAGCCGTCGGCCGCGCGCCCGGCCTCCATGACGGCCTCGGACAGCGTGGGGTGGCCGTGGACGATGCGGCCGACCTCGGCAAAGCCGCCCTCCAGGGCACGCACGTTGACGAGCTCCTGGATCAGCTCGGTGGCGCGGCTGCCGACGATGTGTCCGCCGAGCAGCTCGCCGTAGCGGGACTCGCCGACGAGCTTCACCATGCCGGCGCGATCGCCATAGACGATGCCGCCGCCGACCGCCCCGTAGGGGACCTTGCCGACGAGGACCTCGTAGCCCTGCTCGCGGGCCTCGGCCTCGGTGAGGCCGAAGGAGCCGACGTTCGGCGTGCAGAAGGTGGCGCGCGGGATGTCCATGTAGGCCAGCGGGTGGGTGGGCAGGCCGGCGGAGTCCTCCACCGCGATGATGCCCTCGTCGGAGGCCTTGTGCGCGAGCGCCGGGCCCGCTACGAGATCGCCGATGGCGTAGATGCCCGCCGCGGTCGTGCGCAGGGCGCCGTCTACCTTCACCAGGCCGCTCTCGTCGAGCTCGACGCCGGCGGCGTCCAGCCCTAGCGCGGTCACGTCCGGTCCGCGGCCGGCGGCGATCACGAGGTAGTCGACGGACGCGGACTCCTCGCCGTGGCGGAAGTCGACACCGTCGGCGCCGGCCTGGACGTCGGCGATGGCGGTGCCCGTGTGCACCTCGATGCCCTGGCGCTTGAGGCCGCGCTCGACCAGGCGCGAGATGTCGGCGTCCTCGGTCGGCAGCACCCGGTCGAGCATCTCGAAGAGCATCACCTCGCTGCCCAGTCGGGCAAAGCCCGAGGCGATCTCGGCGCCCGAGGCGCCGGCGCCGACGACCGCGAGGCGCCCGGGGAGCTCCGCCAGCGCCCACGCCTGCTCGGTGCCGAGCACCCGCCCCCCCAGCTGGACGCCGGGGATCGATCGCGGGACGGAGCCGGTGGCAAGGATCACCGTCGGGGCCTGGAGCTCGCGATCGCCGACGCGCAGGC
>DATKPO010000067.1:0-7631 GCA_035524055.1 Solirubrobacteraceae bacterium
TCGTAGGCGGCCTGGATGCGTTCCCAGCGGCGGTCGCGGTCCATGGCGTAGTAGCGGCCGATGACGCTCGCCACCCGCGCCCGTCCGGGCGCCCCGGGCGGCCACAGCTCCAGGCACCAGCGTTCGAGCAGCGCGACGTGCTCGACGCCGGATTCGGGCAGGGTGTCGCGGCCGTCGGTGAAGCAGTGGATGACGAGGTCTGGGACGCCGAGGCGGCCGGCGAGCTCGACGAGCGCCTGGAGGTGGGTGTTGCTCGAGTGCACCCCTCCGTCGGAGACGAGGCCGATCAGGTGGACCCGCTCGGCGCCGGTCAGGGCGGCGGTGATCTCGGGGTTCTCGCTCAGCACGCCGTCGAGGACGGCGTCGTTGATGCGCGTCAGGTCCTGGTGCACGACGGCGCCGGCGCCGAGGTTCAGGTGGCCGACCTCGGAGTTGCCCATCTGCCCTTCCGGCAGCCCCACGGCGCGGCCGCTGGCGGCGAGCCGGGTGTGGGGATATGTCTCCCAGAGCGCGTCGAAGACGGGCGTCCGGGCCTGGCTGACAGCGTTACCCGGGCCCGGCTCGGCCAGCCCCCAGCCGTCGAGGACGACGAGGCAGGCGCAGGGGACGGGCAGGGATGTCACGGCGCGACCTCGCCGCGCCGGCCCCGTGCCGGGCCGCCCAGGCTCACGCGGCTCCCCGGCTCACGCGGCTCTCCGGCTCACGCGGCCGCATCGGCTCACGTGGCATCCTGCGCGATCTTGGCGAAGTCGGCGGCATCGAGCGAGGCGCCGCCGA
Organism: Solirubrobacteraceae bacterium; assembly: GCA_035524055.1. Lineage (GTDB taxonomy): Bacteria > Actinomycetota > Thermoleophilia > Solirubrobacterales > Solirubrobacteraceae > Palsa-744. The sequence continues at coordinate 778 of DATKPO010000067.1, forward strand.
CGAGCGCCCCGTCGACGTCGGGCAGGGCGAGGAGCTCGGCGGCGTTGTCGGGCTTGACGGAGCCGCCGTAGAGGATCCGCACCCGCTCGGCGGCCTGCGGCGAGCGGTCGCCGACGAGGGCGCGGATGAAGGCGATCGCCTCCTGGGCCTGCTCGGGGGTGGCGGTCTGCCCGGTGCCGATCGCCCAGATCGGCTCGTAGGCGATGGCGAGCTCGGCGAGCCGCTCGTCGGGGACGTTGGCGAGATCGTCGCGGACCTGCTGGCGCAGCTTGCGCTGGGTGTCGCCGGCGGCGCGCTCGGACTCGCTCTCGCCGACGCACAGGATGGGGCGCAGCCCGGCCTCCAGCGCGGCCGGGACCTTCAGGGCGAGCGCCCGGTCGGTCTCGCCGAAGAGCTCACGGCGCTCGGAGTGGCCGAGGACGACGCCGTGGACGTCCAGCTCCTGGAGCATCGGCGCGGAGATCTCGCCGGTGAAGGCGCCGGCGGGCTCGTGATGCATGTTCTGGGCGTAGACATCGACCCGTGAGCCGCGGGCGCTGTCGACCATGGCGCGCAGATCTGTGAAGGGCACGCAGATCGCGACGTCCACGCCGCTCAGCGCCGCGACGCGCGGCAGCAGGGCCTGGATGTACTCCTCGGCCTCGGTCTCGGTCTTGTGCATCTTCCAGTTCCCCGCGATCAGCGGGGTGCGGGCCTTCGGATCGCCTGAGCCTCCCATGTCGATTGCCCCCGGCAGGCGCGCCCTAGAGGACTTTCTGGGCGAGATCGAGGAGCCGGTTGGAGTAGCCGCACTCGTTGTCGTACCAGGCGACGACCTTAAGCATGGTGCCGTCCATGACGACCGTCAGCTGGGAGTCGACGATCGAGGAGAACTGGGAGCCGACGATGTCGCTGGAGACGATCGGATCCTCGGTGTAGTCCATGATGCCGTGCAGCGGGCCGCTCTCGCAGGCGGCCTCGAGGGCGCCGTTGATCTCCTCGACGCTCGTCGGGCGCTGGCACTCGACGGTGAGGTCGACGACGGAGCCCGTCGGGACGGGGGCACGGACGGCGAAGCCGTGCAGCTTGCCCTGCAGCGCGGGGATGACCAGGCCGATCGCCTTGGCGGCGCCGGTGGAGGCGGGTATGAGGTTGATCGCCGCGGCCCGCGCCCGGCGCAGGTCTTTGTGGGGCAGGTCCTGGAGGCGCTGGTCGGCGGTGTAGGCGTGGATGGTGGTCATCAGACCGTGCCTGATGCCGACGGTGTCGTTGACGACCCGGGCGACGGGGGCCAGGCAGTTGGTGGTGCAGGAGGCGTTGGAGATGACGTCGTGCTTGGCGCGGTCGTAGGCTTCGTCGAAGTTAACGCCCGGCACGACGGTGACGTCGGGGTCGGTGGCGGGCGCCGAGATGATGACCTTCTTGGCTCCCCGCCGCAGGTGGGCGGCGGCCTGGTCGCGCGCGGTGAAGCGTCCGGTGGACTCGATGACGACGTCGACGCCGAGCTCCTCCCAGGGCAGCTGGTCGGGGTCTGTCTGGGCGAGCACCCGCAGGGGGCTGCCGTCGAGCTCGATGGTGGCGTCGTCGATCAGCTTCACCGAGCCCGGGTAGCGGCCGAAGACGGAGTCGTACTTCAGGAGGTGGGCAAGCGTGTGGGCGTCGGTGAGGTCGTTGACAGCGACCCATTCGATGTCGGGTCGCTCGGGGCGCGCGGCGGCGGCTCTGACGACGTTGCGACCGATGCGACCGAATCCGTTGATGGCGACGCGTACCGGCATACCAGTTGGGCCTCCTGCAAGCGAAGAAGAGATGACGTGAGACGGACGGCGAAATGACGAAGGCCGGACCGTGGGAGCGTTACCCCGACGACCCGGCTGCACAGCCAAGGCTATCGGACGGCGCCGCCGGCCGGAGGCCTGCCCGACCGGAGGCGTGGCACCGGCGGCCCCGCCGCCGGGCTCGCGGGCGCGTCCCTCAGCGCGAGTTGGCGACGATCTCGACCCGCAGCCCGTCGGGGTCGCGGAGGTAGGCGGCGTAGTACAGCGGCCCGTACTGCGGACGCAGGCCGGGCTCGCCGTCGCCGCCGCCGCCATTGGCGAGGCCGGCGCGGTGGGCGCCGTCAACCGCCACCCGTCCCGAGGCCTGGAAGGCGACGTGGCCGTAGCCCGGGGCCGGCGGGCGCCCGCGGGTGACGATCCAGAAGGTCGGGGCGGTGACGCCGTAGGCGATGGCGTGCTCGCTCTCGTGCATCCGGCGCACGCCGATGGCGAAGAAGACGGCGTCGTAGAACGCCGCCGAGCGGCGCAGGTCGGAGACCTCGATGCCGAGATGGTCGATCACCGGCGCCAGTCTGACGCAGCGCCGGCCTGGACGTCGTGCGTGCCCGCCGACCGCGGCTGGCGCGGGTGTCGCGGGCGCCGGCCCCGCCCGCCGCCCGGCCGCGCTCGCGTCAGGCGTCGCGCGAGTGCTTCTCGACGTCGCGGTGGGTGACGGCGACGGCGAGGTCCTCGCGGTCGCGGTAGCGGGCGGCGAGCTCCTCGGCGATCGCCACCGAGCGGTGGCGCCCGCCGGTGCAGCCGATGCCGATCACGAGGTGGGCGCGGCCCTCGGCGACGTACTGGGGCAGGAGGTAGTCGAGCAGGGCGTGCAGCCGCTCGTAGAGCTCTTCCAGACGCCCGTCGCGGCCGACGTAGTCCACGACGCGGGGGTCCAGGCCGGTGAGGTCGCGCAGCTCGGGGACGTAGTACGGGTTGGGCAGGAAGCGGACGTCGAAGGCGAGGTCCTCCTCGCGCGGCGGCCCGTGCTTGAAGCCGAAGCTCATGAAGGTCACCCCGAGGCGGCTGGCGGGCCGGCGGGGGAGCATCTCGTCGGCGATCTTGCTGCGCAGGGCGGCGGCCGAGATGCCGGTGGTGTCGATGACGATGTCGGCGCGGTTTCGCAGCGGCTCCAGCAGTGCCCGCTCGGCGGCGACGCCGGCGGAGACGCTGCCGTCGGGGGCCAGCGGGTGGCGGCGGCGGGTCTCCTTGTAGCGCGTCACGAGGGTCTGCTCGGCGGCCTCGAGGAAGAGGACGTGGTGCTCGAGGCCGAGCGACTTCATGTCGTCGACGACGGCCTGGAGGGCCTCGAAGTAGACGCCGCCGCGGACGTCGGACACGACCGCGGCGCGCTCGACCTTGGAGCCCTTGTGCATGAAGAGCTCGACCAGCGAGCGGATCATCTCCGGCGGGAGGTTGTCGACACAGAAGTAGCCGGCGTCCTCGAAGACGTTCATCGCCGTCGACTTCCCGGCGCCGGAGAAGCCGGTGATGACGACGAGCTCTTTCAGCCGCGTCTGCACCGCCGGCTTGGCGGAGGCCCGCAGCGGGCTGCGCAGCGGCCGGAACACGGAGGACATGCCCCGATTGTGCCGCGATCGGCGGACGGGCGCGTGACCTGGATGTGGCCGTCTCCTATATCCGTCCGGAGCCAGTCACTCTCCCAACGTCTCTGAGGCGGTCCAGAAGCAAGCGAGGCCAGGACGCACCGAGCGAAGTGTGCCATGGCACATGAGTGAGGGAGGACGCCGCCTCGCGCCGCTGCTGGACCGCCTCAGCCGGCGCGGTGCAGGGTGGAGTGCAGCTCCCGGGCAACCTTGGCGGGCACTCCCGGCACCGACTGGAGCTCCTCGCGGGAGGCGGCGAGGACGGCGTCGGGGGAGCCGAAGTGGGCGAGCAGGGCGCGCTTGCGGGCCGGCCCGATCCCGGGGAGGTCGTCGAGGACGGAGCTCGTCATGGCTCTGTCGCGGCGGCTCCGGTGGTGGGTGATGGCGAAGCGGTGGGCCTCGTCGCGGGCGCGCTGGAGCAGCTGCAGGGCGGGGGTGTGGTGGTCGAGGACGAGCGGCGCGGGGCGGCCGGGGAGGAAGACCTCCTCGATGCGCTTGGCCAGCGAGATCACGGTGACGCCGCGCCCGCGAAAGCCCCTCAGCGCCCGCAGGCCGGCGGCGAGCTGGCCCTTGCCGCCGTCGATCACGACGAGGTTGGGCAGGGCGGCGAAGCTGGCGTCGTAGTGGGGGTCGTGCGGGGAGAGGTCGGCCTGGCGCTCCCACTGAGCCAGGCGTCGGGCGAGGACCTCGCCCATGGAGGCGAAGTCGTCGGGGTGGGCGGGATCTCGAATCGCGCGGATCTTGAAGCGGCGGTAGTCGGACTTCTTCGGCGCCCCGCCCTCGAGGACGACCATCGAGGCGACGGTATGGGTGCCGCCGAGGTTGGAGATGTCGAAGCACTCGATCCGCACCGGCGGGGCGTCGAGCCCGAGCGCCTCCTGCAGTCCCTCCAGGGCGTCGACGCGGCTCTGGCGGCGGCGCTCTGCACGCAGCCGATCCTGGTCGAGCGCGAGGCGTGCGTTGCGTTCCGCCAGCTCCAGGATGCGGCGCTTGTCGCCGCGCTCGGCGGCGCGCAGCTCGACGGGGCCGCCGCGGCGGTCGGCGAGCGCCTGGGCGAGCGCCTGCAGGCCACCCGCCGCAGAGCCCGTCGCGTCGTCCGAGCCGCCCTCGGAGGCCCCGCCCTCAGAGCCCCCGCCGTCGGAGCCTCCGCCCCCAGAGCCCCCGCCGTCGGAGTCCCCGCCCCCAGAGCCTCCGCCCTCGGAGCCTCCGCCCTCGGCGAGCTCGCGCTGGACGACGATCTGGGCGGGGATGGCGATGTGCCCGGCGTAGTACTGGAGCATGAACTCCTCGCCGACCTCGCGGATGTCGCGCTCGGTCTCGTTGGCGAGGTAGAAGGACTGGCGGTCGGAGAGGACGCCGTCGCGGACCTGGAAGACCTGGGCGTTGGCGTCGGTGCCGGAGAGGGCGATGGCGACGGCGTCCAGCGTCCCGACGGACTCGTTGGCGACCCGCTGGCGCTCGAGCAGGGAGTGGACGGCGCGCAGCCGGTTGCGCTCGAGCGTGGCCTGCTCGTACTCCTGGGCGGCGGCGGCGGCGCGCATCCGCTCCTGGAGGTCGCGCTCGATGACGCGGTAGCGGCCGGAGAGGAAGTCGACTACCCCGTCGATGTTGCGGCGGTAGTCCTCCTTGGAGACGTAGCCGACACAGGGGGCCTGGCAGCGCTTGATGTAGTAGTCCAGGCAGGGGCTGCCGCTGCGCCGCCCGGGCTCGGGGCCGGTGCAGGAGCGGAACATGAAGATCTTGGTCAGCAGGTCGAGGGTGCCCCGGACCCGTTTGGCGTTGGAGTAGGGGCCGAAGTAGGCTCGCCCCGGCCGGTGGCGCTCGCGGGTGAAGTAGACCCGGGGGAAGTCCTCGTCGAGGGAGATCGCGATGAAGGGGTAGGACTTGTCGTCGCGCAGCCGGATGTTGAAACGGGGGCGGTACTGCTTGATGAAGCTCTGCTCGGCCAGCAGGGCCTCGGCCTCGGAGGCGACGACGACGCACTCGATGCGCTCGACGGAGGACACCATCTCGGCATGGCCCGGGGATCCCGTCGCCCGCCCGGCCTTGGCGTTGGCGAAGTGGGAGGCGACGCGCTTGCGGATCGACTTGGCCTTGCCGACGTAGATCACCCGGCCGCGGCCGTCGCGGAAGAGGTAGACGCCCGGCTGGTCGGGCAGCGTCCGGCGCTGCTGGGCGAGCGTGGGCTCGGTCAATAGCTGCGCGAGTAGCGGTACAGCGCGAGCAGGGTGTAGGCGACGAGCCCGATGACCACGAACCAGAGGAGCTCGCCGAAGCCCGTCTCCCACATCCGCGGTTTGCCGGCGACGGTCAGCACCCCGAGGCCGAGCGCCCCGTAGAGCAGCCCTCGGCGTTGGTCGCCGAGGCCGTAGACGCCGACGCGGTGCTGACGGTAGAGCCACACCGCCGCCCAGCCGAGGCCGGCCATGAAGACGACGCCGATGACGGTGCCGACGGTGTCGGCCGCCCGGGAGCCGCCCGGGAGGAAGTCCACGGCGGTGGCGAGCAGCAGCACGATCGCCAGGTTGCGCAGAGTCTTCAGGTTGCCGTCCATCTGCGTCAGTCTAGTTCTCAGCGACTACCTGTCGGCGGCGGCACTTCGAGTTGCCGACATATCGCTCGAGCCACTTTCGTCCCCAACTCGCGATGCCGCGGAATCGTCGATTTGGCTCCCTCCGGGCCGGTCCACCGACTGTGACGCGCGCCCTCGTCGACAGGCCGGCAGCCATGCCTACGCAGATGGCGTTCGAGGTCAACCCGCTTCACACGCTCGACAATGACAGACGTCCGCGACGCCAGGTCGGCTCCCGCCGCGTGGCGGCCGATGCTCAGCCGATGCTCAGCGGCAGCAGTTCGCTGTCGGAGGAGACCTCCCCCGAGGTCTCGGGACTGAGCATGAGCCGAAGCGCGTCGATGACGTTCTCACGCGCCTCGGCGCGACTGCGACCCTGGCTTATGGCTCCGGGGACCTCGCGGATGCTGGCCATGACCCATCCCTCACCGCCATCGCCGTAGAGAATCGTGAAGCTCAGCGTCTCAGCCACATCGCTGAGGGTAGCGCAGAGTTATCACATCGTGTAACCGTCGAATGACCCTCGGACACCGACATCTTTACCAGCCCTATCCGCACTGCCGGTAAGGCCGGTAGGGCCCGATAAGTCGAAATTTTAGAGCAGCCCTTCCAGCCGCGCGTAGGCCTGCTCGACGGCGCGCCGGGCCGCGGTGTGACGGGCCTCGGACTTGGCGGCCTCGTACCTGCTCGCCCACGCCGCGGGATCGGCGAGCTCGTCTTCGAGCGTCGCCAGCGCCGCCTCGGCGTCTTCGACCGCCCGCTCGGCCTTCTGCTGGTCGCCGAGGCGGTTCTTGGAAGGCCCCTTCGGCCTGGGCTTGCCCTTGCGCGCCGCGTCGCCGTTGGCATTCGCCGCTGTTCCAGCCGGCGCATGCGCCGGCTGGC
>DATKPO010000068.1:0-3526 GCA_035524055.1 Solirubrobacteraceae bacterium
ACCTCATCCAACTCGCAGCGAAACCTCTCGCTCGGGGCTACCTTCTTCATGCGGGCGTACCTCCATCGCTTGGTCTTCTCAGGACAAAGCGGAGGCTACGCCCGCAACCTCAATTCCCCCGGCTCATGAGACGCGACCCGCGCCGCGATCAGCATCGTGTAGGCGTAGTTGAGCTGCTGCGTCAAGAACCGCCGGCCCGGCCTGGTTCCACCGACCGCCTTATGCGCGTTCTCGATCTCATCGAACGCTGCCGCCGTGTCCGTCCGCCAAACCCTCAGTGACTCCGAAGCCATGCCGCGACGCTACAGCAGGCTCCCGACGAGGCTCGCGCGTCGCCCAGCCAGAGCCCCATCGATAGGCTCCCCATGATGCGCCTCGCCACCTTCATGCCCCCCGGCTCCGACGCGCCGCGGGCGGGAGTGGTCGACGCCGGCGGCGAGCGGATCACGGCGTTCGCGGACGCCGGGCTGACGGTCCTGGACCTCCTCCAGGCCCCCTCCCCGGCGGACGCCGCTGCGGCCCAGCCGCTCGGCGAGTCCTGGCCGCTACCCGGGGTGACCCTGCTCGCCCCGGTCCCCACGCCCCGGGCGATCTTCGGGATCGGGCTGAACTACGCCGACCACGTCCGGGAGACCGGCGGCGAGCCGCCGGGGCAGCCGCTGGTGTTCATGAAGCTGCCGTCGTCAGCCGCCCCGCCGAACGCGCCGGTGCGCTGCCCGGCGGTGGTGCGCCGCCTGGACTACGAGGGCGAGCTGGCTGTGGTGATGGGCGCTGGCGGGGCGGTGGCGGGCTACGCGGTGGCCGACGACGTCAGCGCGCGGGACCTGCAGCGGCGCGAGCCGCAGTGGACGCGGGCAAAGGGCGCGGACGGCTTCTGCCCGTACGGCCCCTGGATCACGACCGCGGAGGAGGTCCCCGACCCCCACGCCCTGCGCCTGCGGACGTGGGTCAACGGCGAGCTGCGCCAGGACTCGGAGACGTCGAACCTGATCTTCAAGGTGCCCGAGCTGGTGGCGTTCATCGCCGAGACCTGCACCCTTGCACCCGGCGACGTGATCCTGACGGGGACGCCGTCAGGCGTCGGCATGGGCTGGGACCCGCCCCAGTTCCTCGCCTCCGGCGACGTGGTGCGCATCGAGATCGAGCGGCTGGGGGCCATCGAGCACGCCGTCGCCTGAGGGCCGCTGGACGCGGAGGGCGAGGGCGGCGACGGCGATCGCGGCAAGCATCAAGGCGGCGGCGATGAGGAACGCCAGCTGGTAGCCGCCGGTGAGCGCCGCGGCGTGGCCCTTGCCGGCCTCCAGCAGGTGCTTGGTGCGGGTGGCGGAGAGGGTGGCGAGGACGGCGAGCCCGAGCGCCCCGCCGACCTGGGCGGCGGTGTTGACGAGCCCGGAGGCCAACCCGGCGTCCTGGCGGGTGGCGCCGGACATGGCCAGCGTCATCAGCGACGGGAAGGACCCGCCGATGCCGAGGCCGAGGAGGATCATGGAGGGCAGGACGTCGGTGAGGTAGTCGCCGTGGACCGGGGCACGGGCGAAGAGGAGCAGCCCGACGACGGCGACGCCGAGCCCGGGTATGAGCGTGGTCTTGGGCCCGAGGCTCATGATGAGGCGCTCGGAGAAGCGCAGCGACATGGTGCCCATGACGAGCGTGGCGGGCAGGAAGGCGAGCCCGATCTGCAGGGCGTCGTAGTGCAGGACGCGCTGGAGGTAGAGGGCGCCGAGGAAGAAGAGCCCGAACATGCCGGCGACGAGGAGGGCCTGGACGGCGTTGGCGCCGGAGACGTTGCGGGAGCGGAACATGCGCAGCGGCATCAGCGGGTTGCGCGCCGTGGCCTCGCGGGCGATGAAGGCGACGAGCAGCGCGACCGAGATCGCGCCGAGCAGCAGCGTCTGGCCGGCGCCCCAGCCGTGTTCGGCGGCGGGCTTGACGATGGTGTAGACGCCGAGCATGAGGGCGCCGGTGATGAGGGTGGCGCCGGGGACGTCGGCGCCGGCGCGCAGGCCGATGCCGGCGTCGTGGGCGAGCAGCCGCTGGGCGATGGCGCCGGTGGCGATGCCGATGGGGACGTTTATGAAGAAGATCCAGTGCCAGTCGATGGCCTGGGTGATGAGCCCGCCGGCGAGCAGCCCGACGGAGCCGCCGGCGGAGGCGACGAAGCCGTAGACCCCGATCGCCTTGGCCTGCTCGCGGGGCTCGGTGAACATGGTGACGATCATCCCGAGGATGACGGCGGATGTCAGGGCGCCGCCGACACCCTGGACGAAGCGGGCGACGACCAGCATCGCCTGACTCTGGGCGAGGCCGCAACTCAGAGAGGCGACGGTGAAGAGCGCCAGGCCGCCCATGAAGACGCGCTTGCGCCCGACGAGGTCGCCGAGCCGTCCGGCGAGCAGGAGCAGCCCGCCGAAGGTGATGAGGTAGGCGTTGATGACCCACGCGAGGCTCGACTGGGTGAAGTGCAGGTCGGTCTGGATGGAGGGCAGGGCGACGTTGACGACGGTGGCGTCGAGGACGATCATGAGCATCCCCACGCAGAGCACGTAGAGCGCGATCCAGCGGTTTCTGTCTGTCATCTGCTCGGTCATCTCCCTACAGCACCCCCGCAAGCCGGTCGAGGAGCTCGCGGGTGCCGTGCTCGCGCATCGCCGGGGTGTCGCCGCCCTCCAGGTAGACGGCCTGCTCGGTGAAGAGCAGACGGGTGCCGCCGTCGGCGGCCTCGAGCTCCACAGTAGCGAGCGAGGCGGAGATCCGGGCGCCGTCCCGGTCCATGGTGTAGGCGTAGACGATGCGCCGCGCTGGCTGGATGTCGCAGTAGAGGGCGTCGAAGGTGTACCGCGCTCCGTCGGGCCCGCCGGCGAGGAAGCGCTCGCGCCCGCCGACCCGGAAGTCGAGGCTGCGCTCGGTTCCGGGGGAGGCGGGCGGACCGAACCAGGCTTCCTTGGCGGCGGGCTCGGCCCAGGCGGCGAAGACGCGCTCGGGGGCGGCGGCGTAGAGGCGCTCGATGGTGAAGGTGGCGTGCTCGGTGGAGCGCTGGGTGTCGGAGGCGTTCATCGGGGTTTCTCCTTGGTCGGTCTGGTCGGCTTGGATGGCCGGGCGGACGCTGCGCGCCGCGGGCGGCCGGACGGTTGGGGGGATTCGGGGGAGGCGGCCTGCCGGTCGAGGTACTCGCCGAGGCGGTCGAGGCTGCGTTCCCAGAGCTCGCGGCGCTGCGAGACCCAGTCGCCGGCGGCCCGCAGTCCGGCGGGCTCGATGCGGCAGGTGCGGACGCGGCCGACCTTCCGGGAGCTGACGAGTCCGTCGGCCTCGAGCACGGCCAGGTGCTGCATGACGGCGGGCAGCGAGATCGCCAGGGGCCGGGCGAGGTCGCTGACGGACGCCGGCCCCTCGCTGAGCTGCTCGACGATCGCCATCCGGCTGGGATCGCCGAGGGCGTGAAAGACGCGCTCGGGAGGCGGAGGCGGGAGCGTCGCGGCCGGGGCACCCGGTGGCAGATAGTTAAGCATCTACTTAAGTATTGCACATC
>DATKPO010000069.1:0-37137 GCA_035524055.1 Solirubrobacteraceae bacterium
CGATCGTCGACGTCTCCTCGGGGGAGCTGCTCGGCACGACGGAGGCGGCGCGCGCTTACACCACGGTCCACCAGGGCGCGGTCTACATGCACCTGGGACGCTCCTACGAGGTGCAGGAGCTCGACCTGCGGCGCCGCCGGGCGCTGGTGGCGCCGTTCGCCGGCGACTGGTACACGCAGCCCAAGCACGAGACCGACACCACGATCGAGCGCCTCCTGGACCGCCGCGAGCTGCTCGGCGTGACGCTCTCCTTCGGCGAGATCGGCGTCACCGACACCGTCCTCGCCTACCAGCGCCGGCGCTGGGCCGACCATGCCCAGCTCGACCTCGTCACGCTCGACCTGCCCCAGACGAGCTTCTCCACCCAGGCGCTGTGGTACGAGCTCGACCGCGCGACGCTGGAGGAGGAGATCCCGCTGGAGGAGCTGCTCGGCGCGCTGCACGCCGCCGAGCACGCCCAGATCGCGGTGCTGCCGCTGATCGCGATGTGCGACCGCTGGGACATCGGCGGCCTCTCGACCAACCTCCACCCGCAGACCGGGGGTCCGACGATCTTCGTCTACGACGGGCACCCCGGCGGGGTCGGCCTGACGCGCGCCGCGTTCCTGCGCTTCGAGGAGCTCTGCCGCGACGCCCACCGCCTGATCGCCGAGTGCCCCTGCCGCGCGGGCTGCCCCTCGTGCGTGCAGTCGCCGAAGTGCGGCAACCTCAACGAGCCGCTGTCCAAGCTCGGCGCGCGGCTGCTGCTGGAGGGGATGCTCGCCGACGCCCCGGCACAGGCGGCGTGACGGCGGGCGCAAGCCAACCCGCGCCCCCGGCGCGCCCCCCCTCCCTCAACGGGCCCGATTCCCGGCGGCGATCCGCCGCAGGTCGATCGTCTCGTCGTAGAGCTTGGCCGCGACGCCGTGCTCCAGCGCGACCTCGCGCAGCGGGCGACCGGACTCTGTCGCGGCCTTCACGATCGCCGTCGCCCTGTCGTAGCCGATCGCGCCGTTCAGCGCCGTGGCCACGGCGAGCGTCGCCCCGGCGGAGGCCTCGGTGCCGGCCCTGTTGACCCTGATGCCGTCGACGCACTTCGTCGCGAACACGCGCGCGGTCGCGCTGAGCAGATTCAGCGACTGCAAGAGGTTGCGGGCGATCAGGGGGATGCGGACGTTGAGCTCGAACTGCCCCTGCAGCCCGCCGACGGTGATCGCGGCGTCGTTGCCGATCACCTGAGCGGAGACCTGCAGGACGACCTCGGGGATCACGGGGTTGACCTTGCCGGGCATGATCGAGGAGCCCTTCTGCAGCTCGGGCAGGAACAGCTCGCCGATGCCGGCGCGCGGTCCCGAGCCCATCAGGGCGAGGTCGCCGGCGATCTTGGTGAGGGAGACGGCGATCGTCTTCAGCGCGCCGGATAGCTCGACGAGGGCGTCGCGGTTGGCCTGCGCCTCGAAGGGGTCCAGCGGCGGCGCGATCTGCTTCAGCCCCGATTCCTTCTTCAGCCTGGTCCTGACCTTCTCGGCGAAGCGGGGATGGGTGTTCAGGCCGGTGCCGGTCGCGGTGCCCCCGAGCGGGATCTGACCGACGTGGACGAGCGCCGCGCGCACCCGCTCCTGGGCGAGCGCCATCTGCGCGGCGTAGCCGGCGAGCTCCTGGCCGAGCGTGACCGGGACGGCGTCCATGAGATGCGTCCGCCCGGCCTTGACGACGTTCTCGAAGCTCTTGGCCTTGCGCGCGAACGAGCGTTCCAGCGTCTTCAGCGCCGGCAGCAGCTCGTTCTGGGCGACGTCGAGCGCGGCGAGGTGCACGGCGGAGGGGAAGACGTCGTTGGAGGACTGCCCCATGTTGACGTGGTCGTTGGCGTGGACGGCCTCGCCGGCGAGCGTCGCGAGGACCTCGTTGGCGTTCATGTTGGTCGAGGTCCCCGAGCCGGTCTGGAATACGTCGATCGGGAACTGGTCGTCGTGCCTGCCGGCGGCCACCTGGGCGGCCGCTTTCTCGATGCGCCCCGCGCGGCGCTTGTCGAGCAGGCCGAGCTCGCCGTTGACCGCGGCCGCGGCGCCCTTGATGCGGGCCAGCCAGTGCACCACCGACAGCGGCACCGTCTCGCCGGAGATCGGGAAGTTCTCGACGGCCTTGGTGGTCTCCCCACCCCACAGCTGCTTGCTTTCGGACATCGCTGGCGCGCTCCTCGGATCGTTGACGGGGGCAGGTTATATGCAGAACGCGCTCAGCTCGCGCGCCACCCCGACGGGGTCGTCGTAGGCGATCAAAAAGCCCGTGCCCGAGAGCACCCGCAGCTGGGCGTTGGGCAGCAGCTCCAGGGCCTCTTCGGCGCCCGCCAGGGGGTGCAGCCGGTCGCGGTCGGCCCACAGCAGCAGCACCGGCATGTCCAGGCGCGGGTAGAGATCCTGCACGAGCTCGACCTGGGCGCCCCGCGGCCAGCGCCGGGCGAGCTTTGCCCAGGAGCGGGCGAGACTGGGGTTGCCGGGCACGTCCAGGAAGGCGTGGCGCAGCAGGTCGCGCGCGGCGGGCTCGCCGCGGTATGTCAGCTTCATCCCGAGCGAGGGTCGAAAGACGAGCGGCGCGGCGTGCGCCAGCAGGCGATCGACGCCCGGCAGCGCGCCGGCCCGGGCGGCGGCGCGCCAGGCGGCGCGCACGCGCGGGTGCTCCGGCGGCCGGTGCATGCGGTTTGGCAGCAGCGCCAGGCGCGCCGGCCGCAGGCGGCCGGTGCGGACCGCGTGCAGCACGATCTCGGCGCCGATCCCGTGGCCCGCGATCAGCGGGCGCGGACCCAGGACGTCGGCGGCGAAGCCCGCGATGACCTCGGCGAACCAGTCGATCGTGTAGGGGTGGCGCGGGCGATCCTCGGAGTCGCCGTGCAGCGGCAGGTCGGGCAGCACCACCCGAAAGCGGTCGGCGAGCTGGGAGACGAGCGGCTCCCACTCCAGGTGGGACAGCAGCGCCGAGTGCAGCAGCGCCAGCGGCGGCCCCGAGCCGAGCTCGCGATAGGCGACGCGGGCGCCGTCGGAGTGGTGGTAGAGGCGCAGCCTCACCCTGGCATCGTAGGCGGGGCCTCAGGGCGGCGGATGCAGCAGCCCGGCGACGGGCTCGCGCGTGGCGTGAAAGACGCCGTTGCGGAAGATCACGAAGTTGCTCGCCGTCAGCAGGACGGCGGTGGCCAGGTAGACGAGCTCCGTCGGCAGCCCCAGGGGGCCGGGCAGCAGCGAGGTGCTCAGCGCGGTGACGGTGTACTGGAAGCCGACGACCGGCAGATAGCGGACAAGCTGGCGGGGCAGGGGGAGCGCGAACGCGTCGCGGTGGGCCCAGACGAACACGCGCTGAAGGGTGAAGTGGACGCCGGTCGCCAGCGCGAAGCCGAGCGCGAGCGCGGCCTGGAAGGGCAGCCCGAGCACGAGCGCGAGCGTGCTCGTGGTGAGCAGATAGACCGCCGCCACGATGCATCCCGAGAGGGCGAAGCGCACCCCCTGGCCGAGCAGCCCCGAATTTGGCCTCAGGAGCCCGCTGAGGGCCTCCCGCTTCGGCGGGCCGAGCCTCATGCGCGCTCGACGGTGTCGCGCCGGGTGGCCGCCGGCGGCGCGGCGCGGCGCGCGTGCTCGCGACGCAGGAAGGCATCGGTCTCGGCGAGCGCCGCCGGGGTGCCGATCTCGTAGAAGCGCGCCCGAGCGCGAAAGCCGAACAGCCGGCGGCTCGCGGCGAGCCGTTCGTAGAGCGAGGCGAGGTCGCGCTCGGAGCGCGGGACCCCGTCGAGCGCGGCGCCCAGCAGCGCGCCGACGCCGTAGTCGATCCAGCGCATCCCAGCCGCCGGCGCGCGCTTGGCGTAGGCCACCACGAGGCCGTCGCGGTAGGTGGCGTTGGAGGCGTCCCAGCGGCCGTCGTTGCGCAGCACCGCCATCGCCGCCGGCAGACCGCTGGCGGTCCACGAGCGCGCGAACGCGCCGTAGTCCAGGCGCAGATAGGTGTCGCCGTAGAGCACCAGGAAGCGCTCGCCGAGCAGCGGCCGAGCGCGCCGCAGCGCGCCCAGCGTGCCGTCGAGCCCGGGTCCGTCGTGGCTGTAGCGGATGCGCAGCCCGAACCGGCTCTCGCCGACCCGCGTCTCGATCAGCTCCCCGCGATGGCCTACGCACAGCACGACCTCGCTCGCGCCGTGGCCGGCGAGCAGGCGCAGCTGGTGGATCAGGAAGGGCTCGCCGGCGACGTCGAGCAGCGGCTTGGGCGTCTGCCGCGCCCGCCACCCGAGTCGCGTGCCCAGCCCGCCGGCGAGGATGCACACCGGCGGCAGCGGGCCGCGGCCGGCGGCCTCAGGCCGGTCCGACGCGCTCACGGCGCCAGGCCTCGATGCTGTCCACCCCGGCGCCCGGCGCCGGCGCGGCGTCCCCGGACCCCTGAGCTCCGCCGGGCGCTTCGGGCTCCTCGCCCCACCCCCAGCGCGACTCGACGATGTATTTGGGACGGTTGCGCGACTCGTCGTAGATGCGCCCGACGTACTCGCCCATGACCCCCAGCGAGAGCAGCTGGATGCCGCTGAAGAACGCCACGAGGATCACGATCGTGGGGTTGCCGACGGGGAAGGGCACGCCGGCGATCGCCAGCGCCAGGTAGACGACGGCGAGCAGGAACGCCAGGCCGGAGAGGACGATGCCGGCGACCGAGATCACCTGCAGCGGATAGCGCGAGAAGCCCACGACGCCGCTCACGCCGTCCTTCCAGGAGCCGTAGAAGCGATAGTGGCTGCGCCCTCCGGCGCGCGGGTCGCGGTCGTAGAGCACGCCGGTCTGGCGAAAGCCGACGAGCGGGACGAGCCCGCGCAGGAAGACGTGCGCCTCGTCGAGCGCGACGACGTTCTCGACCACCCGGCGGCTCATCAGACGGAAGTCGCCGGTGTTTTCGGGGATCTCGACCTCGGCGATGTGGTTGATGACGCGGTAGGCGATCCGCGACCACAGCCGCTTGGCCAGCGTCTCGCCCGCTCGCGAGCGGCGCTGGGCGTAGACCACGTCGTAGCCCTCGCGCCAGCGTCCGACGAGCTCGGCGATCAGCTCCGGCGGGTCCTGGAGGTCGCAGTCCATCACGACGACGGCGTCGCCCGAGGCGGCCTGCATGCCGGCCACCGTGGCGCTCGGCTGCCCGAAGCGTCGCGAGAGCCGCAGCATCTTGACGTGGGCGTCCTCCCGGGCCAGCGCGACGATCAGCTCCTCGGTGCGGTCGCCGCAGGGGTCGACGCTGAAGATCAGCTCCCAATCGACGTCGAGGCCGGCCATCACGGCTCGCAGGCGCCGGTAGAGGAGGGGCACGTTGGTCTCCTCGTTGTACGCCGGCACGACCACGCTGAGCAGCTGGCGCGAGGGCTCCGCCGCGAGCGCGGGGCCGGCGAGGCGGCGGGTGTCCGGTTCGGCGCTCACGCCGCCCCCGCCGGCTGGACGGCGCCGGCGGGCGCCGCGCCGGGACCGTCCGGGGCGGCGCCGGCCGGGGCCTCTCGCGGACGTTCGAGCAGCGTCAGGCCGCGGATGCCGAAGGGCAGCTCGACGCCGTGCGCCAGCAGCCGCTCCTCCAGGCGGCAGGCGAGCTGGCCGAGCCGGGAGTCGTTGGTGCGCGCGATGTCCCGCGCGACCCGGCGGCGCAGGGGCTCGCCGCGCAGCTCGTCGTAGCGGCGGCGGTTGCGCTGCTTGACCGCCCAGAACGCGGGATAGACCAGTGCCCCGAGGGCGTGGTCGCGCAGCGGGCGCAGGCCGACCCCGCGGGCCTTTGCCGCCAGCTCGCCGCGCGCGTAGCGACGCTCGTGGTGCAGGAAGCTGTCGTAGTAGTCGTAGTTGTGGGGCCCGAGCGGCACGACGAGCACGGCGCGCCCGCCCGGCCGCAGCACCCGCCGGATCTCCGCCAGGGCAGCGACGTCGTCGGGCACGTGCTCGAGCAGGTTGGCGCTCACGACGACGTCGACCGTCCCGCCCCGCAACGGCAGCGCGCAGGCGTCGGCCTGCAGCAGCCGCGCCTGGGGCACGTGGGCGTGCGCCTTGCGCAGGCCGGACGTCACGAGGTCGAGACCGATCAGCGTGGCCTGGGGAGCACCGGCGCGGAGGTCCTCGAGCAGATGTCCGGTGGAGCAGCCGATGTCGAGCAGCACCGGCTCGCTGGGCAGCTCCCCGATGCTTGCCAGCATCGCGCGCCTGGTCCAGACGTCGATGAAGTGCGTCCGGCTGCTCTCCTCGTGCAGCTCCTCCAGGCCGTCGGACCAGTTGACGGCGTGCTCGGCGGCGACGTAGCTGAGGAACGGGCTGCGCTCGCCCGGCGCCGTCAGCCAGCCGCGGTCGAAGGCCGGCACGGCCGTGGCGCCCGGCGGGGGCCGCAGAGTCAGGGTGGCGGCGGACGGGCTCATTGGTACTCGCTGGCGTAGGCCCCGCCGAACTCGAAGTCGAAGGGCAGCTCGGGCGCCTCGGCGGCCGCCATCGCCGTCCTGGTCTGCTCGGGCTTGCGCGTGTACAGGAGCAGGAAGCCGCCGCCGCCGGCGCCGACGAGCTTGCCGCCGACGGCGCCGTTGCGCCGGGCGAGGTCGTAGAGCTCGTCGACGCGCGCGCTGCTCATGCCCGGCGAGCGGCGGCGCTTGTGCTCCCAGTGCTCGTGCATCAGCTCGGCGTACCCCTCCAGCTCGCCGTCGCGCAGCAGCCCGTGGATCTGACGGCCGAGCTCCTTGGTGCGGTGCAGGCTCTCCAGCATCAGCGGGTCGCCGCCCTTGGAGCGGCTGTCCTGGTCGCTGAGCATCCGCGAGGCCGAGCGGGCCTCGCCGGTGTAGAAGAGCAGCAGCCGGTCGCGCAGCCGCTGCAGGACGGGGAGCTCGAGCTCCAGCGGCTGCACCTCGACGCGTCCGTCGGGCTGGAACGTGTAGGCGCAGATGCCGCCGTGGGCGGCGACGTACTGGTCCTGCTTGCCGACCGGCTCGCCGAGCACGTCCATCTCGATCTCGCAGGCGGCCTCGGCGAGCTCGGCCGGGGCGATCGAGCCGTGCCGGGCGCGCGCCAGCCCCTTGAGCAGGCAGACGGTGTACGCGCCGGAGGAGCCCATCCCGGTTCCGGCCGGCACGTCGGCCACCGAGGCGATCTCCAGCGGCTCGCCGGGCCAGTGGCGCAGCAGGCTCTCGCGCAGGATGGGGTGGCGGATGTCGGCGACGTCCCGCACCTGCTCGAGCTCGGAGTACTTCATCAGGTAGTGGCGGTGAAATGCCGTGTGGGTCAACATGTAGACGTACTTGTCGATCGCGCCGGAGACGAGGAAGCCGCCGTGCTCGCCGTAGTAGGAGGGCAGGTCGGTGCCGCCCCCGCCGAGCGACACCCGCAGCGGCGCGCGGCTGAAAATGACACTCATTCGCCTCCCATCCGACCAGCGCTAGAGGGTGAAGCCCGCGGCAACGGCGTCGTCGTGGAACATGCAGACGGTCTCCAGCGAGTACTGCTCGAGGCTCTTGCCGAGACAGCCGAGCTTCTTCAGCAGGTCGTGGGTGACGGTGATGATGTGACAGCCGACCTCGTCGGCCTGGACGAGGTTGAGGATCTCCCGCGGCGAGGCCCAGATCAGCTCGGAGCGGGGCGCCCGCGCCATGACCTCGACGGCCTCGGCCATGATCGGGACGGGATCGACGCCGGCGTCGGCGATGCGCCCGGCGAAGACCGAGATGTAGGAGGGGGCGCCGTCCTGGACGGCCGCCGTGACGAGCTCGACCTGGGCGACGGTGAAGAGGGCGGTGACGTTGACCTTCACTCCCCCCTCGGAGAGCTCGCGCACCAGCGGGGCGAGCGACTCGCCGCGGGTGGTGGTGACGGGCACCTTGACGTAGACGTTCTCGCCCCACGAGGAGATCAGCCGCGCCTGGCGCCTGATCTCCCGGGGCTCGTCGGCGAAGACCTCGAAGGAGATCGGATGCCGGGTCACCTCCTCCAGCAGGCGCCGCGCGAACTCGGCGTAGCGCGTGAGACCGGCCTTGCGCATGAGGGTGGGGTTGGTGGTGAATCCCTCGATGCGCGGGTCGGCGGCCAGCGCGAGGATGCCCCGCAGGTCGGCGCCGTCGGCGAAGATTCGGGTCGAGATCCGCTCCAAGACTGGGTTGCCCATCGCCGGCGCAACGTACCAACCGATCTCGATTAAATTTGAATGTTTCCGACTATAGGTCGGATGGGGTGTCGATTTGCGGCCTTTCTGCGCGCTTGCGCCGCGGACCTGACGCGGATGCTGTCTCCGACTCGGCGGCCACGATGCGCAGGAGCGCGGCGACGCCATCCCTGAGGTTCGCGGCGACGAGATCGGGGCACTCGCCGCCGCGGCGCTTGTGGGCGCTGCCGGGGTGCTCGACCAGCAGCGTCCGGCAGCCGGCGGCACGGCCGGCGGCGACGTCGGCGTCGGTGTCGCCGATCATCCACGACGCGGCCAGGTCGACGTCCAGCTCGGCGGCGAGCGCGAGCAGCATCCCCGGCGCGGGCTTGCGACAGGCGCACTCGCCGGCGAGGTCGCCGACGACGCCCTCGGGGTGGTGCAGGCAGAGCCGGCAGGCGGCGAGCCGCAGCCCCTCCCGGTCGAGCAGCTCGGTGACACGCGCGTGGACCGCGAGCAGCTGCGCCACCGAGGCCATGCCCTTGGCGGCGGCGGGCTGGTTGGAGACGCAGGCCAGCGCGAAGCCGGCGCGGGCGAGACGCCGGGCGGCGGCCGGCGCCCCGGCGATCAGGCGCACGTCCTCGCGGCGCAGGGGCGACTCGGGCTCCCCGGAGACGGGGTCGGGCACGAGCTCGTCGAGGATCCCGTCGCGGTCCAGGAATACGGCGCGGCGGGCGCTCACCGCTCGACGCCGGCCGCGAGCGACTCCCAGTGGCCCTGCTTGCGGGCCAGGCCGGGGTGGGAGACCAGCCCGTGCCAGACGACGGCCTGCAGCGACTCGACCAGGGGGGTGCGCATGCTCGCGGGAGGATCGATCAGGATGGCGGCGTCGGCGAGCTCGGCGAGCGTCCCGCCGGGCGCGCCGGCGACCCCGTAGATCGCGGCGCCCCGCGCGCGGGCCAGCTCCATCGCGCCGACGAGGTTGACCGAGACGCCGCGCTCGCGCGAGCCGCCGCCGACGGAGAACACGAGCAGGGCATCGGCCGCCGCGAGCCGGGAGACCTCCAGCCATCCCGTGAGCGAGGCGTCCCAGCCGTCGTCGTTGATACGGGCGGTCAGCTCCGAGATGTTGTCGGTCGGCGCGTAGCTCTCGATCAGGCAGAGCTTGCGGAAGTCGTTGACCGCGTGCGAGGCGTGCCCGGCGCCGCCGCCGACGCCGAGGATGAAGAGCCGCCCGCCGCGCTCGCGAGCCGCGGCGAGGCCGCCGGCGATCGCGTCGAGCTGGGCGGGGTCGATCGCACGGACGAGGTCGGCGGCGGCGGCGAGGTAGGCGGGGGGATGGGCCTCGTCCAAGTCCGGCCTCAACCGATCTTCACCTGCGATCACGATAACTCCTCTCTCCCAGTGTCGCCAACGCTTTCTGGGCGTCGCCGGTCCCGTGAATTCACTGCCGGCGTGGGTTTGCCGACGAGCAGCGGTTCGTCCGATGGTAAGCCCAGCCGGCGGCCCGATGCCAGCGATCGGCGCGATTGTCTTCGACTCGCCAAGCCAGACCTGCATCTGCTCCGCGTGAGCCGCACGTGCCAGTCGTGAGCCACAATCGCCGCTTCGGGTCGGAGACATAGAGCAGAGACGTCGCCCTGCTCGCCAGACCGCTGCGGCACCTATTTTTGCCTGGACTTAGCTCGGTCGTCGACCGCGAGCCCGCTTCTCGGCGTTTCCGGCACGCGGCTACGAGGAACCTCTGGGCTAGCATCGCCACGGCACCTCAGCCGCAGCTAGGTTAAAGATGCAAGCCTCGGACTGGATAACAAGATTTCTCGCTACGCAGCGCGTCGAGGCCGTGTATGAGGTCGCCGGCGGCATGATCGCCACGCTGATCGACGCGCTCTACCGCGACGGCAGGGTGCGGATTGTCAGCTCACACCACGAGCAGGCCGCCGGATTCGCTGCCGAGGGTCATGCGCGCATGACCGGCGTCCCCGGCGTCGCGATGGGCACCAGCGGCCCCGGCGCGATCAACCTGTTGACGGCGGTGGGGAGCTGTTACTTCGACTCCACCCCAGCGGTCTTTATCACCGGCCAGGTCAACCGCGCGGAGCGCAAGCGGGGGCGTCCGATCCGCCAGCTCGGCTTCCAGGAGACCGACGTGGTCGCCATGACCACGCCAATCGCGAAGGCCGCGTGGAGCGTCGAGGAGGCGCACGAACTGCCAGGACGGCTGACGGACGCCTTCCGACTCGCGCAGGCCGGGCGCCCTGGGCCGGTGCTCGTCGACGTGCCGATGGACCTGCAACGAGCCGAGCTGGACGCGCCGTTGCCGACAGGACTGCTGACGCCTGCCGCCGCGGCTCCCGCCGACGCGGCATTCCCGGACCGCGTGCTTGGAGCGCTGTTGAGCGCCGAACGCCCCCTGATTCTCGCCGGCGGGGGCCTGCGCAGCGCGCGCGCGGTCGCCGCCTTTCGCGCGCTAGTCGCGGATTTGGCCGTACCGGTGGTGCATTCGTTGATGGGCGTCGACGCGCTTCCGTTCTCCCATCCGCTGCGCGTGGGGCTGATTGGGACCTACGGCAATCGTTGGGCCAACATCGCACTCTCGCGCTGTGACGCACTGCTAGTCCTCGGCAGCCGCTTGGACATCCGGCAGACGGGCGCCGACACCGAGGCGTTCACGACCGGACGCAGCATCTACCACGTAGACTGCGACCCGGGCGAGCTAAACAATCGCGTGTCCGGATGCGACGGGGTTGTCTCCGAGCTCGGGCCCGCGATCGCGGCCCTGTCATCCGCCTCGGCGGAACACGCCGGCAGCACCCACGACGCCTGGCTGGCCGAGATCGACGATCTGAGGCACAGCTGGCCGGACACGGGAGAGCTGTCGGATGTGGCCGGCATCAACCCCAATCTGCTGCTGCATCAGCTTTCCGATCGCGCCGACGTCGCCGCATATGTCGCCGACGTCGGCCAGCATCAGATGTGGGCGGCACAGTCGCTCGAGCTGCGTGAGCAGCAGCGTTTTCTCACCTCGGGCGGCATGGGTGCGATGGGATCCGGCCTGCCGCTGGCAATGGGAGCGGCAAATGCCGATCGCGGTCCGGTCGTCCTGATCGCCGGCGACGGCGGCTTCCAGCTGAACATCCAGGAGCTCCAGACCGTCGTTCACCACGACCTAGCCATCAAGTCTGTAATTTTGAACAACAACTGCCAGGGCATGGTGCGTCAGTTTCAGGACTCCTACTTCGACGGACGCCACCAGTCCAGCATCTGGGGCTACTCGGCGCCGTCGTTCGCCGCCGTCGCCGCTGCCTACGGGATTCCCGCCCAGCGGATCGAGGACCCCGCCGATGTACCCGGCGCGCTGAACGCGATGTGGGCGAGCGACGGGCCATACCTTCTGGACGTCGCGATCGACGTGCGAGCCAACGCCTACCCGAAGATCGCCTTCGGCCACTCGATCGACGAGATGGAGCCGTTCGTGGCGCCGAACGCGATGGAGGCGACGTAGCGGTCGGCGGCCGCCGGCAAAGGAAAAGCCCCGGCGGCCCGACGGTAAAGCTTGTCGGGCCACCGGGGCCAGGGCTCTCAACGACGCCCGGTTTCGCTACGAACTAGCCGAGCGTGAACGACTCACTTCGGATCGTCTCGTGCTGGCCGCTCCCGCTGATCAGCGTGAGCGTGTAGCGGCCGTGGCGCAGCGCGCGCAGCGGCTTGAGCCGCAGGCTCATGCCACCTCGTGTCTTACGTGCCGTTCCGGCGGCGTAGACGACGCCGTGACGGGAGATCATCGCATGCACGGCCAAGCCCTTGCTCGTGAACTTGACCGTCCCGGAGACCGTCTTGGTCGTGCAATGCTTCTTCTTGCCCGACTTGGTGCAGATCACCAACTCGACCTTGCCGGCTGGGCCGCGCTTACCGGCGGGACCCTGCGGACCAGCCGGGCCGGCGGGACCCGCGGGGCCGGCCGGGCCTGCGGGACCCGGGCCCCCTGGCGCACCTTTTTCACCGGGGGGACCTTTGGGACCTTCCAGGCCTTCTGGACCTTCCAGGCCTTCTGGACCTTCTAGGCCTTCTGGACCTTCCTTGCCTTCTTTGCCTTCTTTACCTTCTTTACCTTCTTTTCCTTCCTTCAGGAATACGGCCGTGACTTCGGTTGCGCTGGCGACATCGACCGAGCACTTCATTTCACTGACGTGCTTGCAACCCAGCCAGCCCACGAATACATAACCCGCAACCGAAGCCTTGGCTTCGAGTTCGACGACACCTTCAAATTCCGCGGTGCATGTTCCGCTCTTGGCGGTACAGTGAACGATCCCGGCGGGGGTGGAATTGACTTCTCCTTCACCCGCAACGTTCACCACCAATGGCGACGTTTTGCTGAGTTCGTATTCTGCTGCAACCTTGACCGCGGCCGCAGGCATCGAAAATTCGCAAGGATTCGTTGTTTCGTTTTCACACGGACCTTCGGTCCATTTCTTGAACTTGTGCCCGGCGGCACCTTTTGCCGTCACCGCGACAGTCGTGCCTTCCGCGACTTTCACCGTGCATGCAGACCCACACGCGAGGCCATTGCCGGCGATTTCGCCTTCGGGCGATGCTTCCGCTTCGAGCTGGAATTCGGGCTTTAGGTTGGACACGGCTTTCACAGACTTGTCCGCGTTCATCTTGACTTCGCATTCGCCGTTTGTTTCGGCTTCGCAGCCGGTCCAGCCCGCGAATTCGGAGCCTCCGCTCACAGTCTCTTTGAGTCTGACAGTAGTTCCTTCGGGGAATTGCGCCGAGCACGTGCCGCCGCAGCTAATCCCAGGCGGAGTCGAAGTGATTTCGCTCGAACCTGTGCCCCCCTTTTCCACCGTGAGAGTGAATTCCGGAGAAGTTGTCGCTGTAGCAAAGATTCCGCCGGAGCCGCTGGTAAGGCTCGAGACATAGACGTCGTGCGTCGTGCCGTTGACCCCAACGCCGTAGGCAAGGCCAATGCCCGTTTCGAACGATTCCAGTTTTGATCCAGATTCGTTGTACACGTTGACGTTGCCGCCACCGTTGATCACGACGTAGATCTTTCCGTTCGAGGGATCTACGGACACCGCGTTCGCCGTTTCTTCAACCAGCGTGCTAACCCATTTATCCGTCGCTGTGCTGAACTTCTGCACGCTGTTGTTTTCGACGACAGCGTAGAGGCTGTTGCCGCCGCCGAGCGCGATCGTCAGCGTGCTCCCAGCGAGGTGGTTTTCGCCGTTAATTTCACCGAGCAGTTTGAAGCTTTCGCTTTCGGGGCCGAACTTGTAGATCTTTTCACCGGATACCGCGGCCACGTAGATATCGCCGGTCGTGGCTTCGACCGCGATGCCGAGCGCTTCCGGCCCCCCGGGCGCTTCGAACGAGGCGATCGGCTGCCCTTCGGGGTTGTACTTTTCGATTTTTTTGGTTACGTTATTGGGCACATAGAAGTCACCCGTCGCAGGGTCAACCGCTACACCTTTTGCGGCCTGTTCGCTGGCGCTGAGTTCGATCTGGTTGCTGCCGCTTTTGAAGTTCGCCGGTTCTCCCTTGGCGTTGAACCGGGTGATCGTCGAGGGCTGCCCCGCGCCAGCGCCCTGGCTCGCAACGTAAACGTCGCCTTTGGTCGACCCGGACGAGTTGTCAACCGCGAGCGCGAGGGGATCGTACATCGATGCCTGGCCAGTGCAGAACGTCGATGGTTCGCCGAGGGTGGAGCAGATGTTTTCATATCCAGCCGCCAGCGCGGTGCTCGCGCACGCCAGGAAGGCCACCAGCGCCAGCGCCATCCCGAGCAGTAGAGGCCTGGTGGGGCGCGAGGGTGCGGCCGTTACCGCACTTACGGCCCGATTGCCTACTTCTTTCTTTACCATTAGCACCTTTCAGAGTGAGAGTTGTGACAGACCCCGCCGGAGTCTGGCGCACCCTCTTCAGGGCGAGGCGAACAGCGGTCGAAAGCAGTCCCTCGAGCGCCGTGCGCCTCCCGCGCACGCCCCTGCTGAAATGGGGTCGGCAACCGCCTGTCGACAGCGACAGGCGGAGCCTCCCCTGTAGTGTCTCCGTTATTGGCCTCGGACCGCAAGAGCTGTTTCTGACTCAGCGGCGGTGGGCGGCCTCGAGCCCGCACATGATCGCCGATGCCTCTGATTGGAAACAACCTGGGCGACTTTTCGCTTGCGCTGGCGAGGTCTGTACGGCACGACGAGAAGCCCTGCCGCCGCGGGCGTACCGTACGGCGAAGCCATGAGCGATTCCGCCGACTTCAAGAGAGCCGCGCCCACGACGCCACGCGTCGACGTCGCCATGGTCGCCTACCGCGGATGGGAGTTCACACGTGATTGCCTCCAGCGCCTGCGCACCCAGACAATCCCGCACACCATCGTGTTGTGCGACAACGGCTGCGATCAGGATACGTCCGGGCGCGCGCGGACGATGTTCCCGGAGGTCCGAGTGATACGCATGCAGCGCAACATGACCTGTGCCGTGGCCTTCAATGCCGCCGTCGCCGCCGGTGATGGAGAGGTTGTGGTGATCATGAACAACGATGTCCAGCCGCGGCCGGACTTCCTCGAGCGCCTATGCATGCCGTTCGCCACGCGTCCGCGACTCGGCTCGATGGCGCCCCTGCTGCTGCGCCCCGGCGAGCGGGAGGTCGACAGCCTCGGCCTGGCGGCCGACGCGACGCTGGCGGCATTCCCGCGGTTCAAGCGCCGGCCCGTCGCCGAGGTCTACGGCGATGGGCCCGTGCTGGTCGGACCTGACGGCACCACGGCCGCCTTTCGCCGCAGCGCGTGGGAACAGGCACGGGGCCTGGACGAGTCCATACTGGCGTACCTGGAGGACTTCGACTTGGCCCTGCGCCTGCGCGTCGCGGGCTGGGAGACCGATGTGGCGCTCGACGCCGTGGCCGTGCACCTGGGCTCAGCCACCTTCGGGCACCGCTCCAGCGACCAGCGCTATAAGAGCGGTCACGCCCGCGCGTACTACCTGCGGCGCTATGGGGTGTTGCGCTCGCGCAGCGCGCTGCGCGCGCTGGCCACCGAGGCGCTGGTGATGGCCGGCGACGCGTTCCTCTCCCACGACGGGGCCGCTTCCCTTGGGCGCCTCGCGGGTTGGCGAGCGGCAGGTGGACACGCACGCCTATCCCGCCCTCCTGGCGGGGCCGTCGATGAGCGCATCGGTTTTTTCGAATCGCTGCGACTGCGCCGCAACACCTATATGAGCCCACCCAGCGCCGGCACGATCGACGATGCCAACCTGGGGCGTGCCGGGAGCTCAATCTGACTCGAGCGTAGCCCCAAGGGCAACCCGCGACTCAGGCTCTCGCCGCTTCGGCTCCCCGCGCGGAGCCTGGCCCCTGCGACGGATGTCTCACATCTTGTGGCCGCAGGGGACCGCTCCCGGCTCCGGTGCGCAGGAGCGCGTCGGCGATCGCGTCGAACATGGCACCGTCCAGCGCGAGCCCGCCCGCTGCGACCCACTCGTCCAGTTGCGCTGGCGTACGGGCGCCCGCGATCGCGCCGCTTACACCCGGCCAATTCAGCGTCCAGGCGATCGCGAGTGCCGCCGGCGAGGCGCCAAGCTCCGCGGCGAGCGGTCGCAGATGCTCGACCAGAGCCAGGCCGCGCTGCAACCGCGGAGCCTGGAAGGGCTCGCGCCGTGAACGCCAGTCGTCCGCCGGCAGCGCACGCAGACGTCGTTCGGAGAAGCGCCCCGAGAGCAGGCCGGACTCAAGCGGACTGTACGTCAACACCCAGGCGCCGGCATCCGCGGCCCACGGCAGGATGTCGGTCGCGGCCTCGCGCGTGAGCAGCGACAGCGGCGACTGCACCGAGTCGATCGGCGCCAGAGAGGCGCATAGCTCAAGTAGATCCAGGTCGAAATTGCTGACGCCAGCCAAGCGAATCTTACCCTCTTCGCGCAGAACCGCCAGCGTCTCCCAAGCGGCTTGGACCGCGCCGAGGTCCGCGACCGGCCAGTGGATCTGGTATAGATCGAGCTGCTGCGCTCCCAGACGCCGCAGCGACGCCTCACAGTCGGCGCGCAGCGAGTCAGGGGTGAGATCGAGATAGGTGGCTCCGGCCCCGTCGATGCGCATGCCGCCCTTGGTGAACACGAACGGCCGCTCATCCGGCGCCAGCTGCGAGAGGGCGCGAGCGACTATCCGCTCGGCGTGGCCGCCGCCGTAGACGGCGCCGGTATCGATCCAGTCGATCCCGAGCTCGACCGCCCGCAGGATCGTGGCAATCGAGTCGCGGTCGTCCTGCCCTCCCCATCCGGTGCGACCGAACACCCAGCTGCCGAGCCCGATGCGGCTGAGCCGGGAGTGGCTCGAGCTGGCAGATGCGGCAGCCGGCGGCCGCATCTGCGTGTAAGACCCCCAGTCTCTCTCAGGCTGGCGTGAGAGCACGCTGAAAAGCGTCAATCTGGCCGAGGGTCACCACTCGCATGTCCTCACCTGCCTGCAGCGCGCGATACCAGTCCACGAGCGCCTGTAGGCCGCCGCGCAACTCCCAGCCGGGACGCCAATGCAGGCGCTTGCGGGCCCGAGCCGAGTCGAGCCGCAGTTGATGTGCCTCGTGCGACTGGTCGGCGTGGCGGCCGGAGGCGTCGACCCAGGGCAGCGATTCCGGCCACAAGTCGGTGAGCCACTCGACGACGGTAAGCACCGGCTGGCAGTCCCGCTCGCCCGGACCGAAGTTCCAACCACCGACGTAGCGCTCTGAGGACCACAGGGCCTGTATCAGCTGGAGATAGCCTCCAAGCGGATTCAGGACATGTTGCCAAGGCCTGACCGATTGCGGGTTGCGCACCTCGACTGACTGGCCGTCGAGCGCACCCCGCATGAGATCGGGAAGCAGGCGGTCCTCGCTCCAATCACCTCCGCCGAGCACGTTGCCAGCACGCGCTGAGGCGAGGCGAGGACCGTCATGAATCGCGAAGAACGAATCCCGGTAGGCGCCTGTAACCAGCTCGGCGCAGCCCTTGGAGCTTGAATAGGGGTCGTGGCCGCCAAGCCGGTCGTCCTCCCGATATGCCCACTCCCACTCGCGGTTGGCATAACACTTGTCGGATGTGACGTTGAGCACAGCACGAACCTCGGGACGCCCGCGCACCGCTTCGAGCAGGTTGACCGTGCCCATGACGTTCACCTCGTATGTCTCCCGCGGGCACACATAGGAGCGTCGCACGAGCGACTGGGCAGCCATGTGGATCACGACTTCTGGCCGTACGGCCTCGAGCGCGGCTGCCAGCGCGTCGAATTCGCGGACGTCGCCGGAGATGCTTTGCAGGCCCTCCTCAACACGTGCGACTTCGTACAGCGAGGGCCGCGTCGGCACGCCCACGGCGAAGCCGCTGACGCGAGCACCCAGCGACTGCAGCCAAAGCGCGAGCCAGGCGCCCTTGAAGCCGGTGTGGCCGGTGATCAGCACCCTGCGCTCACGCCAGAACTCGGGGTCGACCGCCCTCACCGGGGGCGATGCCGGGTCCGGAGTCGTCGTGTTCATGTCCACGTGCGCCACGGAGCTTCGTCGGCACTCCACAGCTGCTCGAGATAGTTGCGGTCGCGCAGCGTGTCCATGGCGTGCCAGAAGCCGCGGTGCCGATAGGACGCAAGCTGGCCCTCGGCGGCAAGCCTGCCCAAGGGCTCCTGCTCCCAGGTGGTCCTGTCGTCGGCGATATAGCGACCGACATCGGGCGAGAGCACGAAGAACCCACCGCTTGACCAGCCGCCGTCCCCGCGCGGCTTCTCCTTGAAGCTCAGCACCCGCGTGCCGTTGAGCTCGACCGCACCGAAGCGCCCCGGCGGCTGAACCGCGGTGACAGTCGCGAGCGCTCCCTGCTCGCGGTGGTAGGCGACCAGCGCGCCGACGTCGATGTCGGCGAGCCCGTCGCCGTAGGTGAAGCAGAAGTCATCGTCGCCGACGTAGGGCAGCACACGCTTCAGCCGTCCTCCCGTCATCGTGCCCTCGCCGGTGTCCACCAGCGTGACCCGCCAAGGCTCGGTGTTGGAGCGGTGAATCTCGAAGTCGCCCCGGGAGAGGTCGAGCGAGACGTCGCAGGTGTGCAGGTGGTAGTTCGCGAAGTACTCCTTGATCAGGTATCCCTTGTAGCCGAGGCAGATCACGAACTCCTGCACACCGTGGGCGGCGTAGATCTTCATGATGTGCCAGAGAATCGGCTTGCCGCCGATCTCGACCATCGGCTTCGGGCGAACCGTGGTCTCCTCGCTCAGGCGAGAGCCCAGGCCCCCTGCCAGGATCACCGCCTTCATGGCGACGTCGGGGGAGCCGCCGCGACCCCCGTGAACGACTGCTCTGCGACCATGCGGCCAAGCTAACAGGCGCCCCGCGCACCGTCGAGAATCGCGGTTCGTTTGTTTCTCTCGGCCGCGCCTAGAATGAGCGGCCCATGAGCGCCGACCAATGCCCCCCGAGCGATCGACCCCGGCGCGACCCCCTGATCCCACCCCGCCCCGTGGACCCCCGCCAGCCGCTGCCGGCCCTGGAGGAGCAGGTCCTGGCCCGCTGGCGCGACCGCGACGTGTTCGCCCGCTCGCTGGAGCTGCGCGCCGAGGCCGAGCCCTGGGTCTTCTACGAGGGCCCCCCCACCGCCAACGGCCGCCCCGGCGCCCATCACGTCCTCTCTCGGGTCTTCAAGGACATCTATCCCCGCTTCCAGACGATGCGCGGCCGCCGGGTGCAGCGCAAGGGCGGCTGGGACTGCCACGGCCTGCCCGTCGAGATCGCCGTCGAGCGGCAGCTCGGGATCTCCTCCAAGGCCGAGATCGAGGAGTACGGGATCGAGCGCTTCAACGCCCGCTGCCGGGAGTCGGTGTTCGAGTACCTGCGGGAGTGGAACCGCCTGACCGAGCGGATCGGCTTCTGGCTGGATCTCGACGGCGCCTACCGGACTCTCGACGAGAGCTACATCGAGTCCGTCTGGTGGGCGCTGGCGGAGATCCACCGCAGGGGACTGCTCTACGAGGGGCACAAGGTCGTGCCCTACTGCCCGCGCTGCGGCACCGCGCTGTCCTCCCACGAGGTCGCCCTCGGCTACCGCGACGTGGTCGATCCGAGCGTGTTCGTCAAGCTCCCGCTCGTCGGCGGCGAGGAGCAGTTGCTCGTGTGGACGACGACGCCGTGGACGCTGCCGGGCAACGTCGCGGTGGCGGTCAGGCCCGACGTCGAGTACCTGCGTGTGCGCCGCGACGGCGAGATCCTGATCGTCGCGGCGCCGCTCGCAGAGCGCGTGCTCGGCGAGCGGCTGGAGATCGTCGGGCGCCGCGACGGGCGGGAGTTGACGAGCCTCGAGTACGCTGGTCCGGTCTTCCCCCAGCGGGGGCTCGAGCCGCGCGCCTACCCGATCCTGGCCGCCGACTTCGTGACGACCGAGGACGGCACGGGGATCGTGCATATCGCGCCGGCCTTCGGCGAGGACGACTTCGAGGCAGCCCGCGCCGCCGGCCTGCTTGACCCCGGCGACCCGGCGAGCCTCCCCAACCCGGTGGCGCCGGACGGCACCTACCGCGAGAGCGTGACCGGCTACGCCGGCCGCTTCGTCAAGGATCCCGCGCTCGCCGGCGAGCTGATCCAGGATCTCGACGACCGCGGCCTGCTGCTGCGCGCCGAGGGCTACGAGCACTCCTACCCGCACTGCTGGCGCTGCGGGACGCCGCTGATCTACTACGCCAAGGCCAGCTGGTACATCCGCACGACGGCGGTGCGCGAGCGGATGCTGGCGGGCAACGAGACGGTCGGCTGGCACCCGCCGCACATCAAGCACGGGCGCTTCGGCGACTGGCTGGCGAACAACGTCGACTGGGCGCTCTCGCGCGAGCGCTACTGGGGCACCCCGCTGCCGCTGTGGCGCTGCCCGGCGGGACACGTCCACGCGATCGGCTCCTTCGCCGAGCTGCGCGAGCGCGCGGGCGTGGCGCTCGCCGACCACCACCGGCCCTACGTCGACGAGGCCGTCTTCCCGTGCCCGCAGTGCGACCGGCCGATGCGCCGGGTGCCGGAGGTGATCGACGTCTGGTTCGACTCCGGCGCGATGCCCTTCGCGCAGCACCACGCGCCCTTCGCCGACGCCGCGCGGCCCGGCGCCGACGCGGACGCCGCGGAGCTCGCGCGGGCGGCGCAGCGCTTCGCCGACGACCCCCAGCGCTTCCCGGCTGACTTCGTCTGCGAGGCGCTCGACCAGACCCGGGGCTGGTTCTACTCGCTGCTGGCCGTCTCGACGCTGCTGTTCGAGCGCCCGCCCTACCGCGACGTCGTCTGCCTCGGGCTGATCCTCGACGCCGAGGGCCAGAAGATGTCCAAGTCGCGCGGCAACACCGTCGAGCCGTGGCGGGTGATCGAGCGCCACGGCGCCGACGCCTTTCGCTGGTACTTCTTCACCTCCAAGCAGCCGTGGGACGGATACCGCTTCTCCGAGGAGGCGATCGGCGAGGGCGTGCGCCTGTTCCTCAAGCAGCTGTGGAGCACGTACTTCTTCTACGTCCTCTACGCCCAGGCCAACGCCGAGCGTCTCGCCGGCGAGCCCCCCCCGGAGGGGGACGCGGACGACCTCGACCGCTGGGCGCTCTCGCGCACGGCGGCGACGGCGGAGCTCGTCGCCGAGCGCCTGGAGGCCTACGACGCCACGACCGCCGGGCGGGCGATCGCGGAGCTCGTCGACGACCTCTCCAACTGGTACGTGCGCCGCTCGCGGCGGCGCTTCTGGGACGGGGAGCCGGCGGCGTTCGCGACGCTGCGCACATGCCTGCTGGTCGCGACCAAGGCGCTGGCGCCGTTCTGCCCCTTCCTCGCCGACGAGATCTACGACAACCTCGACGGCTCGCTGCCCAGCGTGCACCTCTGCGACTTCCCGGTCGGCGACGACCTGCCGCCACGCGATGCGCCGCTGGAGGAGGCGATGGCGATCGCGCGCGAGACCGTCCGCCTCGGGCTGGGAGCGCGCGGCCAGGCCAAGCTGAAGGTGCGCCAGCCGCTGCGCGAGGCGGTCGTCGTCGCCGACGGGCGCGAGCGGGCGGCGATCGAGCGGCTCGCCGACGTCGTCCGCGAGGAGCTCAACGTCAAGACGCTGCGCTTCGTCTCCGGCGCCGAGCAGCTCGGGCGCTACGAGGTCAAGGCCAACTACCGCCGTCTGGGCCCGATCTTCGGCCGCGACATGCCGCGGGCGGCCGACGCGATCGCCGCCCTCGATCCCGCGCTGCTCGCCGCCGCGGTGCGCGGCGAGGGC
The DNA here is from genome assembly GCA_035524055.1 of Solirubrobacteraceae bacterium. Classification (GTDB taxonomy): domain Bacteria; phylum Actinomycetota; class Thermoleophilia; order Solirubrobacterales; family Solirubrobacteraceae; genus Palsa-744. The sequence goes on from DATKPO010000069.1 coordinate 21,322, forward strand.
TCCGTCGGCATCGCCGTCGGCGGGCGCGAGCACACGCTCGCCGCCGAGGACGTGATCCTCACGATGCGCCCCCCCGAGGGCTACGGCGTCGAGCGCGACGGCGCCCACGCCGTGGCACTCGACCTGACGCTCGACGAGGAGCTGCTGCGCGAGGGCCGCGCCCGCGAGATCGTGCACGCCGTGCAGAACGCCCGGCGCAACGCCGGGCTGGCCGTCGAGGACCGGATCGAGCTCGCGCTGGCCGGAGACGCGGCGCTGCTGGACGCCGCCGCGGGACACCGCGACTATCTCGTCCGCGAGACGCTCGCCGTGCGGCTGCTGCTCGACGGCGAGGCCGCCCCGAGCGGCGCCGCCGAGCATCGCGAGCAGGTCGAGATCGACGGTCTGGACATTGCGATCGCGCTGGGACGCGCCCCGGCACGAAGCGCGTAGAGCTCAGCCGGGCGGAGCGCGTCGACGGCGGAGGATCAGCAGCGCGAAGCCGACCGCCAGGGCGAGCGCGGCGAAGGCGCTGATCCAGCGTCCGAGGACGACCGGAAGGCTGCCGGCCGGGCTGACGCTGACCCGCTCAGTGGACGACGCCGTCGAGCGGCGTCCCTTCTCAGCGGACGCCGTGGCACCCGGTCGCGGGCTGATTTCCAGGACATCGTAGGCGCCGGGATCGATGCCGACTATGCGGGCGCCGCTGACGTGCACGAGATATGGCGGCGCCTGGAGATTGGAGTAGACCAGCTGACCCGGGTGCAGGTGCACGAGCACCGAGACGCGATCGTCATGGATCGCGCTCGGCGGGAAGAAGACTTCGCCGGGACGCGTGTCGGGCGGAGCGGCCATGCGCGGCAGCGCGGCATCGGTGTAGTCGGGCCGCGGGGCGGCGGGCGGCACCACACCGGGCGGCACTCCATGTGGCGGCGCGGCCTCGCTGACGAGCACCTGGCCGCGGGTTTCACCGCCGGCGGGATAGGCATCGACCTGTTGGATCGCGCCGACGATCGAGACGCCGAGCACCGGCACGAGCAGCCAGGACCAGAGCCGGCGGCCGCGACCTCCACGGCGAGCCAGCACCAGGCTGGCCAGCACCGCGCCGCTCACGCCCAGCAGGACGTAGGTGTCCAGCCGGTAGCTGAACTGCAGCGTCGAGTACACCCGCGGAAGCGCGAGCAGCAGCCCCGCGTGGGTCATGAACAGGCCGACGACCACCGTGAAGATGGCGCAGATCAGCAGCACCCTGGCCCAGGGGTCGCGCAGCCGCGAGCGCAGCAGGACGGGCAGGCCGACCACGACCCAGGCGATCGCGAGGATCGGAAGCGCCACCGCGAAGGCCGTGCCCGGCGTGGAGACCGAGGCGCGCGAGAGCGTGAACAGGTTCGCCGGCGCGACCAGCGAAAGCGACGCACGCAGCAGTTCGCGCCAGTAGGGGTACTCGCTGGCGATGCGCGTGCTCGACTCGTAGACAGCCGTCGGCAGCAGAAACCAAGCATTGACGAGGACGGTCAGCGCGAGCAGCGCCAGCAGCCTGATCGCGCCGCGGCAGGTGACGGCCCGGCGCGCCTGCGGGATGGTGAGCAGCATCGCCAGGCCGCACAGGAGGATCGACGTCGAGCCCCACACGATCGTCACGTTGTGGCTCCCGAAGAACACGATGCCGCTCAGCACCAGCGCGAGCGCCGGCCACACGCGCAGCCGCTCGGCCCGCAGCACGCTGAGTCCCGAGGCGATCAGCAGCGGGATCGTCGAGACGCCCATGAACTCGGGCCAGTCGCCGCGAGAGTAGATCAGGGTGAGGTAGTAGGCGGAGGTGACGAACACCGCGCCGGGCGCATGGGCGGACCATCGGCCCAGGCCCGACATCCGCGCCAGCCAATACCAGCCTCCATAGGATGCGGTGAACGCGAGCACATAGGCGATCACGTACGCCGGAATCGGCGCCTGGCCCAGCGCTATGGCGACGATGCCGGTGAGTGCGTAGAGGGTACCGCCATAGAAGGCGTAGATCGGGTAGAAGACTCCGCCCGCCGAGTGCAAGAACAGGCTCGGCGCATGGTTGGCTTCGATGGCAAGCGCCTGATGTGAGACGAACCAGAGCTGTTCGGCCCAATCGGGGCTGAAGATCTCGTCGGTGAAGACCAGCGGCCAGACGAGCGCTCCGATCAGCAGCGCCGCCGGCAGGCAGCCGGCCAGCAACGCCGAGCGCGCCGGCGCCGCGATCGACACCCGCCCGACGCGGGGGGCGGAGATCGGTTGGATGGTGGACGATTCCTCGTGAATGGCCGCAACATGATCCCGGCCCCCGCGCCCGTCCGCCAAGGGCTCACGGGCCGCTCACGGCGGCCGGCGCCAATCGCCTGACGTGCGCAGCCGATTCCCTGGCGGCGCCCGTCACATCGCTGTCTCCGACCCGCCCCCTACGCCTGCGCGAGCGCCGGCTCGAGCTCGGCCTCGATCCTGCGCTTGGGGTATGCCCCGACGACCGTCTTGACCGGCTGGCCGGCCTTGAACAGGATCATCGTGGGAATCGAGAGCACCTGGAAGCTCGCCGCCGTCTGCTGGTTCTCGTCGACGTTGAGCTTGACGATGCGCAGGTCGGGACGCTCGGCGGCGATCTCCTCGAGCACGGGTCCCACGACACGGCACGGCCCGCACCAGGGCGCCCAGAAGTCGACGAGCACCGGCTTCTCGGACTCGATGACCTCGGCCTGGAAGTTGGCGTCGGTGACTTCGCTCAGATTGGCTGCCATGGGGTCTCCTTTGTCTCGGCGGCGGCGCGGCTGCCCCCATCACTATACAAAGTGTAGTGAGCGTTCTCGGCGGGGGACTGGCGGCCGAGTCGCAGCTGGGGCACGAGCCACATCGCCTCGGCGGCGATGCGCCAGGACATCTTGCTCTGTCCGCGGCGGCGGTCGCGAAAGACGATCGGCACCTCGACGACGCGAAACCCGGCGAGCACCGCGCGGTAGGTCAGCTCGACCTGGAAGGCGTAGCCGCGCGAGCGCACCGTGTCGAAGTGGATCGCCTCGAGCACCTCGCGGCGGAAGCACTTGAAGCCCCCCGTCAGATCCTGCACCCGCAGGCCGAGCACGAGCCGGGCGTAGGTCGAGCCGCCCTCGCTGACGAGCCGCCGCAGCGGGCTCCAATCGCTGACGCCCCCGCCGGGCACGTAGCGCGAGCCGAGCGCGAGGTCGGCGCCGTCCGCCACGGCCCGCAGCAGACGCACGAGATCCGCCGGATCGTGGGAGAAGTCTGAGTCCATCTCCAGCACGTACGCCGCGCCGGCCCGCAGGGCGTGGCGAAAGCCGGCGAGATAGGCCGGACCGATGCCTTCCTTGGTCGTGCGGTGCAGCACCCGCACCCAGGGCTGCTCGGCCGCGAGTCGCTCGGCGATCCGGCCGGTGCCGTCGGGGGAGCCGTCGTCGACGACGAGCACCCGGAAGTCCTCGCAGGGCGCCGCGGCCAGCGCCTCGCCGGCGGCGGCGACGATCGCCTCGATGTTCTCGGCCTCGTTGTAGGTGGGCAGGATCAGCCAGGCGGTGCCATCCATCGAGGCCACGTACCCTAGAGCACCACGATGCCGGACACGACCAACGCGCGGCCGAGCTGGAGGCGCCGCGCGGGCGCAACCTCGCTCAGGAGACCGCGCCCGGGTCGTAGTAGGCGGGACTGCGGTCGGGGCAGTAGAGCGCCAGCCTGCCTGCGGCGGGGTCGTAGCGGACCACCCAGACGCCGGTGCCGTCGCTCAGCCGGGTGCATGCGGGCGGGCTGTGGGCGCCCACCGGGCCGTGCAGCAGCGTCGCGATGGCCGCCGAGCGGGCGAATTCCGGCGTGCGCGTCGTCACGCCCCGCAGGCCGGCGATGTGGGCGAGCGGTATGAGGCCTTCGGCGGAGAAGTCGGGGGCCGCCGATTGTGTCTCGCCCCAGGAGACGGTGCCCACGCCGTCGCGGCGCAGCGCGACGAGCAGCCCGGGGACGTCGCCGTCGCGGCGGGGACCGGCCACGAGCAGGGCTTGGTTGCTGTAGACCACGATGCTGTCGGCCGCCTCCTCGCCGGCCGGCAGGGGGTGGGCGAGCTCGAGCTGCACGACCCCGCCCAGGCCGAAGGTCGTCCCCGCCGTGTTGGCGAGCACGCCGAGCACGACGAGCGCCGTCGCCAGCAGGCGCGCCGGACGCGGCAGGTAGACGATCCAGCCGGTCGCGATCACCGCCAGGTAGGGGATCAGCGGCATCGCGTAGCGGACGTCGTGGGAGGGCGGAGCGGTGACGAGCAGCCAGGCGACGACCGCCCCGACGAAGAAGTCCAGCCGCGGCGCGTGCCGGGCGCCGCCGCGCGTGCGCCACAGGGTCAGCGCCATCCAGATCGTCCCCCCGACGATCAGCGCGAACAGCGGGGCGAGGAACTGCGAATTGAGGATGTTCCAGAAGTACCAGGCGAAGTTCGCCAGCGAGAACGTCGGGGGGGTGTCCCCCGCCGGCACTCCGGCGTGCGGCCCGGCGACGTGCACGAATTCGGAGAGCTCGGCGAGATGGTCCAGGTACCACGGCGCGACGATCACGGCCGCGACCGCCGCGAATATGCCCAGGCCGCGCCAGTTGCGCCAGCCGCCGCGCAGCAGCGCCATCAGGACGATCCCGATCACGAACGGCGGGTACTGCACCTTGACCAGCGTGCCCGCGCCGACCGCGAGACCGGCCCATGCGCACATCCCCGGGCGGCTGAAGCGATCGCACTCCAGCAGCAGCCAGATCGATACGGCCACCATCGCCGTCTCGGGGGCGTCGAGCATGAAGACGTGCAGCTGCGCGATCAGCAGCGGCGAGCCCAGCGCGAAGACGACCGCGAGCAGCCCGGCCCGGGAGTCGAACAGCAGCCGACCCGTCCGGTAGCAGCCGAGTGCCAGCAGCGGGACGAAGACCAGGTTCTCGCCGACGATCGGCGGCGCGACGCCGACGCCGCCGACGAGTGCCGCGATCGCCCCGACCGTGACCGCGAGCGGCGGATAGATCGACACGAAGCTCAGCGGCCCCAGCAGATTGCCGGAGGCGAGCATGTCGTGGAAGAGCAGCGCGTCCTGCAGGTGGTCGCCGGCGTCGTAGACGGGGATGCTGCGATCCTGCGTCAGCCACCAGCAGGTCAGCCCGATGAAGGCGGCCGCGACGAGGATCGCGCCCCAGGCGTCGCCGCCGGGCCGGGCGAGCGCCGCCCGGACGACGGCCCAGGCGCGGGCGGCCGGCGCCGCGGGCGTCCAGGTCCCGGCGGGCGTCGCCTCCAGCGAGGCTTCGCCGGCTGCAACCTCGACACGGTCGTCGATCGACATGCCCCGAAACTAACCCAAGCAAGGTCCATCTACCAGTCTCCGTCCACCAATCGGCGGACAATGTCTCCCACTACGCCGGCGCCGGCGCCAGCAGTCGCGGCAGCAGCCGCTCGGCGACGAGCCGGTCGACGGCAGCCGTCCCAAACGGCTCGAGCAGCCGCCGGGCGGCCTCGTCGTAGCCCGGCCGGGGCGCGTCGAGCGCGGCGCGCAACGCGCTCGCGAGATCCTCGCCGACGAGGCGGGGGTCAAGCGCGCGGGCGATGGGCAGCGCGGCGTAGGGGCCCGGGGCGGGCGCCGTCACCAGCTGGCAGCCGGCCGCGAGCGCCTCGAGCTGGACGAGCCCGTAGTCCTCGCGCCGCGGAGCGCAGAGGAACACCCGGGCCCGTCCCAACCGTTCGCGCAGGTCGGCGGCCGGGAGCGAGCCGGCGACGCAGATGTCGGGCTCGAGCACGCCAAAGCCGGCCTCGTGCAGCTGCGCGGGACCGACGCCCACGACGTGCAGGCGCTCGCCCGGCCGGCGTGCTCGCCGCCAGGCGGCGAGCACCCGGTCGAAGCCCTTCTTGCGAGGGTTTCCGGCATACGTGATCGCGGCGATGTCCCGCTCGCCCCCGGAGCCGTGCGTGCCGCCGGAGCGGCCTCCGCCGGGGTCGAGCTCGATCGGGGCCGGAAGCACGAGCGCCCGGCCGGCGGTCTCGGGGGCGATGGCGGCGGCCTCGGAGAGGCCCCCCTCGCTCCAGGGCAGCAGCAGCGGCGCCTGACGCAGCCGGCGCCGCTCCAGCGGCCGCTGCCACAGCCCGTGGCGGCCGGGCCGGGTCGCGGCGGCCGGGGCGTCGAAGCGTATGACCCCGGCACCTGGCCAGAACATGGCCGCGGTCGTCGTGGAGTAGATCACCGCCCTCGGCGCCGCGAGGACGGGTCGGCCGGGGGATGGGCTGGCCGCCGCCCGGGCGGCGTGCGCCCAGAGCAGGTCGGTGAGCATCAGCGTCCGCACCTCCCGCGGACGGCGAGCCCGCGCCACGGCCACGCTTGCGCCGGCGCGTCGCAGCGAGGCGGCCAGGGCCTCGTCGGCGCGGCGCAGGCCGGGCGTCGAGCCGAGGCTGACGAGCAGCACGTCCACCGCCTCGATCGCCCCGGCTCCGATGGCCGCGTCAGGTGGCGGCACCGCCGGAGCGCTCCGGTCGCAGCGCCTTGAAGCCCGGCGTGCGCTGCAGGGCGATCGGCCGGATGGGCGAGGTGCGCAACACGTAGAAGCGGACGCCGTCGCGCTCCTCGATCGCCGCGACGGCGCCGTCCTGGCGCCGCCAGGCCAGCGCCCAGATGATCGCGAAGCCGGCGCCGATGCCGGGGATCTGCGGCGCCAGGAAGGCGAGCCCGCCGGCGAGCACCGTGAACAGCAGCAGCGGCCAGAGGCGGTTGAGCAGGATCGCGCCCGGCCGATGCTCGGGCAGCGCGGTCGTGGCGCGCGCCTCGGCCAGCAGCCGGGCGATCGGCGGGCTCGTCTCCGCGCGCCGACCCAGCAGGGCGCCGATCGCCGTGGCCAGCGCCCACCAGGCGGCGGCGATCAACGCGATCCTGGCTTCGCCGGCCTCGGCGGCGGCGAGCACCGTGACCAGGGCGAGCGCGGTCGCGGCTCCGGCGCTGAGCAGGACGGCCGTCTTGAGGAAGTCGACGAAGCGCACGCCCCGGCCGCTACAGCAGCGCCTCGAGCAGCGCGCGCACGCCGCCCGGCCCGTCGATCGCGAGATCCGCCTGCTCGCCCAGCTCGGGGGGCGCCTCCTCGGAGTCGACCGCGACGCAGACGGCGTGCGCGAGCAACCCGTCTGCCACGAGCGCCCTGAGCGCGCCGAAGGCGTCGACGTCGGTGGCGTCGTCGCCGACGTACAGCGCGGCCTGAAAGCGTGCGGCCGCGGGAGCGGGTTGCCCGTCGAGCAGCGCGCGGACGCCGATGCCCTTGTCCAGCGCCACCGGCGGGCGGACCTCGAGCACCTTGCGCCCCCAGTGCACAGCGAGGCCCTCGTCCCGCGCCCGCGTGGCCAGCTCGGCGACGGCGGCCTCCGCGGCGCTCTCGTCGGGTGCGCCGCGCCAGTGGAAGGCGGCGATGGCGCGCTTGTCCTCGCTGCGCACCCGCAGCCGCTGCAGCTCGGGGGTGTAGGCGCGCGCGGCGAACACCCGCACCCGCTCGGCCCAGGCGGCCAGCTCGGGGTCGACCTCGGGCTGGGTCGCGCCGGCGCGCAGCAGCTCGCCGCCGTGGTTGCCGACGTAGGCGATGCTGCCGATCGCGACGATCTGCCTGGCCGTGGTCGCGCGGCGGCCGCTGATGCATGCGACCAGCGCGTAGCGCTTGGCGACCTCGATCAAGAGCGTCCGCGTCGCCTCGGGGACGTGGGCATCGTCGGCGTGGCGCACGATCGGCGCCAGGGTTCCGTCGATGTCGAGCAGCACCGCGGCGTGGGAGGGGTCGGAGCGCAGCGGCGCGAGCGCCTCCACGATGCGTGGAGCGGCGTGTGTCACGCCCCTAGTATGCCCGAGCATGGCGCCGGAGCCAGAGGAGCCCGGAGAGCCCGCGGAGCCGTAGGGTCCTCGAAGAGGGCCGGGGACGTCTAGACTGATCTCATGGGACTCGACAACCCACTGCACATCGCGTTCTTGGTCGTGATCCTGCTGCTCGTGTTCGGCGCCCGCCGCCTTCCCGAAATCGGCCGCTCCTTGGGCGGCGGGATGCGGGAGTTCAAGGAGGCGATCACCGGTGACGGCAAGCAGCACACGCTGACACAGACCGCGCCGCCGCAGCAGGCGCCCCAGCAGCAGCCGATGGCCCAGCCCGCTCCGCCGCCGCCCGTCCAGGCGCCGGTCGAGCCGCAGAGCCAGTAGAGCTGGCCGCCGCGCCCCGGGCGGACTCCGCCGTCGATTCGTCCTGCCCGAGCCCGGCGCGGGCGAGGGCAGACGGCCTACGCGCGCGAGGGCGCGCACGCGCCTCACGCACCCGCGGGCGAGGGCAGACGGCCTACGCGCACGGGGGCGCGCACGCGGCTCACGCACCCGCGGGCGAGGGCACGCGGCTCACGCGCGGCGACCGCGCACTAGGCTTGCGGCGCGATGAAGAGTCGAGCGATTGCGCTGGGGGCGCTCCTGGCCGGGTGCCTGTGCACGGGCTGCGGATCGAGCGGCGGGACTGGCCCGTCGGCGACGATCACCGAGACCGCCGCCAAGGCCCCGCTCTCGACGCCCTGCGCGACGGCCTCCCTGCATGCCCTGGAGGCCGTCGGTCGCCACGTCTACGAAGAGGCGGGCGGCGGCCGCATAGCCCAGCAGGCGGCCTATCGGCTGAGGACCTCGGCGGCGCTGGCCCAGGCGGTCGCCGCGGGCGACGCCGCCTCCGTGCGCCGGGTGTTGCAGAGCCTCCTGCTCAACCAGATCGTGGCCGCCCAGGTCACCCGCGAAGGTCGCATCCTGGCGCGGGTGTCGCTGGCCCCGGGAGCAGAGGGCATCGCGCCGGTGGGCGGCACGCTCCAGATCGGCGGCCGGCAGGTCGGCGGCTTCACGCTCTCGGTGCAGGGCGCCAACGGGTACGCGCAGACGGTCTCGGGCCTGACGGCGACCCAGCTGATCCTCCGCGGCCGCAGCGGCGTGCTGCACAGCACGATCTCGCCGGCTCCCAAGCTCCACCCGGGGCAGCGCGAAGCGAGCGACGGCGGCGTCGCCTACCGCGTGGACACCTTCGCCGGCGAAACCCTCTCGCGGACCCCCCTGCGGATCTCGCTGCTGGTGCCCGAGAGCTCGATCGCCGCGATCTGCGCGCGCGCGGCCGCCGGACCCGCCGGCCTGGCGCAGGTGCGCGCGGACACCTGGGGCCTGGTCGCCGAACGCGTCTACGACGCCGAGCACGCCGGCAGCAAAGCGGCGAAGCTGAGGCGCTACGCGGAAGACTCGCGGGCGTTCCGGGAAGCCGTGCTGGCGGGCGACAGGAAGGCGACGCGCAGGGCGATCGTGGGCTTCTTCGCCAGCCATCTGCACATCGTGCGGGTGCGGGTGATCCGCGAAGGCAAGCTGCTGATCGACCTCGGCGGCCCCCACGTCCTGGCCCCGATCCAGGGCGTGATCCGCAACGGGCGGGGACGAGTGGTCGCCCGCTTCCTGATGGGCATCCAGGACGACCTGGGCTTCACGATCCTCGCACGCGCCTTCACCGGCGCCCAGACGGTGATGCGCGAGAACGGCACCGAGGTGCAGGGCACCCTGAAACCCGGTCCGCCGTCGATCCCGGTGCGCGGCCCGGTCTCCTACGGCGGCCACAGCTACGCGGCCTACTCGTTCTACGGCGAAGCGTTCCCCTCGGGACCGCTGCGCATCTCCCTGTTGTACCCGGCCGGCTGAGCAGCGAGATATCGATTTTGCTTTTTTGGATCAGCGCGATCGCGCTGATCTGGATTTGCTTTTTTGCAATCCCCAACCTGCGCCTTTAGGCGGGCTAGACGACGCTGGTCGTCATCCGCTGGACCTCCTCCAGCGAGGTCAGCCCGGCGCGGACCTTCTCGATGCCGTCGTCGTGCAGCCGCTGCATGCCCTGGGCGGAGGCCGTCGCCGCGATCTCGTCGACGGAGGCGTGCTGGAGGATCTGGGTGCGGATCTCCTCCGTCACGACCATGACCTCGTAGATGCCCACGCGCCCGCGGTAGCCGGAGCCGGCGCAGCGCGAGCAGCCGGCGGGCTCGTAGGGCTGGATGCCGGCGAGCCCGTACTCGAGCAGCACCGCTTCGGGCAGGTTCGCGGGCCGCTTGCAGTGGGGGCAGAGCATGCGCACGAGCCGCTGAGCGACGACGCAGTCGACGGCGGAGGAGACCAGGAATGGCTCGATGCCCATGTCGTTCAGCCGGCCGAGCGCGCTGGGGGCGTCGCGGGTGTGCAGGGTGCTGAGCACGAGGTGGCCTGTCAGGGCTGCCTCGACGGCGATGTGGGCGGTCTCGCGGTCGCGGATCTCGCCGACCATGATGACGTCGGGGTCGGCGCGCAGCATCGAGCGCAGCCCGGTGTCGAAGTTGACGCCGGCCTTCGGCGAGACCTGCATCTGCTTGACGCCGGCGATGCGCGACTCGACGGGATCCTCGATGGTGATGATCGAGCGGGCGCCGTCGTTGAGCGCGTGCAGCGCCGCGTAGAGCGTCGTGGACTTGCCCGAGCCGGTGGGGCCGGTGACCAGGACGGCGCCGTGGGGGCGGTGGATGGCGTGGTCGAAGTGGGTCTGCTCGGCGTCGCGCATCCCGAGCGACTCCAGGGTGGGCACCTCGGCGCCTTTGTCGAGGATGCGCAGGACGGCGCCCTCGCCGTGGACGAGCGGCAGGGTGACGACGCGGATGTCGACGCGGCGGCCTTCGATGTTCAGCGCTAGGCGGCCGTCCTGGGGGACGCGGCGCTCGGAGATGTCGAGGTCGGCCATGATCTTGATGCGGGAGACCATGCCGGCGGCCATGCGGCGGCGCACGGTGGCGGCGGGGTAGAGGACGCCGTCGATGCGGAACAGCACGCGGGTGTCGCCGTCCTCGGGGTTGACGTGGATGTCGGAGGCGCCCTGCTGGATGGCCTGGGCGAGGATGGAGTGGACGAGCTTGATGATCGGGGCGTCCTGGTCGGCCTCGGCGGCGAGCGAGGTGAGCAGCGCCTCGCCCTGGTGCTCGTCCTCGCTGATGTCTTCGATCGAGCCCTCCAGCTGCCCGAGCCGGGTGGCGAGCATGTTGACGTCCTCGGCCGAGGCGGCGGCGACGCGCACGCGGCGGTTGGTGATCATCGCGATGTCGTCGATGCTGAGGATGTTGGTCGGGTCGGCCATCGCCAGCAGCAGCGCGCCGTCGTCGGTGAAGGCGACGGGGACGGCCTGGTAGCGCTTGATGGCCTCGGCGCTGAGCAGGTTGACGGCGCCCATGTCGGGCTCGTAGACGCCGAGGTCGACGTAGTCGAGGCCGAAGCGTTCGGCGACGACGCGGGCGAGCTGGTCCTGGCGCAGGACGCCCTGCTCGACGAGCACCTGGCCGGTCGGCTTGTGCTGCGCCCGGGCCGCCGAGACGGCCTGCTCGACGGATTGGCGGTCGGCGAAGCCGAGGTCGACGACGACCTCGCCGATGCGCCGGCCGGAGCGCCCGATCCGCGGCGACGCGCTGAGCCCGGTCGCAGCCGCCGGGTCTGGGTCGGGAGGGCGATCCAGCAACGCGACTGCGCCCGCGGGCGCCGCCGGAGCCGGCGCCGCCGGCGCAGAGGCATTGGCCGGCGGGGGCGTGGGTGCGGCGGGACCGGACACGGCCGACTCCAGGGCGGTCAGCTCAGAGGCCATGGCCGCCGGCGCCGCGCCGGGGGCCGGCGAGGGCTCGACGCCCGCCACGAGCTCTCCGGACCCTGCCTCGGCCGATGTGCCGCGCCGGCGTCGAAACCAACTCATCGCTGGTTCATCGGCACCGGCGGGGCGACGCTTAACCGGCGGCGAGCCCGTGCTCGAAGGCGCTCTTGACGTGCGCGTCGAGCGCGTTGCAGCGGTACAGCGCGATCGCCTCGGCCGAGGCGGGACGCTGGCCGGCGCCGCCCTCGCCGCCGTGGTGGGAGATGATGCAGTGCTCCAGGGCCAGGCGCCGCCGCTCGGACAGCGCGGCGGGGTAGAGCGGGGCGAGCAGGCGCAGGCCGAGCTCGACGTGACCGAGCAGCCGGCCCTGCTCGCCGCGGGCGATCTCGGCGCCGTAGGTGAACTCGCGGGTGCGCCCGATGTCGTGCAGGAGGGCGGCGGCGAGCAGCAGGTCGCGGTCCAGGCGGGGATGCAGCGTGCAGAGCTCCAGGGCGAGGGCGGCGACGGCGACGGTGTGCTCGAGCAGCCCGCCGAGGTAGGCGTGGTGGCCGGCGGCGCTCGCCCGGGTCGGACCGGCTGAGGGTATGGCGCAGGGCGCCCGGCGAAGCTCGGCGCGCAGCTCGCGATCGGCCAGGACGCGCTGCAAGAGCGCTTGCAGGCCGGGGTCGTAGAGCTCGCGGGCGAGGTGCTCGAGGAAGCCGTCGAGCTCGTCGAGGTCGCGGCGGGAGACGGGCAGGAAGGCCGCTGGATCGGCGGCGTCGCCCTCGACGCGGGCGATCGCGCGCAGCTCGACCTGGAGCTGGTCGCGGAAGCGCGCGACGCGTCCCTGGGCGCGAACGAGCTCGCCGCGCTCGAATTTTCCGGCGAGCAGGTCGGCGTCGCGGAAGGCGCGGGCGAGGATCGAGCCGCTGCTGTCGCGCAGCTCGCAGGTCAGGTAGGGCGTGCCGGCGCGCGAGATCTGACGCTCCTTGCGGGCGCAGGCGAAGACGCCGTCGAGCTCCTGGCCCTCGTGCAGGGTGGCGATCGTCTGGCTCTCGATCCGGGCAGCGATGCTCTCATGATGTACGGTGAACCGGATGCAGCCGCTGATCTGGGACCGTCGCCCCAGGGACCTGCGTGCCCCGGCGTTGATCTGCGCCTTCGAGGGCTGGAACGACGCGGGCGACGCCGCCTCGACGGCGGTGTCGTTCATGAACAGGGCGCTGGGCGGGGAGCGCTTCGCCCAGATCGACACCGAGGAGTTCTACGACTTCCAGGCCAACCGGCCGCGCATCCGTCTCGCCGGCGCCGACCACCACCGCGAGGTCGACTGGCCGTCGGTCGAGATCTACGCCGCACACGTCCCCCAGGGACCGCGCGACCTGGTGCTGTTGCTGGGCGTCGAGCCCTCGCTGCGCTGGCGTTCGTTCGGCGCGCTGATCTGCGAGCTGGCCGAGGCGCTCGGGGTCGAGCTGGTCATCACCCTCGGGGCGCTGCTCGCCGACGTTCCGCACACCCGCCCGGTGGCGATGACGGGCTTCGCCTCCGACGCCGCCCTGATGCGCAGGCTGGGGACGCACAACTCCAGCGACTACGAGGGCCCGACGGGCATCGTCGGGGTGCTGCACAACGCGACCGCGGCGGCGGGCCTGCCCTCGATGAGCCTGTGGGCGAGCATCCCCCACTACGTCGCGGCGGCGCCGAGCCCGAAGGCCGCGCTGGCGCTGGTCCGGCGCCTGGAGGACCTGGTCGGTGTCTCGGTCGACCTCACGGAGCTGGAGGACGCGACGGCTCGCTACGAGCGGCAGGTCGGGCTGGCCGTCTCGGGCAATCCCGAGGTCCAGGCCTTCGTGGAACGTCTCGAGCGCGAGGAGGACGAGGAGCTCGACGAAGAAGAAGAGGCTGAGGACGAGGGGCTGCCGCTGCTGCTGGAGGACCTTCCCTCGGGCGACATCCTGGCGAGCGAGTTCCAGCGCTTCCTGCGCCAGCGGCGGGAGGACGAGCCGCAGGACGGGGACGCCTGAACGATTTGATCGGCGGGGCGGCACGGGTGCCGCCCCGCCGACTGAGGGAGGAGAGGGTCCTTCTTCCACCGGCGAGACATCGGCCGGCAGACCTTCCCGCTCCCGAGATCCCTCCCGACGATCCCGGCGTGTCCGTGTGAAGTGAGCGGGGTAAGCTTCGTCTAGACCAGGCTGAGCACACGCTCCTGGACGCGGTTGGCGAAGTCGGCGCCGTCTTCGAGCCTGGCGCGCAGCGCCCCTTCGACCTTCGCCTGCTGGCGCTCGAGCTGCGCCTGGGTCTGTTCGACCTGGGATGTGATGTCGTGCGTCAGGCCGGCGCGCCTGCGCTCGAGCTCGCGACGGCGCTCGCGCACTTCCCGCTCGAGCCGGGTGCGGGTCTTGCGGACCTCGCGCTCGAGCCGGTTGCGGGCCGTGCTGCCGCGGCGCTCGAACTTGCGCAGCTGGGTTTGCGTCTTGCTCGGCGAGGAGTAGGTGGCGAGCACGTCGCTCACGCCCGAGACGACGCTGTCGCGGGCGGCGAGCGCGACGCCGACCGGGATCAGGACGGCGCGTTCGGCGTAGTCGCCGACGAGCTCGACGGTGCTCCGCGACGCGGTGCCGCGCGAACGCCGAGCGGCGGCCGTGTGCGTGGCGGCGCCTTTTGCGGAGGCTCCGCGCGAGCGAGTGGCCGCGCCGCTCGAACGGGTGCGCGTGGCAGCCGCTTTGGCGCGGGGTTTCGTCGCTTTGGCCGTCGCGCGGCCCGAGCCTTTGGGGGTTGAGCCTGAGGGGGTGTCGTTTGCCATCTGGGGCTGTGTCTCCTTGGGTGTCGCCCGGGTGGGGCGCGATGGGTACGTGTCCTGTGTGTCGGCCCGGCAGCGCCGCGGGCGTTGCCGAACGTGTGTTTGTACCCGATCTGGGCGAGTTTGTTACACCGCACAGCCTAACACGTGTGCGGAGCCAGTGAGAAACAGAGATTCTCGAAACGATCCTTGTAACAGGAGGAACATGTGTTCGTTCCAGGATGCGCGGCGGCGGGCGGCGCGAGCCGGCGGTCGAGAGCTCCGGCGCGGCGCGAGGCCAGGCACGGCGCGAGGCCAGGCACGGCGCCGGGTCAGGCACGGCGCGGGGTCAGGCGACGCGCGCGATCCAGCGCTCGGGCGCGGCCAGCTCGGCGGCGCTCGGGAGATCGACGGGCGAGCGCCAGGCGAGAGCGAGCAGGCGCCGTCCGTCGACGCCCTGCTCGCCGTCGCGGTCCCCGGCCGCGACGACGGCGTCGCAGAAGCGCCGGCCCTCCTCGTACTGGCGCAGCTTGAGCTCGAGGCCGAGCAGCCGCTCGAGCACGCGCCAGGGCAGGCCGCGCCCCTCGCGACGGCGGGTCATCGCGGCGCGCAGCCGCGGCAGCGCCGGCAGGACCTCGGCGCCGACGGCGTCCATGACGTGCTCGGCGTGGCCCTCTATCAGGGACATCGTCGCCTGCATGCGGGCGACGATCCGCCAGCGCTCCTCGCCCAGGGTGAGGCGCAGGATCTCGCCGTGGCGCAGGCGCGCGGCGAGCGTGCGCAGGTCGCTGGCGTCGGGCAGCCGCAGCAGGGCGCCGAGCGAGACGTTGACCTCGAGCCCCTGGATGAGCTCGCGCAGCAGGCCGCCGAGGTGCTCGCGCAGCCAGGGGGCGCCGGAGAACTGGATGGCGTGGGTGAGCTCGTGGATCATCACCCAGGCGACGAGCTGGCCGCGCTCGACGCGCATGTTGCGGGCGGCCTGGGCGAGGTTGGGGCCGACGAGCAGCAGCCGCGGGGGGACGGAGGCGTCGAGCAGGGCGAGGTCGTACTGGCCGAGGACGCGCTGGGAGAGCATCCCGGCCATGGCCCCTACCTGGGCGCCGAGCAGCAGCCCGCTGGCGGCGCCGAGGGCGTCGTAGAGCGGGGCGAGATCCTGGCCGCGGGCGCTGAAGGTCCGCCGGCCGCGGCGCCGCGGCCCGAGCCCGCCGGCGCGCTCGACGATGGGCTCGAGCAGGGGTCGCATCGAGGCGAGGTTGGCGGCGATCCAGTCGGGGCGGTCGACGGTCTCCATCGGCGGGAGCTTCGCGGGCGGCGCGAGCGCGGCGTAGTGGCCGACGCGCTGAGCGAAGCGCTCGGCCAGGGCCTGGAGCGGCTCGCCGCCGATGTCCTCGCCCCCGCCGGCGACGACGGGCGAGCCGGCG
>DATKPO010000070.1:0-10176 GCA_035524055.1 Solirubrobacteraceae bacterium
TGCGGTCGTCGAGGAGCGTCCGTGGTCGTCGAGGAGCGTCCGTGGTCGTCGAGGAGCGTCCGTGGTCGTCGAGGAGCGTCCGTGGTCGTCGAGGAGCGTCCGTGGTCGTCGAGGAGCGTCCATGGTCGTCGAGGAGCGTCCGTGGTCGTCGAGGAGCGTCCGTGATCGTCGAGGGGCGCCCGTGAGGGCCGCCGCCGTCACCGCCCTGCGCGTCGCGCGCCAGCTGCGCCACGACCCGCGGACCGTGGTCCTCCTGCTGGCGGTGCCCTCGCTGCTGATGACGCTGCTGCACTTCGTCTACCTGCACCAGCGCGCCGCCTTCGAGCAGGCCGGGCCGGCGCTGATGGTGTTGTTCCCGCTGGTCACGATGTTCCTCGTCAGCTCCGTCGCCCTGCTGCGCGAGCGCACGACGGGCACCCTGGAGCGGCTGATGACGACCCCCCTGCGCCGGCCCTCGCTGCTGGCGGGGTACGCGCTGACGTTCACCCTCCTGGCGATTCTCCAGGCGGGGGTCGTCAGCGCGCTGAGCCTCGGTCCGCTCGGCCTCAGCCTGCGCGGCAGCACCGTCCTCGTCGTCGCCCTCGCCGCCGCCGTCGCCCTGCTCGGCCTCGGGCTCGGCCTGCTCGCCAGCGCCTTCGCCCGCACCGAGTTCCAGGTCGTCCAGTTCTTCCCCGCCACCATCCTGCCGCAGCTGTTGCTCTGCGGGCTGCTCGTGCCGCGCGCCCAGATGGGCTCCGCTCTGCACGCGATCTCCGACGTCCTGCCGATGTCCTACGCCGTCGACGGCGTACACCACCTCGCCGCCGAGCCCGGCGTCAGCGGCGCCGCCCTCGGCGATCTCGCGATCGTGCTCGGCTTCGCCGCGGGGGCGACCCTGCTGGGAGCGCTCACCCTGCGACGCCGGACGGAATGACAGCCCTTCGGCGACCACGCAGCCTCCGCGCTCGAGGTCTGCCGGCGCGCCCGGTCGGCGATCCGTATCACCCGTGATACACTGCGTCGATGGCCGAGGTCAGCATTCGCGAGCTGCGCAACCACGGCGGCGACGTCGTCGACCGCGCCGCCCGGGGGGAGCGGATCACGATCACCCGCTCCGGCAGGGCCGTCGCCGAGCTGCGCCCCACGAGCCGGCCGGGGCTGTCAGCCGAGGCGCTGGTCGAGCGCTGGCGGGGCCTTCCCGCGGTCGACCCCAAAGCTCTGCGCGAGGACGTCGATCGCGTTCTCGACGCCGGGCTGTGAGTGAGCGCTCGCGACACGCCCGGGGCGTGCTCGACACGTCGACGCTGATCCTCATCGAGCGCCTCGATCCGGCGGCGCTCCCGGCCGAACCTCTGATAACCGCGGTCACGCTCGCCGAGCTCTCCGTCGGCCCGCTCGTCGTCGCGGACGAGCACGAGCGAGCCGCCCGCCAGTCTCGCCTGCAACAGGCCGAGTCGGACTTCGACCCGCTGCCCTTCGACGCCGGCGCCGCGCGGGCCTTCGGTCGCGTCGCCGCCTCGCTGCGGCGCTCCGGGCGCAAGACCACCGCCCGTTCCTATGAGGCCATGATCGCCGCCACCGCCCTTGCCCACGACATTCCCGTCTACACCTGCAACCCCTCCGACTTCGCCGGCATCGACGATCTCCAGGTCGTCGCCGTCGCGGTGCCCCCGCCGCCGCCGGGGTCGCCGTAGCCCGCCGCGCTCGCTCTCCGATATGCGTTTTTCGGACACCGGGCAGTTACCTAACGATCATTAGGTTATCTCCCGGTGGGCGATTTGTAGGTCGTTGCCCTTGGCCGGACCTGGACGCGGACGCGGTCGCGGCCGGGGTCGGCGGGGTCTCGTATGCCCATGTCTGCGACGATCGTCGGCGTGACCGCGCCGAGCAGCATCGACGCCCGCGAGGTCATCCTCGCGCGAGTGCGCGCCATCCCGGCGGGCTTCGTCCGCACCTACGGCGACGTCTCGCCAGGCGCCCCCCGGGTCGCCGGGCACGTCCTCAGCCAGAGCAACGACCGCGACGCCCCCTGGCATCGTGTCGTGCGTGCCGATGGAACGCTCGCCAAGGGCGAGCGCCAGCGGCGCCTGCTCGAAGCCGAGGGGGTGCCCTTTCGCGGCGACCGGGTCCAGCTCGCGCTCGTCCGCCTCAACCATCCGGCCCGCGGATGAGGGCTGTTTGCGATGAATTCACCGTCACCGGGGAGTCAAGGACCTAACCAACCCACAGGAGGATCAGCTCATGACAACGAGCACCGCCGGCATCCAGACGATCAGCCTCGTCATGGTCCCCACCGCCGACCAGGACCGCTCGATCGAGTTCTACGAGAAGCTCGGCTTCGAGAAGCGCACCGACACCCCCTTCGGCGGCGGCATGCGCTGGGTCGAGGTCTACCCGCCGGAGGGCAACACCGGGATCGCCCTCTCCCCGCCCCGCCCCGGCGAAGAGGTCACGCCCAAGGAGATCGGCATCAGCCTCACCACCGCCGATGCCGACGCCACCCATGCCGCCCTGCGCGACCACGGGGTCGACGTCGACGACCAGGTCATGCGCATGGGCGACCCCATCCCGCCCATGTTCTGGTTCCGCGACCCCGAAGGCCACGCCCTGATGATCGTCGAGTCACAACGCTGAGCGGTCGCGAGCCCGCACTCGCCGAGGTCGCCGCGTCCACGCGGAGCGGCGGCCCCGGCGGCCGCACCTGCTAGAAGACCCCGATGACCCAGGCCCCAGCAATCGAAGTCAACGGCCTCGTCAAGCACTTCGGCTCCGTCCGGGCGCTCGACGGCATCGACCTCCTCGCGCCCCACGGGCAGGTCCTCGGACTGCTCGGGCCCAACGGCGCCGGCAAGACCACCCTTGTCCGCGTCCTCGCCACCCTGCTGCGTCCCGACGCCGGCAGCGCCCACGTGCTCGGGCTCGACGTCCTGCACCAGGCCGCCGAGCTGCGCCAGCGCATCGGACTAGCCGGCCAGTACGCCGCCGTCGACGAAAACCTCACCGGGCTGGAGAACCTCACCATGGTCGGCCGCCTCTACGGCGAGCGCCGCCGCTCGGCTCGCGCCCGCGGACGCGAGCTACTCGCCCGCTTCGAGCTCACGGACGCCGAAAACCGGCCCGCCAAGACCTACTCCGGCGGTATGCGCCGGCGCCTGGACCTCGCCGCCGCCCTCGTCGCCCGTCCGCCCGTCCTCTTCCTCGACGAGCCCACCACCGGGCTGGACCCCCGCAGCCGCCTCAGCCTCTGGGAGGTCATCGAGGGGCTCGTCGCCGACGGCACCACCGCCCTGCTCACCACCCAGTACCTCGACGAGGCCGACCGCCTCGCCCACACCGTCGCCGTCATCGACCACGGCCGCCTCATCGCCGAGGGCACTCCCGACCAGCTCAAGGACCGCCTCGGCGGCGAGCGCCTGGAGGTTCAGCTCGACGACGGCGCCGACCCCGAGGTCGCCGTCCGCGCCCTTGCCCCCATGTCCGACGAGCTCCCCGCCGCCGAGGGCCGCGTCGTCACCGTCGCCGTCCGCGAGCGCAGCGGCGCCATCGTCGATGCCGTCCAGCGCCTCAGCCAGGCCGGCGTCGGGGTCGACGACCTCGACCTCCGGCGGCCCACGCTCGACGACGTCTTCCTCGCCCTCACCGGCCACGTCGCCGAGGAGCCCGCCGAGCCCGAGGACGCCAGGGTGGGGGAGCCCGCATGAGACGGCTCGTCACCGACACCCTGATCATCGCCGAACGCAACCTCATCCGGCTGCCCCGGGCACCGGAACTCTTCATCGGCTTCACCGTCCAGCCGATCATGTTCGTGTTGCTCTTCCGCTACGTCTTCGGCGGCGCCATCTCCACCCCGGGCTACAGCTACGTCGACTACCTAATCCCCGGGATCATCGTCCAGAACATCGCCTTCGGCGGCTTCGCCACGGCGCTGGGGCTCAACGAGGACGTCCGCAAGGGGCTCATCGACCGCTTCCGCTCCCTGCCCATGTCCCGCGCCGCCGTCCTCGGCGGGCGCACCCTCGCCGACGTCGCCACCAACACCCTCTCCATGACCATCCTCCTCATAACCGGCGTCATCATCGGCTTCACCTTCAACTCCTCCTTCTCCGACGCCGTCGCCGGCATCGCCCTGCTGCTGCTCTTCGGCTACGCCTTCTCCTGGTTCCTCGCCTTCCTCGGCCTCCTCGCCTCCTCGCCGGAATCCGTCAACTCCATCGGCTTCATCGCGGTCTTCCCCCTCACGTTCATCTCCTCTGCGTTCGTTCCCGTCGCCTCCATGCCCGACGGCCTGCGCCAGTTCGCCGAAGTCAACCCCTTCACCGTCGTCGTCGACGCCATCCGCCACCTCTGGCTCGGCGCCCCCGCCGGCAACTACGTCTGGGGCGCCGTCGCCTGGTCCCTGGCGATCGTTGCCGTCTTCGGCCCGCTCGCAGTCGCGCGGTACCGGCGGGCGGCTGGGCGGTAGGCGTAGGGCGCGACTGGGCCACCGGGCGGCGGCGGGACCGGGGCGCCGCCGCCGCACCTGCGCCGGCTCAGCCGCAGAACGTCTGGTACGCCGGCAGCGTCGTGCAGTTGCCTTCGAGGGTGTTGAACGAGCCGCCCAGCAGCGCGCCGTAGTTTCCCGTCGCTGCCGTCGCGTTGCCCTCGCCGCCGAGCACCGACGTCAGCTCGCCTTCGGCCCTGTTCTGGTAGCCCGCCGCGACCGAGCTCCACACCCCCGACGCCGCGTTTTCGTAGCCGCCGCTCACAGCCGCGTAGTTCGCCTCGGCCGTGTTGATGTCGCCGCCCGTCACCGACGACGCCTGGTTCTTGGCGGCGTTGTGCGCGCCGCCCGCCACCGAGGAGTAGAGGCCTTCCGCGAGGTTGAAGCCGCCCGCCGCCACCGTCGCGTAGGAGCCCGTCGCCTGGTTGGTCGAGCCGCCGCTCACCGACGAGTCCTGGCCCGATGCGGTATTCGTCGTGCCCCCGCTCACCGCCGAGTCGGGGCCCGAGGCGACGTTGCTCTGCCCGCCGCCGACCTCTGATTCCGAGGCCCTGGCCTGATTGCCGTTGCCGCCGGAGGTGACCGAGTCCACGCCCGCGGCGGTATTGCCATCGCCCCCGGCGGCAAGACCGTTGTCGCCGGTCGCCGAGTTCCCCTGGCCACCCGCCACCGACGTCGAGCTGCCGTCGGAGAGGTTGTCGTAGCCACCCGCCGCCCACGACCCGAAGGTTCCCTCGGCCGTGTCCAGGTTTCCACCCGACACCGCCGCCGCGCTGCCCGAGGCGAGGTTGTTCTCGCCGCCGGTAACGCTCGCCCATTCGCCGCTGGCGGTGTCGTGGGTGCCGGCCACCAGCGCCGACGGGCCACTCGCCGTGTTGTCTTCTCCCGCCACCACCCCGCCGTAGCTGGTGAACGACTGACCGTCGCCGACGACGAGGTTGTGCGAGCCCGTCTGCGTGCCCGGGCTTTCGTTGTAGCCGATGATCAGGTTGCCCAGGCCGTTGACCGCGCCTGCCGTGCTCCCCGAGCCGCTCTCCAACTGGAGGTTCATGCCGGAGAACAGCAGCGTGTCGCCCGTCCGGCTCACCCCGGCCAGCGTGCCGCGCAGCGTTTCCACCTCGCCGGTCAGCGTCTGGTTGGCGCTTTCCAGCGCGCCAACCCGGGACTTCAACTGTTCGACTTCCGTCGTCGACGCCGAGGAGCCGGCCGTTCCCTGCGGCCCCCGTTCCCCCTGCGCCCCCGGGCTGCCCTGGGGGCCGCGTTCGCCCCCCGGGCCGCTCTGGCCGAACTCGATGCTCGTCTGCCCGTGACCGCAGTGCGCCGTGAACGCCACCACGCGCAACACCCCGTGGCGGTTCACGCACCCGTGCAGCGCACCGCCCGGCCCCTGAAGCGCGGCCTGCGCCGCCGACTCGCCGACGCCGAGCGACAGCGCGCCCAACGCCGCAAGCACCGAAACCGCCGCGATCCCGCGGCCGGCCTTCCCCGATCTCCTGCTCATCGCGGTCACCTCACAGTCGACGCGGCCGACGGCAGTTTCTCGGTCCCCCCGGCCCTTGAAGAAAGAATTCACATTACTCCGCCGCGGTCTGCGTCGATCGTCGCTTGGGCTGCCACGGCGCCAGCTCACCCCCGCCCGGGGTGCTCACCACGCGGCGTCAGCCCGCCGGCCCCTCGCGCGGCTCTGTCAGCCTGCGGGGAGCACAGTCGCCACGCTGTTGCCCGCCACCACCAGCTTCAGCCGCCCGCCCGACGCCCCCGCCTGGCCCACTTGCATGCCGGCGCGCACCGCGCTCAGGGATTCCACGCTCAGGCCCTGCGCCCCGCGCAGCATCACCGTCCGTGGCTTGGCGGTCTCGTTGTCGAGGATCAGCTCCCACGTCGCCGGCTTCGCCGGCGCCGTCGCCGTCGCGGGGGTCGCGGGGACGGCGATGGCCGTCGCCACCAGCCCCCGTACGCCGGGCACGGTGGTGAGCGTCGCTCCGAGGGGGAGCCAGCGATTGAGGGCCACCAGGGCGCTCTCCAGCGGTCGGGGGTAGACCTGGCCGCCGCGCATCACGAACGGGTCGTAGGCGCCGTTGCTGAAATGAAAGCGCACCTCGCGGAAGCCCGTCTTCAGGGCGGCCAGCACGTAGCGCACCGCCCACACCGCCGCCGCCGGAGTGTTCGAGACGCCTTCCTGCCCGCCGCACGACGCCGAGTTGGCCTCGCTGAGGATCGCCGGCGCACCTGCCGCCGCGGCATCCGCCACGACCCACTGAAGGCTCTGCGGCGCGTTCGCCGCCGCCGGCGCCAGCAGCTTGGGGATCGTCACGGCCCCCGGGCCCTCGCAGGCCGAGAGCGGATACAGGTGAACGCCTACCGTCCTGTCGTGCACCGCGGCGATCACCCGCGGCAGCTGGCGTCGCCACAGCGCCGATATCGCCAGTTCCGGCCCGATCACCGGCGCCCCGCCCAGCGTCGGCTCGAGCGCGCCCGCCAGCTGCAGGTAGAGGTTGGCCGCCTTCGTTTCATGGCCCGGCAGCCCTTTCGCCAGCGACGCGTAGTTCGGGTAGAAGTACAGGTCGGGCTCGTTGCCCAGCGAGAATTCCAGTCCGTTCGTCGCCGCCGTACGCGCGCCCGCCACCATCGCCGCCGCCCACGTCGGCGAGCCGGTGTGCATGTTCAGACCGACGTCCAGCGGGTCCTTCGTCGCCGCCAGCAGACAGTGAAGCTGGCTCCAGAACGGTGGCGGTAACGGGTAGAGCGTCGCCACTTCCCACGACGGCGCCGGGTTCGGCAGCACCCCCGGCGGGGCCGTCAGGTCCTGGCTGATGCCCGACAGCGCCAGCGGCGGCGAGCCCAGCCGCTGCAGCTCGGCCACCAGCGCCGGCGGCGGACACGGGCCCGCCCCGAGGTCCTGGGCCATCAGCGGGTACTCCAGCGAGAGGCCCACCGGCGCCATCGTCACGCCCCAGCGCGGGCCTTCCGAGCGCGGCGGCAGCGTAACTTCCGCGGGTCGCTGCGCCGCGCCTGTCGCGGCGGCCGGCGATCCGGGCGCCGTCGGCTCGGTCGCCGTCGCCGCAAGCGCCGGTGACGCCGCCCCCCACGTCAGCACAGGCAGACAACAGGCCAGCCCCAGCAGCAGTGGTCGCGTAGCGCTCGCCTTTCGCCGACGTCGCATCTCCGGAACCTACCACGCGCTCACCTCGGCGCGCGCGATACGTCCACGGTGCCCCGGTCCGACTGGCTGCGCGGTCCCAGTACGCCGATGTCCGAAGGGTGATCGGCATCGCCTCCGCTTCACTCCGGCGCCGCGTCCTTCAGCACGTGTCGCCCGCCGCGCTAACGGCTCTGCCCGCCGTCGTCGGCGTGCTCGTCTTCGCCGGCGCCCTTGCTCTCGCCGGCGCCCCGCCCGCCGCCGCGACAGGGCGCGAGCCGGCAGCCACGATTGCGACGAAGCCCGCCGTCGAGGTCACCGCCGCCGACTGGGACGCCTCGGCCCAGAGCACGGTCGTCAGCCAGGGCATCATGGGCGACCAGGGCGGCGCCGGCTTCGGCGGCTCCAACCACGTCACCCTCGCCGAAGACGATGCCGCCCTCACCGCTCTCGCCGCCCGCCAGGGGGTCGCGCCGATCGGCCCCCCGGGCAACGCCATCCTGTCGGTCGTCGACTTCGACACCCTCCTCGTCGCCCAGCTCGGCCTCGGCGAAGTCGCCGCCCACGTCCAGCAGGTCGCCGCCGCCGCCGGCCTGCAGCCGCCCGCCTACTTCGGCAGCGAGGTCGTGGCCCGCTACCTCGGCCTGCGCTACGAGCACCCCGTCGGCCAGCAGGCGCTCGACCTCTACCCATGGAACGACATCACCCGCGCCGAAGCCGCCTACTCCTTCGCGACGGTCCTCCAAGCCGGAAGCTGGGCGGTGGAAGCCGCCCGCGAAGCGCTGTCGGGCTTCTCTCTTCCCTCCTACACCCCAGACCAGCTGCGGGTCCTGCGCATAGCGGTCGCCAAGATCGGCATGCCCTACGTCTGGGGCGGCACCACCGACAACACCGCCGACGGCCTCGAACACGGCGGCTACGACTGCTCGGGCTTCGCCTGGCGGGTCTACAAGCTCTCCGGCCTGCCCTGGGGCCGGCAGATCCGCGGGCGCACCGCCGCCGAACAGGCCGGCGAAATCCCCCGCGGCGCCCGCCTCCATCTTGCCGAAGTGCAGCCCGGCGACCTCCTCTTCTTCGGCTCCGCCGGCTTCGACGCCACGGCGACCAACGCCAACGTCATCCACGAGGGGATCGCCCTCAGCAGCCAATGGGCCATTCATTCCTCCGCCCAGGGCGTCTACGTCCTGCCGCTCACCTCGGGTTGGCTGGCGGAACAGTTCGTCTGGGCGCGGCGCGTGCTCTAGCGCCGCCCGCTCTAGCGCCGCCCGTGTGCCCCGCATACCGCGCGTGCGCAGCCCGCTCAGGCTGGCCGCAGATCGGTGGCGCAAGGCGCGTCGGCTAATTGGCGGCCCCCTGCGCCGGCGACAGCCGCCCGATCAGCGACAGCTCGCGCGGCAGCCGGTTGAGGATTCGCTGCGGATCGGGCACCAGGTGCGTGTGCACCATCAACCCGATCGTGACCTCCCCGGCGTAGCTGAAGATGCTCACGCTCATCCCCACGCTGCCCGCCGTCGGCGCCCACACCAGCACCGACCGCAGCGGCGACCCCGCCAGATAGACCGTCCTGCGCGGCCCCGGCACGTTGGTCATCACCGCCGCCGCCTTCGCCGTGAAGACGTCGACGATCAGGCTCTCCACGTTCGGTGGCGTCAAGCCCGCCGCCTCCAGCACCGCGTAGGACACCGGCGCCTCCGGCGAGCGCTTGATCGCCTGCATCCGCCTGCGCAGCTCCTCCAGGCGCTCCCGGCGGCCCGCGCGGTCGACCGGCAGCGTCAGGAAGACCAGCCCGAAGCGGTTGCCCAGCTCCGGCGACACCGGCTCGTCCAGAGGGCGCAGATTGACCGGGATCATCGTCTGTACCCCGTGCGGCTGCTCCCCGCGCCCGCTCAGGTAGTCGCGCAGCGCCCCGCTGACGCACGCCAGCAGCACGTCGTTGACCGTCGCTCCCTGGGCGTGCGCGATCGCCTTGATCCGCGCCAGGTCCAGCGGCTTGCTCCACGCCACCGTCCGCGCCACCCCGAGCCCGCCCTTCAGCGCCCCCCGCTGCTCGCTCGGCGTGAACAGCAGCTTCGCCAGCGACCGCGTGTCGGCCGCCAGCGAGTCGGCCAGCTCCAGCGCGTGAGCCGGATGCGCCGCCGTGCGCAGGCCCTCCCGCGTCAGCGCCCGCGTCGCCCGTCCCGTCGCCGCCAGCGCGCTCGCCGGGGGCGCCGTCAGGGCGGCGACCGTCCTGCGGGTCGCCGTCAGGGGGGCCAGGGCGAGGGTTTGGATTGCATTTCGGCGAGGTGTGCGCGCGCGTGTGTACGCCCGCGCGTGCGCGCCCGCGTGCGCGCACACACCGCCGTTTTCTTGATCACGCTCCCCGTCCCGCCCATCTCGCTCGTCGTCCCCTTCACCGCTCGCCTCCTCCCGGCGCCCGCCGGGGGCGGCGTCCGTCAGCGACAGCATCACCTCGGCCAGCGCGATGCCGTCGGCGATGCAGTGGTGCATCCGCACGATCACGGCGCTGCCCACCCCCGGGCCGTCGACGAGGTACATCTCCCACAACGGCTTCTCGCGGTCGAGCGGGGTCGAGGCAAGG
>DATKPO010000071.1:0-19986 GCA_035524055.1 Solirubrobacteraceae bacterium
AGGAGCCCCGGCCCGGCGGCGACGCCGCCTCCGCCCGGTAGGCGCCAGGCGGCGCCATCGCCGTACGGCCGGGGTCGTCCGGCGCGGGCCGCGGCGGTCCAGCGCCAGGGCGACCGCGCACGGTTGCCGGCCCAGGTTGGCGACCGCGCGCCGTTGCCGACCCAGGTTGGCGTTACCGTCCGGGGGGTGAGCCGCACCCATGCCCACCCGCACGCCGGGCACGCCCACGCCGGGCACATCCACGGGCCGCCCGCCTCGCGGCGGCGGCTCGCGCTCGCACTCGGTCTGATCCTCGGCTTCATGGCGGTCGAGGTCGCCGCCGGGATCCTCTCCCACTCGCTGGCCCTGATCTCCGACGCAGCCCACATGCTCACCGACGCCGCCGCCCTCGGGCTGTCGATCGTCGCGCTCGCCCTGGCCGCCCGCCCCGCGCGGGGGGCGATGACCTACGGCTTCCAGCGCGTCGAGGTCCTCGCCGCCCAGGCCAACGGGATCACCCTGCTCGTCCTCGCCGCCCTGATCGTCTACTCCGCCATCGGGCGGCTCGTCTCCCCGCCGACGGTCTCCGCCTGGACCATGGTCGTCGTCGCCCTCGTCGGGATCGCCGTCAACGGCGCCGCCACCTTCGCCCTGTCCGGGGCCGGGCGCGAGGCGCACATGAGCGTCGAGGGCTCCTTCCAGCACATCCTCACCGACCTCTTCGCCTTCATCGGCACCGCCGTCGCGGGCGCCGTGATCCTGCTCACCGGGTTCCAGCGCGCCGACCCGATCGCCTCGCTGCTCGTCGCCGCGCTGATGCTGCGCTCGGCGCTGGGGCTGCTGCGCGACTCCGGGCGTGTCTTCCTCGAGGCCGCCCCGCGCGACCTCGACCCCCAGGAGGTCGGGCGCGCCCTCGCCGCCCAGCCGGGGGTCGTCGAGGTGCACGACCTCCACCTGTGGGAGCTCGGCGCCGGCTTTCCCGCGCTCTCCGCCCATGTCCTCGTCGCGCGCGACGCCGACTGCCACGCGGTCCGGCGCGAGCTGGAGGCGCTGCTGCGCGAGCGCTTCGCCGTCGACCACACGACGCTGCAGGTCGACCACGAGGGCGGGCAGCTGCTCGAGCTCGAGCTGCCCCGCGAGAGTCGCCGGTAGGGCCGTCGGGGGCGTGGGGCCGGTCGGGAGCGGCTCTCGGTCTGGGTCTCCCCCGAGCGCCGAATGGGCGTCAGCCCAGCGCCCAAAGCAGGATATGTACCGGGATCAGGGCGTAGCTCTCGGCGAAGTCCAGCGTGTCTTGGGTCGCCAGGACGACCGGCCGGCCCGGGTGGGCACGAACGACCCCCGTCGCGGTGCGCCGATCGATGTGTCGGCGGTACTTGACCTCCACCACATCCCGCGTCCTGCGCGGCCCCGCGACGAAGTCCGTCTCACGGTCGCCCGCCGTTCGCCA
Organism: Solirubrobacteraceae bacterium; assembly: GCA_035524055.1. Taxonomy (GTDB): domain Bacteria; phylum Actinomycetota; class Thermoleophilia; order Solirubrobacterales; family Solirubrobacteraceae; genus Palsa-744. Next base: position 1,427 of record DATKPO010000071.1, read on the forward strand.
TGCGTGCAAATGGTCGGGCGACACAAACGACTCGATTAGCCGCTGTGATCGCTCGTAGCGGCGATAGAGGGCGAGGCCGACGGCGTTCTCGACCAGTGCCGCCGCGTCGGGGCTCAGGCCAGGCGCGAGCTCGAGCGCGATCGTGTGCAGCAGGGGGTCGGCGAAGAAGACCTTCTTCTCGTTGGACAGGCTGTTCGTTTCGGAGTCCGCCCGCCAGAAATAGAGGATGAACAGAAAGTAGCCCCCCGCCAGCAGCTCTATGTAGTCGCGCAGGGTGTGATGGCTGGTCGTGCCCCCCCGACGCCCCAGCGGCACGTCCAGCTCGCGCGCCAGCTTGCTCCAATCGGTATTCGAGCCCAGCGACCGCAGCACCCGCTCCAGGAGCGCGTGCGCCGCGGGGATGCTCGCGCCGCGCCGCTGGATCTCCTTGATGAGCGAGTCGTACAGCACTCGCCTCACGCGCTCCGACGGCTCGATCCCACCGGTCGCCGCCTCGGCGACCGCCGCCGGCAATCCGCCGAATCTGAGGTACAGCGACAGGGCGTCCCTCAGCGCCCGATCGTGCAGACGAGCCTCATGGATCGCCGCCTCGCCATCGGGCGTACGGAGCTCCCCGACCGTCAGGCCCGGGGAGGGCGGCAGCGAGCTGTGCACCGCGTGCGCGAAGGATGCGAACGTCTGCGGCAGGATCAGATGATCGACGCCCGCCCCGCGCCTGCCCGGGAGTCGCTCGGCGGCTCCACTCTGCAGGTCGATCGCCGAGGAGCCCGTGCACAGCACCACGTCGTCGCCGATCGTGCCGTCGTCCCAGCACGCCTTCACCGCCGTCTGCCAGCGCGGGACGCCGGTGACCTCGTCCAGCAGCACCAGGCTGGGTCCGGCGTGGCGCGCGAGCGCCTTCGCGCGCACGACGGCGTCGGCGAGCGCCGCGTGCTGCTCTCCCTCGATCAGGTCGAGCGTGAGATAGACGACGGCGCGCGGAGGGTATCCCTCGGCCAACGCGCGCTCCACCAGCAGCTTCAGATCGGTGCTCTTGCCGACCTGGCGCGGACCGCGCAGGACATGAATGCCCGCCCTCCTCAGCTCGATCGCGTCGACCGGCCGCGCCGGCAGGCGCATCGGCTGGGCCGCGAGCCGCGTCAGCTGACGGTCGCGCACCCGCCAGCTCGGGTCGCCCCACCAGGGGTTCTGGGCGATTATTTGGTCGTTGGAGAGAGGCATATGGTTAGCATTTGGATGAAGACTTCCAAAGATACCATGCTAACTTGGAGATATAGATCCAAAGAAGCATTCAATCACCTCTACAAGAACAAGACTTAGTCTTATAATAGGTTTCCTCGGCCAACACTTCGAATGCCGGGATCGGGCTCGCCGCCCTCTTCCCCACAGATCTCCCACGTCGGAGACCACGAGCCTCCAACAGCGCTCGCTATACGCCGGCCCGCTCCCGCTCCCGCTCGCGGGCGTCGGCGACGCGCAGCGCCTCCGGCGTGCGCTCGGCGGTCACCGAGCGGCCCTCGATGTTCAGCCTTGGCAGGACGCGGTCCAGGCGCGCCGGCAGCCACCACGTGCGCTCCCCGACGACGCTCAGCACCGCCGGCAGCAGCAGGCAGCGCACGACGACGGCGTCGAGGAAGACCGCGCTGGCCAGCGCCAGGCCGAACTCCTCGATGACGCGGCTTTCGCCGAGCATGAAGGACATGAACACGCAGACCATGATCGCCGCCGCCGCCGTCACCACCCGGCCGGTCAGCGCCAGGCCTTCGCCGACGGCGCGGCGGTGATCGCGGGTGCGCGCCCACTGCTCGTGCATCCGCGAGACCAGGAACACCTCGTAGTCCATCGACAGGCCGAAGACGATCGCGAACAGCATCACCGGGATGAACGACTCGATCGGCCCCGGCGCCACTCCCAGGATCCCCTGCACCCAGCTCCACTGGAAGACCACCACGATCACCCCCAGCGAGGCCCCGATGCTGAGCAGGTTCATGAACGCCGCCTGCAGCGGGATCACGAGCGAGCGGAACACCAGCAGCAGGAGCAGCGCCGAGACCAGCACGACGACGCCGATGAACAGCGGCAGCTTGTGCGCCAGCGTCGTCGCGAAGTCCACCGCCCCCGCCGTCACCCCCCCGACGTAGGCCACGATGCCGGTGCGCGCCGCGACCGGCGGGATCACGTCTTCGCGCAGGTGCGACACCAGCTGGCTCGTGGCGTAGGCCTGCGGCGAGGTCGTGGGGTAGACCGAGATCGTCGCCACTTCGCCCGTCGGGTTCAGCCTTGCCGGCGTCACCGAGGCCACGTCGGGGGTGTGCGCCAGCGTCCTGCTCAGCTGCCCCAGGGCCGCAGCGTCGTCGCGATGGGGGAGACGGACCACGATCTGCAGGGGACCGTTGTAACCCTGGCCGAAGCCCTCGGCGAGCAGCTCGTAGGCGCGGTAGGTCGTCGTCGAGGTCGGGTCGTTGCCGGCGTCGCTGGAGTCCAGCCGCAGCGCCATCGCCGGCGCCGCGATCACCAGCATCAGCACCGTCGATCCCAATGCGATCGGGCGCGCGTGGTGCTGGACGAAGACGCTCCAGCGCAGCCACACCCGGCCCGCGTGGGGGGCGCGGGGGTCGCCGTGCGGCGTGTGGGGGCCAGCGTCGGGCGTCTCGGGGCCGCTTCCGGCGGGTGCCGCCGCGCTCGCCGCCGCCAGTGCCGCGGCGGCCGCCCGCTCCCGGCGCCGCGCCCGGCGTCCGGGGCGCGCCAGCCGCGGTCCGGCCAGCGTCAGCATCGCCGGCAGCAGCGTCAGCGAGGCGAGCATCACCAGCAGCACCCCGATCGAGGCCGAGATCGCGACCCCGTAGAGGAATTCGACGCCGAGCAGCATCATCCCGAGCAGCGCGACCACGACCGTCGTCCCGGCGAACAGCACCGCCCGCCCGGCGGTGTCCATCGCCTGGACCACCGCGGCGCGGACGTCGCCGTGGGTCGAGCCCGGGCCCATGTAGGCCTCGCGGAAGCGGGTGAGGATGAACAGGGAGTAGTCGATCCCGACGCCCAGTCCGATCATCGCGGCGAGCTCCGAGGAGAAGTCGGGGGTGTCCACGACGTGGGTGAACAGCGCGATCAGCCCCAGGCCGGTGCCGAGGCCGACGAGGGCCGTCGCGATCGGCAGGCCCATCGCCAGCAGCGAGCCGAAGGTGATCAGCAGCACCACGATCGCCGCCATCAGGCCGACCGCGGTCGGCAGGCCGAAGCCTTCCTGCTCGGTGCCCTCGATCGCCTGGCCTCCGAGCTCGATCTGCAGGCCCCTCCGGCGTGCCGCGGCGGCGACCGCGACGACGCGCTTGGCGGCGCTGTTGGGCAGGAGGTTGGCTTTCTCGTCGAAGACGACCGTCGCGAAGGCGATCCGCCGGTTCGCCGAGATCGCCCTCCCGGTCGCCGGTCCGGCGTACGGGCTGATCACTCCCGACACGTGCGGCAGGCGCGCGACGCGCGCGAACAGGGCGCCCATCTCCGCCCGCACCGACGGTTCGAGCACCGTGCCGCGGCTCACCCGGAAGACGATCTGGTCGCGGTCGCCGGCCTGGGCGGGGAAGCTCCGCTGCAACAGATCCGAGGCCCGCTGCGCGTCGGAGTTGGGCAGCGTGAAGTTGTTCGAGTATTCCGTGCCCGCCGAGCGAGCCAGGGCGTTGACGGCGACGATCAAGGCGACCCAGCCGAGGATCACGTAGAGGCGATGGGTGGTCGACCAGCGGGCGAGCTTGAGCATCGGGCGATTGCAAACGCGGGAGACCGGGTAGGAAAGGAGTTGCCGGTGTCTCCCGGAGGGGCGAGGCTGACCTACAGGGTAGCGAGGGCCGCGAGCGCTGCCCGGCGGTCGAGATGTCGGCGTTCCGCTACATCCGCCCTTGTCGGAAGGTGGATGTCGGCGTTTGGCTACATTCGGGTGTCCCCGGTGGTCGATGTCGCTGTTTGGCTACATTAATGCGTGGCGAGCGGTTGATGTCGCCGTTTGGCTACAATCTGTCTCTCGGGGATCGCTTTGTATTGGATCGACGACATCGATCGGCGGGCACCGGCATGATCCTGCGGGACGCCGACGAGCTCGTCGAGGCCATGCGCGCCCGGCGTCGAGAGCTTGGCCTGACCCAGGAAGAGCTCGCCAATCTCGCCGGCATCCACCGGACCCAGGTCGTCCTTTACGAGAAGGGCGAGAGGACCTTCAGGGTCGACGTCGCGCTGCGGCTGCTGCACGCCCTCGGGATGGATCTCGAGTTGCGCACCCGCGGTCGATGAGCGAGCTGATCGTCCGTCTCGGCGACCGCCGCGTCGGCCGCCTCATCCTCAAGGGCAATGGCAACATGCAGTTCCGTTACGACCCCGGATACGAGGGGCCGGCCGTCTCACAGGCGCTGCCCGTGCAGTCGGGCGCTCATCCCCATGCCGTCTGTCACGCAGTCTTCGGCGGGCTCCTCGTCGAGGGCGACGCCCGGGCCGTCCTGGCGCGCAACCTCGGGATCGCGCCCGGCAACGACTACGCGCTGCTGCGCGAGCTGGGCGGCGACTGCGCCGGCGCCCTCACGCTGCTGGCCGACGAGGAAGATCCGCCCGTCGCGCCACGAACGATGCCGCTCGACGAGGAGCGCTTCGACGCCCTCCTGCATGAGCTTCCCCGCCGGCCACTCGGGGCCGACGCCGAGGCCGGGGTGAGGCTGTCGCTCGCTGGGGCCCAGCCGAAGCTGCCGATCATCCTCGACGAGGAGGGGATGGCGCTGCCCCTGAACTACCTGGCCGCCACCACCCACATCGTCAAGCCGGAGCCCCCGCGCTTCCCCGGCCTCGTCGACAACGAGGCCTTCTGCATGGCGCTCGCCCGCGCCATCGAGCTGCCGGCCGCCTCGGTGAGCAAGCGCCGCAGCATCTCGGGCCTGCCATACCTGCTCGTCGAGCGCTACGACCGCGACCCCACCACCGACCCCATACGGCGGCTGCACCAGGAGGACTTCTGTCAGGCGCTGGGCCGGCCCTCCGAGCGCAAGTACCAGTCCGAAGGCGGTCCCTCGGTCGTCGACATCGTCAAGCTCCTACGGCTCTGCTCGGCGGTGCCCGCGCGCGATCAGACGATCCTCTGGCGCGCGCTGGTGCTCAACTGGCTGATCGGCAACTGCGACGCCCACGCCAAGAACTTCTCCCTGCTCTACGACAAGCGCGACCCCACGCTCGCCCCGCTCTATGACCTCGTCAGCACCGCGGTCTACCCTGAGCTCACGCACCGGCTGGCGATGAGCATCGGGCCGGCTCGGCGCATCGACGAGGTCGACGCCGCCGCCTGGGAGGCGTTGGCGGGCGCCGCCGGTCTCAGTCGCCGCTTCGCCGCCGCCACGACGCCGCCGACGGTCGAGCGCGTCCTCGCCGAGGCCGAGCGCCTCGTCGGCCTCCCGGAGCACGACAACGCCACCGCCAGGGCGATCGTCGAGGGCATCGGGCGGCGCGTCTAGCTCACGCTCGGGTCGAGCGGCATCCGCGCCACCGGCGCATAGGCGGGGTCGACGTCGCCGAGCAGCTGCACGCCGCGACAGTCGCCATCGCCGGGGAGGTGCCGATCGGCAGGCTCTGGCACGCCGTGCCGTGCTTCCCGACCCGCAGCGAGGTCTGGCTGCGGCTGCTCGAAGAGTACGGGCTGTAGCGACGGCAGCCCCGGGAGCGGGCCGGTCGCGGCTTCCGGCTCGCCGAGGATGGCCCTGCCCGACGCCCCTACCCGACCGAGAAGAGGTCGAGCGTTCCGCTGGTTTCGTGCGCGTTGGCGTTCCCCTCGGGCTCGACGATGTGGCCGTCGACGACGATCGGGCTGTTCCAGTGTCCCGGCGAGCCCGGCAGCTTCGCCAGCGGGTGGGGCGAGCCGGGGCGGTAGACGTCGATGCCGCCCTCGTTGGGGTCGTAGACGTAGACCAGTCCCCCCGCCACGAGCGGGCTCGTCCCGGCCGTGGCGTTGGTCCACAGCGGGTGCAGCCGTCCGCCGCGCAGGGCGTAGGCCCCGGTCCCGGCGAAGCCGGCGACGAAGACCGTGGTGCGCCCGCCGTGACGCCAGACGGCGGGCGCCGTGAACAGCTGCCCCCCGCCGGGGATCGGCAGGCGCTGGACTTCGCCGCCGAGCACCCTGTGGTCACCGGAGGGCGGGTGGCCGTCCAGGCGGGAGAGCGCGAGGACCCGCATGATGCCGTCCTTGCCGGCCAGCACCGCCCGGTCTTCGCCGAGCAGCGCCGGCGCGCTGGAGCCGAGGTCGGTGTCGCTGGTGTTCAGATACTCCTGGTTGGCCGGCGTGAACGACTGGCGCAGCCGCAGCCCGGGGAATGTCAGCTCCAGGACGGAGTCGCCGAAGTCGGTGGTCCCGTTCCACGGGGCGTTGCCGGTGTCGATCAGGATCCGCCGGCCGCCGGGCTCGACGACGGGGCCGCCGCGGGAGAGGATCGCGGAGTCGCTCGCCGGGCAGCTCGACGGCACCATCAGCTCGCGGCGGTCGGCGCACAGTGTGTTGAAGATCCCCCGGATCGTCCCGTGGGCGCGCGAGATCAGCACGAGGTGACCCTGGTAGGGCGGGATGTCGCCGATGTAGCCGCCGGTGGCGACGAGGACGTCGGGGCCGTCGATGTTCAGCGCCGCCGCCAGCTTCTCGTGGGTCGGGTCGCGGGTCACCGACACCGGCCACGAGCCGCGCCGGTCCTCGGCGCCACTCGCCAGCGAGAGCTTGTGGACGAGGCCGTTCGGCGAGGCCGCGTAGACGAAGCGCCGGTCGGGGTCGGCGATCGGGCTCGCCGTCGTGATCTGGGCGCTGCCCGCCCAGCCCGAGTAGCCGGGTGGGGTGAAGGTCCACAGGATGCGGCCGTCGGAGGCGTCGATCGCCAGCGTCCTGCCGTAGGTCGTCGTGACCACGATCACGTCGCGCACGGCTCCTGCGACATTCACCCCGTGGAGGTAGATCGGCGAGGAGTCCACGGTGCCGGGCAGCGCGATCCGCCGGCGACGCAGGTGGGGGAGGTCGGCGGCGTCGATGCCGGGGCTGGCGTCGGTAGCGTCGGAGCGCTGCGGATCGAGGCCGAACTCGGGCCAGTCGCGCAGCGAGGCGGACACCGTTGCCGCTGCTCCTCTCTGCGGTCGCGCCATCGACGTCCCTCCGCCGCAGGCGCAGGCCAGCAGCGCCGAGACGACGGCGGCGAGCAGGAGCGGGGTGGCGAGGCGCAGCCTGGGCAGGCGCATCAGCAGCCGTTGTAGCGCACGCCGCTGTCGCCTGGCGCCGGCCCGCCCGAAAGGCCAGCGGCGGTCACGCAACTCAAATCGACGGCCATGGCTGCCGATGGATCCTGGAACCGATGCGACGATCTTCCCCTGCGTCCTATCCCGGCGAGATCCAGGCCGCGGTGCCGTCCGCCGTCGCCGGCCACCTGACGGAGCTGCAGGCGCGCTCCCTGGTCGAGCGGCTGCCGGCGATCGTGTACGTCGCCGACGCCGGCATCGACGGCCGCTGGCACTACGTCAGCCCCGCCGCCGAGGCGATGCTCGGGTACACCCCGGAGGAGTGGTTGGCGGACCCCCATCTGTGGGCCCGGCTGGTGCACCCCGACGACCGCGCCAAGGTCTACGAGCGCGAGGCTCGCCTGGACGAACCGGCGGTTCCCGAGGAATACCGGATGGTGCACCGCGACGGGCGCACGGTGTGGGTGCGCGACCACGCGACGCTGCTCGCGGATGAGCTGGGGCGGCTGCGCTGGCACGGGGTCCTGTCCGACATCACCGACCGCAAGCTCGCCGAGGACGAGCTGCGGTCGGCCGAAGAGGACATCCGCCACCAGGCGCTGCACGACGCGCTGACGGGCCTCCCCAATCGGACCCTGGTCCTGGAGCACCTGGAGCGCGCCGGTGGCCACTCCGGCAAGCAGCTGGCGGTGCTGCTGCTCGACCTCGACCGCTTCAAGCTTGTCAACGACAGCTTCGGCCACGCCGCCGGCGACGCCCTGCTCGTCGAGATCGCCCCGAGGCTGCGCGAAGCGCTGCGGCCCGGGGACACCATCGGCCGGCTGGGGGGCGACGAGTTCGTGGTGGTCCTCGCGGACGTCGCCGACGAGCGCGTCGCGGTCGAGGTCGCGGAGCGGATCGTCCACGCCCTGCGACGCCCGTTCCTGCTGGAGGGCATCGAGCACTTCGCGACGGTCAGCATCGGCATCGCCCTGGCGGGGAGCGACCGGGCGCGTCCGGACGCCCTGATCCGCGACGCCGACGCGGCCCTCTACCGGGCCAAGGAGCGGGGGAGGGGACGCTACGAGGTCTTCGACCGGGCGATGCGGGTGCAGACGATGCGGCGGCTGTCGCTGGAGAACGACCTGCGCCGGGCGCTGCAGGGGCAGGAGCTGCGGGTGCGCTACCAGCCGATCGTCTCCCTGCGCGACCGCTCGCTGCTCGCGGTCGAGGCGCTCGCCCACTGGGAGCACCCCAGGCGCGGCCTGATCGGGCCGCAGGAGTTCATCCCGGTGGCCGAGGAAAACGGCCTCATCGGCCCGATCGGGGAGTGGGTGATGCACGAGTCCTGCCGCCAGGCCGCCGCGTGGCACGCCGCCGACCCCGACGCCCCGCCGCTGGGGATCTCGGTCAACATCGCGGTGCGCCAGATCACCCAGCGCGACCTTCCCGGGCTCGTGGCCCGCACGTTGCGCGACACCGGCCTGGACTCGCAGACGCTGCACCTGGAGATCACCGAGACGGCGCTGCTCGACGACTCCGACGTCGCCGACCGCGCGCTGCACGCCCTGCTCGGACTGGGGGTGGGCGTCGTCCTCGACGACTTCGGCACGGGCTACTCCTCGCTGGCCTACCTCACCCGGCTGCCGATCGCGGGGTTGAAGATCGACCGCTCCTTCGTCCAGCGCCTGGGCGTCAGCGAGCGCTCGACGGCGATCGTGACCGCCATCGTCCGCATGGCCGAGGCGCTCTCGATCGAGGTCATCGCGGAGGGCGCCGAGACCGAGCGCCAGATCGAGCAGCTCAAGCGGCTGGGCTGCCACCGCGCCCAGGGCTACCACTTCGCCCAGCCGCTCGACGCCGCCGGGGTGGGGGAGCTGCTGACGCGGCCCGGGCGACGGGTGTAGCGTGTGGGCATGGCCAAGACGCCGAACGTCGGGGAGGTCGCGCCGGACTTCGAGCTGGCGGGGACGGAGGGGACCTTCAAGCTCTCCGACCATCGCGGGGAGCGGGTGGTGCTGCTGTTCTACCCCGGGGACAACACGATGGTCTGCACCAAGCAGTTCTGCTCCTACCGCGACCGGGCGGGGGACTTCTCGGCGCTGAACGCCACGGTCGTCGGCATCTCCTCGCAGAGCCTCGAGTCACACGAGGAGTTCGCCGCCAAGCACAGCCTCAACGTGCCCCTGCTGGCTGACACCGACAAGGCCGTCGCCCGCGCCTACAGCGCCGTCATGCCAGGGGTGGGGTCGACGAAGCGGGCGGCGATCGTGGTCGACGAGGACGGCGTCGTGCGCTACCGGCACGACCACATGCTGGGGCTCGACTTCCAGTCCGTCGACGACCTCAAAGCGGCGCTGGAGGGGCTCGGCGCACCGGCTGCCGGGTAGGGCATTCGCGCCCCCGCGCGAATGAGGTGTGACACCGGCTTGGCAGTGGTACACTGATTGCCATGCCGACGACGCGACCCCGGTATGCGATCACCGAGACCGACGAGGTCGGCGATGCGCTGCGGCTCGCCGCCCGGCGATGGCCGCAGGACGCCGAGCGCCCGAGCCGGCTGCTGCTGCGACTCGTCCAGGCCGGCGCCGCGGCGATCGCGCCCGAGCAGCGGCGCTCGCGCGAGCGCCGGCTACGCGCGATCGAACACCACCAGGGCCAGTTCACCGGCGTCTACCCGCCCGGCTACCTCCGGGAGCTGCGCCGCGAGTGGCCGGACTGACCGTCCTCGATGCCAGCGTCCTGCTCGCCTACTTCGACGCCGGCGACGCCCATACCGATGCCGCCCGGGCGATTCTCGTCGAGGCAGACGCCCTGGCGGCCTCGGTGCTCACGCTCGCCGAGTCACTCGTGGGCGCCGCCCGCGCCGGCCGCCTCGACGAGCAGCTGCAGGCGCTCGCCGATCTCGAGGTCCGTCCGGTGCCGATCGGCGACGACGCCGCGCCGCGGCTGGCGCGGCTTCGCCAGGAGACGAGCCTGAAGCTGCCGGACTGCTGCGTTCTGGACGCCGCCGAGACGGTCGGCGCTGAGGCGGTCGCCACGGGCGACGGGGCGCTGATGAAGGCGGCCCGGGAGCGGGGGTACGCGACGCCCTGATCGCGCACCCGCGTCGTGATGGCCCGAGAAAACCATCTGATAGAATTCCTGCCTCAATCGCCGGGCCTCGGATGGGCATGGGGGAGTGCCGTCGGCGCCGCCTGATCTACCAGCGGAGCGCAAGGAGGCCCCACCATGGGCAAGTCCGAGGATCGTACGCGCAGGATTACCCGCGGCGAGCTGCTCAAGGCGGCGGCCGTGGCGGCGCCGGGGGCGCTGCTCGCCGGCCGGCTCGGCGCCGGCGCGCAGCCGGCGCAGGCAGGCGAGCCGAAGCCCAGACGGTCCTCGGGGGCGGCGACGCCGGCGGGGATGAACGCGATCCTCTTCCTCACCGACCAGGAGCGGGCCGTGCAGCACTTCCCGCCGGGGTGGTCGCGGCGCAACCTCCCCGGCCTGACCCGGCTGGCGCGCCACGGGGTGAGCTTCGAGAACGCCTTCACCAACGCCTGCATGTGCTCGCCGGCGCGGACGACCCTGATGACCGGCTTCTTCCCGGCCCAGCACGGCGTGAGGTACACCCTGGAGGAGAGCATGCCGGCCAGCGAATACCCGCAGGTCGAATGCCCCCTGGACTTCGCCAATCCGGCCTCGGTGATGGCCGCCGCCGGCTACCAGACGATCTACAAGGGCAAGTGGCACCTCAGCAAGCCCGAGGGCGCCGAATGGCAGCCCTCCGACGTCGGCCGCTACGGCTTCGCCCGCTGGAACCCGCCCGACGCGGGCGCCAACCAGGAACTCTCCCAGGCCGGCGGCGGGGTGGCGGACAACGACGGCCGCATCATGGACTCCACGGGCAGCTCCGCGGAAGGCAGGGAAGGCGCCCTGGAATACCTGCGCTCGCGGGCGGCCCAGGAACAGCCCTTCTTCCTGGTGGTCTCGCTCGTCAACCCCCACGACGTCCTCTTCTACCCCAACACGTACGGCGAAGGCGGCTACGACGCCTCGTGGCTGCGCGGCGAGATCAAGGCGCCGGCGACGGCCGGCGAAGACCTCGCGAGCAAGCCGCGCGTGCAGGAGCAGTTCCTGCGGCTCTTCGACGCCGGCAGCGGGCGGATCTCGACGCCGGCGATGCGGCGGGCGTACCTCAACTTCTACGGCAACCTGATGAAGGCCTCCGACGAATACCTCGTCCAGGTGCTGGACTCGCTGGAAGGGACGGGGCTGCTCGAGAACACCCTGATCGTCCGCACCTCAGACCACGGCGAGATGGGGCTCGCCCACGGCGGCCTGCGGCAGAAGAACTTCAACGTCTACGAGGAGTCCCTGCGGGTCCCGCTGGTCTACTCCAACCCGCGGCTCTTTCCCGCGCCGCGGCGCAGCGGCGCGTTGGTCTCCCATGTCGATCTCCTGCCGACCCTCGCCGGCCTCTTCGACGCGCCGGCGGCGGCGCGGGCGCAGTGGCAGGGCGTGGACTACTCCGAGAAGGTCCTCGACCCGCGCGCGAGGCCGCCCCAGGACTACACGGTCTTCACCTACGACGACTGGCAGTCGGGGCAGCCCCACGGCCCCTACCCGACGCCGCCCAACCACATCGTCTCGATCCGCGAGCGCCGCTGGAAGATCGCCCGCTACTACGACGCCGAAGGCCGCCGGCCGCCCCAGTGGGAGCTCTACGACCTCCAGCGCGACCCCCTGGAGCGGCGCAACCTCGGCAACCCCGGGACGAGGCTCACCCGCTACCAGCAGAGCGAGCTCCGGCGGTTACGGGCGAGGCTGGCCGAGGTCGAAAGCACGCGGTTGCAGCCGCTGGCGTCGAGCTGAGCGGGGTCCCCCGGATCTCGTCGCGTAGCTCGGATTGCCGGCGGCGGGGCGGGTTGTCGGCTTGGGCGTTTGTGATCGTCCGCGCGGGCGCCGAGGGGTACCCGGGCGCGGGGGCGCGAGGCATCCGGCCTCGCTACGGGGGTTGGGGCTCGGAGAGGCGGGAGGCGGCGCTGGACGCGTTGCGAGGCTTGGCGGGATACGGCCGTGTCGGGATCGTCGTCCGGCGGCCCGAGGGTTGCCGACACGGTGGTCCCGGTTCGGCTGCTCGACGCGGCAGTCGGGCCGGCGGACGACGACCCCGCCCCGGCTTGTGGCGGTGGGACGGCGGCCGCAGTCTCGTGTGTGACCACGGGCGAGCGTCGCTTCTCAGAGACGCGTCTCATCGCGGAGGCCACGACGCGACCAAACGACCAGATCGACATTGATGAGTTTCATGCTTGTGTATCGTGCTCGGATGCTCGGCGAGTGGACCGATCCTGGGCGTGTAGCCGAGTATCTCTCGCGCGAGATACCCAACAGAGACATCGCCGAGGAAACTTCTGCTGGAGGCGCTTCCGCCACGGGTCGAGCGGGTGCTGGATCTCGGAACGGGGGACGGGCGGATGCTCGCGCTCGTGTGTTCCCACCACCCCGATGCCAGGGGTGTGGGGATCGATTCCTCGCCCCCCATGCTCTCACGCGTCGCGGAGCGCTTCGCAGGCGATACTAGGATCGAACTGGCTGACCATGACCTCCGCCAGGCGCTCGCCGTGTCCGGTCCGTTCGATGTCGTGGTCTCGGGATTGGCGATCCACCATCTCGAGGATCAGCGAAAGCAGGCGCTGTCTCGTGAGGTCCACTCGCTGCTGCGGCCGGGCGGTGTCTTTGCCAATCTCGATCTCGTCACCTCGGCCACCGCGGAGCAACACGAACGCTTCCGCCGGGCGATCGGCTCGGCAGAGGACGACCCGGCGGATCTCCTCGCCGATCTGTGCCCGCAGCTCGCCTGGTTGCGCGACGCCGGCTTCCAGGACGTGGACTGCCCCTTCAAGTGGATGGAGCTGGCGCTCATCGTTGCCGTCAAGCCCGATGGTCCTGCAGACCTCGACCCAAGCCTATCCACCATCTAAGGTACGTTGCCGGTCAGCGCGCACGACCCGGCGTAAGCGGTGCTGGGCCTCAGCGCTCACCATCTTCTGCCACCCAGAGCGCCGTCGACGTCGAGCCGCTCCGTCAGAAGCAGCCCGAGTTCACCCACGTGGTGCGTGCGCGCCTCGCCGACGAGCGCCTCCCGGTCGTGGAGACCACCTACGGGCCAGGCCCCGGCCCTCCCCGCACAGGCCGCACGCGCAGCAAGTTTTCCGCGAGGACGGCGCGTGGATCTGCTCGCGCTATCGTCGAGACGCTCTGCGTCTGAACCACATCACGCTTCCGGTCGCCGATGTCGAGAGCTCGGCGCGCTTCTATGCACGCTTGGGCCTCGTCCAGATCGTCGCCGCCTATCCGGACTACGCTCGCTTCGTGGCGCGAGAAGGCGATACGACGCTCTCCCTACACCGTGCCGAGGACCGGCCGGCGCCCCGGCCGGGTACGAGCATCCATTTCGAGGTGGATGACGTCGACCGCTCCGTCGAGCAGCTCAAGCGAGCCGGCTTCGACTTCGCGTGCGACCCGGTCGACCAACCGTACCTCTGGCGAGAGGCGATCCTGCTCGACCCCGACGGGCACCGCATCTTCATCTACCACGCCGGCCGCAGCCGGCTCGACCCGCCCTGGCGCGTCCGCGCAGAATGAACGTGTCGGGGCGTGCGAGCACGCGCCCGATTTTACCCCGGCCACCCATCGCGCAATGGAGGGCTCGCGCGGAAGTGCGCCGCGTTTGCAGCTGAACCGTCGTGATCCGCGGTGTCAGACGCCGCAGCCGCCGGTTGTACTGCGACTGGTCGGGCAGGGCAGGGAATAGCCGGGCAGCAAGCCCCCGATCGCGCCGAGGAACTGACGGTCAGATACCAAGCCCGTGATGGCCTGCGCGACCGCCAACGCGATCAGCTCCTGGTCGCTGACCTTCCCCGCCGGGCCGGGGCGAGGAATCGACAACGAGCACGCGAATACGTAGCCTGTGACAACCCCTTTGGGGAAGTAGCGCTCAAATGTGAGAAGCAATCCGTAAATTCGGGGTGCGACGGTCGCTGACCCTCGACGAGTATCTCCGGCTCTTTCGCGCCGAGGGCTAACTGCCGCGAGTCCCAGGAAAGAAGACCCAAGTAGACAACGCCACAAGCCGGGGCGGGGTCGTCGTCCGCCGGCCCGACTGCCCCGTTCCGCCGCCAAACCGCGCCCACCGTGTCGGCAACCCTCGGGCCGCCGGACGACGACCCCGCCCCGGCCGTAGGCCGCCAAACCTCGCAACCGCGCCCAGCGTCGCCTTCCCCGCTCGTCTGAGCCGGGAGCCCCGTAGCGAGGCCGGATGCCTCGCGTCCCGCGCCCGGATACCCCTCGACGCCCACGCGGACGATCACAAAAACACAATCCGGCGACCGCCGGCGGGGCCTGCGCCGGCGGTGAGTCCCTACAGCAGCTCGCCCGTCTCCCGCTCCGACCGCCGCTCCTCCGCCGCCCGTCGGGCGTGCAGCTCGATCAGCTCCAGCTGCAGGCTGCGCGGCTCCTGTCCCGGCGCCGGGCTCAGCCGCCGCCAGGTGCCGTCGGCGCCGAGGTCCCACGCGTTCTGGTTGTCCGCGAAGGCCCGGTCCAGGGTGTCCAGCAGCTCCGCCCGCAGCTCCGGCACCTGGATCGGCACCGCCAGCTCGACGCGGTGGTCCAGGTTGCGCGGCATCAGGTCCGCCGAGGCCATGTAGACGATCTGCTCGCCGCCGTGCTCGAACGCGTAGACCCGCGAGTGCTCCAGCAGGCGCCCCACCACCGACACCACCCGGATGTTCTCCGAGACCCCCGGCACCCCGGGGCGCAGGCAGCAGATGCCGCGCACGTTCAGATCCACCTTCACCCCCGCCTGGGAGGCCCGGTACAGCGCTCGGATGCACGGCCCGTCCACCAGAGCGTTCATCTTCATCGCGATCCGCGCCGGCCTCTCCTCCGTGTGCGCCGCGATCGCCCGGTCGATCTCCGCGATCAGGCCGTCGCGCAGCTGGGCCGGGGCCATCAGGACCTTGCGGTAGTGAAGCGGCCGCGCGTAGCCCGTGAGGTAGTTGAACATGTCCGCCACGTCCGCCCCGATCTGCTCGTCGATCGTGAACAGCCCGAAGTCGGTGTACAGCCGCGCCGTCGTCGAGTGGTAGTTGCCCGTCCCGATGTGCACGTAGTTGCGCGCCCCCTCGCCCTCCCGGCGCACCACCAGGACGCACTTCACGTGCGTCTTCAGCGCCGGCTGCCCGTAGACGACGTGCACCCCCGCGTCCTCCAGGGCCTTCGCCCAGTGGATGTTCATCCGCTCGTCGAAGCGCGCCTTGAGCTCCACCAGCGCCACCGCCTGCTTGCCGCCCTCCGCCGCTTCGATCAGCGCCGGCACCAGCGGCGAGTCGTCGCTCGTCCGGTACACCGTGAGCTTGATCGCCAGCACCTGCGGGTCCGCCACCGCCTGCTGCACGAAGCGCTCCACCGACGTCGCGAACGAGTCGTACGGGTGGTGCACCAGCACGTCGCCGTCGCGCATCGCCGCCAGCACGTCCGGGCGCTCCCGCTCGTGGCGCAGCAGGCGGGGGTGCGTCGTGCCCACCATCGGCGGGTCCCGCAGCTCCGGCATCCCTCCCAGCTTCACGATCTGCCACAGCGAGCCCATGTCCATCAGGCCGCGGACGCTGAAGATCTCGTCCTCCGCCATCCCCAGCAGCTCCGCCAGCTCCGTCCGCAGCGCCCGCGAGCAGCGCGTCCCCAGCTCCACCCGCACGATTTCCCCGAAGCGCCGCCGCCGCAGCTCGTCCTCGACCGCCTGCAACAGGTCCGCCGCGTCGTCGGAGACCTCCAGGTCGGCGTCCCGCGTCACCCGGAAGACGTCGTAGTCGACGATCTCCATCCCCGGGAACAGGGCGTCCAGGTGGTGGGCGATGACGTCCTCCAGCGGCACCAGCGTCGTCTCCGGCCCCACCGCCACGAAGCGCGGCAGGATCTCCGTCGGCACCTTCACCCGCGCGAACACCGTCTGGCCGGTCACCGGGTCGCGCACCAGCACCGCCAGGCTCAACGACAGGTTCGAGATGTACGGGAACGGGCGCCCCGGCGCCACCGCCAGCGGCGTCAGCGCCGGGAAGACGACCTTCGCGAAGTGGCCCGCCAGCTCCGCCCGCTGCGTCCCGTCCAGCTCCTCGAAGGCCACGATCCGGACCCCCTGGTCCGCCAGCTCAGGGCGCAGCCGCCCCTCGAAGCAGTCGCTCAGGCGCTCCCCCAGCTCCCGCACCCGTTCCCGGATCGCCACGATCGTCTGCGACGGCGCCATCCCGTCCTGGGAGGGGTTCTCGAAGCCCGCCGCGATCTGGTCCTGCAGGCCCGCCACCCGCACCATGTAGTACTCGTCGAGGTTCGTCGTGTAGATCGCGCAGAACTTCACCCGCTCCAGCAGCGGCACCCGCTCGTCTTCGGCCAGCGCCAGCACCCGCTCGTTGAAGTCCAGCCACGACAGCTCCCGGTTGATGTACAGCGCCGGGTCATCCAGGCGGACCCCCGACGCCCCCCGGGCCCTCCCGGGGTCGCCACCACGCCGTCGCCCGTCCCCGCCGGGCTCGCGCCCGGCCCGCTCTGCCTCCTCGCCGGACTCCCCCAGCCCCGGGCCGCCCTGACGCTGCTCAGTGCTCATCGGCTCCCAACGCTAACACCACCGCCGCCTCGCCACCGTGCGGCGCGCCACAGCCCGATCGTTGGCCCGCGATCCGCGCCGCCGCCTGTCGCCGGCCGACGCGTCGAGGCCCGTTTAGGACACCGACTCGATGCGCACGATCCACACCGTAGGAGAGAAGAAGCGAGCTGTTCAGAGCCCGGGACCCGAGGCTCCCGTGAGCGCCTGCTGCTCGCGGCTTGCCAGGAAGTAGTTTGCGCCTTCCGCGCTGAGGAACGCGGTGACGAGCGCAATCAGAATGGGGAAGGTCTGCAATGGCCCCACGCGGGTCAGCAACGCGGCCATCAGCACCATCGCAAACGGTGCGGCCGCGAACGTCCCCAGGACGGCGGTGAGCAGGCAGCTGAACGCCAGTCCCAGCGGGACGCCGGGGATGGCCTGATGGACGACGACCCCGGCGGTTCCGCCGATGAACAGCGACGGGAAGATCGGCCCGCCCACGAATCCGCTGCCCTGGCTGACCGCCCAGGTGAGCATCTTGGCGATCAGGACTGCGAAACACAGGCCCAGGCCCAGAGTGCCTGCGCCTTGCAACACGGACGCGAGCTGCTCGCCGCCTGAGAACATCGTCAGCGGCAGCGCCACGCCGACGATGCCAAAGATCGTGCCGCCCAGCGTTGACTTCACGATGGCCGGAACTTTCAGCCGGGCGAACAGCCGCGAAGCCAGCATCACGAGCCCAGCCGCCAGAATGCTCACCGCCGCGCCGAACAGGCCGAGGGGGATGCCGGCGAGCAGTTGCCAGTCCTCGAATGTGTACCGCGGCACCCTGTAGGCGCCCAGGAACACGGCGCCGGCGATGGCGAAGTAGATCCCGAAGGAGACGCTCGCCGCGACGATGTCCGTGACCAGGGTCTTGCTGAAGCGGTGTCCGCCCGGGCGGACGACCTCCAGGATCAGCATCACCACGATCACCGGGCTGGAGAACAGCCCACCGAAGATGCCGGCGATGCCGGCGAGGGTGTTCACCTGGGCATCCTCCTTGCACAGCCCCCGTCGCCGGGCCATCCAGCTGCCGACGCCGCCGCCCATGCTGGCAAGCGCCTTCTCTGGCCCGACGCTGGCGCCACCAATCAGCGACACCGCCGAGACGGCCACGGTTCCCCGCACGAGTCCGGGGTCGACGTGTTCGGATCGCAGGTCCTCGAACAGGCCGGGAACCTCCTCGGGCAGGCTGGTCAGCCCCCGCAGCAGGCCAACCACGATGCCGGCCGCGGCGGTGGCAGCCACCCACCACCAGTGCCCGCCGAACCAGCCTGGACTGGAAGCGGTGCTCCACCGTTCCCCGAACCTGACGATCCCCAGGGACACCAGTCCGGCGAACGCCCCGAACACTCCGAGGGCGGCGGCGTAACCGGCGAGCACCCAGAGCTCCCGCCTGTGGGTCACCGGGGGATCTGTGCTTGGCCCGGGCATGGCGCCTACAAACGACCGAGCACTGCGGTGGCGCCGAGCCGCTGCACTAAGCCCCGCTTCGCGATGGTCCTCCGCGCCGTCGCGGCGCGCGTCCGGCGGGCTGGCTGACCTTCTCGACGGCGGGCGCCGCTGGGATCGGCCGCGTCACGGGTCGTTTCGCGTGGACCGTCGCCTGCTCGCCATGATGGACGATCTGAAGCGTTGAGCCTCGCAGCAGTGAGTAGGTCGCCTGCTCGTGACCGACCTA
>DATKPO010000072.1:0-48495 GCA_035524055.1 Solirubrobacteraceae bacterium
CGGCCGCCCAGTAGGCGCCCCAGACGCGGCGCCACTGGAAGCGCACCGCGGGATAGGCGGCGCGGAGGCTGTGGAAGAAGGCGCGCGAGCGCAGCGTGAGGTTCAGGCCGAAGCAGAGGAGGCCCAGCGCGAGAACGCCCCAGTGGACGGCGGCGAGATCGGTGAAGAACTGGCCGACGGCTTCGAAGAAGGCGCTGAGGCTTTCGCCGATCGAGGTCGCGGCGAGGATCACTCGTCAAGCGTAAGGCGCGCGCCTCGGAGCCGGCGGCACCTGCCAGGCGCTTGCCCGCGAGAGGCGCGCCCGCGTGCGAGGGGACGGCCCTAGATGTCCTCCTCTTCCCCTTCCTCGATCTCCTCGTCGTACTCGTCGAGGTCGAGCTCGTCGTCGTCGTTGCCGAACTCCTCCTCCTCGTCCCACTCCTCGTCGTCGAGGTCGAACTCCTTCTCGGGAAGCTCGAGGGTGGTGCTCAACGGCATGTCGCCCTCCTTTCGGGCCGGCTCCTGGAATTGCGGGTCAGGTCTCGGGTCTCGGGTCTCCTGTCAGACGCCCCCGCGCGGGCGGGCGCGCGCATCATAGTGTTGCGCCTGACGCCCCGATCGTGCAACGGCTAAGCTCGGGTGGCCGTGTCCACGCCGAGCGCCATCCCCGCGCAGCCCGAGGCCGCGATCGAGCACGTCGAGGTGCTGATCGTCGGCGCCGGCCTGTCCGGCATCGGGGCGGCACGCCATCTGCAGCTGAACTGCCCGGGGAAGAGCTTCGCGATCCTCGAGTCCCGGGAGCGCCTGGGCGGGACGTGGGATCTCTTCCGTTACCCAGGCATCCGCTCTGACTCGGACATGTACACCCTGGGCTACGTCTTTCGCCCCTGGGAGGAGGCGAAGGCGATCGCCGACGGGTCCTCGATCCTGGACTACGTGCGCCGGACGGCGCACGAGCACGGCATCGACGCCCGGATCCGCTTCAACCACCGCGCCGTCAGCGCCGAGTTCGACAGCAACCGGGCGCGCTGGACGGTGACGGCCCAGCGGGGCGAGACGGGCGAGGAGGTGCGCCTGAGCTGCTCGTTCCTGTTCATGTGCAGTGGCTACTACCGCTACGACGAAGGCTATACGCCCGATTTCCCCGGTCGGGAGCGCTTCGCGGGCGAGATCGTGCACCCCCAGCTGTGGAGCGACGACGTCGACTACGCGGGCAAGCGGGTCGTGGTGATCGGCAGCGGGGCGACCGCGGTGACCCTGGTTCCGGCGATGGCGCAGACGGCGAAGCATGTGACGATGCTGCAGCGGTCCCCCACATACGTGGTGTCGCTGCCAGGCGAAGACCGCATCGCCAACGCCCTGCGCCGGCGGCTGCCGGCGAAGACGGCCTACGCGATCGTGCGCTGGAAGAACGTGCTGCGGACGATGGCGAGCTTCGAGATCAGCCGCCGCCGCCCGCGGCTGATGAAGGCGCTGATACGAAAGGGCCTGGAGCGGTCGCTGCCGGCGGGCTACGACATCGACACCCACTTCAAGCCCCGCTACAACCCGTGGGACCAGCGCCTGTGCCTGGTGCCCGACGGCGACCTCTTCAAGGCGCTCGGCAGCGACCGGGCGTCGATCGTGACGGACCGCGTCGAGACCTTCACCGAGCGCGGCATCAAGCTGGAGTCCGGGACGGAGCTCGAGGCCGACCTGATCGTGACGGCGACCGGCCTGAACCTGCTGGCGCTGGGCGGCATCGAGCTCAGCGTCGACGGCCGGGCGGTGTCGCTGCCGGAGACGATGAGCTACCGCGGGATGATGCTCAGCGATGTTCCCAACTTCGCGTTCTGCATCGGCTACACCAACGCGTCGTGGACGCTGAAGTGCGACCTGACCTGCGAATACGTCTGCCGGCTGCTCAACCACATGGACGCCTACGGCCTGGAGATCTGCGTGCCGCGCAACCGCGACCCCGAGGTCACGGAGCTGCCGTTCCTGGACTTCAACTCGGGCTACGTCCTGCGCTCGCTCGACAAATTCCCCAAGCAGGGCTCGCGGGCGCCGTGGCGGCTGCACCAGAACTACGCCCTGGACATCGTAAGCCTGCGGCGGACGCCTGTGGACGACGGGGTGATGGAGTTCTCGCGCGCCGGGGTCCCATCGCCGGGCTGGCTGGCCGAGACGGACGAGGTGGGTGCGGCGACGGACGAGGCCGAGGCCGTCGCGGTCTGAGCTCAGACCTCCTCGTGGCCACGTAGGGCACGCAGGATCTCCGTCGCCAGGAAGAGCTGGCCCCATTTGCGACCGGAGACCTCGACGAGGATGCCGTGGGCACGGAGGTCGGCAATAGCCGAGCGGACGGTGGGGTCACTGACGGCGAGCAGCTCGGCGGCGGATCTGGCGGTGACGTAGGGGTTGAGAAATAGCTGATCCAGCAATTGCAGCGCGGCGGGTCTCGCCTTCGACGCGACGAGCGCCTGGCGGTGGCGCTCACGTACGGCGAGCAGCCGCTGGGCATCTTCGACGGCGTCGGTGGCCTGGACACGGACGCCCTCCAGGAAGTAACGGATCCAGGAGTCCCAGTCGCCACGAGTGCTGACGCGCAGCAGGAGCTCGTAGTAGTCGGGGCGGGTTCGCTCGAAGTAAGCCGAGAGATACAGCAGGGGCTGGGCGAGCAGGCCGCGCTCGCAGAGGAAAAGCGACACCAGCAGACGCCCGACCCGCCCGTTGCCGTCGCGGAACGGGTGGATGGCCTCGAACTGGTAGTGCAAGAGCGCCGCTTGGACGAGCGGGGGCAGCGCGCGGTCGTGCATGAACAGCTCGAGATCGGACAACAGCCGCGCAAGCTCCTGGGGCGGCGGGGGCACGTAGATCGCGTCTGCGATTCCGGAGCCGGGCGGGGCGATGAAGTTCTGGCTCCTGCGGAATCGTCCAGGCGTCTGCTCGGCACCGCGAACCCCCTGCATGAGCTGCGCATGCATCTCGCCGACCAGGCGCAGGCTGAGCGGGAGATCGCCCAGGCGACGCAAACCGAGCTCGTGGGCGGCGATGTAGCTCTGCACCTCCCGGACGTCCTCGGTGTCGCGAAAGAGCTGGGTCTGGCCCGCCTCGGCGGCGTAGACGTCGGCGATGGTGCTCTGCGTTCCCTCGATCCGCGAGCTCAGCACAGCCTCGCGCCGCAGATAGGCAGCTATGAGGAGATGGGGGTTGGGCAGCAGGCGGCCGGCGCCGCTGAGCATCCCAAGCGCGTTGGAAGCGCGGTCGAGTAAATGGACCGCGGCCGGGGTGAGCTGGTGGTCTGACCGCGGCGGAGCCGGCAGGAACGCCAGGACACCGGCTACCGTCGGGACCAGCCGACCGGGAGCTGCCTGGCCAAATTGCGCGCGATCCACGCATATAGCTTTGCAAGCGAAACGGACATCGCCTTAAAAGCTCGCGACGCTTTTCAAGCGGCCTTGAAAAGCTCTGGGACGAGCGAGCCGGTCGACTACCCGCCGGCAGCCGCGGCCAGCTGCTCCAGCGCGGCCAGCACGAGCTCGTCGTGCTCGCCCGGCTTGACCCTGCGCAGCACCCGCGCGACCTTGCCGTCGGGCCCGATGACGAAGGTCGTGCGCTCGTTGCCCCAGTAGGTGCGCCCGTACATCGACTTCTGCACCCAGACGCCGTAGCTGTCGGCGACGGCGTGATCCTCGTCGGCGAGCAGCTGGAAGCCGAGATCGAACTTGTCGTGGAATTTCTTCACCTTCGCCACGGAGTCCGGGGAGACGCCGAGGACGACGGCGCCGGCGGCGGCGTAGGCGGCCCTATGGTCGCGCACACCGCAGGCCTGGGTGGTGCAGCCCGGCGTGTCGGCCTTGGGGTAGAAGTAGAGGACAACAGGCCGCCCGCGCAGCGCTGAGAGCTCGACGTGATTGCCGTCCTGGTCGGGCAGCGTGAAGTCGGGGGCCTGGACGCCGGGCTCGATCACGGGCGGGATCGTACCCGCTGGCGGCCCTGCGGCGTGCTGGCGACGACCCCCTGCCCGCGCTCGGGCGCCGACGGCGGCGGCACGACGGGCCCGATGTCCCCGTCGGGGGCGTCGTCGAGATCGCAGATGACGGGGGCGTGGTCGCTGGGCCCGCTCCCCTTGCGCGCCTGGCGGTCGACCCAGGCGGCGCGCACCCGCCCGACGACGGGGTCGCTGGCGAGGACGAGGTCGATGCGCATCCCGAGGTCGCGGTGGAACATGCCGGCGCGGTAGTCCCAGTAGGTGAAGACCCGCTGGGTGGGCCAGCGCCGGCGGACGACGTCGCGCAGGCCGAGGTCTTCGATGTCGGCGAGGGCGGCGCGCTCGGCGGGGGTGACGTGGGTGTGCCCGGCGTAGGCGGCGGGGTCGTAGACGTCGGCGTCGGTGGGGGCGATGTTGATGTCGCCGCAGACCATCGCCTGGCGGGGATCGGCGCGGAGGGAGTCGCGCAGGGCGGCGAGCCAGAGGAGCTTGTAGCGGTAGTGCTCGGAGTCGACCTGGCGGCCGTTGGGGACGTAGACGGAGTGGACCCTGATCCCCTCGCAGGTGGCGGCGACGGCGCGGGCCTCGGGGTCGGGGAAGCCGGGGGCGCCGGGGAGCCCGACGACGACGTCGGCGAGCCCGACGCGGGAGAGGATGGCGACGCCGTTCCACTGCCCGTCGCCGTGCAGCGCGCAGGAGTAGCCGCGCCGGGCGAGCTCGTCGCCGAGTAGCTCCTGGAAGCCGGCGTCGGCGAGCTTGGTCTCCTGCAGGCAGAGGACGTCGGGACGGCGTTCGTCGAGCCAGGGCAGCAGTCGGGGCAGGCGTTTCCTGACGGAGTTCACGTTCCAGGTGGCGACCCGCATCGGGCGTACGCTAACCGGCCGGCCGGGCATCCGCCGGCGCCCGCCGCCGAACGCCGGCCGGGGCGGGGCGGGAACGCTGGCCGGCCGCGCCTACTTCAACAGCCGGGAGAGCCGCCGGTCCTTGAGCACCCGCCCCTCGGTCTGGCAGCGTGGGCAGTAGGCGATGACGTAGTCCTCGAAGTGGACCGCCTGGAGGGTCTCGCCGCAGCGGGGGCAGGGCTGCCCCTCGTGGCGGTGCACCCTGAGCGGCAGCGGAAGCTTGTCGGGGATGGGCAGGGTGACGACCTCCTCGTAGTGCTCGATGGCGCCTCCGAGGATGGCGAGGATGGCGGCCCGCAGCCGGGCGAGGTCGTCGGGGTCGAGGTCGGCGCCGCGCTTGTAGGGCGAGAGGCGGGCGTCCCAGAGGATCTCGTCGACCCAGGAGCGCCCGATGCCGGCGATGACGTGCTGGTCGCGGAGAAGGGCGTGCAGCGGCCGGGGAACGTCGAGGAGCTCCTTCAGCGCGGCCCCCTCGGGGGGCTGCGGCCAGGCCTCGGGCCCGAGGCGGGCGAGGGCGTCGTCGGCGTCGAGGTCGCCGGCGGGCAGGAGCTTCGCCCAGGCGGCCTGCTTGGAGCCGAACTCGCGCAGCCGCAGCTCGCGGCCACCGCCGACGCGGATCAGCACCCGGGAGGTCCGGTCGCGGGGCCCGGCGTGCTTGTCGTAGAGCTGGAGCCGGCCGGCGGACATGAGGTGGATGAGCAGGGCGAGCTCGCCGTCGGGGCCACCGACGATCCCAGCGGGGCCACCGGCGATCCTGACGGGGGCGGCGGCGGTGAGAACGAGGTGCTTGCCGCGGCGGCCGACGCCGGCGACGTCGCGGCCGGCGAGCGCGGAGAGCGGCGGGTCGAAGGTCTTCAGCGCGTTGACGCCGGGCGCCAGGGCCGACTCGATGTGCGCGCCGCGCAGCGCCGCGTCGAGCCGCCGGGCGGTGATCTCGACCTCGGGGAGCTCGGGCATGGCCTCTCCACTCTACAAGTCGTCTTTTTCGACACCGTGGGAATACCTACCGGCAATTAGGTAACCCCACGGTGCGCAAAAAGACGATGTCCGTCGGCGGCTGGCCATCATCCGCGGATGGCCTGCGGCGGATCGCGGCCGGAGCCTCAGACGGGCCGGTTGGCCCCGATGGGGGGTCCTTCGTATTTGACCCCCGCGGGGCTCTTCCAGAGCACCCGCCAGCTGCTGCCGCGGACGCCGGAGGTGAAGCTCCAGTAGCCGAGGGAGTCGGTGTGGACCGTCTTCAGGACGCGATAGCGTCTGGAGCCCCCGCTTTTGACCAGGATCTTGACCTGGGTGGCGCCTTTGGTGGGCCGGACGAGCCCCCAGAAGGCGTAGCGGCCGCGCTCCTTGAAGACGACGAGCGGGACGGGCCAGGCGGAGTAGAGGGGCTTGGGCCGTCCGTTGACGTACTCGAGCCCCGACTGGAACCCGACGTAGCCGCCGCGGGCCCCGGATCCGGGGGCGCCGCCGAGGGGGTCGTCGCGCAGGAGGTACTGCGAGAAGGCCGCCACCCGGGGGTCGCGCCAGGCGATGTATTCGGCGATGGCGTCATATTCGGCCTGCTTGGCGGGGGATACGCCGAGGTAGCGGTTGGGCTTGCTCTGGACGCCGAACTCGGTGAGGTAGATGGGGAGGCCGCCGTTGATGGCGCCGGCGCGGGCGGCCAGGTTGAGCGCGTTTTCCAGGCGGGAGAGGGTGCCGATCATGACTTCGTCGCGGCCCGGGGGGTGGTAGTAGGGGCCGAGCTTGTTGGTGTAGGCGTGGTGGGAGTAGCCGGAGGCGTGCAGCGGGCCGCAGCTCCCGGCCTTGCGGTAGTGGGCGTTGAGGCAGAGCATGCCGCGCAGGAAGGCAAGCGGGGCGACGTCGTGGATCTCGCGTTTTTCTTCGCGGATCTCACGACGGCTGAGGCTGTCGTAGCCCGACGGCGCGGTTTCGCCGATGAGGACACTGGGGTGGGTCATGCCGGCGGCCTGGAGCCCGGCGTAGCCTTCCTGGTAGAGCCCGCGGTAGATCCGGGGCGAGGCGGGCTGCCCCTTGCTGTTGAACTGGGGCAGGAGGAAGGCGGCGTCGTTGGGCTCGTTCCAGATGGCGTAGAGGTTGACCTGGGAGCCGTAGTGGCGCCCGACGGCGGTCATGAATTCTTTGAAGTCGCGGGCGTTGGGATTGGTGTCGTAGGGCGCCCTGTGGTTGGAGGTCGCCCAGCGCGGCACCGGCGAGGTGACGGTCAGGAGGACTTTCCAGCCGAGCGACCTGGCCTTGTCGACGGCCCAGTCGTAGGCGCCCCAGGCGTAGAGGCCGGGGTTGGTGGCTTCGAAGCTGGGCTTCTTGGCGCTGGTGGCGGCGGGGGCGACGTCGGCCCAGTGGAACTCGATGCGGACGGCTTTGACGCCGAGGTGCTTCATCTGGGCGATGGCGTGTTCGCGGGTGTTGGCTTTGAGCAGCTGGGTGGAGGCCTCGAAGTAGTCGGGCTGGTCGTGGGAGGCCAGGGCGGGGGCGGCGCCGAGCGTGGCGAGGGCGAGGCAGGCCAGCAGTGCTGAGAGCGGTAGGCGGATACGCGACATTCGTGAGCTCCTGGTTGGGGTCGGGGACTTGTACAGGGGCGCGCGGACGTGCTCGCCGAGCCGCTCTGGGCGCGCTCGCGCGGCCGCCCGGGCCGCCCGAGGGAGGGGCGGCCAGGTGGGGCGCACTCGGATAAGACACGTCGGCCCGGATAATGTTGCGGTCCGTGAGCGCCCCGGCGGCACCCGACGACGTCGTCCAGACCCACGCGGACGTCTCCCCCGCCGCGCGGCCGCCGTTGATCGTGGTGGAGCCGCTGCGGGAGTTCCTCGACGCCCACGGTCTCGGCTCCGGCGAGCTGCGGGCGGAGCCGATCGGGGAGGGCCACTCGAACGTGACCTACCTGATCCGCCGGGAGGACGGCTCGGAGCTGGTGCTGCGCCGGCCGCCCCGTCCGCCGCTGCCGCCGAGCGCCCACGACGTGCTGCGCGAGGCTCGGCTGCTGGGGGCGCTGTGGGACACCCCGGCGCGCGTCCCCCGGGTGCTGGCGGTGGGCGAGGACGAGGCCGTCATCGGCTGCCCGTTCTACGTGATGGAGAAGGTCGAGGGGGACCCGATCGTGTTCAGCGTGCCACAGGAGCTGGACAACCCGGCGCAGCGGGCGGGGATCGCGGAGGAGCTGATCCAGGCGCTGGTGGAGATCCACGGGGTGGACTGGCGGGCGGTGGGCCTGGAGGGCTTCGGCAAGCCGACGGGGTACCTGGAGCGCCAGCTGCGCCGGTTCTCGGGTTTGTGGGAAGTCAACAAGACGCGGGAGCTGCCGGCGGTGGAGCGCGTCACGGAGTGGCTGCGGGCGAACATCCCAGAGTCGGCAACGGCGACGATCGTGCACGGGGACTACCGCCTGGGGAACACGATGTACGCCCCGGGCGCCCCGGCGCGGCTGACGGCGGTGCTGGACTGGGAGATGGCGACGATCGGCGACCCCCTGGCGGACCTGGGCTACCTGTGCATGATGTGGAGCGAGGAGGGCGACCCGCCGGGCGGCCTGCGGGAGGCGCTGGGCCGGGTGACGCGCGGCGAGGGCTTCCCGACGCGGGCCGAGCTGATCGCCCGCTACGAGGAGCTCTCGGGCCGGTCGATGCGGGAGCTGCGCTGGTACGTGACGCTGGCGGTGTGGAAGTCGGTGGTGTTCATGGAGGGCAACTACAGGCGCGCCCAGGCGGGAATGACCGACGACCCCTACCTGGTGCACTTCGGCGAGGGCGTGGTGCAGCTGGCGGCGCACGCCGAGGAGGTGGCGTTCGGTGGCTGAGGACGATCACCCCGACGGCTCGATCCGCGGCCTGCTGGTGGACTGGGGCGGGGTGATGACGACCAACCTCTTTCATTCCTTCAGCGCCTTCTGCGAGGCCGAGGGACTGGACCCGGCGGCGCTGGTGGAGGCGTTCCGCGGCAACGACGACGCCCGCGAGCTGCTCGTCGGCTTCGAGGAGGGCCGGATGGCGGAGGCGGACTTCGAGAACGGGCTCGGGCGGCTGCTCGGGCTGGCCACGGCGGAGGGCCTCGTCGACCGCCTCTTCGCGGGCGCCCGGCCGGAGCCGAGCATGGTCGCCGCGGTACGCGCCGCGAGGGACGCAGGCGTCGCGACGGGCCTGATCTCCAACTCGTG
Source organism: Solirubrobacteraceae bacterium (assembly GCA_035524055.1). Taxonomy (GTDB): domain Bacteria; phylum Actinomycetota; class Thermoleophilia; order Solirubrobacterales; family Solirubrobacteraceae; genus Palsa-744. The sequence goes on from DATKPO010000072.1 coordinate 9,026, forward strand.
GGGCACCAGCCGCTATCCGCGCGGCCTGCTGGCGGAGCTGTTCGACGGCGTCGTCATCTCGGGCGAGGTCGGCGTGCGCAAGCCCGCGCCGCGCATCTACGAGCTGGGCGCCGAGGCGATCGGGCTGCCGGCCGGACGGTGCGTGTTCGTCGACGACCTGCCGTTCAACCTGCCGCCGGCCCAGGAGCTGGGCATGGCTACGGTGCACCACGTCACCGCCGAGACCACGATCGCCGAGCTGGAGCAGTTGCTGGGGATCGACCTGCGCGAGCGCTCGACGTCGCCGATGGGCGACTAACGGTCTTCGAGTCGTCCTCGTTTGTGGCGATCCTTTGCGATCGTCCGCGTGGACTTGCCGTGTAGACGTCGGCTGGCGGGCGCAAATCAGCCGGCTGAGACGGCCGCCCAGCGGATGGTCGCCCCGCCGACGGCGAGGACCTTGGTGGGCGTGAAGAGAAATCCCCGCCCGGTCCGGGCCAGGGTGCATCGCACGCCGCCGGCCAGGACGCGGCAGCGGAAGCGCCCGACCGTGACCAGCTTGCCCGGACGGTACGTCGGTGTGCCCTCCCCGGCGTTGCCGAGGTCGCAGGCGTTGGTGAGAGCCCTGGCGTGCCTGGAGCAGCCGCGCACGGTCCCGGCCGGTCCGAGCGTGGCCTTCTGTTCGTAGCCGGGCCGCTCGGTCTCGCACAGGGTCTGGACGCCGGCGCGACCGTCGTACATGGCGCATGTCACGACCCTGCCATGCGCGTAGCGCACGAAGAATTCGGCGGCTTCCACGCGATGCCTGGGCGCCGGCGTGGAAGCCGTGCCGGGCGCCGACGCGGTGAGGGCGATCGCACAAGTGACCGCGAGAGCTGCCGCGACGCTCAGCCTGCTTCGCATCGTCGCCAAGGATATCGGCCATCGGACACAGGCCCGAAACGTGTCACCCGCGTCTCAGGGAGAGGAGATATGGCGGCAGAGGGCTGCCGACGGCCGAGCCTCTCCACCCGCCGCGCGGGGGTCAATCCCAGATCACCCTCACGTCGTAGTCGCCGAAGGCGGGGTTGCCGGTGACGATCGGCAGGGAGTGCGCTTGGGCCTGGGCGATCAGGAGACGGTCGAAGGGGTCACCGTGATGGTGGGGCAGCATCGCTGCCTCGATCGCGGCCGTCGCCTTCGGTCCGAGCCGAGGATCGTCGCTCAGATGCCACAACAGCACGTGGCTGTCGACAAGCAGCCTCAGCGGCGCCGCGGGCGGTCTCTACGGGAGCCTGGGCCTGTGCCGCCGGGGAAGACCTCGCTGCGCTCGAAGTCCACTTAGTCCATGCGGCGCCTACCGCGCTGCAGCCCTCGGGCGCCGCCGCGCCCGCCGGCGCGGGGCGCGGTCGGTCTGGGCCCCCCGCTCCTCGCCGCCGAGCTCGTGGCGGAGCCCGAGCCGCTTGGCGAGCTTGCCCATCTCGTGGCGCTCGCCGGCGCCGACGAGGGTGACCCCGACGCCGCTGTTGCCGGCGCGCCCGGTTCTGCCTACCCGGTGGATGTAGGTGTCGTGGTCGGCGGGGGGGTCGAAGTTGATGACGTGGGAGACGCCCTCGACGTCGATCCCGCGGGCCGCGACGTCGGTTGCGACGAGCGTGTCGACGTGCCCTGACTGAAACCGCGCCAGCGCCCGGTCGCGCTGGCCCTGGGACTTGTTGCCGTGGATGGCGACGGCGTCGACGCCTTCGGTCCCGAGGCGTTTGACGAGCCGGTCGGCTCCGCGCTTGGTGCGGACGAAGACGATCGCCCTGTCCCGCTCGCCGCGCAGCTCCTGCACGAGGGCCTGCAGCCGCTGGTGGTCGCCGACGGCGACGAATCGGTGCTCCACCCGGCCCTGCCCGTGGCGGGGCTGGGCGGCGTGCTGGTGGACGATGGCGTCGGCTGTGTAGCGGGCGGCGACGGCGCCGGCGACGCCGTCGAGGGTGGCGGAGAAGAACAGCGTCTGGCGCGCCCTGGGGCAGGCGCCGACGATGCGGTCGATGGCGGGCCGGAATCCCATGTCGAGCATCCGGTCGGCCTCGTCGAGGACGAGCATCCGCACCTGCTCCAGGGTGAACGCCCGCCGGCCGAGGAGGTCCTCGAGGCGCCCGGGGGTGGCGACGATGATGTGCGCCCGCTTCGCCCGTGCCGCCTGGGCGGTGATGCCGACCCCGCCGTAGACGGCGGCGACGCGCAGCCCGCCGGCGGCGGCGATGGTCTCCAGCTCGGAGACGATCTGGGCGGCGAGCTCGCGGGTGGGAGCCAGGACGAGCCCGGTCGGCGCCGGCCCGGCGTCGAGGCGCTGCACGAGGGGGATGCCGAAGGCCAGGGTCTTGCCCGACCCGGTGGGGGCCTTGACGAGGACGTCCCGCCCGGCCAGGACGTCCTCCAGGACGAGCCGCTGGACGGGGAAGGGCGCCGTGATCCCACGGCTGGAGAGGGCGCCGCAGACGGCGCCGGACACGCCGAGATCGGCGAATGACTGCTGAGACATGTGGTACTGCTCCTGACGGCGCTCGCTGGCGCCTGCGGCTCGGAGGATCTGGCTGACCCGAACCGCACCTGGCGGGACTCAAGCGAGCTAACCCCGCGGCCGAAGGTCTCGACCGCCGCCGAACACGGTAACAGAGAGAGCGGGAGAGACCGGGCGACAGGCCCCGAGCACGCTAAGCTTGTAATGATTTCAACTAAGGCGATGCCGACGCAGCCCGCGCAGGCCCGGTGCCTGTGACAGAGGGATCACCTCCAGGCGACGGCCCGCCAAAAACCGGCGCAGGGGCACGGGCCAGCTCTGGACGCAGATGAGTAGCAGGAGAGCACGGTGCCGAGTACCTACCAGCTGCGCCAGCAGGAGCAGCACGAGAAGAAGCTCGAGGACATCCGCGAGCAGGTCGCGAGCGGGAGGCTCGTCATCCGGCAGATGACGGCGGCCGAGCGCAAGCGGTTCCCGCCGCGTGAGCCCGCCGCGAAGGGCGGACGCGAGAAGCGACGCTGATGGCGCGGTTCTCCCTACCGCCGCTGCAGGGTGGCGCGGCCGAGGCCGAGCGCACCTACCGGGAGCTGCGCGACGAGGCCGAGACATGCATCGGCGCGGCCTCCCGCGAGCGACGCATCGAAGGCGTCCTGTGCCCGGCGACGAGCGCCCGGCCTAGACGGCCTGGACGTTGATCGCCTTGGGGCCCTTGTCGCCGGGTTCGGCGTCGTAGGTGACCTTGGCGCCTTCGGCGAGCGAGCGGTAGCCGTCGCCGACGATTGCGGTGTGGTGCACGAAGAGGTCCTTCGACTGATCGTCGGGCGTGATGAACCCGAAGCCCTTGTCGTCGCTGAACCACTTCACTGTTCCTGTAGCCATCTGTCTTTCCTCCGGCGTCGATAGTGCAGCGAACGCGGAGATTGCTGATGCAAAGGCTACGTAGCGCGGGCACCTCCTCGCTGGGCGATCGCCCAGCCTGATCCTGGGACCGTAGCAGGGACGCCGGCGAGCGCGTCCCCCGCCACCGGCCACCCGCGAGACGGCCGGCCGCGGAGAGCGTATGAGGCACATGCTGCTAGCGTCGTGAGATCAGGTCGGACGATCCGTCCGACACAGAGCGTTTGCGCTGCGGCCGGCTACGCGCCCTAATCCCAGAGAGAGGTGTGACGAGATGGCTTCAGGCGGCAAGAAGAAGACGACGATGGCGAAGCTCGCCCGGGAGACCAGGCTTCGCGAGCGGCGGGTGGACAAGCAGGCCAGAAAGGACGCACGCAGGCAGGCGGCGTCGGACGGCGCGACCACGCCGGAGGAGACGGTCCCGGAGGCCTCGGAGCCCGGCGCATCTGTGGATGCGGGGGAGCTGGGGGACTCTCGGTCGGACGAGGCGGGGCGCACCCTCTTGGAGGCCGGCGCGGCCGCGGTTCACCCCTAGCTCATCCGGTAGGATCCACTCCGCATGGGAGGCTTTCGTGGAACCTCCGCGCGGTCTGCCCGGATCTCGGCGGCCTTCGTCGCGCTGACGTTTGCGCTGATCGCGGCCGTCGGCATGGCTCGGGGCGCCACGGCGACGGCCCTGCCCGGCTCGCCGCTCGCGACCACACCGGTCGGCGACGTGTTCGGCCCCTTCGCGACCAGGGTCTCGGGACTGTCGGCGACGGCGAGCTCGAGCTCGGCGGGGGCGAGCCAGGTCGTGTACACGGCGGATTTCACGGCCACGACCGAACTCGCCGCCTCCAGCGGCTACGTGCAGCTGACGGCTCCGGCGGGGGCGAGGTTCAACGCCAACGGCGCCAGCTACGAGGTGATCGACACGACCAGCGAAAAGGAAGCACAGTCCGATCGCGTCGTGGTGAGTCCGGGCGAGGCGGGGGAAAACGTCGTCGAGGTCTACGTGCCCGGGACGTTCTCGATCGCGGCGGGCGACGCGGTCGAGGTCGAGTCCTACGGGGTGGGCAACCCGACATCCGAAGCGCCCTCCGCGGAATTCTTCCTCTCGACGTCGGCCGACACCGAAGCGGTATCGACGTCCTTCCCGATCGGGCCGGAGACGTCGGTCACGAATGTCAGCGCAACCGCCAGCACGACGTCGGCGGGGGCGAGCGAAGTCGTTTACACGGCCTCGTTGAAGCTGTCGAGCGCGCTCAGCAACGGCAACGCCGAGCAGTTCGGCGACAACGAGCAGCCCGGCTTCGTCCGCCTGCAGGGGCCGTCGGGCACGGTGTTCTCCCCCGACGGCTACAGCTATGAGGTGATCGACGGAGCCCGCCAGGCGCAGGCGGTCCACGTCGAAGTCGACCCCGAAGGCAGGGGTGAAAACGTCGTCGACGTCGACATCCCGCCGTACTTCGCGACGCCGGTTAAAGCCGGCGAAACGCTCGAGATCGAAGCCTACGGCGCACGCAATCCGAGCTCTCCGGTGCCCGGCGGCGAGGTCCTGCTCTCGACCTCCTCCGACCTCACCCCGGTCGCCCAGCCGCTGGCGATCGGAGGCGAGACGCAGATCGGCGACCTCCAGGCCGAGGCGAACACGACCTCGGCGGGCGCCACGAGGGCCCTGTACACGGTCTCATTCAAGACGGCCTCGGCGCTGACGAACGGCGACGCCTCGGACTTCGGGGACGAGGAAAAACCCGGCCGCATCCGCCTGACGGCGCCGGCCGGCACGATCTTCGACTCCGACGGCTACAGCTACGAGGTCGGCGACGCCCGCGAACACGAGCAGGCCGTCCACGTCAAAGTCGATCCCGAAGGCAACGGTGAAACGAACGTCGTCGAAGTCGACGTGTCGCCGTACTTCAGCGCCAACGTGGCCGCCGGGGAAACGGTGACGATCGAAGCCTACGGCGTCGAGAACCCGGCCTCGGAAGACCCGACGGGGCGGCTGACGGTGTCGACGACGTCGGATGTGACCCCGGCCTCGACGCGGCTCCCGATCGGAGCGGCCACGAAGGTGAATGAGGCGAGCATCGGCTCGCTGGCCGGCGACTACACGGTCAAGTTCGCCTCGCCGTCGAACGTCTCAAACGGCGACCCGGAACAGTTCGGCGACGACGAGCAGCCCGGCTTCCTGACGCTGGTCGCCGCGAACGGAGCGACGCTGCCAGACGAAGCCCGCTACTACGGCTTCAAGGTGAGGAGCGTGCAGGGCGGGACCACGGAATACGGGGTGCTGCACCTCGAAGTCCACGGGCAGACGGCGACGGTCTACACCTACCAGGACATCCCCGCCGGCTCGCAGGTGGAGCTGACGATCGAAGACGTCACCGGAAGCCTGAGCTCGGCCCTGCTGTCGACCTCCTCGGACGCCTCGCCGGTGAGCGTCGGCGCGAGCGCCCTGGCGCCGCTGAGCGGGACGGTGAGCTTCGCGGGCCAACCCGAAGTGGGCGCCGAGGTCCAGGCCTGCGAGACCGCGGGCGGCGAATGCCAGACGACGACGACCGAAGCCGACGGTGCGTTCAAGCTCGCGGTGCCCGCCGACGCGGGCGCGACCTACGCGCTCACGGCCAACCCGCCCGGCGCCAGCAGCCATGCGGGCCAGGGCCGGCTGGCGCCGGTCGTGCTCGGCGCGGGCGCCGCCGGGGCGACGGGCCTTGAAATCGTGCTGGGCAAAGCCCCCGGCATCGCCGCGGGAGTGGGCATCCTCACCCCCGCCGGGGAGGAACAGACGTCCTCGACGCCCAACCCCTTCGTGCCCTGGACCTCGCCGTACGAGCTCTCGCTGGAACCCTCCTTCTTCCCCGAGGCCGGCCGCATTCTCGTGACGAAGGTCGTGGTGCACGGCACGAACGCCGCCACCGGCGAACCCGAACAGCAGGTCGTGGATGCCGGCGGCGAGGTCGGGGGTCTGCCGCTCGGACTGCCGCTGGGCGGCGGCCCGCTGACGATCGACATGCCCTCGGACTACCCGATGCACGGCGAGGTGCAGACCACGATCGACTATCGCGTCGAGCGCGGCCACAGGGCGCAGGCGGCGGGGGTGGCGGCGACGAACGTGCTCGACGAGACCTACCCGTCCTCGGGCACCCCGGCGAGGGACCCGGTGGCGGCGTACTTCCTCAACTACGGCGACGCCGCCGGCATCTCGGTCGGGACGGCCCGGATCGTGGGCCCCGACGCCAGGTACTTCCAGATCGTTTCGCTCGGCTCGGCGGGCTCGCCGCGGACTTCGACCGACTGCGGGGCGAGCGCCGCGCAGCTGTCGGCGTTCGCTGGGCAGGGCACGCCCCCGGCCGGCACGGAGTGCGGGATCGCCGTGCAGTTCACCCCGCCGGGGGAAGGCGAGGCGCACCGGATCTACTACCACGCCAAACTCCGTGTCTCCACGGGCGCCCCCGGGGCGAGCTCGATCCCCGTCGCCCTGCTCGGCTGCGACGCCCGGGTCGCCCGCGCGACGGGGTCGGTGTGCTACCGCAGCGCCGGCGCGGGCATCCGGGAAGAAGCCGGCGAAGAAACGCCGTTCAACTCCAGGCAGCTGCTGGAGGCGCTCGAAGAAGAGCTCAAGGAACTCGAAGAAGGCAAAAAAGAATGCCTGGTCTACGTCGGCGGCAGCATGGTCCCGCGCCACGAGCCCGAACCCTGTCTCGCCGCGGCCTCCTCGGAAAGCGCGGGCGGAAGCGTGGAAATCGAAGAAGAAGAAGAAGAAGAAGAAGAAGAAGGTGAAGAAGAAGGGGGCGGCGGCGGCTCCTATCACGACCCCAGCGGCGTCGTCTACACCCAGACGGCGGAAGGCGCGGTGCCGCTGGCGGGCGCGACGGTGACGCTGAGGCAGAGCTACGCCGAAGCCGGCCCCTTCGCGGCGGTGCCCAACGAAAGCACGATCATGTCGCCCGCCAACCGCACCAACCCCGGCCTGACGGACGCCGAGGGGTTGTTCGGCTGGGACGTCCTCGCCGGCTTCTACGAGATCGAAGCCGCCAAGTCGGGCTGCACCCCGGCGACGACCCCGATGCTGACGGTCCCGCCGCCGGTGGAGAGCCTCTCGCTGACGCTCACCTGCACGAGCCCGCCGGCGCGCGGCGCCCCGACGGCGAGCGTGTCCGCGTCCTCGCCCTCCTCGGACTACGGCCAGCCGGTGACGTTCACGGCCAGGGTCGAAGCCGGGTCCGACCCCACCGGCACGGTGGTCTTCGACGACGGCTCCACCCCGATCGGCGAAGCCGTCCTGCGCGAAGCCGGCGGCCGGCGCGAAGCGACGCTGACGCTGGGCGACCTGACCCCCGGCGAACATCCGATCACCGCCCGCTACGGCGGCGACGGGGCCAACAAGCCGGCGACGTCGGCGGCTATCGACCACACCGTCAACGGGCCGGCGGGCACCCAGGAAGAACCCCACGGCGAACAGCCGCACTCCCAAGAACAGGGCGGCGGCGGATCTGGCGGCGGCTCAAACGGTGGTGGATCGAGCCTCGGGACGAGCCCGCCGCCGACCACGGCGAGCGCCGTCTGCAAGGCGGCGCTCACCAGAGCCCAGCTGAGCGCGACGGCGGGCGCCGTCGCCATCGAGCTGCGCGGGACGGGTGCTGGCACGTGCACCGGGACGCTGACGCTCTCTGTCAGGCGCCGGGTCGGCCGCGGCAGACATGCCCGCACCGGGCGCCAGCGCATCGGCACCGCCCGCTTCACGCTCGCCGCGGGTCGGACGACCACGGTCAGACTGACCCTCGACCCCGCAGGCCGGGCGCTGCTGAAGCGCGGTCACGGCCATGTCCAAGCCAGCCTCGAGCTCATGCAGAGCACGGCGAACGTGGCCATGGCAAGCCTGATCCCGGTGACCCTCGTCGAGGGCAGGCCCGCGAGGCGCGGGCGATCGCGGATGCGGGAAGATGCGGACCGGCATCGTGGAATTCGGCGGATGCCGCGCAGATCGATGCTGGGCACAGTTTGAGTGCGGAAGGTGGGCTGGGACCTGGCCCCGACCACGTTCTCCGGACCCACCCCCAAAAGCGCTCCAAACGTCCCGGGCAGCGACACCCGGCGCGCGGGGCGTGCGGTGCACACACTCGAACAAGCCACAGCGAAGGAGCTCCGATGAGCGACAACCCGGTTTTCATCTACGCCGCGACGTACTCCAGCACGGAGGACGCCTGGAGCGACTACGACATCCTGCTCGAGCTGCACGCGGAGAAGCTCGTGGGCACCTACGACGCGGCCGTGATCGACAAGGACCGCGACGGCAAGGTTCACGTCCACAAGCACGAGAAGGCCACCCAGCACGGCGCCTGGGGAGGGATCGGAGTGGGCGCCCTGGTGGGCATCCTGTTCCCCCCGTCGATCCTCGGCGCGGCGGCGGTCGGCGGAGTCGTCGGCGGCCTCGGCGGACACTTCCGCAAGGGCCTCTCGCGCGGCGACGCGAAGGAGCTCGGGGAGACGCTGGAGGAGGGCGAGGCGGCCCTTGTGGTGATCGGCGAGTCACGCGTCGAAGAGCAGCTCGACAAGGCCCTGACGCGCGCCCGGAAGTCGATCGAGAAGGCCGTGGACGCCGACGGCAAGGAATTCAAGCAGGAGCTCGAGGCGGCGGAGAAGGAACTGGCGACGCAGGAGGCCGCCACGGCGAGCTAGATTCGAGGGGGCTGGCGCCACAGGCGACCGGGACGTTCGTGGTGGCACACCCCGGTGCTCAGTTGTCGGTAATCGTGAAAGCCAGCCTGACCGGGCTTGACCGGCCGTTGGCGTTCTCGGCGGTGATCGTGACCGCGTAGGAGCCCCTGCGCAGGCCGGCGAGCCTGAGCTTGAAGACGTTCGATCCGGTCGATCCCGAGAACGTCATGGTGCGCTTCTCGACGGTGGCGGTGCAGCTCTTCCCCACCCTGGCCGTGAGCCTGCAGGCACCGCCGGCCACATGAGCCTTGACGTCCCGCGCGACACGGACCTCGATCGTGGCGGCCTGGGAGACGGCGAGCCTCAAAGCGACGCCCTTCTCGACGTCGCTCGCGGCGAGGCGCCTGGAGGCGAGCTTGACGCCCGAGAGCGCGGGAGCGGGCGCCTTGGCGCCTGTCCCCGTCCCCCCACCGGATCCGCCGCCGGACCCCGGCTTGGATTCGGAGCCAGATTCGCCCACCGGCGCGGCGACGACGAGGGTCTGCGCCATCAGCGCCCCGCACGCCGAGGCGGCGGGCTCGTCGCCTGCGCTGCCGCCGTAGCCGGCATACCACCAGTACTCGCCGGGGGCGGGCGGGGTGAAGCCGGCGGACGGCTGATAGACGCCGTCGCCGTTGACGCTCGCGCTGCCGACCGTCGTGCCGCCGGAGGCGCAGGAGCTGGGGGGCGAGGACTGGGGACCGAAGACGGTGAAGGCGATGGTGCCGGTCGGGGAGGATCCTTCGGCGAGCGTGGCGGAGATCGAGGCGGCCGAGATCGGGCTGCCGGCGGCTCCGCCCAGCGGGCCGCTCGCCACGAGTGTCGGCGTGGCTTTGGCGAGGACGGTGGTCTCCGGCATGCCCGACCCACAGGTGGCGGTGGACGGCTCGTCGCCGGCGTCGCCGCCGTAGCTGGCGTACCACCAGTACCTGCCGGGGCTGGGCGGGGTGAAGCCGGCGGACGGCTGGTAGCTCCCGTCGCCGTAGGCGCTGGCGCTGCCGAGGACGGTGCCGCCCGCGGCACAGGAGCTGGGCGGGGTGGCCTGGGGGCCGAAGACGGTGAACGTGATGGGGCCGCTCGGAGCGGACCCGCCGGCGAGGGTGGCGGAGATCTGGGCGGCGGCGATGGGGCTGCCCGCGAAGGCGCCCCCGAGGGGGCCGCTGACGGAGAGACTCGCGGTGGTGGGGGCCGCGGTGAAGACCATGCCCTGCCGTTCGACGAAGTTGCCGCCGGTGTAGGAGTTGTAGGAGCCCACGGCGGTGCAGTCGCCGGGCGAGGTGCAGGAGACCGAGCTGAGGAACGCTCCGGGGTCTCCGGTGGCGTTGGCGGGCAGCTGGCCGGCGATGCCGGGGCCCCAGGCTCCGTCGTTCTCGGTCTCCAGCAGCGCCCGGGAGATGAATTCGCCGACCTTGTAGTTGCCGACATAGCCGCAGTCGCCCGCCGCGGGGCAGGAGAGGGAGCCTTCGATGACGAGTTGCGGTCCGGCGTCGGCGGGGAGCGGACGCTCGACGGCGGCGCCCCAGACCCCGGCGGTCTCGGTCAGGAACATGGCCTCGTCGCTTTCTTCGGGGCTGGTGGCGACGTAGATGCCGACGGCGGTGCAGTTGCCGGCGGAGGCACACCGCACGATGTGGACGTCGGCGCCGGGCGCGGAGCTGGCGTTGGCGGGCAGGCTGGCCTCGACGGCGGCGCCCCAGGTCCCGGCGCTCTCGCCGAGCATGAAGCCCTCGGAGTGGCCCGAGGCGGCGGTGTATTCGCCGACGGCGGTGCAGTCTTCCGCGGAGGGGCAGGAGATGGCGCGCAGCTCCGAGCTCGAGCCGGCGTTGGCGGGCAGGGCGCTCTCCGTTCCCGGCGCCCAGGTGCCGCCGGTCTCTGTCCACAGCACACCCTCGCCGTGGCCGGCGCTTTCCTGGTAGGACCCCACCGCGGTGCAGTCGCCGGCCGAGGCGCAGGATACGCCGGTCACATCCTCCTGCCGATTCGACGCGGCGTTTGCGGGCAGCGGCGGTTCCAGGGCGGCGTGCCAGCTGCCGGCGGTCTCACTCACGAGGAACCCCTGCCACTCATCCGAGGCGTTGACGTATTTGCCGGCGGCGACGCAGTTTCCCGCCGAGGGACAGGAGAGGTCGTCGAATACGACCTGGTCTGAGGAGACGCCGGCGGGAAGCGATACCTCCAGGGCCGGCTCCCAGGCGCCCGCGCTCTCGTCCAGCAGGAACCCCCGTTCGGGTTCGTGTTCGGCGTTTTCCCGGTAGTCCCCTACGGCGGTGCAGTTTCCCACCGAGGGACACGAGAGGGCGCCGAATTCCACTTTGGGATCGGTGGCCGCCCCGGCGGGCATGGCGACCTCGACGCCGCGGCCCCAGCTGCCGCCGGTCTCGCTCTGCAGCATGCCCTGTTCCCGTGGCGGTTCTTCTTCGTGTTCTGAGGGCATCTCGTAGGAGCCGACCGCGGTGCAGTTTCCCACCGAGGGACAGGACAGCTTGCGCAAGTAGACGGAGGGGTCTTCGGCGGCGTTGGCTGGCGGGCTCAGCTCGACCCCGGTCCCCCAGTTGGCGTCCTCCGACGCCGCGGCGCCCGGCGGCGCGGCGGCAGACGCCAACAGCAGTGCGGATGCCGCGAGCGACGCCGCGATCGTGGCCTTGCTCATTTTGATGGGCTCCTCGTTCCTCGCCCGCTCGAGCGCCTCTCGACGGGCCGTCGTGTGCTCTTCTTCTTCAGACACCTGCCGTGCATGCGCTTGTCCCCGTTGCGCCTGTCCTCGGGCTTGCACTTTGCGCTCTTGTGCGCGGTCTTTGGCTGCCGCGCCGGGATGGTAGGCGTCGTCGTCGCCGTCGGTGTCGGGGCGAGCGGCTGGCTGAGAGGCGCGGACAAAGACCCGCCCGGTTGTGAGCCATCGGGCGAGGTGGGGGGTGAGGTGCCCGAGGAGGGGGTCGATGAGCCGCCGGGCGAGCTGCCGGCCGGGCTCGTCGTGGTGGTGAACGACTGCATGGCGCCGGCGGCTTCGTCCCACCTGTTCTCGGCCCGGAGGCGGTAGAAGTAGACCGTATCCGGGGTGAGGCCGGAGATCGTTTCGGGCGTTACCTCCACCGGACGGGCGCCGGCGGGGACTTCGCCGCCGGGGGTGCTCTGGCCGAGGGCTTCGGTCGCGCCGTATTCGAACCAGTAGCGCGTGCGGGCCCCTTCGGGCGCAACGGTGCCCGCGAGGAGGGCGCCCGAGGGGCCCACTTCAGAGGCGCTCTCGGCACTCAGGAGGGGCGCGGAGATCTTCGTGGTGAACGTTCCCTTGCCTTCGCCCGAGGAGCTCGGGCCGCTGGAGTTTTCGACGATCAGGCGGTAGTCGTATTCGCTGCCGGGCTCCAGGCCGGTGAGGTGCACGCTGGCGACCCCGCCGGGGCCGTGCAGGGCTTCGTCGCAGGGGGCCCGCAGGCCGTAGGCTTCGCTGCCGCCGTACTCCAGTTCGCAGGTTGCGTGCTGGGCGCCCGCCACGACGTGCGCTTCGATCGTCGCTTCGCTGGCGTCGGCCTGGGCGGCCACGGAGACGACCTTGGGTTGGATCGCCCTGGTGGTGAAGGAGATCGACGAGCCGGTGCTCGCTCCGGCGGCGTTCTTGGCGATGAGGCAGGCGGAGTATTCGCTGCCTGGTTGCAGACCGCCGACGGGGGCGTGCACTTCGGTCGGTTCGTCGGGATGCGTGTCCTGCGCTTCGGGTGTCCTGGCGGCGCCCGCCGCGCCACAGCTGCCACCCGGGGCGTATTCGAAGTACCAGGCGGTCGGCGCCCGCTCGGCGGTGAGCCTGCCTTCGAGGGTGACGGTTTCGGTGGCGATGTTTGCGGCGGAGCGGGTCGTGGGGGGGCGGGGCGGGATCGATCCGGTTGTGAAGGTGACGGCGCCGCCTTCGGTTTCGCCGGAGGCGTCGGTGGCGATCACGCAGTAGGCGTATTCGGTGTCCGGTTCCAGCCCGACGAGCTGCGCCGAGACGGCGGCGTCGTCGCGCCCGGCTTCGGGGGCGGGCGCCGTTTCCCTGCCGCCAAGGCAGTCGCGGCCCCGGTTGTAGGCGAAGTGGTAGCCGACGGTGGCGCCGGCGTGGGGGTCGAGCGTGCCGCAGGCCTTCGCGGCGGTGGCGCCGGCGGGTTCGCCGCAGGCTTCGCTCAGGGGGGCTTCGGGGGAGCCCGCGCCGTGCGGGTGGGTCGGCGCCGGCGCGAACGCCCCGATCCCGTCGGGAGTCCCGACGCCGCTCGGGCCGTCGTAGCCGGCGGCGGCGTTGCAGATGAGGGCGCCGGAGCCGCAGTCCTCCGGCGAGAGGGGGACGACGGAGCCGCTGCAGCCGTCGCCATAGAAGCCTTCGCATTCGCCGTTGCCTCCTTCGGCGATGTCGTGCAGGAGCCCGGAGCCGAGATGCGAGTAGAGGGTCTGCGCGGGGTAGGCGACGCCGTGGGAGCCGCCGGCGAGCGCGAACATGGCGGCGACGAGGGGCGAGGCGACGCTGGTGCCGCCGATGGAAGTCCAGCCGGGCGCGGTGCCGTTGCGCGGCCACTCCCCGGGGGCGAGGTAGGGGACGGAGTCGTATATGGCGACGCCGGTGTAGGGATCGGCGTCGGCGGCGACGTCGTTGGCGGCGCGCCTGGCTTCGGAGCCGGTGCCGCAGCCGACCGCCGGCCAGTCGCTGATTTCATACTGCCAGGCGGGGGCGGGAAAGCTCAGGCTGCATCCCCCTCCGGAGCCGCCCCAGACGGACTCGCTGCCCCAGGCGCCGCCTTCGCCGGTCATGGTGAGGCTGGTGCCGCCGACGGAGACGACGTGGGGCGAGGAGGCGGGGTAGTCGACGCCGGTGGCGCCTCCTTCTTCGCTTGCCCTCCAGCCCAGATAGCCGGAGTCGCCGCTCGCGGCGGTGACGACGACGCCGGGATGATCGAACGCTTCGCTGTCGGCCGCCGGCTCGGCCCCGCCCCAGGAGTTGGAGACCTCGTCGGCGCCGGCCCCGCCGTCGCCGCGCGCCCGGGCGGCGGTGTCCTCGGCGGCTTCCAGGCTCGCGCGTCTGCTGTTGTCGGCCTCGACGAGCGCGATGCGGCAGTTCTGGCAGATGGCGTGGGCGATCTCGATGTCGAGCGACATCTCCAGCGACCATCCGTCGGCTTCTTCGACGGCCTCGCATGCGGCTTCGCTTTCGCTGTAGGGGGCATCGGGGTTTTCGCACACGGATTCGGCGTCACGCCGTTCCGCGAGGCTGCTCGGGAACGGGAGGCTCGTGTTTTCGCCGTTCTGGTTGACCTGCTGGAGGCAGCCATCGGCGGCGGCACAGGCGGGCAGCCCGAGCTCTTCGTCGTAGACCTTCAGGTCGGCTTCGGCCCCGAGGTCGTTGTAGGGATCGACGAGCGCGATCGTCTGCGGCTGGGAGGCCGGCGCCCGCGGTTCTTCGCCGGGGAGGTAGGCGTCGCGCAGCTGCGCCGGCCCCAGGCCATAGGCCCCCTGGACCGCGCTGCCCGCCGCGATCGCGTGGGCGGTGCGCATCCCGAGCGGGTGCGTGCGGGCCCGCGCGGCGGCGGTCTCGGGCAGGAGCGCAAGCGCGAGGCAGGCGACGTGACCGGGCGCCGGCGCCCGGCACACCGGGCGCACTCCGTAGTCGCCGGGCGGCAGCGGCGAGAGCGCGCTCGCTCCCGCGGCGGGCAGGCAGAGCAGGGCCAGCGCCGAGGCGACGGCAACCGAAGCCGGGGCCACCCGCGTCAGATTCACGCGCCGCTCCTCACCCGACGCTCGCGACTCGCCGGCGGCGAGCGCCGGCTTGGCTCCACCGACCTCTCCCACGGCCGCGCCAGCTTCAGGGCACTGAGGATCGCCCGGGTCGCGGGCGAGCGGTTGAGAGTGTAGAAGTGGATGCCCGGCGCCCCCGCGGCGAGCAGCTCGGCGCACTGCAGCGTGGCGTAGGCCACGCCGAGGTCGCGCACCGCCTGCTCGGCCTCGGTGGCCTGCTCGGGGGTGTGCTCGTCTCGCACACGCCTGGCGTCGAGCTCGCGGCGCAGGCCGTCGGGGATGGAGGCCCCGCACCTGCTCGACATCCGCTCGACCTGGCCGATGTGGGTGATCGGCAGGATCCCGGGGACGATCGGCACCGTGATGCCCGCCGCGCGGGCGCGGGCGACGAAGTCGAAGTAGAAGGCGTTGTCGAAGAAGAGCTGGGTGATGAGGAAGTCGACGCCCGCGGCGACCTTCTCGGCGAGGTGGGCGAGGTCGTCCTCGGGGCTCGTCGCGTGGATGTGGGTCTCGGGGAAGCAGGCGGCGCCGATCGCATAGGGGTAGCCGTCGCGGATCAGGGCGACGAGCTCGCTGGAGTACTCCAGGCCCCCCTCGGTCTTGGTCCAGCGCTCCTCCCCCGCCGGCGGGTCGCCGCGCAAAGCGAGGACGTTCTCGACGCCCGCCCTGCGCATCTCCTCGAGCGTCTCCCCGAGCTCCTCCACGGTCGCCCCGACGCAGGTGAAGTGCGCCATCGCCTCCAGGCCGTAGTCGTCCTTGATGCGCTTGACGATCTCGATCGTCTTGGACCGCGTCGAGCCGCCGGCGCCGTAGGTGACCGAGACGAAGGCCGGTTCCAGGGACACCAGGTCCCGCAGCGCCGCGTACAGGTTCTGCTCGCCCCGCTCTGTCTTGGGCGGGAAGAACTCGAAGGAGAACACCGGCCCCGGGCCGGCTAGGAGCTCGTCGATGCGCATGTCCGGATCAGTCTGCCATGGCGCGGCGCCCAAGCTCAGGCGGGACGCCTCGCCGTCGCGGCTCGGCTCGGGCGCCGCGGCGGCGCTCGGAGGGGCGCGGCGTCACGCCTCGGCGACTGTCCAGCGCTCGGGCTCGCCGGCGATGCGCCGGGCTCGGCCGGTGCGCTCCAGATGCAGCAGGAAGGCGAGGGTCTCGGTCAGCAGCCAGGCGGCGGTGAGCGCCGAGAAGGGGACGTCGTCGTAGATCTGGGGCGCCGCCTCGAACGCCGTCGCCGGCTCGGACGCGATCACCTCCAGGGTGCGCTCCAGGCGCCGGTGGACGAGCTCGCGGTTGCCCTCGATGTGGGCGTCGACGTCGGTGAACGTACGGCCATGGCCGGGCAGGCACAGCCGTGCCCTGAGCTCCTGGACGACGTCGAGGGAGTGCATGAATTCGCCGACCGGGTCCGGCGAGTAGCCGTAGTCGAAGTACAGCGAGATCCGCCCCAGGAGGTGGTCGCCGGAGATCAGCAGGCGCCGCTCGGCCTGGAAGAGACAGACGTGCGAGGGCGCGTGGCCGGGCGTCTCGTGGACGCTCCACTCGCCGAGGTCCGTCGAGATCGTCACGCCCGGCACCAGCGCCCGGTCGGGCTCGACGACGGCGGCGATCCCCGAGTCGTGCGACCCCCGCTCCGCCGCGTAGCGGCGCAGCGGCTCCTCGGGGACCCCGCTGGAGCGGGCGATCTCCAGGCGCCGGGCGAAGGCGGCGTCGGAGTCCTCCGCCCAGTCGGCCATGTGGGCGTGGTTGGGGTGCATCCACAGCTCGCAGCCGGCGCGCTCCACGATCGTCGCCGCCTGGCCGTAGTGGTCGGAGTGGGCGTGGGTGCAGACGACGAGGCGGATGTCCTCGACGCGCAGGTTGCACATCTCCAGCGCCCGTTCCAGCTGAGCCATCGACCCCGGTTCGTGGATGCCGGTGTCGAACAGCACGACGCCGTCGCCCGCCGCCACCGCCCAGGCGTTGCCGTGCGGAACCCCCGGCCAGGGCAGCGGCAGGCGCAGGCGGTAGACCCCGGGCAGCACCCGTTCGCCGCGGCCCAGCTCGCGTTTGCGCGCAAGCCCCCGGGCCTGTGAGCCGCCGCCGGCGGCGGCGTCCGTCTGCTCGCTGCTCTGTGCCATGGCTCTCCCAGAGCCTATTGGGCGGCGCCGAAGCGCGTGATCAGGCCCGGCCGATCGCGCGATCGGGCCGGACGGGCCGAGCGCGTGGCCGAGTGGGCCGCTCGCGTGATCAGACGGCCTCGTAGACGGGCCGGCGGTTGAGCCGGCGCCGCCGCAGCTCCTGGCCGCCGAGCGTGCCGAGCTCGGACAGCAGCGCCCCGCGCCCGACCCTCCCACTGGCGAGCAGTCGCCCCACGGAGCCGAGCAGACGCGGCGGTGTCAGCACCTGCATCGGGCGGGCGCGGTGGTTGAGGAGGTCGAAGAACAGGCCGGCCTGCCCCCGCCGCTGCAGGCCGCGCAGCAGCTCGACGAGCACCGCCGGGGCGGCGCCGACGTCTTCGAGGTCGTAGGCCAGCCAGTAGTGTTCGGCGAACTCGCGGTCGCGCCACCGGCCCCAGTCGCGCAGGGCGGCGTCGAGCGCAGCGTCGGAGCCGGCCGACCCCGCCCCCGAGCCTGCCGACCCCGCCCCCGAGCCTGCCGACCCCGCCCCCGAGCCTGCCGACCCCGCCCCGGAGCCGCCGAGGGCGCCGACGATCGCGGGCGCCAGCCGCTCGACCTGGATGAAGGCGTCGCCGATCCCGCGCCCCGGGCTGGGGCTCTTGAAGTGGCCGGCGTCGCCGGCCAACACCCATCCCGGCCCGGTGGCGTCGCGGAAGAAGCCCTCGTAGCTGATGGTCCCCAGCGTCTTGCCGACCTGACGGGCGCCGGCGAGGGCGTCGGCGAGCGGCTGGCAGGCGCGGGCGTGATCGAGCAGCGCCGCCTGGGGGTCGGCCCGGAAGGCGTCGAGCTCGCGCTTTTCCGGCCACACCAGCACCTGGTAGAGGCCGGAGTCGGAGGGGATGCCGAGGATGAACCGATCCCCCCAGCGGTGCGAGAGGAACGTCGGCCGGGGGCCGTGGTCGGCGTTCTCGAAGAAGCCCCAGTAGAGCAGCCGCCGATTCGGGGTGACGTTGTAGCGGCGGGCGCCGACGAGCTTGGCGACGGTCGAGTGGCGGCCGTCGGCGCCGACGACGAGCCTGGCGCGCAGGTCGCGCTCGGCGCCATCGGCGTCGCGTATGCGAACCCCGGTGACGCGACCTTCGTCACCCAGGAGTCCGACGACGGTGGTGCCGAAGAGGATCTCGGCGCCGGCCTCCTCGGCGGCCTGGGCGAGGAGGGGATCGAGGAGGAGGCGGCGCACGGACATCATCCCGCCGACGTCGCCGGGCCGCTGAGGCAGGGCGATGTCGAGCTGGACGTCCTCGACGCGGGTGGCGGTGTGATCGACAACGGGCGCCCCGGTGGCGCGCAGGGCGGCGGTGAGGCCGAGACGGTGCAGGAAGGCGAGGGCGTCGGTCTCGAAGAGGTGGCTGGAGAGGGTGTCGCCGGGGAAGGTGGCGCGCTCGACGACGGCGACCCGGAGTCCGCCGCGGGCAAGCAGGGCGGCGAGCGGGGATCCGGCGCAGCGGGCGCCGACGATGACGACGTCGTGGGGCTCCTGTGTCATTTCCTCTTCACGCACACCGTGCCGTAACCTAACGGTCGTTAGGTTACGTGGGTCCGAAACGTACCTAACGCCTGTTAGGTTGTCAACTGGCATGCATGAGCTGGAACAGCCGGCGACCGGCATTCTGCGTCGCGACCCCGGCCGGCCCCGGCGCCGTCTGACCGGGGAGGAGCGGCGCGTGGTCATCGAACGGGCGGCGGGGGAGCTCTTCGCCAAACACGGCTACCAGGGGACCTCCATCAAGCAGATCGCCCGGCGCTCGGCGGTGACGGTGCCGGTGGTCTACGACCACTTCGCCTCCAAGCGCGCCCTGCACCGGCACCTGCTCGAACGCCACTACGCCGAGCTGCGGGCGCTGTGGAGCGAGCAGCTGGCGGCCGAGGAGCGGCCCGAGCGGCGCATCCCCCGGGCGATCGAGGCGTGGTTCGCCTACGTCGAGTCCCACCCCTACGCCTGGCGGATGCTCTTCCAGGATTCCAGCGGCGACCCCGACGTCCGCGCCGACCACGAAGCGGTGGTGGCGCACAGCCGGGCGCTGGTGATGCCGCTCTTCCAGCGGGAGGCTGGCGCGGAGAACATGGCGGGCGCCGACGGGGTGGCGTTGGAAATGGCCTGGGAGGTGATGCGGGGGGTGCTCCAGGGCCTGGCGCTGTGGTGGTACGAGCACCCGGCGGTGCCGCGCGAGCGGGTGGTGGCGACGGCCGTCAACGCCCTCTGGCTCGGCTTCGAGCGGGTCCGCGCCGGCGAGACCTGGCAGCCGTAGGGCCGAGGCCGCAAGGCGCCGATGCACGCGAGCCCGAGCGGACTCGCGCCGGGCGAGCCGGACGGCACGGGTCGGGGGTGGCGCGAGGCCCTAAACTGGCTTGCGATCGGAGACTCGCCCACCCCCGCGCAAGGAGCTTGACCCGATGGCCGAGGAGAACGTCGAGAAGGCCGCCGCCAGGGTGCAGGAGGCGGCGGCGAACATCCGCCAGGCGACGGCGCCCCCGACCCGCAACGGGGCGGGCGAGGCGGAGACGATCGCGCGCCGCTACTTCGCGGCGATCAACGACCGCGACCTCGACGCCGCGGTCGCCCTCTGGGCGCCCGGTGGGCGGGAGAACGTCCGCGGCCAGTTCGACGGCAACGCCCCGGAGGGGGTGCGGGAGTTCATCGGCGACCTCCTCGCCGCGATGCCGGACCTGAGCTTCGAGCTGCTCAGCACGACCAGCGAGGGCGATCGCTGCGGGGTGCAGTGGCGGTTGACGGGCACCTTCGCGGGGCCGGGCTCGCTGAACGGGGTGGCCCCGACGGGGCATCCGCTGACGCTGGAAGGACTCGACCTGCTGACGGTGCGGGACGGCCTGATCGAGGCCAACGACGCGTTCACGGACACGATGAACGTGCCGCGGGCGATCGGGATGCTGCCGCCGCAGGGCTCGCCGCTGGAGCAGGGCCTGGCGCAGGCGTTCAACGTCAAGACGCGCCTGACGAGCCGGGCGGTCGCGTCCGAGCCGGGCCTGGTGGCGGAGGGGGTCTGGGTCGTCCAGGGCCAGCCCGGCAGCTGCAACGTGTACCTGATCGAGGACGACGGCGGGGTCACGCTGTTCGACGCCGGCGCCCGGACGATGACGCGGGCGGTGGCGACCGCGGCGGCGCGGCTGGGAGGGGTGCGCCGGGTGGTGCTGGGCCACGGCCACACCGACCACCGGGGGGTGGCGCCGGCACTCGGGGCGCCGGTGCTGTGCCATCCCGACGAGGTCCTCGACGCGGAGGGCAGCGGCGGCTTTCGCTACTGGCCGCCGGGCCTGGCGGGATTGCCGATGCCCCAGCGCCAGGTCCACCGGGCGCTGCACCGCTGGCTCTGGGACGGCGGCCCGGTGAAGATCGCGCAGACCGTGAAGGAGGGCGACGAGATCGCGGGGTTCCGCGTCGTGGACCTCCCGGGCCACGCCCCGGGGCTGATCGGCCTGTGGCGCGAGTCTGACCGGCTGGCGCTGGTGAGCGACTGCTTCTACACACTGGACATGTGGGGACGCGACTGCGAGCCCAGGCTGCCGGAGTCGCTGTACAACTTCGACACCGAGCAGGCCCGGGCGAGCCTGCGCAAGCTGGCGGCGCTGGAGCCGGCGGCGGCGTGGCCGGGCCACGCGAAGCCGGTGACGGGCGACGTCCGGGGAAAGCTGGAGCACGCGGCGGACACGACCTGACGACGGCGGCGGAGATGGCGCCGGCGACGGCGGCCACGGCGCGCCCGAGGTGAGCGCGATCCGGCGGTCGTAGGCTTCCGGAGATGGCCAGACGCAAGCCCAAGCCGCGCCCACCGCGCCTGAGGGCGCCGGAGAGCGAATACCGCGACGCCGAGGGCAACGTGCTGACGCTGCGGGGCTCGCTGACGCCGGCGACGCGGACGCGGTACGCCGAGACGCTCGCCGGGGCGGGCGCGAGCGCGGCGGCGACCCGGGAGGACGCCTGGCAGCGGGCGGTGGAGCTCCTTTTCGAGCACCTCGCGGTGCGCTGGGAGATCGCGGGGGCGCCGATCGTCCGTCAGCGCGAGCTGTTGGAGCGATTCCGGGCGGCGAGCCCGGGGGAGCGGGCGTGGGTGCGGGAGGTCCTGCGGGAGCACTGCGCCGAGCACTTCCCCGACGTGAAGGCCCCGTAGCACGTCGGGGGCCGCGGGCTGGGGCGACTCGAGGATCGCCGCACACGGCCGCCACGGCCCTGAGCATACGGCCCGCATCTGGGCGCTCATCGCCGCGTGCCGCCCACGCGCCCGCTACCGTGCCGGGCGATGCGCCGCACGAAGATAGTCGCCACGATCGGCCCGGCCTCGCGGGAGCCCGAGACGCTCTTGCGGATGGTGAACGCCGGGATGGACGTGGCGCGGCTGAACTACTCCCACGGGACCCTGGAGGAGCACGCCGAGACGGTGCGCCGGGTGCGCGACGCGGCGGGCCGGGCGGGGCGGCCGGTGGCGATCCTGCAGGACCTGCCGGGCCCGAAGCTGCGGATCGGGCCGCTGCGCGGCGGCGTGGTGGAGCTGAAGCCCGGCGACGGGGTGACGTTCTCCTGCGGCGCCGAGGACGGGGAGGGCGACGCCGGCCACATGACGATCTCCTGGCCCGGATTGGCGGAGGCGCTGGAGCCGGGGGCCGTGATCTACCTCGCCGACGGCTCGGTGCGACTGCGGGTGCGGGCGACGCGCCCGGAGGCGGGCGAGGTCGACGCCGAGGTCGAAGTCGGGGGGGCGGTGGCGTCGCGCCAGGGCCTGAACATCCCGGGGCCGGTGGACATGCTGCCGGCGGTGCCCGAGGAGGACCTGGAGCTGCTGCGCCACGGGGAGTCGATCGGGGTGGACATGGTGGCGCTGTCCTTCGTGCGCCGTCCGGAGGACATCGAGCTGGTGCGCGACCACACGCGGCTGCCGCTGATCGCGAAGATGGAGAAGCCGCAGGCGGTGGAGCGGGCGGAGGAGATCCTGCGGGCGGCGGACTGCGTGATGGTCGCCCGCGGGGACCTCGGGATCGAGCTGCCGATCGAGCGGGTGCCGATCGTGCAGAAGGAGCTGCTCCGCCTCGCGGGCTGGCTGGCACGGCCGTCGATCACGGCGACGCAGATGCTGGACTCGATGGTTATCTCCTCGCGGCCCACCCGGGCGGAGGTGGCGGACGTGGCGAACGCGATCCTCGACGGGACGGACGCCGTGATGCTCTCCCAGGAGACCGCCGTCGGGGCCTACCCGGTGGAGGCGATCGCGATGATGGCGGCCGTCGCGGAAGAGGTCGAGGCGATCGCTCCCTACGAGGACTGGAACGCCTCCCGGGTGCACCGCACGGAAGCCGACCCGGCGTACACCCTGGCGCACAGCGTGTGCGTGGCGGCGCGCGAGCTGAGCCTGCAGGCGCTGGTCATCCCGACCCTCTCGGGCCGCTCGGCGCGGCTGGTCTCGGCGCACCGCCCGACGGTCCCCATCTACGCCCTCTCCCCCGGCCGCGAGACGGTGCGTCGCTGCGGGCTGATGTGGGGTGTCCAGGCGGCGTCGATGCCGCGCCACGAGACGACCGAGGCCCTGATCGCCGACGCCGCGCGACGGGTCGTGGAGCTCGGCTGGTGCCACAAGGGGCAGCGGGTGGGGATCACGGCGGGCCTGCCCAGCGGGCGGCCGGGGACGACGAGCCTCGTGCAGATCCAGGTCCTCTGATTCAGGGCGCCGCGGCGAGCTCGCCGCGGGCGTAGAACTCGGCCTCTTCGCGGCCGAGCTCGGTGATGGGCTCATCGCCGTACATCCACTCCCGGGCGATCCGGTGCCAGTTGCCGCGGGCCCGGAGCTGGGCGAGGACGGCGAGGGTGAGCATCTCCATGCGCCGCCCGAAGAGGTGCTCGGCGCGCATGTCCTGGTGGCGCATCGCGCGGAAGTAGCGCGAGCGGGGGTCGGAGCTCTCGATCATCACCTGGGTCGCGATCTCGGGTGTCAGCTCGACGGTTTCGTCGGTCGTGTACCACCAGATCGCCTCGCCGACGAAGTCCAGCAGTTCCTCGGGATCGACCCGTTCGGGGTCGGGCAGGAAGCCCGCGCCGGCGAGCAGACCATGGAGGGCGGCGGCGTCGCGCTCCACGACGGCCCGCTGGGCGGCGAGCTCCAGCTCGACCGGCCCCGCCTCCAGGCGCTTGAAGAGGCCGAAGTCCAGGAAGGCGACGCTGCCGTCCTCGCGCAGCATGAAGTTGCCCGGGTGGGGGTCGCCGGAGAACTGGCGGTGGCGGTAGAGGCAGCCCAGGAAGAACCGGAAGACGATCTCGCCGAGGCGGTCCCGCTCGGCCTGGGGGTAGCCCTTGAGCTCCTCGAAGCCGACCCCGCGGACGAGATCGCTGACCAGCACCCGCTCGCGCGAGAGCTCGCCGACGACGCCCGGGATCGCGATGAAGGGGTGGCCGTCGAAGATCCGCGCCAGCGAGCGCTGGTTCTGGGCCTCCAGCTCGTAGTCCAGCTCCTCGGCGACCCGTTCGCGGACCTCCGAGGCGATCGCCTTGACGTCCAGCTGGGGTGTCATCCGCTTGAGCAGCAGCATGATCATGTCCAGGTTCTGCAGGTCGGCGCGTACGGCGGCGGCGACGCCGGGGTACTGGACCTTGACGGCGACCTCCCGGTCGTCGTCGCGCAGCCTCGCCCGGTAGACCTGGCCGATCGAGGCCGCCGCGATCGGCTCCTCGTCGAAGCCCGCGAATACCTGCTTGATGGGCGCTTCGAGGTCCTGCTCGATGACCTTCCGCATCTGCTTGAACGAGACCGTCGGCGCCGCGTCCCGGAGCTTGGCCAGCTCGTGCTGGAACTCCTCCCGGTACTCCTCCGGGACGAGACCCACGTCGAGGAACGACATCACCTGGCCGAGCTTCATCGCGGCGCCCTTCATCGTCCCCAGGACCGCCACGATCTGCTTCGCCGTCTCCACCTGCCGGCGGGCCAGCGCCTCCTGGCCGGCCTCGTCGCTGCGGGTCACGTTGGCCGCCCGGGTGCCGAACTGCTTGACGGCCTCCGTCGCCGCCAGGCGCCCCACCGTCGCCGTCCGGCGCACTCTCGATGTCGGGATCTTCTCGCGCGCCACGGCTCGATCTTAGGCCCTGGCGGTGCCCGACCGGGCGGCTTCTACGCTGCGCGAGCCGGCGCGCCCCTCGACCTGCCCCGCGTCCCCCCTGACGCGGGGCAACCTGCTCGGGCCTTACACCTGGCCCGGCTGGACCCGCGACCCGGGCACGATGTCGTCGGACCCGTCCGGCCAGCGCACCCACGCCTTGTGGCCGCCGTCGTAGTCCCCGCACAGCAGGATCAGCGTCGCCGGCTCCCCCAGCGCCGTGCACGGCTCCGAGCCCTCCGGGTCCAGGCCCCGCCAGATCCGGATGAAGGGGTTGCTCTGCCACTCCCGCTCCACCGTCGTCGCCTCGGCGTGGCCGGGCTCGATGACGGTGTCCGCCGGCAGCTCCATCAGGGTGCCCATGATCGAGTCCTTCAGGTCCGTGTACGTCGTGTGGCCCGGCGCCCGCACCCCACCGACGGACCCCCGGAAGAGGGTGTCGCCGGTGAACACCACCCCTTCCCGGCCCGTGAAGCCCCCCGGGGCCGTCGTCGTCCCCGGCCGGCGCTGACCGCCGGACGCGCCGACCAGCAGCGACAGCATCCCCGCCGTGTGACCCGGCGTCAGCAGCGGCCGGACCTCCAGGGCGCCGAAGCCCAGGGTCTCCCCGGGCAGCATCGGCCCCCACTCCACGCCCTCCCCCAGCAGCTCCCCCTCGGCCGGGTGGATCAGGGCCTTCAGCTTCGGCCACCGCTCGCGCAGGGCGCCGACCTCGCTGACGTGGTCGAAGTGGTGGTGGGTCAGCAGGACGTGCGTCGGCTCCAGGCCCAGCTCATCCGCCCTGGCGATCAGCGGCGCCACCGGGCCGCCGGCGTCGACGAAGAACGCCGGGCCGCCCCCGCCGTCGGCGACGAGGTACGTGTTGGAGATGAACTGCGGATGGGTCGCCCGCTCGAGGATCATCGGGGAGATACTTGCACGATGTCCGGGTTGGCGGCCCCCGAGCGCGGGCCTACACTCTGCCGATGGCGCTCATCCACACCTGCTACCGCATCACCGACGTCGATCGATCGGTCGCCTTCTACGAAGCCCTCGGCTTCAGGGAGGTCGGGCGGATGCCCATCCGCGACGAGGCCCTCAACGTCTTCATGAACCAGCCCGGCGACGGCGACATGCCGCGCCTGGAGCTCACATACAACTTCGGGGTCGACTCCTACGAGCTCGGGACCGGCTACGGGCACATCGCGATCACCAGCCCCGATCTCGACGACACCCTCGCCAAGCTCGCCGCCCAGGGGATCGAGCCGGAGAAGCCGCCCTACTCGGTGCGCGACGGCGGGTCCCGGCTCTGCTTCGTCCGGGACCCCGATGGGTATCGGATCGAGATCATCGAACAGCGCTAAGCCGGAACCCGCACCGGCCTGGGGAGCACGGGGCCTGTTCTGGCCGCGAGCGTCCCATCCCAGGCAACCGATACAACCGTGTGGTGGCGAGTTCGATCGAGCAACTCAGCTTCGAGCTGACGACTGACGCACTGGCTGAGCAGGAGCGCGCTCTCGCTGCGCTGAGGGCACGAGCCGGGACTGTGCTCGCGGCCGCCTCGATTGCCGGATCGTTCTTCGGCGCCAAGACCAATCACGGCACGCTGGGGGCATTAGGTGCGCTTGCCATGGTCGCCTTCCTTCTCTGCGTTGGCAGCTCGATATGGATACTGCTTCCGCACGCCTTCGTATTCGCCTTTGACGGCGAGGGGCTATTGGCCGAGAGCGATCACCACGGAACGATCAGCCTGGCGGAGGCCTACCGCAGCGCCGGTATCTGGATCGGTCCCCAGCTAGAGACCAATCGGCGCGAGATTGACTACCTATCGGATTGCCTGGCGCTGAGCTGCCTATTGCTGGGTACCGAGGTGATTCTCTGGACCCTCAGCCTCGTCGGGTAAGCTGAAGCCAGTGGCAATCAAGAAAACCTCCCATACGCCGCCACCACGAGCCCCTCTGAAGCCTCGGCCACCGGAGCATCTCCCGGCCACCCCTCCTCCAAATTTTGCCCTGCCTGAAAAGGGCACACGCCTGTTCGGCAAAGGTCGCTGACCGCCGTACAGCTCAGGCTGCGGCCCCCAACCGCCGCTCTTCGACGCCGTCGAGCAGCCGCCAGTTGCCCTCCAGCGCGGCCTGGGCCCGGGCCAGCATCCGCTCTCCGGCGGCCCGCGCCGCGTCGCCGTCGGCGGGCATCAGCTCACCGATCAGGGCGCCGGCTTGGCGGGCGTGCTCGACGTCGAGCCTGGCGTGGAGCCGGAAGTAGGCGGCAGCGGGCGAGTCGGCCGGGACGTCGTAGTGCGCCGCGAGACCGTCGAGCTTGGTCTGGGAGATAGCCGGCTGGCTCGCCTCGACGGCGTAGAGCACCGCCAGGCTCTCCAGGGCGTCGCCGCCCGCCGTCCACGCCTCGACGCACCCCCGCGTCTCGGGCAGGGGCTCGCCGGCGCCGTCGATCGCGCCGCCCACGGCCCGGGCGAAGTCGTCCCACAGCTCGACGTGGCCCTCCTCCTCCGCCGCGTGGCGCTCAAGGCCCGCCCGGTGCTCGGACGCGACCTGCGCGGCGACGCGACGCGAGGCCTCGGCCAGGGCGACCACGGCCCGGCGGTACTCGCCGGCGTAGAGCCCGAGCTCCCCGGCCCCGAGCTCCCCGGCGCTCCAGCGCTGGTAGAAGGGATGGTCGAGCACATTGCAGCGACTGCGCGCGTCGTCGAGTGCGGCGATGATGTCCATGAGGGGCCCCCTTGGGCGAAGCGGTTTCCGTGGGCGTGAGGGCGGATCTTATGACCGCCGGCGGCGGGCCGCTCCGCAGTGATCTCGCGCGGTACCCTTGCCCGAGCATGGCGGACACCGGCAAGATCGCCAAGAACCTCGAGCGCTTTGCCCAGGCCGTCGCCGCGCACGACCGCGAGAACCCGACGCACACCGCCCACGGCATCGGCCTCGCCCACTTCGACATGGAGCGCCTCGGCTTCGAGGAGGGCGAGGAGATCCTGCCCGGCATCACCATCCACGCCGACAGCGGCGTCACCGGCAACTTCCGCGTCCTCTGCGACGGCCAGCACGACGAGGGGCGCGAGGAGTCCGAGGAGGAGACCGTCGAGCTCGTCGCCACCCAGTCCGTTCCGGCCGGGGCGCCCCAGGAGATGCCGCGCTTCCGGCCGTTTGGCGAGTAGCCGGCCGGTCGGCCCTTCCGACCGGCGCCAGACCCTCCGACGGGCGCCAGGCTCTCAGCAGGCCGGGATCGGTGCCGGCACGCCGGCGCGCGCCGCGATCGTCCGCACCAGCCGTTCGATCGTCGGGCACGGGATGCCGTGTCGCGCCGCCGCCCGCAGCACGGCGCCGGGTATCGCGTCGAGCTCCGGGGTCCGGCCGGCGGCGATGTCGCGCTGCATCGAGCTGCCCAGCGTGGCGTGCGCCGCGGTGAGCTCGCCCAGCGGGTCGCCGGCGTCGATGCCGGCGCCCTCGGCGTTGGCCACCGCACAGCCCTCCTCGATCGCCCCGACGAGCTCGGCGCGCAGCTCCGGCGTGTCGCGGATCTCGCCGAGCAGCTTGTCGAAGGCGCTCGTCGTGCACGCCAACGCGTTGAGCCGCACCAGCTTACCCCACATCACCCGGGCCTCGGAGTCGCCCAGCCGCACCGGGATCCCGGCGGCCTCCAGCGTCGCCGCCAGGGCCTCCATCGCCGGGCGCGCCGCGGGGTGCTCCGAGGCCATGTCGACCCGCAGGAACGGGCTGGTGTGCACCACCACCCCCGGCTCCGGTCGGTCGGCCTCGACGCGGATCGTGCCCGCCACCACCGCGCCCTCGCCGAAGCGCGCCCGCAGCAGCCCCAGGTGGTCGAGCCCGTTGAGCAGCGGCAGCACCAGCCCCGGCGAGGTCTGGACGCGCTCCAGCGCGTCCTCCAAGCCGGTCGCCTTGGTCGCCACGATCAGCGCCCCAACCGGCTCCTCCAGACGCGCCAGCGCGCGGGGGTGCGCCGTGAAGTCCCCGAGCCCGACCGAGCTCACCCGCAGGCCCCGCTCGGCGATCGCCCGCGCCGTCGAGTCCCGGGCGACCACGACCGTCGGCGTGCCCGCCCGCGCCAGCGCGCCGGCGAGGAGACCGCCGACGCCGCCCGGGCCGAGCACCGCGATCGGCGCCTCCGGCGCCCGGGGCGTCGCGACCGGCTGCCCGACCGCGGCCTGCGGCGCCCGAGCCGTCACCCCGCCCGGCCCCGGGACCGAGCTCACGCCCGCGCCTGGGGCCGGTCGAGGAGGACGCCCGGGTTCATGATCCAGCGCGGGTCGACCGCGGCCTTCGCCCCGGCGAGAGCCGCCGCGAACGGCTCCGGACGCTGGTCGTCGTACCACGGCCGGTGGTCGCGGCCGACGGCGTGGTGGTGGGTGATCGTCGCCCCCGCCCGCCCGATGGCCTCGGACACGGCGCGCTTGACGTGCGCCCACTGCGCGATCTCCTCGCCCCGGCGCCCGGGGGCGATGACCGTGAAATACGGCGCCGCCCCGTCGGGGTAGACGTGTGTCAGGCGGCAGGTCACCAGCGCCGGCTCCGCCCCGACCTCGGCCAGCGCCGCCCGGGCGGCCGCCGTCACGGACTCCTGCAGCGCCGGGAGGCGCTCCCAGGTGATCGCCGTCTCGAAGGTCTCCGTGATCACGCCCATCGCGACGAACACGTCGCGCACGTAGGGCGCCCGCAGGAAGGCCGTCCGCCACGAGCCCACGGCGTCGCCGCCGGTGGACGACCCGCCGCCCGCCGCTCTGCCGCCCGCCGCACCGGCGCCGGCCGCGCCTCCGCTCCCGCGCCGACCGCTCCCCGAGTCGCGCCGCTCGCCGACCTCGCCGCCGTGCTCGCGGCAGATCTCCAGGGCGCGCCCCAGAGCCTCCCCGACGGGGTGGTCGGTGGACTCGAAGCCCAGCACCAGCAGCGCCCGGGAGCCGTCGCCGGCGAACGTCAGCCGCGCCTCGTCAGCGTCGATGAGACGGCAGTTCGCCGGGTTCAGATCGGCCTGGGACAGCGCCCGGACGCACTCCGCGCCGGTCGCGAAGTCGAGAAATCCAACGCCTGCGGAGGCTCTGTGGGTGGGGCGCGACTGGACCCTCATCCAGGCCTCGACGATCACCCCGAGCGTTCCCTCCGAGCCCGCCAGCACTCGATCCGGGCTGATTCCGGCACCGGAGCCCGGCAGCCGGCGCGACTCCCAGACGCCGCTCGGGGTCAGGGCGCGGACGGACTCCACGAAGTCCTCGATGTGGGTCGGTCCCATCGCGAAGTGGCCAGCCGCGCGCGTCGCGATCCAGCCGCCCAGCGTGGCGAGCTCGAAGGACTGCGGGAAGTGGCGCAGCGTCAGACCGTGCTCGCCGAGCGCGCCCTCGAGCTGGGGCCCGCTCGCCCCGCCCTGGATGAGCGCCGACCGCGAGACCGGGTCGACCTCGAGCAACTGCGTCAGGGCGCCGGTGTCGAGGCTGACGACGCCGTTGTAGGAGTCGCCAACCGCCGGCTCGACGCCCCCGACGACGCTGGTGCCGCCGCCGTAGGGCACCACCGCGACCCGCTCCCGTCCGCACCACTCCAGGAGCCGCTCGATCTCGCCCTCGTGGTGCGGCCGGGCCACGAAGTCCGGGGGATCGGGGAAGTCCCCGCGCAGGCCGCGGACGACGTCGCCGTAGGACTTGCCCAGCGCGTGGCTCGCACGGGCGTGCGCATCCGACGCGCAGACCTCGGCGAGATCCACCGGCGGCTCCACCCGCGGCGCCCGCAGCGCGACCGCCTCCAGCGGCACCGGCTCCTCGATCTCGACCTCGCCGAAACCGAGGTGCCCGGCCAGCCCCCGCGCCGCCTCGCGCAACTGCCCCGGCGGCAGCTGCTCGTCCTCGTAACCCCAACCCCAGTGTTTGCGTCGACGCTCCGCCACGAGCGCCGAGTGTATTGCCGGGACCAAGCGCCACGCCGGGACCAAGCGCCACGCCGGGACCGAGCGCCGAATCTCTCGGCGCCGCCCACTAGCCTTCACGACGATGGCCACCAACCCCACCCCGACCCCCTCGGCGGACTCCGACACCGCGCCCGCCGCGAGCACCGGCCAGTCCCAGGCCGCGGGCGGGCCCCCGGCACATGCCCAGCCCGAGGTCCTCGCGCGTGGCCCGTGGCCGCTGGAGCAGATCTCGGCGCACTGGCGGGGGGAGTCGTTCGAGCCCACCCCCGCCCAGGCCGCGGCGGCCGATGCCGCCATCGCCGAGCTCCGGGCGCGCAGCTCGCCGAGCCACGACGGGGTCGCCGCCCGCCTGGTCGGCTTCGACGAGCGCGACGGCGGCATCGAGATCGAGCTCCAGCCGCTGCGGTGGGCGCTGCGGCTGCTGCCGGGCGACGCCTCCAACAGCGTCGCCGCGCTGTGCGTCACCCGCTCCGCCGACGGGCGCTGGCTGGCGGGCCGGCGCGCCCCCTGGGTCGCCTCATGGGCCGGTCGCTGGGCGCTCGGCGCCGGCGGCGCGGTCGACCTCGGCGAGAACCCCGCCGACACCCTCGTGCGCGAGCTGCGGGAGGAGTGGTCGGTGGCGCCGGAGCGCGTCCGCGGGGAGGCTCTGGTCCGCCTTCCCCATCGCATGATCATGTTCGTCGGCCAGGCCTGGCTGGCCGAGGGAGCCGAGGTGGTCGCCGACCACGAGCACGACATGCACGCCTGGTGGCCCGCCGACATCGACGACTGGCCGCCGGAGGCCGGCGAGATCCTGCCGCGCATGGCCCGCTGGCTCACCGGGTGAGCCACCCGGCGGTCTTCGGCCGGCTGAAGTGGGTCTCGTTCACCCACTCCTGTGTCTATACCGCACTGCTCGTCTGCGCCTTCGCCGCCGGCAAGCCCCAGCCGGCGACGCTCGTCCTGGGCTGGACGCACGGGCTGCTCTGGATCGGGATGTCTTTGGCCTGCATCGCCTGCGCCCGCCTGCGGATAGTGCCGCTGCGGCTCGCCGTCGCCGTCGCCGTCCTCGGCGGAATCGGACCTTTCTTCGGCAGCGCCGAGTTCGTCCGCGAGCAGCGCCGGCGCGACACGCGCGACTCGTCAACCGCCATCGGAGACAGGTCCGGGAGCCAGTCCGCGCGGCCGCCGCAGTCAGGCGAAGCGCTGCCCGAGAAAGCGTTGGGCAATGGTTAAGCCCTGTGAACGCCAGGTGAAACGGCGACCGTCGCGACCTTCTGGCCACCGCCCACGCTAGAGTGACAGGCAGATGGCGACAAGCACGGCGACTGGGCAGATGATCGACGTCGTGACGCCCGCCGCGGGCGAGTCGGTCACCGAGGGGACGATCCTCGAATGGAGGGTCAAGGTCGGTGACCCCATCAAGCTCGACGACACGATCGTCGAGATCTCCACCGACAAGGTCGACGTCGAGCTGCCGGCGCCCGCCACCGGCACCGTCGCCGAGCTGCTCGTCGAGGAGGGCGACACCGTCACCGTCGGGCAGGTTATCGCCCGCATCGCCGTCGGGGGGCCGCCTGCCGGCGCCGGCGAGGCGCCCGGCAACGGAGGCGCGTCGTCCGGCAACGGCGGCGCCGCGGTCGCCGAGCCCACGGGCGAGACTGAGACGGCGGGCACCGCCGAGACCACGGGGACGGCCGCGACGGCCTCGGGCAGTGTGCCGGATGGGGTGCGGGTGTCCCCGGTGGCGGCCCGCGCCGCCAGCGTCGAGGGCGTCGACCTCGGCGCAGTCACCGGCAGCGGCCCGGCCGGTCGGATCGTCAAGGCCGATGTCCTGCAGGCCGCCGCCAACGGCGGCGCCGCGACCGCCTCCCCGACCCCGGGCGCAGCGACGCCGGCGACCGCGACCTCCACCGGCGCGACGGCGCCCTCGGCCCCGACGGGAGCCGAGCCGATGCGCGGCGGCGCGGCGGCCCTGGCCCGCTACATGGAACAGTCGCTGTCGATTCCCACCGCGACGAGCTTCCGGACGCTCACGGTGACCGTGCTCGACGCCCGCCGCCGCGAGCTCAAGGCGGGGGGACGGAAGGTCTCCTTCACCCACCTCATCGCCTACGCCATCGCCCGCGCGGCACAGGACATGCCGGTGATGTCGGAGCACTTCGACGCCATCGACGGCCGTCCCCACCGGGTGCGCGACGGGCAGGTCAACCTCGGCCTTGCGGTGGACGTCGAGAAGAAGGACGGCAGCCGGACCCTGATGGTGCCGGTCATCCGCGACGCCGCCAACCTGGCCTTCGCCGACTTCCTCGCCGCCTACGACGCGCTGGTGGAGAAGGCGCGCACCAACACCCTCACCGCCGACGACCTCGTCGGCGCCAACGTCACCCTCACCAATCCCGGCGGCCTGGGCACGGTGGCCTCGGTCCCGCGCCTGATGGCCGGCCAGGGGACGATCGTGGCGACGGGATCCATCGGCTATCCCCCGGGCCTGGGCAACATCGGGGCGATGATCGGCGCGGAGAAGGTCATGACGATGACCTCGACCTACGACCACCGCGTCATCCAGGGCGCCGAGTCGGGCCGCTTCCTGGCACGCGTCGAGGACTACCTCCAGGGCGAGCGCGGCTTCTACGACGGCGTCTTTCACTCGCTCGGGCTGCAGCTCGGCCCGACACCGCCGCCACCGGCCCCGGCCGCCGCGGCCGCCGCCGCCTCGGCCACCGCCCCCGGGACGGCAGCGCAGGGCGTTCCGACCGAGGAGCTGCTGCAGGCGGTGCAGTCGGCGACGGCGCTGTTGAAGGCATTCCGCACCCACGGCCACCTCGCCGCGCGGCTGGACCCGCTCGGCGTGGAGCCCGAGGGCGATCCCGCCCTGGACCCGGAGCCGCTCGGTCTGACGCCTGAGCTGATGGCGCAGATCCCGGCCAAGATCCTGCGGATGTGGGTCCCGGGGGCGACGCTCGCCGACGCCCTGCCGCACCTGCGGGAGACCTACTGCGGGACGATCGCGTATGAGATCGAGCACATCTCCTCCCACCGCCAGCGGGTGTGGCTGCGCGAGAAGATCGAGTCCGGCGCCTTCCGCCACCCCCTGACCTCTGATGAGCAGCAGACGATGCTGCGGCGCCTGATCGAGGTCGACGCGCTGGAGCGCTTCATGCACAAGGCCTACCTCGGCCAGCACCAGTTCTCGATCGAGGGCGTCGACATGACGGTGCCGATGCTCGACGAGCTGATCACCCTGTCCGCGGCCCACGGCGGCAAGGAGGTCGTGATCGGCATGGCCCACCGCGGTCGACTGAACGTGCTGGCGCACAACCTCGGCCGCGCCTACGACACGATCTTCGCCGAGTTCGAGGGCGCCTCGACGCTGGAGGCGGTGACCACGATCCCCCAGGGGGGGACGGGGGACGTCAAGTACCACCACGGCACCCACGGCTCCTACGAGCTGCCCGGCGGGGGCTCGATCCAGGTAAACCTGGAGTCCAATCCGAGCCACCTGGAGTACGTGTCGGCCGTCGTCGAGGGGGCCACGCGGGCGGCCCAGACGACGCGCCAGGGCCCCCACGCCCATCAGGACACCGACGCGGCGGTGCCGATCGCGATCCACGGCGACGCCGCCTTCCCCGCCCAGGGGGTGGTCGCGGAGACGTTCAACCTGCAGGCGCTGGACGGCTACCAGGTCGGCGGCACGGTGCACCTCATCACGAACAACCAGATCGGCTTCACCACAGACCCCGACGACGCCCGCTCGACGCGCTGGGCCTCGGATCTGGCCAAGGGCTTCGACGTGCCGATCATCCACGTCAACGCCGACGACGTCCCGGCGTGCATCAGCGCCGTGCGCCTGGCGTTCGCGTTCCGCAGGGAATTCGGCCACGACGTCCTCATCGACCTCATCGGCTACCGCCGCTTCGGACACAACGAGTCCGACGAGCCCGCCTACACGCAGCCCGAGATGTACGCCAAGATCAAGGCCCACAAACGGGTCTCGGAGATATGGGCCGAGCGGCTGATCCAGGAAGGCGTCGCCACCAAGGAGGAGGTCGACAAGCTCGGCCAGAGCGTCTGGGACAACCTCACCCTGCTCCACCAGCGACTGAAGACGCGGATCGAGCAGGCCGCCGAACAGGGGTCGCCGGAGGCGAACACCGGCGAATACCAGCTCGACCGCTCGCCGAGCCCCGAAGTTGACACCGCGGTTCCGGCCCAGCGCCTGCGCGAGCTCGGCCTGGAGCTGCTGCGCACGCCGGAGGGCTTCACGGTGCACCCGAAGCTCGTCAAACAGCTCGATCGCCGCCGGGCGGCGCTCGCCGAGGAGCCGCCGGCCGGCGAGGAGCCGGCGCGCCTCGATTGGGCGCACGCCGAGGCGCTGGCCTATGCGTCGCTGTTGACGGAGGGCACCCCGGTCAGGCTCACCGGACAGGACACCGAGCGGGGCACCTTCAGCCAGCGCCACCTGGTGCTGCACGACGCCAAGACCGGCCAGACGGTGTGCCCGATCCAGAGCCTCCCGGAGGCGCTGGCGCCGCTGGAGCTGCACAACAGCCCGCTCTCGGAGCTGGCCTGCCTGGGCTTCGAGTACGGCTACAGCCAGGAAGCCCCGGAGACGCTCGTCCTGTGGGAGGCCCAGTTCGGGGACTTCGTCAACTCGGCTCAGGTGATCGTCGACCAGTTCATCGTCTCCGGTCTGGCCAAGTGGGGGCAGACCTCGCGCCTCACCCTGCTCCTGCCCCACGGCTACGAGGGCTCGGGACCGGAGCACTCCTCGGCTCGCCTGGAGCGCTTCCTGGCGCTGGCGGCGGAGGGCAACATCCGCGTCGCCAACCTGACGACCCCCGCCCAGTACTTCCACCTGCTGCGCCGCCAGGCGCGCATCGCCAAGCAGCGGCCGCTGGTGATCATGACGCCGAAGTCGCTGCTGCGCCTGCCGCAGGCCGGCAGCGCCCTGGCGGAGCTCGCCGAGGACAGCCGCTTCCAGCCGGTTATCGCCGAGCCCGGCGTCGCCGAGGAGCAGGTCACGCGCCTGGTGCTGTGCACCGGCAAGATCTACTACGACCTCGTCGGCCACCCCAACCGGGCGGGCAACGCCGGGGTCGCGGTCGGGCGGATCGAGCTGCTCTACCCCTTCCCCGAGGGCCAGGTCCTGCAGCTGATGGGCCGATACCCGAACCTCCGCGAAGTGCTTTGGGTGCAGGAGGAGCCGCGCAACATGGGCGCCCGCGCCCACATGTCGCCGCGGCTGATGCAGATCATGCCCGAGGAGATGCACTTCGGCTACATCGGGCGCCCCGAGCGGGCGAGCCCCGGCGAGGGCTACCCGGCGGCGCACGCCGCCGAACAGAGCCGCATCGTGCGCACCGCCCTGGACCTCAGCCTCGACACATCGCAGTACCCGCGCAAGACGCCGGGGGAGCGCTGAGGCGATGCTGTGGCGCCGCCTCATGGCGATTTTGCGCCAGCGCCGGCGCAAGCGGCGCCTCCGTCGCGGCTGAACACCGGTGAGACGGGGCGAGACCGGCCCGGACCGGCCGCGAGACCGGATGGCAGCGAGAGGCGGCGGTAGACGCAGGCGATGAGCGCCCTGCTCGTCTGCTGGGTGGCATTTCCCGTACTGCTCGGCCTGCTGGCCCAGGGCTGCGGCACGCTGCTGGCGCGACTCGCGGGGCGGCCGCTGGCGCCGGGTGTGCGCATCCCCTGCGGGGTGGCGCTCGTCATCGCCGTGCTCGATCTCTTCACCCGAGCCCCGGCGACGGCGCCCCTGGCGGTGCCGGCGGTGCTGGCGCTCGGCGGCCTCGGCCTCGTCCTCCATCCCCCCTGGCGCTGGACCCTGGGTCCGGCGGCGCCGGCGCTGACGGCGGCGACGGCGGTGTTCGCCGTCTACGCCGCCCCCGTGGTGCTGTCGGGGATGGCGACCTGGACGGGCTACATCAAGCTCGACGACACCGCCACCTGGCTGGCGCTGGTCGACCGGGCCCTGGCCCACGGTCGCACCATCGCCGGCCTGCCCCCCTCGAGCTACCGGGCGACGCTGTCGAGCTACCTCACCGTCGGGTACCCCATCGGCTCGTTCCTGCCGATGGGGATCGGCCGGGCGGTCCTCGGCGAGGACATCGCCTGGCTGGTGAACCCCTGGATGGCGTTCCTCGCGGCCACGCTGGCCCTGGCGCTGCAGCGGATCGCGGCGCTCTGCCTCGGGACGGCGCGCTGGACGGCGGCGGCGATCGCCGCCCTGGCGGCCCAGCCGGCGCTGCTCTACGGCTACTACCTGTGGGGTGGCATCAAGGAGGTCGCCGGGGCGCTGCTGATCGGGGCCTTCGCCGTCGCCGCCCCGCCGGCGCTGACCGGCGCGAAACGCCTGCGGACGCTGATCCCCGCCGCGGTCGTCGTCTGGGCGTTGATCGCCACCCAGAGCCCGGGCGGCCTGGTGTGGGTCGGCCCCGGCGGTTTGCTCGCGATCGCCCTGTGGGGGCTGCGCGACACCCCGCGGCTGCGGCGGCCGGCGTGGCCGGCGGTGGCGCTGGCTCTGGCGCTGGTCGCCGGCGGCGTCTATCTGGTGCTGCGGCCCAGGGGCTTCGTCGAGCGCTTCCAGGGCGTCCTGACGGGAGGTGACGAGCTCGGCAACCTCGTCAAACCGCTGCGCTTTGCCCAGATCGCCGGGATCTGGCCGACCGGCGACTTTCGCTTCGCGCCGTCGGCGACCGCCGTCACCGCCGTCCTGATCGGCCTGGTCGCGGTCGGCGCGGTGGCCGGTCTGCTGCTGGCTCTGCGGAAGCGCCGGCACGAGCTCGTCCTGTACGTGTCGTGCGCAGTGGTCGGGGCGGCGCTCGTCGATCTCGCAGCTGCCCCGTGGCTCGGCGCGAAGGCCCTGGCGAGCGCCTCGCCGGCCCTCCCGCTGGCTGTGCTGAGCGCGCTCGCGATGGGCTGGCAGCGCCGGGCCGGCGTAAGGGCTCTCGCGGTGGGAGCCCCCCTCGCCGGCTGCGCGATCGCCTTAGGCGTCGCCTGGTCCAACGTCCTGGCCTACCACGACGTCAGCCTCGCCCCGCGCGCCCAGTTCGCCGAGCTCGCCGAGATCGGGCGCCGCATTGCCGGCCGCGGCCCGACGCTGATGACCGAGTACCAGCCCTACGGCACCCGCCACTTCCTCCGCGAAGCCGCCCCGGAAGGGGCCTCGGAACTGCGCGAACGCGAAGACCCGTTGATCTCGGGGGCGCTGCTCGAAAAGGGCCAGTCGGCCGACGTCGACCAGATCCGGCTGTCCTCGGTTTTGGCCTACCGCACGCTGGTCCTGCAGCGCTCGCCCGTCTCCAGCCGCCCGCCCTCGCCCTACCGGCTGACGCTCCGCGACAGCTTCTGGGAAGTCTGGCAGCGCCCGAGCAGGCCGCGCCCGGATCTGCTCTGGCACCTGCCGCTCGGCGACGCCGAAGACCCCGGCTCGGTGCCCCGCTGCGCCACCGTCCTGCGTCTGGCCCGTCGCGCCGGCGTGCACACCTTGCTGGGCGCCCCCGTCGAGAACCCGGTGGTCGCGCAACTCGCGGACGGCACCCATCCGGCGGGCTGGTCCACCGGCACGAGCCGACTCGCCCCCGATGCGCCCGGGACGGCACGCATCGCGCTCGCCGTCCCACGCAGCGGGCGCTACGCGGTCTGGCTCGGCGGCTCCACCCGGGGGCCGCTGGCGGTCGCGATCGACGGCCGCCGTGTCGGCACCGCGCTGCTGGAGATCCAGGAGCCCGGCCAGTACATCCGCCTCGGGGAGCTGCGGCTCGGCGCCGGCAGGCACAGCGTCGCGCTGAGCTACCGCCGCGAGCTCTGGCGCCCCGGCACCGGCGGCCCGCCGGAAGCGATCGGCCCGCTCGTGCTGAGCCGGGTGGCGCCCCCTCCGCCGCTGCTCGCGCTCCCGGCGAACCGGGCGCGCGAGCTCTGCGGGCGTACGCTCGACTGGATCGAGGGGCTCGGCGCGGGCTGAGCCGCGCGGGCCGAGCCACGACGCGAGCCGAGCCACCGACACGAGCCGAGCGGCGCGAGCCCAGCGGCGCGAGCCCAGCGGCGCGAGCCGAGCGGCGCAACCCAGCGGCAGGACCCGGCTTTCGCGTTGGTCGCTGGCGGTCAGCTCCAGTGGTGGTGGCCGGCGCCGTTGCCGCCTTCGTCGCCGGTGTATTCGCCTTCGAAGCCCCCGCCGGAGCCTTCGCGGTGCTGCCACCCACCTGTCTGCGGGCCGGTCGGGCCGGTGGGGCCGGTCGCCCCTTCCGGGCCGGTGGGGCCAGTCGGGCCGTGCGGCGGCCCGACTGGGATCGGCCAGTGCGGGTGATGGCGACCATGTCCGCGTTCACCGGGACCGGAGGGGCCGGTCGGGCCGGTGGCGCCGCGGTGCTGCCCGGGCGGGAAGCCGGAGGACCCGATGATGGCGTCGACGGCGGCGTCGAATTCGTGGAGCGCCTTGGCGAACGCCGTCCGGGCCGCTGCGAGGGCTTCGCGCAGCGTCCCGTCGGCCCCCCGGCGCGCTTCGCGGAAGGCCTTGCGCGCTTCCCGACAGGCCTGGGTGACGCCGGTCGGACCTGTCGGGCCCGTCGCGCCGCTGGGGCCCGTCGCGCCGCTGGGGCCCGTCGGGCCGCCATGCCCGAACCACGGCCGCGCGGGCGGGCAGACCCCTCCGAGCTTGGCGCGGGCGGCTTGGACCGTGGATCGCCAGGTCTTCACGGCGCTGCGCACCGCGGCGCGCTCGGTGGCGTAGGCGGCGCCGAGCTTTTCGCAGGCCCCCTGGAGCTCCTTCTGCTGGGCTTCGCTGAGACCGTGTCGGGCGGCGAAGAGGTTGTGGCGGTGGCCGTAGCCGTGGCCGCGGGGCGGCAGGAAGGCGGCGGTCCCGCCGCAGAGCCGTCGCAGGCGATGGTTCCAACGCAACGCGCTCACCCGCGCGTGGTCGTGGTGGCGGCCGTTCGACCCGCCGTGGGCGAGCGCGACGACGGGCACCGCGACGGCGGCCAGCAGGCAGCACACCCCGGCCGTGATCAGAGTGCGACGCAACGAGAACATCGAGACCTCCTTCGTAGCCTGCGTCCGCCTCCAGGGCGGCGGACCCTCTTCAGCACATCCCGCCGGACGGGTGAACACCCCGGCGGGCGCCCCGCGTGTCGGGTGGCGGGCATCGACGGCCTCACCTCACCCCATGCGAGACAGCTTTACCCCGGCCCACGCGGATCAAAACACCGGCCACCGCCCGAAGTCGCGGCGCCCGGCACGGAGGGCGCCGCCTGGGTGGCCGGCGCTGGCTGCGCCCTCGCCAGACCGCGGGCGCCGCTGCGTGATTGGTGCCAGCTGAGCCCTCGCCAGACCGGCGGGCGCGGCTGCGTGACCGGCGTCAGCGTCCCCGCCAGACCGGCGGGCGCTTCTCCTTGAAGGCGCTGGCACCCTCCTTGGCGTCTTGGGACTCGAAGACGGGGCCGGAGATCTCGCCCTGACGCTCCCACATCTCCTGGCTCGACCAGTCGAACTGCTCCTGCAGGATCCGCTTGGAGGCCACCAGGGCGAGCGGCCCGTTG
>DATKPO010000073.1:0-11632 GCA_035524055.1 Solirubrobacteraceae bacterium
CGATGTGCACGATGTAGCCGCCGTAGCGGCGGCGGTTGCGGGCGACGAGCCGAACGAGCGCGATCGGCACGATCTCGCCCGAGGCGGCGCGGCGCACCCGGGTGCCGCGCCAGAGCTCCTGGGCGACGGCGCCCAGGACGAAGGCGGCGCAGCTGAACATGACGATCGCCAGCGTGTGGCCGACGCCGGCGAGCAGCAGCCCGGCGAGCGTCAGCAGCCCGGCGCCGGCCGGCAGCGCGAGGTTGCGCCGTATGCCCGCGAACGTCGAGCGCCGCCAGGCGACGACGGGGCCGATCCCGGAGAGCAGGACGAGAATCAACGCCAGCGGCACCGTGTAGCGGTCGAACCACGGCGCCCCGACAGAGGCCGTCTGGCCGGTCAGGGCTTCGGAGATCTTCGGGAACCAGGTTCCCCAGAAGATCACGAAGGCGAGTCCGACGAGGACGAGGTTGTTGAACAGGAAGATCGCCTCGCGCGAGAGCAGCGAGTCCAGGCGATGGGCGCTCGTCAGCTGGCCCCGCCGCGAGATGACGAGGTAGATAGAGCCGCACAGCATCGCGGCGATCAGGATCAGGAAGGGCGTGCCCAGCGTGGCGCCGCCGAAGGCGTGGATCGAGTCGAGGATCCCGCTGCGCACCATGAAGGTCCCCATGATCGCCAGGGTCCCCGTGGCCAGCGGCAGCGAGATGTTCCAGACCTTCAGCATCCCGCGGCGCTCCTGGATCATCAGCGAGTGCAGGAACGCCGTGCCCGTCAGCCAGGGCAGCAGGGCGGCGTTCTCGACGGCGTCCCACGCCCAGTAGCCGCCCCAGCCGAGCTCGGAGAAGGACCAGCTCGCGCCGAGCAGGATGCCGACGCCGAGGAACAGCCAGGAGGCCATCGCGAAGCGGCGCACCACGGCGATCCACTCCCCCCCGACCTGCCGGGTGATGAGCGCCCCCGCGGCGAAGGCGAAGGGCACCGTCGCCAGGGTGTACCCCGAGTAGAGCATCGGGGGGTGGATCATCATCGTCGGGAACCGCAGCAGCGGGTCCAGGCCGACGCCTTCCGGCGGGGCCGGCGTCGTCGTCGAGAAGGGGTTGGCGTAGAAGACCATCAGGGCGACGAAGAACCCGCCGAAGCCGAGCAGGATGGCGGTGGCGTAGGCCGTGACCTCGCGCAGGCGGTTGCGTGTCAGGAACAGCGCCAGGCTCGACCACAGCGACAGCAGCCACGCCCAGAGCAGCAGCGAGCCTTCCTGGGAGGACCACATCGCCGCGGCCTTGTAGAAGGCGGGCGTGGTGCGGCTGGAGGTGTCCGCGACCGTGTTCAGCGCGAAGTCGCTGTGCAGGAAGGCGATCTCCAGCAGGGCGAAGCAGAACGTCAGGACACCGGCGAGGGCGTAGACAGAGCGCCGCCCGGCGCGCGTCCATTCCTCGCGGCCGGCGCGGACGCCGTAGATGCAGGCCCCGACGCCGTAGACGCAGATCGCCAGCGACAGCAGCAGGCAGAGGCGTCCGAGGCTCGCCATCTCAGCGCTCTCGCCGGCCGCCGTGCCGGGGTGCTCGCGAGACGCTCATCTAGGCGTTCTGCTTCTCGGAGGGCGGCGCGACCTTGTACTTGGAGGGGCACTTCGTGATCAGCGATTCGCGTTCGCCGACGTACCGGCTGCCCTGACGCTCGACGGTGACGATGATCTCGCGCCCTTCGTGGAAGGCGTCGGGGACGACCCCGGTGTAGGACACCGGGATCGCCGAGCCCCCGCCGGCGCGGTCGGCGACGGCGAAGTGCAGCACCCCGTCTTCGTGGCGGACCGAGCCATTGACGACGTCGCCGGTCACCTGGTAGCTGCGCCCGGGCTGCTCCTCGCGCAGGAACTGGCTGGGCGTCAGCGCCGGGCTGGCGGCGCTGAAGCTCGTGTAGATCAGGGCGCTGGCCAGGATGACGGCCGCGCCGAGCGCGACGACGAGCCGCACGGTGCGCTTGCGGGCGGGGTTCATCGGTGACCAAGTATCTCAAATGCCCTTCCCGCAAACGCCGGTGGGCCGTGATCGCAGGCCGCCGGGGAGCGCTGCACGGGCCGCAAGCCAGCCGATCGGCCAGGAATCGGCCGGCCAGCCAGGAATCGAGCGGGGCGCGCCGAAACCTTTGGAGGCGCGTGGGGTCTCTATGTACAGAGCGTATGGGCGACAGTCGATGAGGGCAGCGGTCAAGAATCCACTGGGCGAGCGGCGGCGGGCGCGCCGGGCGCACGCGCCGCGCCGGCCGCCCTCCGCGACGGCCCCGGAGCGCGGCCGGGCCACTCGCCGCAACCACGCCGCCGCGGTGAGCTCGCACGACCGGGCCTCCTACGCCTGCGGGTGCGGCCTGCTCTTCGAGGCGCCGGTGACGACGACCGTGGCCTGCCCCCACTGCGGCGCCGCCCAGGCCTGGTAGGCGCGCCACCCCGACGCGGCCTCAGGCAGGCGCCTCCTCGGGCGCCGGCTCGAGCCCGGCGTCACGCGGCATCAGCAGCGCCATCGCCAGCCCGATCACGCCGGCGACGGCGACCGCGAGCAGGGCGTAGCCGTAGGCGTGGTTGCCGGCGCTGGAGGCCGAGACGAGAATGGTGCCGGCGATAGCGGTGCCCAGCGAGGAGCCGAGGTTGGAGATCGAGCGGGAGAGCCCCGAGATCTCGCCCTGGCGCTCGTCGGGGAAGCTCGACTGCACGACGTTGACGGAGGGGGTCAGCATCGCGCCGACGCCGAGGCCCATCAGCAGCAGCCCGGGCACGAAGGTCCAGACCCCGGAGGTTTCGCGCACGAGCGCCACCAGCAGGCCGATGCCGGCCAGCGCGATGACGAAGCCGGCGCGGATCAGGGTGCTCTGAGCGTGGCGCCGGGCGAGGCGGGGGGCGGCGAGCGAGGAGACCAGGACGCCGGCGGTGGCGGCGGTGAAGACGAGCCCGGTCTCGATCGCGCTGTAGCCGCGCACGACCTGGAGGTAGACGGAGACCACGAAGGAGGTGCCCATGAGCAGCAGCCACTGCATGTTCTGGGTGACCATCGCCAGGTTCGAGGTGCGGTTGCGCAGCAGCCCCGTCGACAGCAGCGGCTCCAGGTGCCGGCGCTCCAGGGCACGGATGTGCAGGAGAAACCAGCCGAGGAAGCCCACGCCGAGCGCCGCCAGGATCACGACGAGCAGCCCGTTGACGCCGATCTGCAGGATGGCGGTGACGACGAAGAACATCCCGGCGGCCGAGAGGGCGGCGCCGAGCCGGTCGAAGCGCCGGCCGCGGTCGGCCGGCAGCGGATCGACGAGCCGACGGCTCAGCAGGGCGACCGCCGCGACGATCGCCGCCTGCAGGAGGAAGGTGACGCGCCAGCTGATTCCGCTGGTGATGAGACCGCCGATCAACGGCCCCGCGGCGGCGCCGATCCCGCCGGCGCCGCTGATCGCCCCGAAGGCGCGGGCGCGCGACTGGACGTCGGGGTAGAAGATCGTGGCGAGGATGTAGATCGGGGGGATCATCAGCGCCGAGCCGACGCCCTCGAAGGCCGAGTAGCCGACGATCAGCACCCCCAGCACCGGGGCCAGGGCGGCGATCACGGCGCCCGTGCCGTACACGCCGAGACCGAGGATCAGGCAGCGCTTGCGTCCGAGGATGTCGGTGAGCTTGCTGCCGGGGATCATCAGGGCGGCCATGCAGAGCAGGAACAGCGTGATCGCGGTCTGCACCCCATGGACGGTGGTGCCGAGGTCCTTGCCGATGCTGCTGATGGAGACGTTCA
Organism: Solirubrobacteraceae bacterium; assembly: GCA_035524055.1. Classification (GTDB taxonomy): domain Bacteria; phylum Actinomycetota; class Thermoleophilia; order Solirubrobacterales; family Solirubrobacteraceae; genus Palsa-744. The sequence goes on from DATKPO010000073.1 coordinate 3,750, forward strand.
TCGCCGAGCCGGCGAAGCTCGCCACGAACTGGGTGAGGACGAGTGGGAGCAGCATCCCGCCGCCGGCGGCGGCCACCCGCCCGCTCGCCGCCGGCCCGGCGCCAGCCGAGCGCTTGGCCTCAGGGACCTCTGCCTCAGGGACCTCTGCCTCAGGGACCTCTGCCGCAGGGACCTCTGCCGCAGGGACCTCTGCCGCAGCTCGCTCGATGGGCCGATCGCCGTGGCTCACCGGTGCCAGCATCGGCGCAGGGCAGGTGACGCGGCCTCGCCCTCCGGGGATGGTTGGCGGACCGAGTCCGGCGTGTGACCGGGAACCCGCTAGGGGCCGCCTCCGAGGCAGGACGCGCGGCGACTGGAAGCTCAGCTGGGTGCGGCCGCGGGCCGCGGACCCCGCCGCGCGAGCGCCGCCGCGAGCTGATCGATCAGATCGCCCGCCGTGCGCACCGCGCGGTGCATCATCAGGAAGCCGTGCATCTGATCCCCGGCGTGGACGTGCTCCACCGCCACGCCCTCGGCCGCGAGCCGCCCGGCGTACGCCAAACCCTCGTCGCGCAGCGGATCGAACTCGGCCGTCATCACCAGCGCGGGAGGCAGGCCGGCGAGGCTGGTCGCGGCGAGCGGAAACAGGTAGGGATCGTTCTCGTCGTGCGCCGGCGGCAGATAGTGGTCTAGGTACCAACGCATGAGCTCGCGATCCAGGGCGTAGCCGACGCCGTGCTCGCGATAGGAGGGGTGGCGGTCGAAGCGGTCGGTCACCGGATAGGCAAGCACCTGATATGTCGGCATCGGGCAGCGCAGGTCCCGCAGCAGCAGCGTCAGCGCGGCCACGATGTTCGCACCCGAGCTCTCGCCGATCAGCGCGCGGTGGGCGGCGTCGCCGCCGATCGTCGCGGCGTTGTCGAGCAGCCAGCGATAGGCGAGGTATGCGTCCAGGAGCGCCGCGGGGTACTTGTGCTCGGGCGCCCGCCGGTAGTCGAGCGAGGCCACCAGCCAGCCCGAGCGGGCGGCGATCCGCCGGCACAGGCCGTCGTGGGTGTCGAGGTCGTTGACCGTCCAGCCGCCTCCATGCAGGAACAGGGCCACCGGCAACTCGCCCGGGGAGGGGCGATACAGGCGACAGCGCAGAGCCCCGTCGGGACTTGGCAGCGCGACGTCCTCCACGTTCGTCAGCTCGATGGGCGGCCCGCGGTCGACGAACGCGGCGCGCATGCGCTCGCGCGCCGCGTCGACCGAGAGGGTCTGCAGGGGAGGCAGCCCCATCGCCTCCACGACGTCGAGCAGCGCCTGCGCGTCCGGGTCCAGTCCGCCGCTCACGCCGACCTGTCCCCTCGACCGCGAAACACCTCGGTTTTCACCTCGCCGAGCGGCATCCCCCCGATCCTATGCGTTGGCACAAACCGACGCCATACCCCTGCTTGAGTCGCCGAGGCGAGCAGCAGGGGTCGCAATCGGCGCGTCGAGCAGCGGTCCACGACTGGCGCAAACTGACGCGCGGACGGAGCACGGCGGCAGCGATAACGACGAACGTCCCTCGACTGGGACCCTCCCCACCGCTACCCGTAGATATCGGCGGGTTCGATGGCTACGAGCTCGGATGGGGCGTCGGGTGGCACGTGCACAGCGTCCGCCGAGGCGAGCAGCAGCGTCGCGGCGGGCACGTGGAGCAGCTCCCTGATGCGCAGCAGCCGCGCGAGGTCGGGCTCGCCGAGCGCGCGCAGCTTCGCCTCGCCAAGCGCGACGATCCGGCCGTCCCTGAGCCCCACGATGTCGATCTCGTGGGTGCGTTTGAGGGCCCGGTCGGACACCGTGCTGACCCCGACCTCGTCGACGACCCCCACGTCCTCGACGGCGCCGTCGAGGACGTGTGCTCGGACCACCGTCTCCCAGCGTGGTCCGAGCACCTGCGAGCGCCAGGTCGTCTCGCGCACGCGATCCCAGATCTGCCCGGCGCGACCGGCCTGCAGCAGCGAGCGGTTGGGCGCGATGATCGAAAGCCAGAGACGAAGGTGCGGATCGGCAAGCTCGTAGCGGTCGCGGCGCGCACGCAGTGGGTCGGGAACGCGCTCGATGAGCCCCGCTCGCTGGAGTGCGGCGAGGGGCCTGCTGAGCGCGCCCGAGGGCAGCCCGGCTACCCGCGAGATCGAGCTGAAGGTGTGCTCACCGGCGGCGATCGCGCCGAGGATGGCGCGGTAGGTGCCGCGCAACGGCGCCGGGTCGGAAATCTCGGCCAGGTCGGCCTCGGCTGCGTCCAGCAGCGGCGAGCCTGCAGCCAGCAGCTCCTCGATCATCCAGGAGTCCAGGTCCCCGCCGGGGGCCGCCACCAGCGGCCGGTATCCGGGTCGCCCGCCCAGCGCGGCGTCGATCCACAGCGCGTCGAGCGTGTTGCCGGCGTCCCATAGAGCGGCGAGGTGCACACCGGCGAACGGGGCGGGGACCACAACCGTGCCGGCCCGCCCGTACAGCGGTGCCCGCGAGGCGATCAGCTCTCCCATCGCCGACATCGCGCTGCCGGCCACGATCAACGGCGGCCCGGCGCCGTCGTCGACGTAGCGCTGGAGGATGCCGCTCAACTCGGGACTGCACTCGGTCAGGTAGGGCAGCTCGTCGATCGCGACAAGCGGCGCCTGCAAACGAGATAGGCGCTCGAACGCGTCCGCCCAGCCCTCCAGGCGCAGCGTTCCGGCCCCCAGCCACGACCCCAGCTCACGCCCGAAGTCGGCAAGCTGTGTGGCGGCGACGCCGGTGATCGCCTGGTAGCGGCGTCCCCCGACAGCCGCGCAGAGCGCGTCGAGCATGAACGACTTGCCGATCCGCCGCGGGCCGTAGACGACTGCCAGGCGCTGGCGGCGCTCGACGAAGCGTCCGAGCGCCGCCCATTCGAGGTCGCGATCGATCAGCTGCTGCGGCTTAGCAAGCACACCCGTATCATACCGGGATGCTTGTTAGGCGCTGGCGCTGGGCGTCCAACGCTCCAGGAGATCAGCGAGGCGCTGGCACGGCTGCGCTTAATCAAGGGCGGGCACCGAGCGCCTACCGAATCTGCATCCCCGAGATCGCCCGCGAGATCACGAGCTGCTGGATCTCCGCGGTGCCCTCGAAGATGTCGTAGATCTTGGCGTCGCGGTGCCAGCGCTCGACGGGGAACTCGCGGGTATAGCCGTTGCCGCCGAGGATCTGGATGGCGCGCTCGGTGACCCAGACCGCGACCTCGCCGGACTTGAGCTTGGACATCGAGCCCTCGGCGTTTTCGAAGGGCACCTGGTTGCGGCCCATCCAGGAGGCCCGCCAGACGAGCAGGCGGGCGGCGTCGATCTCCATCTTCATGCGGGCCAGGGTGAAGGCGATGGCCTGGTTCTCGACGATCTTCTTGCCGAACTGCTCGCGCTCCTTGGCGTAGTCCAGGGCGTACTCGTAGGCGGCGCGAGCGATGCCCAGAGCCTGGGCGCCGACGGTCGGCCGGGACGCCTCGAAGGTCGCCATCGAGGCGTTGGACTTGTTTTTCGTGCCCTCCCGGGCGCGGGCGAGGCGTTCGTCGAGCTTCTCCTTGCCGCCGAGGACGTGGCCGGCGGGGACGCGGCAGTCGTCGAGGTAGACGTCGGCGGTGTGCGAGGCGCGCAGGCCGTGCTTGGAGACCTTGGCGCCCTGGGAGATGCCCTTGGCTTCGCTCATCGGGACGACGAAGGCGGCGTGGCCTTTGGAGCCGAGCTCGCGGTCGACGGAGGCGATCACGACGTGGACGTCGGAGATGCCGCCGTTCGTCGCCCAGGCCTTCTGGCCGTTGAGGATCCACTCGCCGGCGGCCTCGTCGAACTTGGCGGTCGTGCGCACCGCGCTGACGTCCGAGCCGGCGTTGGGCTCGGAGGAGCAGAAGGCGGCGACCTTGATGTCCTCGGGGGTGCCGAAGCAGCGCGGGATCCACTCCCCGATCTGCTCGCCCGTGCCCTGTCCGAAGATGGCGGCGACGGCCAGCGCGGTGCCCATGATCGCCATCCCGATGCCGGCGTCGCCCCAGAAGAGCTCCTCGTTGACGATCGGCAGCGACAGGCCCGTGGGGTCGGCGAAGAACTGGGCGAGACCTTCGAAGCCGTAGAGACCGATCTTGGCGGCCTCCTGGATGATCGGCCAGGGGGTGCTCTCCTTCTCGTCCCACTCGTGTGCCGCCGGCCGAACGACGTCGGCGGCGAAGCCGTGCACCCAGTCCCGCAGGTCCTTCTGATCCTGGTTCAGCGCGAGCGAGAAGTTGACCTCGGCGCCGGCGGCGCCGGTGATCGCCGCGACTGCTGCCTCGGCGGCCTCGGTGGGGTCGGCAACAGTGGCTGACATCGGGACGGGCTCCTTTTTTTCTTTTGGGAAGGGTTGGGTTGCGTGCCGCGACGTCCGGACGCGGTCTCGGCGGACGGGCAGCGCGCGGTGAGCCTGCCCCGGAGTATGCACGATACCACCGCTCTAAATACCCGTCAACCACAAATTTGACTCGCGTTTACATCTGCGGCTGACGGAGGTATAGTGGGCTGGATGGCTGTCGCCCGCGCACCCCTCGCCTCCCGCCGGGCCTCGGCGCGCCGCGAGCGCGAGCGCGAGATCGTCGCCGCCACACGGCTCCTGTTCGACGAACGCGGGCTCCAGGACGCCCAGATGGAGGACATCGCCCAGGCCGTCGGCATCAACAAGGCCCTGATCTACCGCTGCTTCGCCTCCAAGGAGGAGCTCTACGTCCTCACCCTCACCAGCTACCTCGCCGACCTCGCCGAGCGGCTGGACGGACTGGCCGACGACCTCGCCTCGGCGGAGGGCGAGAATCGAACAGGGGGAGTGGCTCCGGCCGAGGGCGTCGCCCCAGATGCGGGTCGGGACCCGGCGGCGCGGCTCGACCCCGCCGCCCGCCTGGAGGAGGGCTGGCGGCGCTACACCGACTTCTGCATCGAGCACCCCGCCTTCGTCGACTGCGGCCTCTCCCTCATGCGCCAACCGGCGGAAGAGCTCCGGGAGAGCATCTCCGAGTCCGTCTGGCTGCGCCTCGGCGTCGGCATGGCCAGCTGCCTGGGCCGCCTCTCCCAGATCCTCGCCCTCGGCGCCCGCGAGGGGGTCTTCGACATCCCCGACCCCGACTTCGCGGCCAACTACCTCTACACCCAGACCCTCGGCGCCATGCAGCTGGCGCGCGTCGGCGTCGGGGTGCGCCCGAGCGCGGGCGGCGGGGCCGGTGGGGTTCCCGAAATCTTCGCCATCGACGCCCGGCGCGTGCAGGAGGCCTGCATCGCCGACGTCCTCGCCGCCGTCGGCGCGCCGCGCGGCGCGCGGGCCTGAGCGCCGTATTCGCTTGAACGCCGCACGGGCCTGAGCGCCGCACGGGCCTGAGCGCCGCCTCGACCGACGCGCGCCACCCGAGCCCGTCTCGCGCCGCGCGAGCCCGAGCCGGATTGCTCACAAATACACCTAACTTGACCTCGTTTATGGTATTAGTAGGTGACCAAACCGACCGCATCGATGCAGAAAGTGACCATGCCCAAGCGCCCGATCGCCCTTCTCGCCCTTCTCCTGGCCCTGCCCGCGACGCTGGCCGCCTGCGGCTCCTCGACCTCCACCGCGAGCGGCGGCGGCAAGGGTGTCGCGCTGGTCGCCTACTCCACGCCCCAGAGCGCCTACGAAGAGCTGATACCCGCCTTCCAGGCCACACCCGCGGGCAAGGGGTCTGACTTCACCCAGTCCTTCGGCCCCTCCGGCGAACAGAGCCGCGCCGTCGCCAACGGGCTGCACGCCGACGTCGTCAACTTCTCCCAGGAACCCGACGTGACGCGCCTCGTCAAGGCCGGCATGGTCTCGCCCGACTGGAACAAGAACGCCACCCACGGCTTCGTCACCAACTCCGTCGCCGTCATCATCGTGCGCAAGGGCAACCCCAAGCACATCGAGAGCTGGAGCGACCTGGTCAAGCCCGGCGTCCAGGTCCTGACGCCCAACCCCTTCACCTCCGGCAGCGCCCGCTGGAACATCCTCGCCGCCTACGGCGCCCAGCTGCAGGAAGGCAAGACCGAAGCCCAGGCCGAGGAATACCTGACAACCCTCTTCCACCACGTCGTCAGCCAGGACAGCTCGGCGCGCACCGCCCTGCAGACCTTCCTCGCCGGCCGCGGCGACGCCCTCATCGACTACGAGGACGAGGCCATCTCCGACCAGAAGAAGGGCTCGCCGATCGAATACGTCATCCCCCGCGACACCATCCTTATCCAGAACCCCATCGCCGCCGTCGGCTCCAACCCCGAGGCGCAGAAGTTCGTCAACTACCTCCTCTCCCCCGCCGGACAGGCGATCTGGGTCAAGAAGGGCTACCGCCCCGTCATCTCCGGCGTCCCCGGCGCCAGCAGCTTCCCCACCCCCGCGGGCCTCTTCACCGTCGAAAAGCTCGGCGGCTGGACCGCCGTGGACAAGAAGTTCTTCGAACCCGAAACCGGGATCGTCTCCAAGATCGAGCAGTCGCTGGGAGTCTCCACTGCCAAGTGAGCCGACAACCGCGGGCGCCCTCGCAGCCGGCCCCGGCCCGAGGCGTGGGCCCGCGGCCGCGCGCGCCCGCGGGCGCGCGGGCGTTTTCGGCGGCGGACGTCTCGGCGCCCTCGCCGGCGCCGCCCTCGGCCGGGGAGCGCTGGGGATCTACCTATCGGTCCTCGTCCTGCTGCCCATCGCGGCGCTGCTCGCCCAGGCCTCGCACGGCGGGCCGGCGGCGATCTGGCGGGAGGTCAGCTCTCCCCAGGCCGTCGCCGCGCTGAAGCTGACCGTCGGCTGCGCGGCGCTCGTCGTCGCCGTCAACGCCGTCTTCGGCACCCTCATCGCCTGGGTTTTGGTCCGTGACGACTTCCCCGGCAAGCGCGTCGTCAACGCCCTCATCGACCTCCCCTTCGCGCTGCCCACGATCGTCGCCGGCGTCGTCCTGTTGGCGCTCTACGGCAAGGGCAGCCCGCTGGGGATCGACCTCACGTTCACCCGCGCCGCCGTCGCGATGGCCCTGCTGTTCGTCACCCTGCCCTTCGTCGTGCGCTCCGTGCAGCCCGTCCTGCACGAGCTCGACCTCTCGATGGAGGAGGCCGCCTCCTCGCTCGGCGCCGGCCAGCTCACGATCTTCCGGCGGATCGTGCTGCCCAACCTCGTGCCCGCCATCCTCTCCGGCGTCGCCCTCAGCTTCGCCCGCGCCGTCGGCGAGTACGGCTCGATCGTGCTCATCTCGGGCAACCTCCCCTTCAAGACCGAAGTCGGCTCCGTCTACGTCTTCAGCCAGATCCAGGACGAAAACCTGCCGGCCGCGGCGGCGGTGTCGGTCGTGCTGCTGCTCAGCGCCCTCGTCGTCCTCGCAGCGCTCAACGTGCTTTCGCGGAGGGCCTCGCGCCATGCCGCCTAGCCTCGCCACGGAGCCGCCCGGCGGCGCTCTGGACACGCCCGCGCACACCGGCGCACAGGCGCGCGCCCGCGCCCGGTCGAACAGCGGCGCACGCGCCCGCGCCCTCGGCCTGCGCTGCGCTGCCCTCGCCTACCTCTTCCTGCTGCTGGCGCTGCCGGTCGGCATGATCTTCTACCGCACCTTCGAACACGGCCTCGGCGCCGTCTGGGCGGCCGCCAGCGCCCCCAACGCGGTGCACGCGCTCGTCCTCTCGCTCGAGCTCGTCGCGATCGCCGTGCCGTTGAACACCATCTTCGGGATCGGCATCGCCCTCGCCCTGGAGCGCGGACGCTTCCGCGGGCGCGGGCTGCTCGGGCTCGCCATCGACCTGCCCTTCGCGATCTCCCCGGTCGTCGTCGGCCTCTCCCTGGTGCTCGTCTACGGTCGCACCGGCTGGTTCGGCGACTGGCTCGCCGCCCACGGCATCCAGGTGATCTTCTCGGTTCCCGGCATG
>DATKPO010000074.1:0-36521 GCA_035524055.1 Solirubrobacteraceae bacterium
CCGCGAGCTCCCGCGGCGCGTCCGCGGCCGGGTGGGGCGTGCGCCCGGTGACGTGGAAGCCCATCAGCCGCCACACCCCGAGCGTCGCCGTCCCCGGCGCCGGCGGCCGGGTGCGCGCGGGCGCGCCGGGGGGCGCCGGGACGCCGGCGACCACGGGCCGGCCCGACACGCAGGCCAGCCGCGTGGCGCGCGACCAGGGCTCGGCCACCGCGGCGACGGCGTCGCCGTCGGCGAGGCTCAGCAGCGCGCCCGCCCGCGGATCGGGGGCGAGCAGCGACTGCGTGCGTCCCAGGCTCGCCGCGGCGTCCTCGACGAGGACGCCCCAGCCGCCGGCGGCGCGCGCCCCGCGGGCCAGCGCCGCGCGGGTCCCCTTGTGCCGGCGCAGCCCCACGACCTGCCCCACCCACGCGCGGTCCTCGGCGCCGGGTCCGACGACGCCGACGTTCTCGCCGATCAGCGGCACGATCCGCGGCCGGCACGTCTCGACGAAGAGGTCGCGGTAGAGGCGCTCGACGTCGTCGCGCAGGATCGCGTGCTGCTCGGCCAGGGCGTCGACGAGCGCCCGCAGCGCCTGGCCGTGCCGTTCGTCTTCGAACCACAGGTACGACGGCAGCAGGCGGTGCAGAAGCGTCTCCTCGCGGCTCACGACGACACCCCCGGCTTTGCGATCTGCACCCGCAGCGTCTCCGGGGAGATCCTCAGCAGCTCGGCCGCGCGCGGCGCGGGGGCGTCCGCCGGCCAGCTCGCCCCCGCCGCCGGGATCGCAGCCGGCGAAGCCCGGCCCGCGCCCGGACGGCTCCAGCGCCGTACCGCCGCGGCCCTCACCCCCGGAGCCGCGGTGGCCGCGCTCAGCACCCGCGCCGCGCGCAGCGGCTCACCCGGGCGCTCCGCGCCCAGGCCGGAAAGCTCGCCGAGCACCCCGTCTTCGCACGACGCATCGGCCGCGATGACCTCGACGTCAGCCTGCACCGGGACGACGCGAGCCGCGAGCACACGCACCGGCAGGCCGCCGGCCGTCTTGGTCCCCAGGCTCGCCTGGACGCTCCGCACGAGTCGCGCCGACGCTCCCCCGGAGGCGGCGATCGTGACGACCAGCGCCCGTCCGCCGACCAGCTGCGCCGCCGCCGATGTCACCTCGGCCTGCCCGAGCGCCAGATCCTCGTAGTCGCCGAGTGTCACGAGTCCGTCGAGGGCGTGCATCGCCGCGACGCGGCCGGCGGCGGCCGTCGCGACCGGCGGCAGGCGCGCCGGCTCGGGGTTGTGCACCGCTGTCACCAGCGGTGGGCGGTCCAGCGGCTGGATCAGCGCGCCCGGCGCGACCTCGCCCGCCGGCCCGCCGCCCTGGACGTAGGTCGCGACGACGTTGTCGTGGCCCAGCGTCAGGCGGGCGCCGTGCACGCCATCGCCGAAGTGCACCGTCGCCGTGCCGTCGGCGTTGTGCCATGCCACGTAGACCCGGTCCTCCGGGCCACAGGATTCCAGCGACGCCGTCTCCCGCCACGGCTCGCCCGACACCGCGATGCCGAGCGTGCTCTGCAGCGGCGCCCCGGGAGCGCTCGGCGTCGGGCCGACCGCCGCCACCGGCGAGGGGATCGCGAAGCTCTGGTGGATCGCGTCGGGGTCTCCGCTGCCGATCGGCACCGACACCACCTGGCCCTGGGCGGCGGAGGCGACGTTGAGGTTGACCAGCACCGTCGCCGGGTCGTAGACGTGGGCCAGCGGCTGCCTCAGTCTCAGAACGCTGCCCGCCGTCGGGCTCGTCCGCACCGAGGACACCACCACGTTCTCCGCGAACGACGGCGCCGCTCTGTCCGCAGGCACGAGCACCACCTGCTCGGGTCTGGCGTGGATCGCCCCCTCGCGGCCTTCCACGAGCACCGGCCAGCGTTGCACTTCCCCGCTGCTCGTGAACTGCGCCGTCGGGTACAGCGTGACCTGTGGCTCGCTGACGACCGCCCAGCTGCGTGACCCGTCGCCGCGCAGCGCGATCAGCTGGACCGTCGTTTCGCTGCGCAGCACCCAGCCCCCGCCGGCGGCGCTGCCTTCGACGAGCGTCTGCGCCGGCGCCAGCGTGACGCCCGCCGCGGCGATCGCGTCGGCCAGCGCCGCCGGCAGCGCCCCCTGGTCGAGCGCCGCCACGTCCGCTGCTTCGAGCCCGACCTCCGGGACCACGATCTCGAGCCGCAGCGGCTGCGGCGTGCCGCCCCCGGGCAGCTCGACGGGGAGCTCGGCGCGCATCCCCACCCACAGTGTCTGGTCGGCCCCCATCGCCGCCGCGCTGACCGGCGCCCCGGGCGCGGCCGGCAGCTCGCTCCACGTCCCGCCGACACGGTGCGCGACGCCCGTCGCGGAGACCGCCAGCGGCTGGCGCAGCGGGTCCAGCGCCAGCGCCTGCACCGCCCCGCCGGCCGCCGGGTCGTGCCGCCACTGCGTCGTGCCGGGAGTCTGGCGTAGAAGCCCCGACTGCACGCCGCCCCAGAGCGTGCCGTCGCCGTCGCGCACCAGCGCCGTGATCGTCTCGCCGCCGGGCGCCCGTCCCAGCTCCCGCCACGCCTGGCCCGGCTCGCACCTGTAGACCCCCGTCGCGGTCGCCGCCGTCACCTCGCCGCCGTCGAGCGCGAGCGCCGTCGCCGGGCCGTCCAGGGGCGCCAGCTCGCGCCAGCTCGGCGTCGTCGCCGTCACGTCTTCGCAGAACGCCGCCCCGCCGTCTTCGCAGGCGAGCGTCACCGCGTCGCCCGAGACCGCCATCAGCGCGATCGACCTGGGCGATTTGACCGGCGTCCAGGCCTTCGCGCCGGGCGCCAGCAGGCTCAGGCCCTCGCCGGAGGCCGCCACGACGGTCGTGCCCTGCGTGCCGACAAGCGCGACGCCGGTCGCCGGCGCCGGGCTCGGCTGCCCATGTCCCGCCTCGCCGGCGTCGCCGGCGGAGCTCACGAGCGGCCAGCCCGCGAGCAGCAGCCGCTGGGCGGGCTCGCCCTGGGATGCTCCGGCCGCTTCGCCCTGCACGCGCACCACGCCCTCGGGCGTCGCCAGGTAGACGACGTCGTCGGGGTCGACTGCGAGATCGAGCACGTCGGCGGCGATCGGGCCGCGCCGGCTCGGGGCAGGCGCCTTACCGCCGCCGGCCTCGGCCGGCGGCTGATCGTTGCCGGCTCCGGCCGGCGGCATCTCCAGCAGGCCGCCCAGCGCCAGCGTCGCGAGGCCGACCGGCGAGCCCGTGACGGCGCCCAGTCGCTGCGCCGGGACGGGCGCGAGCAGCGGCTTCGCCAGCGGGATGGTCTTGCCGGAAAGTGCCTCGACCTCACCCGCCTGGGGCGTGAACAGCTCGAGCGGCGCGCCTCCCGTCCACAGCCTGCTGCTGCGGCGCGGGAAGACGCCGAGCGGGATCGGAGCGTCGAAGGCGACCCGTGTCAACGGCCCTTCCCGCCCGAAGCGCAGCGCGGTTTCCTGCTCCACCGCCGACACTTTGAGCGCCCTGGCGCACAGCTCGAGCGTCGTGCGCTGTTCGAGCACCGCCAGCGACGCCGGGACGATCGTCCTGCTCGGCGGGCTCACCTCGACCGAGCCGCCGCCGACGGCGAAGCCGGGCCATTCGTCGGCGGCGCTCTGCAGCGGCCCCCCCGCAGCGAGCACCGTCCCCTCCGTCACCGCATCCACCCCGAGAGCGGCGATCGGGCCGAGTGGAGCGAGCTGCCAAACCTCCCAGCCTGCCGGCGAGGAGATCAGGGAGTAGGCGCGAGCGCCGTCCGTCAGCCGCCAGCGATCGGCCACGGCGGTCGCCGGCGCCTCCCCGGCCGCGGGCTGCGCGTCCGGGGGTGCGGGCTGCGGGTCCGGGTGTGCGGGTTGCGCGTCCGGGTGTGCGGGTTGCGCGTCCGGGGCGACTTCCGGTGTCAGGCTCGCTTCGCCGCCCAGCACGATGCCCTCGCCGGCGAAGGCCGCCCGCAGCGCTTCGCTGGGGGTCGGATCGTCTTCGGCGGGCTGCAGGGAGCCGTCGCAGGTGAACGCCAGCCAGCGGTCGCTCGGCGCCCAGGTAGAGCCCCCGTCCGGCGAGGCGTAGACGCCCCTGGCGGTGGCGGCGTAAAGCACGCCCGCGCCGGCGACGAGCGCCGTCACCGGGCCGGAGGGCAGCGCGCCGGCGTCGCCGCCGCTCGCCGGCTGCCAGGGGCTCGTCTGCGCCGAGCAGCTCACGACGCCGCCGTCGGTCGCCGCATAGAGGCGGCCGCCGAGCTGGGCGAGCGCGTAGACGCGGCTCGCGAGCCTGGCGGCGCCCCACGGCTCCCAGCTCGCCTGTTCCCAGCTCTGCCAGCCGGGGCCCAGGACGTACACGCCGTCCGTCGTCGCGGCGAGGATCGCGTGGGCCGACCCGCTCGCCGGCACCACCAGCAGATCGAGCACGGGCCCGTGCAGGCTGCCACGGCTCCAGTTGGTGCCGTCGTAGCGGTAGACGCCGGCATCGGTGGCGGCCACGAGGGCGGGCGGCTCTTCGCCGGCGGGCGCCACCACCTCGGTGGGCTGCGGGTTGGCGTCCTCGACGACGCAGCGGACCATCGTCGAGGGCAGCTGGTTGCTGCGCACCTGCTGGGCGCCGGGCTGTTCCTTCGTCGTCGACTTGCCCGTTTCCAGCTGCGGCGCGCCGCCGGCCACCGGGCTCCAGGTGCGCCCGTCGTCGATCGACTGCAGCACCGTCGCGCCGGCTCCACCCGCCAGCATCCGCGCGCGGCGACCGCCGAGGAAGGCGATCGGCCGCCGCGCGCCGCCGCCGAGCGTGACGGGGGCGAGCGCCTCGGCGCCCTCGGCGCGCAGCAGGCCCCCGCTCGCGACGGCCGCCAGGACGATGCCTCCGTAGGCGGCGAGCGCCGAGAAGACGGCGCCGGCGGGCACCCCCGCGGTGCGCGCGCTCCAGCTGCCCCCGGCGTCGCGGCTTTCCGCCAGGCCACCGCTGATCGGCGTCGTCCCGCCGGTGGCCGTCGGCGCCGCCAGCCGCTGGGCCGGCGGCAGCGAGCTCCAGGCGGTCGCGTTGGCGCCGACCAGCGCCGCCGAGCCGGCGAAGCCATAGACGGTCGCGCTGGCCGTGTCCGCCAGCTTCCCGACCTGTTCCCCCAGCGGTGGGCCCCAGCCGATGCGCGTGGAGCCACGCTTGCTGTCCACCACCACCGAGCTCAGCGACAGGATCCACCGCACCGGCGCCCGCTCGTCGTCGGCGCTCTCGGCGACGATCACGATCGGCTGGCCGACCGCCAGCCCGGTGCGCGTGCCGGCCAGCTCGAGCTCGGTCGTGTCTTCGCGCAGCGCCGGCGGCCGGGGGTCGGGGGGCGGGGCAACCGCCAGCCGGCTGGCGCCTACGAGCGCCGTCAGCTGTTCGAGGGTTATGAACGTCGGCGGCCGTTCTTCGGAGCCGGGCACCGCCCTGACCTGCGCCGCCTGGGGGATCAGGCTCGAGACGCCGATCGACGGCGCCGGCGGCGGTGTGGAGCCCCCCGAGCCGCCCGTCCCGGTCGACGTCCCTCCGCCGCCGGTCCCCGGCGAGGTTCCCGCGCCGCCGCCGGCGCGCGCCCGGCCGACGGCCTCGACGCCGGCGGTCTTGTCGGACAGGTGGTAGGCGAGCGAGGTCACCGCGGCGGCGTTGGGCGGGAAGGAGGCGCCGAGCGAGTGGTAGAGCAGCTCGATCGAGGACCGCTGCTCGGCGCTCGCCAGGAAGGCCTCGTCGAGGATCCGCTGCTGGTAGAAGTCGATCAGCGCCGCCAGCGTGACGAAGGCGTCGCACAGCGCGACGATCGGGTCGCTGGGATCGTCGGCGCGCAGCTCCGCGAACGCGGGGTCCCGGCGCAGGCTCTCCAGCAGCCGCGCGCGCACGTGCCGCGCGTGGGGAGCGCGGACGCCGTAGATGCTCATTGGGCGCTCCGCAGGCGGAAGCTGAACAGGCCGCGCCACGGCGCGGCGGGGTCCTGGGCGATCTGCAGGATCGCGCCGAACGGGGGCAGTAGCGCCTGCGGCTGCGGCGCCGCGGGGTCGCTGCGTGCCCAGCCGAAGCGCGGCAGCGTCACGTCGAGCACCCCGGGGATGCCCGCCAGCAGGGAGACGACCTGGCTGCGATAGAGCCCCATCCCGAAGCGCCGGCGCGAAGGCTCGAGCAGCTCGCGCCGGACGAGGGCGTCGATCTCGGCGGACAGCGCGGCGAGGCTCCAGCCGGCGAGCACCGCGATCTCGGCCTCCACGGCGACCGCCAGCGGTCGCGCGCCACGCACCTGCAGGCCGACCCCGAGCGGCTGGCGGGGCGCGATCGCGGCGTGCACGCGCGCCGTCAGCCCACCCAACGCGAGCCGCGGATCGTCGGTCGCGATCGCCACGCGCGCCAGCGGTCCGACGCCGGTCTGGTCGATCGTGGCGTCGGCGTCGGCGACGCCGCTCACGCCACGCGCGATGCCGATCAGGTCGGCGGCGGTGAGCGCGCGGTCGGTGGAGCGAAACGTGCGCGGCGCGAGCAGGCGCACCCCGGACAGCGGCTCCGGGTCGGCGGCGCCGGCCGCCGCCGCCGGGTTGGTCACGGCGAGCACCCGGGGATCGTCGCTGAGGACGTGCGCCAGCCTGCCCGCGGCGATCGCGCCGTCCAGCCCGCTGCCAGTGCGCATCTTCACCGCGAAGGCGCTGCGCGGGTCCGGCGCGAGGCCGTAAGAGCCGTCGCCGAAGCGCAGGCGCGCCGTGCGGTCCTCTTCGAGCTCGACCACGTAGTCGGCCGCCAGCGGGCCGCTGTCCAGCAGCGAGCCGCGCTGGGTCCACAGCCGCGACCAGCCCGGTTGGGACTCGCGCAGCACGACCGCCGGGCGGGTCGGACCGTCGGCGCCCAGCAGGGCGCGCGCGCTCGCCGCCGCGTGCTCCCGGGGCGGGGTGGGATGGTCTGCCGGATCGCGCCCGCCGGGCGGGGCCGGCGGGTCTGGGGCGGCCCCGCCGGGCGGGGTGGGCGCGAGCACCATGCTGGGGTTGCCGTGGGGCAGCTCCGGCCACGGCACAGGCCCCTCGCCAAAGAGCTGCAGCGGCGTCCACGGCAGGGTGCGGCCGTGGTCGGCGAGCACGAGGTTCCCGGGGCGCAGGCACAGCGGCGCCAGGCCGGCGACCTCGGCGGGCAGGGCGTCCTGCTCGCTCCACTGCACCAGGACGCCGTGGCGGAGGTGACGCACGGCGCTCAGCCGCACCACGTGCCCCGGTCCGGGCGGCGCGTCGGCGGCCGGGCCGATCGTCGCCAGCGTGCCCGGCTCCGGCGGAGGCTCATCGGCCGTCTCCACCACCGCCGCGGTCGCGGCGGGCGCCAGGCGTCCGTCGGGGTGCTGCCGGCGCGCGAGCGCCAGCGTGCGGCGGGGGCGCAGCTCGACGGGCGCGCAGGTCTCGAACACGAGCGCCCCCGCGCGCAGCGCGCCGTCCAGATCGGCGCTCGCCACGCGCGACGCGAGGCCGGGCACGCGGCTCAGCAGCCGGGTGCCGGCGGGCAGCCGCACGGGCGCGTCGACCTTCAGCTGCGCCCACAGGCGGGCGCTGCGGCCCTCGAACACGCGGTAGTCGAGCAGCGCGGCGTGGCGCGTCACCGACACCCGGCGGCGGGCGGTCGCGAGGTAGGCCTCGGTGGCGACGGCGTCCTGGCTGTAGCTGAGGGCGTCGCCGAGGTAGGCCATCAGCTCGACCAGCGCCGTCGTCTCGGCGACGGGATGCACCTGCAGGCCGTCCCCGATGCGCCCCGCGACGAGGCCCAGCAGGGTGGCGCGCAGCGCTTGGAAGTCGCGCCCACGGAAGTCGGCCTCGCCCTGCGGGGAGGGCCGGACCGGCGATGCGGGCGGCGTGGGCTCCTGCGGGGCGGTGCCCAGCGCGACGTCGGCGAGCCAGCCGTCGCCGCCGCGCAGGCGCAGCTCGGGTGCGCTGCCGTCGCTGCGCCCGGTCACGGCGAGGACCACGCTGAGCCGGCCGCGGCGCGCGTCGCAGAGGACCGACTCGACCTCGGCCGGCGCCGTGTCGCCGGCGGCTGACAGCACGGCCACGGCATCGGGGTGCGCACGGCAGCGGGCGGCGGCGAGGTCGAGCTCGACCCGCCACCGGCCTGCGCCGAGATCCCGCGCGGCGAGTTGTCGGACGGGTGTGCTCATGCTCTGCGGGTCACCGTGCACCGCTGTTCCGGGCGGGTGGGCTCATGGCGTGTAGGTCACCGTGCGCCGCTCCTCCTCGCCGGCGAGCCGGTAGACGATGGTGATCTCGAGCGCCGAGTCGGCGGCGAGCACCGACAGCGAGATCACGCTGACGACGTCGCCGAGGAAGCGCTGCAGGGCGGCGCCGATCTGGAACTCGCTGGCCGCCTGCAGCTCGGGGCTGAGCGGGGCGAACACCAGCTCGCGCAGCCCGCAGCCGAGGGTGGGCTGGTTGAGCCGCTCGCCGGGGGCGGTGAACAGCAGCTGGCGCATCAGCTGCTCGGCGGCGAGCGCCGGCTCGGAGACGAGCTCGGCGCTGCCGGCGTCGTCGAGCTGCAGGGGGAAGGCGACGGCGAGCGCGGTCATGCGGCGGCGGGTGGGGTCGTGGGTCTCATAGCGCCGGCGGGACGACGATGCCCTCGATCAGCCCGGCGACGGCGGCGTCGCCCTCGACGGTGAGCGCCCCGGCGACGTTGGTCTCGCCCTCGGCGGTGAGCGCTCCGGCGACATTGGCCTCGCCCTCGATCGTGACGGCGCCGGTGAAGTTGGCCTCGCCCTCGACGGTGACGGCGCCGGCGAGGTTTGACTCGCCCTCGACGCTGGCGTCGCCGGCGACGGTCAGGGCGCCGCCGATCTCGGCGACCTCGGAGATCGACGTCGGCCCCTCGATCTCGACGGGCCCGACGATGTTGACGTCGCCGGTGATCTCGGTGGGCGCCGTCATGTCGATGCCGCCCTCGGCGGTCATCTCGATGTCGGGCGCCTCGCAGACCAGGCCCTCGACGCTCAGCACGACGGTCGCCTCGCCCGCTTTCAGGGTGATGCCGGTCTCGGGGTTCATCGTCAGCTGCAGCTCGCCGACCGTGACCGAGAAGCCCAGCGAGTCGAGCCTGAGCTTCACGGGGAGCTCGGCTACGGGTCCCTCGGCGGTCAACGACAGGCCGCCGACGGCGGGGGTGTCGTTGAGCGCGAGGGTGCAGAACTTGCTGCTCAGGATGTTGACCAGCTCCGGCGCCTCGGGGCTCAGCTCGGGCATCACCGGCTCCAATCCCGGTTCCCAGCAGCCGCCGCTCCAGATCGGCTTTTCGGGATCGCCGCCCTCGAACTCGACCCACACGTTCGCGCCCTCCTCGGGCAGCGCGAACAGACCCTGCCCCTCGCCGGCGTAGGGCACGCACGGCGTGGCCCAGTTGAGATCCATCCCCGGGAGCGCCGCGACGGCGCAGAGCAGCTTGCCGCTGACCGTCGGATCCTCGGTGGAGAGGACCTTGCCGCGGTATTTGCCGAAGTAGTCGCTCATCCGCCGCGCAGGGTCGTCGTGGTGGTGCCGGTGCCCTCGCGGGTCATGGTCAGCTGCTGGGTGTAGTCCCAGCCGGCGTCGTGACCCAGTCCGATGCGGTGGGTCGCCGACTTGAGGTAGTAGAGGCCGTCGTAGGCTTCGCCGGCGCCGCGCACGCCGACCACGCCGGGCGCCGCCAGGATCCTGCCCAGCCTGGTGACGGAGACCTCGCATTCGGCCTGCACGACGGCGTCCGTCGAGACGTCCGTCAGCGCCTGGGCGCGGACGTTGGCGGTGACCGGGTCGAGCTGGTCTTCGCGCCACAGCTCGTGGCGGCCGGTGAGCGAGAGGAAGTCTTCGGCGGTGAGCGCCGGCTTGGCCGCCAGCGACGGCGTGCGCGTGGACTGAAGCGTCAGCACCGGGACCGGCAGGAACGGCTCGACGAGCGTCTCGATGACGTAGCCGAAGTAGGTCACGGGCGCCAGCGCGTCGTACCGGGCCTGCAACGAGTCGACCGTGCTGGCGGCGCCGACGGCGACGTCGAGCAGGCCCTGGGGCGCGCCGCCGCGCGGCGGCGGCCCCCAGTAGGCGACGTTCGTGAACGGCTCCTCGCCGGGGGTGACGTAGAAGACGTAGCCGTTCTGGCGCGCCAGACGCGCCAGCAGGGCGCGGTCGGTCTCGGTTTGCTGGGGCACCGATTGCACCGGCACCAGCGACGTCGGCGTCGGGATCACTTCGGGCACCAGTCCGAGGATCGCCGCCCATGGCAGCAGGATCTCCTCGACGGTCATCGCATCGGTGAACGCCGGGAACTCCCGCGAGTAGTCGACCAGGTCGAGCTTGACGCTGACGTCCTCGCCGGTGACCAGGAACGTGGAGCCCTGCGGGCCGTTCGCCGGGAGGTGTTGCTGGTGGGTGATGTAGCCGTCGATCAGCGTCTGGGCGACCCCGTCGACGGCGGTGCGCACGAGCACCCGGTTGAAGGGCGCCAGCAGAGGGTCGTCGGCGATCGCGAGCTGTTCGCCTTCGGCGGCTGCATCGGCGGAGAAGGTGAGCTGAAAGCCGCAGGGCGCGCTGTCCTGCTGGGTGACCTCGACGTTGCGCAGCGCCCGCATCAGGCGGCCGGGCGCCGGGCCGGGGGTGCCGGGCCCGATGCGCAGCCCCAGCTGGACCGAGCCGATGGCGCTCACAGCGCGCTCCCCGGCAGGCGCAGCAGGCGGCCCGCGGGCCGGCACAGGCGCAGGGGGTCCATCGCGTCGTTGGCGTCGCAGACGCGGTGGGCGAGCAGCGGGTTGCCCAGCCGCCGCTGGGTGAAGAGATCGAGCCGATCGACCTCCTCCGCGGCCACCGCCGAGGGGGCGCCCCGGGCGACCGTCGAGCCGGGCGGGAGGATGCGCGGCGCCAGGTAGCGCACGATGCGGCCGTCGCGCTCGACGCGCGTCAGCTCGGCGCAGCCCTTGTAGCGTCCTTCGCCGCTGCTCATGCGCCCTGCCCCGGGCCGCCGGGCGTGACCGCCTGCGCGGCCAGCGCTTCGAGGCCCTGTTGGTAGGTGAGGAAGTCCGACCACGCGCGGTTGGCGTGGTCGACGTCGGAGTAGCTCGTCAGGCGCAGCGTGAGGCTCACCGTGGCGAGCACCGGCACGAGGTCGTTGTCGTAGATCTCCTCGACGATCGAGAACGACACGATCTGACAGGGGACGACGCGCGTGCGCCCGAACACCAGCAGCAGCTCGTCGGCGATCGCCGGCAGGACCTCGATGCTGCCCGCTTCGAGCATCGACTGCGCTCGCTGTACGTCCGCCGCGCTGGGGTAGGCGAGCAGGGCCAGCGCCGCGAGCTGCGGCGCCACGCCCTGAGCGGTGCCGCCGCCGGCGTCGGTCGTCTCGACGCAGGAGAGGCGCGCGTCGAGCGTCAGCGTCTCGGCGGCGGCGCCGGCGAAGCGCACCGCCTGGGAGCGTTCTGCGCCTCGCCCGCCGACGACGTTGGGCTCGATCGTGCGGCGCACCGTCTCCGGGGCGTACTGGAAGGCGATCGCCCGCTTGGCGCCGGCCGCGTCGACGGACACCAGCGCGGCCTGGGACAGCGGCGCGGCCTGGAGGGGGTTGCTCATCCGCCGGCCTCCCCGAAGCGCAGCTGCGCGTGTATCCGCCGCGCCACGGCGTGGGCCACGGCGGCGGCTGAGCCCGGTGCGGCGATCGTGACGCGGCCGGCCCGCAGCCGCGCCTCGGCGCCGCCGCGGCGCTCGGGCGGCGGGGCGCGCCGAAGCAGCTCCGCCAGCTCGAGCGCGACGCGGCGCTGCAGGTCCTCGCGATCCAGCGGCGTGCCGGCAGGCAGGCGCAGCCGGTCGATGCGCACCCGCACCCCGTTCAGCGCCATGCGCTCAGCTCCTCGGGAGACAGCGAACGGCCGTTCTGGCGCAGCTCGCGCTCCGTTGAGGTGAGCAGGTGACGCATCTGCACCTCGCTGTCCTCGGCGGCCGCGATGAAGGCGCCGCGCCTGGCGATGTTGGCGATCGTCGCCCCGGTCACCGCGACGCGGGCGAGACGGTCGGGCCGGAGCTCGCCGACGGGGACGGTGGCTGGGAAGATGGCGCGCCAGATAGCCTCGCGCTCGGCCTCGCCGGGGAAGGGGAAGTCGACGACGACATGCAGCCGCCGCCGGAAGGCGGGGTCGATGGCGTCCTTGAGGTTGCTGGTGAGCACGACCGGCGTCGGGGTCCGCTCGATGCGCTGCAGTAGGTAGGAGGTGCCGATGTTGGCGTAGCGGTCGTGGCTGTCGCGAACCTGCGAGCGCAGCCCGAACAGGGCGTCGGCCTCGTCGAAGAGCAGGATCGCGCCGCCGCTTCCGGCGGCCGCGAAGATCTCCTCTAGGTTGCTCTCGGTCTCACCGATGTACTTGCTCAGCACCGAGGCGAGGTCGACGCGGTAGAGCGCCAGCCCGCAGTCGCGGGCGAGCGCCGCCGCGGCGTGGGTCTTGCCGGTGCCGCTGGGGCCCGTGAACAGCGCCGCCGCGGCGCGGGTCACGCCGTGGCTCATGCCCCAGCGCTCGTCGACGCGGTGGGTCAGCCGGATCTGCTGCGCCAGCTCCTGCAGCAGGCGTGCCTGCTCCTCGGGCAGCACGACCGGGGCGCGGTCGGCGAGCGGGACGCGCTCCGCGAGCGGCCCCAGCCGCGCGTCGACCGCGCGCACGCAGGCCTCGCGCAGCCAGCGCGCCAGCCGCTGCGGGTCCAGGTCGCCCGTCTGCCCATCGGCGCGCGCGAGCGCCTCGGCTTCCCGGCAGACCCGCTCGATCGTGCGACCGCCGATGCGGAACTGGCTGGCCAGCAGCTCGAGCTCCTGGGCGAGGCCGCGGCTGCGTTTGCTACCCAGCCGCCGGCGCAGCTCACCGACGCAGGCCTTCCATACGGCGCAGCGCCGCTCGCTGCTCAGCGGCTCGCAGGCGCGACGGATCAGCGGGCGGGCCGGCTCGCGTGTGCTCGCCCGCCCCAGCGCTACGAAGACCGGGTCGGGGACGCGTTCGACGGAGCGGGCGAGCCTGCGTTCCAGCGCCGCGCCCCGGTCGCCGGTCGTGCTGCAGGCGATGCACAGCAGCGACCCAGTCGCGCGGGCGCGACGCGCCCAGTCGCGCAGCAGGGCGTCCTCCTCGGCGTCGTGCTCGGGCAGCTCGGCGGCGTCGACGCTCAGCAGCGTCGCCCCCAGCACGCCGGCGCAGGCGCTCGCCAGGGCGAGCCGGTCCTCCTCGCCGGCGCCGTGCAGCTCGATCGCGGGAGCCCGCCCGCTGACCTCGGCGGTCACGGCGATCGCGTCGGCCAGGGCGAGCGCGGCCTCGGCCTGGGTCTCGGCGAGCCCCGGTGGGTCGACGACGATCGCGAACGGGCCGCCCGGCTCCTCGCGCGGGTCGAAGCCGAGCAGCAGGCGCACGACGTCGGGCGCCAAACGCAGCGGCGCGTCGCCCAGCGGCGCGCCGTCGTCGAGCTCCACGATGCCCCAGACGCGCAGCGGTGCCGAGACCTCCAGGGCGCTCCAGTGACCGCCCGGCAGGGTCTCCATGGCGCTGCCCACCGTGACCGGCCCGGCGTCGAGGCGAAAACGCGGGTCGACCTCGGCGGCGAAGCAGCGCAGCACGACGTCGCGCTCGAAGAGGCCGAGCCCGAAGGCTGCGCTGAGGGCGTCGATCGCCGGCAGGTGGACCATTTCGCCACTCAGCGAGGACAGCCGCTCGGCGACCTCCGGCTGCGCCTCGCCCTGCAGGTGCGCGAGCAGGCCGTCGAGCGCGATCGCCAGGTATTCGCGGTTGGCCTCCTGCCAGTCGGCCAGCTCTTCTGCGCTCACCGGCCGCTCTCCTTCGGTCCGCCGGCCCATGGGCGCCCATGGCTCGTCATGGTGGACGTGGGGCTCATCCCAGCAGCACCGTCGGTCGCGTCGCGCGGCCGCCTTCGACGACGGGCAGCGAGGAGACGCCGTCGACGGCGACGAGCGCCAGGTAGCTTCCGGCAGGCAGCGCACCGTCGGGCAGGGGGACGGTGAGTGTGTCGCTCCGCGAGCTCGCCACCACCGGGAGCGTCGCCGACGGCGGCGGGTCCCCTTCGGGGCTGGACATGGCCAGCAGGCTGACCTCCACGAGCTGTCCCGGCTGGACGGGCGGGGCGAGCGCGATCGTGATCCGCCGGTCTTCTTCTTCGGCGACGATCTTCCGCAGAGCCGGGCGCACGACGAGCGTCCGCGACGGGCTGCCCGGGATCGGCCTCGGCGTGGCGCCGCCGGGCGGCAGCTCGCCGAGCACGACCTCCCTGACGCCGGCCGCCACCCCCGCGGGCAGCGCAAACGCCGGCGCCGATCCGGCCTGCGCCTCGATCTGCGCCCAGTGTCCGTCCACCTGCGCCCACTGCCCGGCCGCGACGCCGCGGCCGGCGACGGCGACCGGGGTGCCGGCCGCGAACGCGACCGGATCCAGGGCGGCGAGCGTCGGGGGCATCGCCGTGCGCAGGAGACCCACGTCCTGCACCAGCCCGTACGCCCCGGGGGTGAGCGCCGAGCTGAGGATCACCGGCCCCGCCAGGTACAGCGTCGAGAGCGTGTAGGGCGTCTGCAGGAACCCCGACCAGAAGCGCGAGAGCTCCTCCAGCGAGACAGTGCTCGGCGTGAGCCGCACCGGCGGGGACTGGCTCTGCAGGCCGCATGAGCTCAGCGTTTCTTCGTGGGCCAGCGCCCGTTCGATCAACGCCCGCGAGAGCACCGGCTGCTCGTGCAGCGCCACCTCCAGCGCACCGAGCATGAGCTGCGCCTTTTCCGAGGGTCCGAAGTAGGAGAACAGGTAGCGCAGGTCGAGTGCCGCCTGCGGGACGGAGACCAGTTCACCGTCCGGTCCCCGCGTCGGCATGTCCTGGGAGCGCAGCGTCGCGTTGGGCGCGATCTGCACGAGGTAGACGTTCAGCCGCGGCTCTTCGCCCGCTCCCGGCGGCGGCTGCTCGGGGCGCAGCTGAGTCACCTTGGCATCCGGCACCGCCGGCAGGATCGCCGTTTCCGCGAAGTACGCGACTACGCGAGTCACCGCCGCTATGCCCTGGCTGTCGGTCACGCCTCCGCCCGCCGCCGCAGGTAGTCGTGCAGCGACACCGGCGGGCGCGGCGGCACGGCGGGCCCGCCGGCTCCGATGACCTCCACCGTTCCGATCTCGACCGTCACGTCGACTGCCCCGCGCTCCGGCGGGCTCTGCGGGGTCCTGCGTGTCGCGTCGCCCGCCAGCGCCGGTGGCTGGCGGGCGCGCCGCCGGCTCGGTGGTCGGGGCGGCGTGGGCGTCGGGGCGCTCGTCGCGGGTATGTCTGTCGCCGGGGTGCTGGGCGTCGGCTTGTGCAGGCTGGCCGTCGGCGCGGGCAGGTAAGGCGAAGGGGGCGTGTCGGTGCGGTTGGAAGGCAGGGCGGTGTCGGTCCGTCGGGTTTGGGAGGGGGCACCTAGGGGGCTTGGCGGGGCCGTGTCCGCGGGGCCGGTCTGGGTTGCGTGATCGCGCGTCTCCGGCCTGGGCGCCCGGTCGGACCGCTTGGCCGGCCTCTCGTCGACGCGCGGGGCTCGAGTGGGGTGTGGCGTCTGCGGCGGCGACCGGACGCTCTCCGGGTGCGGCGCTGCGGCTGCCTCGCCCGTGTCCCCGGATGCCGGCGGTGGACCGTCGAGGTGCGCCGGGTCCTGCCATGTGCCGCCGTCGGCGCGACTGCGCCGGACGCCCATTTGGGCGGCGCTCCCGGGGCCGGCCTGACGGTGGCGGACGGACGTGTCGCTGACGGGCGTGTCGTCCGCCGGCGTTTGGTGCGGCGGGTCGGTGGGGTGCGCACTGCCGAGGGGGCTTGGGGGGCGGGCGGCGTTCGGCCCGTCCGGCGCGGCCGGTGACCCCGGGGGTTGTCTCGGGAGCGTTCCGGGGGCCTGAGCGTCACGGCGGGCTCGTCGCGGTGCGGCCGGCGCCCGGAGCGCCGTCGCCACTGCTCGGGCCACCGGCGCGTCGGGCGGCGCGCTGTCAGGCACCGCGACGCTCGGCCTCTTGGAGGGTGGCTCCTCGGCGGACCTTGGCTCCTCGGTGGACGGTGGCTCTTGCGACGTCGATGCACGCTGTGTGTGCCAATGGGGTGCAGGGCTCTGAGAATCGTGACCGGCCCCGCGCGGCGCAGGGTCTCGGCTGGCGCGTCCCGCTCCTCTGGGAGCGGTCGCGCCCGCCGCCGGCCCATCGACCCCGATCTCGGGGGGCGGCTCGAAGCGGGAGGGGGTGTCGGGCCAGATCAGCTCGGGGCCGGGCTCCTTGAGGCGCAGCGCGAGTCTGTGGAAGAGGTCAGGCACGGACGAGGCGCTCGACGTACTGGCGGCGGCGGCGGGAGGAGAGCCCGAGGATCTGCTCCTCGGACCAGCCGTAGGCGCTGGCGAGCTCGTGGACCTCGTCGAGCACCTGCACACTGGTCGTGGAGAGCTCGCGCCAGAAGAACAGGAGGACGTCGAGGACCGGATTCCACAGGTGCCCGCAGCTTGCGCAGCTCAGATCGAGGGCTACCTCGACCCCCGGCTGGGCCGCGGCGAGAGCCTCGCCGACACGCTCCAGGGTCTCCTCGTCGAGGCTCTCCACATCGAGGGCCTCTCCGCTAGCGGAGCGCACCGTGACGCAGCTTGCGATCAGCGAGGCCCGCGCGGAGGCCGTGTCGGGGCAACGCGCCGCCCGCTCCAGCGCGTCGCCGTCGGGGCTGCGGGCGTCGATGACGAGCTCGCCGTGGCTCACTCGCATCGGGGGCGCGCTCAGGCAGTCCGCCCGGGGCTCGGGCAGCGGGATGCTCTCGCGGGGGATCTCGAGCGCCAGCCGGGTCTGACACCGCGGGCAGGCGATGCGCGCCTTCAGAGTCTGCCCGAAGGTGGCGCAGCGCAGCTCGAGCAGCCAGGCGTCGCGCACCTCCAGCGCCGTCATGTCGAGCCGCTCGTCGGAGGGGTCGGGCAGCGCGAGGGCGAGCAGGGCGCGGCCCTGCTCGGCGGGGTCGGCGGAGCTCGCGGCGTCGACGACCTCTACGAGCTCGCTCGCGGACAGGCTCGGGGTGCTCGCCATCGATGTCGCTACACCGATGGCGGCGTCACGCTGGTGTCGCGTTCCCAGCCCTCGTGCTCGATCGTGAGGCTGGCGAGCGCGACGGTGTTGGCCTCGGAGGCGAGCTCGGGCAGCGCCGTGTACTCGCTCGGCCAACAGTTGTAGAGGTTGTAACGCAGCACGATCTGGCCGGCCTGGTTGTAGAGCTCGATCTGCATCGGCTTGCGGAAGTCCTTCAGCGACATCTCGTTGCCGAGCTGGCCGGTGTTCGGGTAGGACCAGATCTTGTTGGCCCAGTCCTCGAACGCCGTGTCGGTTGTGATGCCGCGCTCCAGGCGCACCGGCTCGTAGTCGGTCTGGCCGGGGATCTTGAACGCGCTCTGCGGCTGGCCGCCGGCGTGGAAGGAGACGACCTGGGTGCGGCGCGTCAGCCCGCTGACGTGGGTGACGGCGGCGACGTAGCTGCCGTCCCACTTGACCAGGAAGTTGTATGTCAGGTAGGGGTTGACGACCTTGGTGGGGATGGTGGGCATGGCTGCGCTCCTAGCTCGTGGCGCCGACGCCGGCGCCGAGGTGCAGGTTGAGGACGACGAACTCAGCCGGATCGACGGCTTGGAAGGAGACGTTGATGTTGACGATGCCGTTCAGCTGGTCTTCGGGCGAGGTGGTGCTCGCGTCGCAGACGACCGAGAACGCTTCCTTGGCGGTTTCGCCGGAGAAGGCCCCTGCGTGGTAGAGGCCGGTCATGAACTGCGAGGCCTCGAGTGTCAGCGAGGCCCACAGCGTCGGGCCGTTGGGCTCGAAGACCGCCCAGCGCAGGCTCTGGACGAGACTCTGCTCGACGAAGTCCGCGAGTCGCCTGACGGGGACGTACTTGGTCGCTTTGCCGAACAGATCGGCGCCGGCGAGCGTGCGACTGCCCCAGACGAGTGTTCCGTAAACCGGGAACGTGCGCAGCACGTTGATGCCGGTTACGTTGAGTTCGCCGTCGACGGTGTCGTTGATCGTAGTGTCGGCGAGACCGCTGATGCCGGAGAGCGCCGCTTCGATGCCGGCGGGAGCCTTCCAGACTCCGCGCGCGGTGTCCGTCGCCGCGAAGATCCCAGCCACGGTGCCGCACGGCGGGATCAGGATCGGCTGGTCGTTGTTCGCCGGATTGGCGACTTCCACCCACGGGTAGTACACGGCGGCGGCGTCGTTCTCGGCGCCGATGAACTTGCTGCCCCATTCGCTGCCGACGAGCTTCTTGCGTTCGCCGGTCTGGACGCCGACTTCGCCGATCGTCAGCGCCACCGTGCTGCTGCCGAACACCGCCGGCGCTTTGAGCCAGCTCTTCGGCGGGGCCGGGTCGACCAGCAGGAAGGCCTGGCGGGCCTTGCAATAGTTGCGGGCTTCCCCGCAGATTTCACCTTGCACCGCCGGTCCGCACCAGACGCTGTCGGGGATGCACATGATGTTGAAGACCTGGGGGGCGATCAGGTCGAGCGGCGGTGCGGACGCGCTCGTGGTGAGCGCGGCCTTCACGGCCTTGGCGAATTCCGCCGTCGTCCATGTCGCGTCTTTGCCTCCGGCTAGGGAGGCAGCCGCGTGTTCGGCGAGCGCGCCGCTGCCGGGCTTCGCCTTGAGGTACCTGGAGTTCGCGGTGATGGTCGCGGCCGCGGCCTGGGCGGCTGCGGCGATGGCCGCATCGGAGGCCCCCGTCGTGGGCACCAAGATGCCTCCGATCCGCTCGAGGGTCACTTCGGGTTTGGTTTCCGTCTTCGGTTCCGTCACCACGAGTTCCAGCTGGGTCTTGTTCGGTTCCAGGCCGCCCGGGTACTTGAGCGCCGCCGCCAGGGATTCGCTCCACTTCCCGGGATTGCGGGCTTCGACTTCGATCGCTCCAAGCGAAACCTTCGCGGCGGCACTCGCGGAAGCGCCTTCCTTGATGTCGAGGCGGACGATCCAGGCGCCCACCCCTCCGTTGAGGAAGAACTGCTGGATGCAGTAGGAGGCCATGCCAGAGTTGGCGTCGATCGGGCCGTAGATCCGTTCGAATTCACCCCAGGAGCTGACGAGCACGGCTTCGTTGACGGGCCCGCGGCTGAATACACCCAGGAACGCCGTGAGGTTGGTCGTAGCGGGAACGACGGTATGGGCTGCCGAGGCGGTCTCCGAGAGGTAGACGCCGGGGTAGGTGAGCGTGGTCGTCAAGTCCCTTCTCCTTGCTGGGTTTTGAGGTGTGCGCGATGGCTGTCCCACAACGTCGTCCGGTGTCGCGCTTGTCCGGTTCGCCGCTTCGCGCGCAGAATACGCAGGCGCCCGGACGTTCCAACTGTGCGCCTTGAACGCGCTGTTCAGCAGGCGCCTGCGGCGCCACCGTCGGCGCGCAGCGGGACTCGCAGGAGGCTGCGCGGGGCGCCGGGGCACCGGGCCGGGTCGGTCGCGGGGTGGGCGGCGCGCCCCGCCGGGGCGCGCCCGTCGCTGGCGTACAGGGTGCTGGTGCCGACGCGCTCGCAGCCGGCCTCCCGCAGCAGCCTGCGCATCGGCGCGTTAGCGACGTCGGTGGCGTCGCAGTAGACGCGGGCGCCGGCGCCGCGCAGCAGCCACAGGGCCTCGCGGTGCAGCGCCCGCCCCAGCCCGCGCCCCCGCGCCCAGGGCGCGAGGCCCAGGTAGAGCAGCGTCCCCAGCGGGGGCGACGCGGGCTGGCAGTAGGCGAGCGTCACCCCGGCGAGCCGCCCGTCGTGGTAGGCGATGCGCCACAGCGAGTCGTCCGGCTCGCCGCCTCCGGGGGCGGCGAAGGTGAGGAGGTCCTCGAGCTCTTCGGCATGCCCCTTGCCGCTCGGTCCCGCGGCCGGCCCCCAGCAGGCGCCCAGCGCCGTCAGCGTCCCCGCCGGCCCGACGTCGCGGTGGTCGCGAAACGTGAACGGGCGCGTCGCGGGGCGCCCGACGTCGCGCAGGTCGCCGAGATAGGTGTCCTGGCGCAGCACCGGCTGCAGGCCGGCTTCGCGCGCCGCGCGCTCGACTTCCCGCAGGTTCTCGCCGGCGTCGGCTCTGACGAGCAGCTCGAGCCGTTCGCCGGCGAAGGCGTCGGCGAGTGCCGCCAGCGCTCGCCCCGGGGCGAGCGCGCCGAGGTGCAGCGCCTCGACGCGGTAGCCGCTCGACATGCGCCGCCCCACGGCCAGGGCGTGCAGCGTCCCGTCGTTCGCGCCGGCGAGGACAAGCGGGTCGGCGTCGACGTCGATCTCGCCGGACGCCGGCGGCTCGCCCCAGGCGGGTCGCAGCGCGGCGGGCTCGTCGCGCGGGGTCGGGGGCCGGACGATGAGGTCGCCGGCGCCCGAGGACTGGATCGCGGTGATGAGTCGATCTTGGCACAGCGCGATGCGGCCGGAGGCGCGGGGTGCGCGCCCGCCTGGGAAGCGGCGGGGGACGGCGGGGGTGGGTCGAGACGTCGCCCCCGGGCGCTACCGTTCGCGGGGTGCCACCGGCAGGGGACTCGCCCGACACGACCCAGGGAGCCGACACGACCCAGGGAAGGGCCGGCCGATGAACGCGGCGCGGCTCGGGGTCCGCGCGAGCGCGTCGGCGGTCGCACGTTCGGGCATGTCCAGCCCGGGCCGGGCCGGCGCTGGGATGCTACGAGACACCCGACGCGCGAGCCAGGCGAGGGTGTCGGCCCGGGCCTTCGCCACTGCGCCCCGCGGCGGGCCGGCGGTTGCCGTGGCTCGGCGGCCAGCGGCGCCTGCAGGTCCGAGTCATGCGATGAGCCTGGTGCGCGGATTCGCCACCAGCGGGTCCGGCGGCGGGCACGAGCCGCCGGCCCTCTCCGAGCCGGATCCGCGCTACGTCGGCGCGCCGGCCTCGCAGGCCGGCTACCCCCAGCCGCGGTATGCGTCGTATCTGCCGTTCGCGCTGCCCATGAGCTGGTCGCGTCCGAGCGACGTCAGCCGGGTGCTGGCGGGCGATACCGATGCCCGCTACCGTGGGCCCGGCTACCGCTGGGACTCGCGCGCGCCCGAGGAGATCCGCGCGGCGGGCGGCTTTCACGCGCGCGGCACGGGCACCGATCTCCGGCTTCACCAGCGCGGCGGGACCTACCTGGCGGGGTCCGGGCTGATCAGCTTCGCCCGGTCCCGCGGCGGCACCCAGGAGGTGCGCAACGTCAAACGGGAGCTCGGGGCGGCGCCGGGCTACACCTACGAGGTCGAGCACCTCGACCCGAGCCACACCTTCGACACGGCGGCGTTCGGCAGGCTGTTTCCCGCCCAGGAGGAGGTGGCGAGCGCCCGCCCGGTGGGCGCCGCCGGCGTTCGCTCCGTCATCGATCACGACAGGGGAACGCGGATCAACTGGCCGTTCACGCCCCGCTCGGACCTCTCCGACCGGGAGTTCCAGACTCCCGTGCAGGAGGACGAGGCGGCGTTCACTTCGCTCGAAGACCTCTGATCGGTCCCGCGATCACCGTTTTTTCCCGCGATCGACGTTCTTCGCGAAGCCCTCCTTGATCAGGCGTCGACGGATGTCATCGGCGATCCGCTCCCCCTGGGTCCCGCCGGCGGGGTGGGGCCTGTACAGGAACGGCTTGCCGGGGTCGCGGGGGTCTACCGGCGTGAAGCTCATCGCCGACTCCTTGGGGTCGACCCCCCGCCTGCCTCCGGCGAAGGCGCCGTGCATGCGGGTGTTCATCCTGTACTCGGTCCGATAGCCCCCGAGCTGCTTCAGTCGATCGCTCCAGGCGGCGTTGGCGAGCATGAACTCCATGTCTCGATGGAAGGCGCGGGCGCGACGTTCGGCGTCGAACAGCTTGCGTTCCTTGCGCACGGGAGGGTTCTTGCCGTCCCACTCGATGTCCCGGATCCTCTGGCGACCGGCGAGAGATGGACTGACGTCGACGTGAAACGGCGTGGGGATGGCGATCGCGATGCCCTGCGCATACGCCATGGCGGCCGCTCCGGGGTCGCTTAGCCTCAGCGCCTGACCGGACGGAAGGTGATCGTTCACGGCCGGCAACGCCTTCCGCGCCTTCGGAAGCGGGCGGTGGTACCTGCCCGACAGGCTCACCGGGCTCTGGTAGGGGCTGACGTCGAACCACGCGAGCGGTCCCCTGGTCCGATCCGGGCGCCTGCGGTCGATCAGCTCGTGGAAGCGGGCGTCCAGGTCCCGCTGGGTCTTGGCGTCGACGGGCGCGCCTCTGCTCTTACCGGCGAACTCATGGAATACGTTGTTCTCGTAGAAGTAGCTCTTCCCGCTCGCCGGGTCGGTCACCTTGTTGCTGGGCGTGCGCTTGCCGGCGTTCTTCCAGCGGGCGAACTCGTGGATCGGCATCCTCATGTAACTGCCTCGGGCGACTCGCCGGTCGGCGGCGTCGTCGCGTCCGGCGTAGTGGACCTTCCCGTCGGCGTCTACGCGGAAATGCACCTCCCGGGGCGTCGGTGGCTGTAGCGTCAGCTTCACCCGCGGCCGCGAGGGTCGCGGCGTCGCCCGCGGCTGTGGCGGCTGTGGCGGCTGCGGCAGCCGCAGCGCCCACCGCTGGAGCTCGGACAGCTTCAGGCTCTGGAGTTGAAGTTGAAGCTGCGACGCGCGTAGTCTCAGCGCTACCTGGGGCTTCGTCTGCCGCGGGGACTGGAGCTTCGGCATCTCGACCAGCTTCCGCGACCCGCTCTTCGGGGCCCGCCCGCTTGCGTTCCGGGTCGGCACGAGAATCGGCCGCGGCCGCGGAAGCGGCCCCGGTAGAAGGGAGAAGGATGATGGGGACCTCAGCATCCGATCTCGCCGGGGCGATCGGCGCGCTACGGCCAGACCAGCCGCTGATCGTGCTCGGCGGCGCCGTGCTCGATCAGCGCGCTGCGCTCGACCGGCCTGTACTCGCCCTCGCGCAGCGCGAACCAGTGCACCCGGCGCTCCCTGGGGTCGAGGATCAGCAGCTCCTCGACGGCGTGGTCGGCGTAGTAGTCGAGCTTCTGCCACGTCCTGTCGTCGGGCGAGACGACCTCGATCACGAGCGCCGCGGTCGTCTGCCAGACGCCGTGCGGTTGGGTCCGGAAGAGGCCGCCGGCGGGCGAGCGGTAGTTGTGGCGGTCCTCGCCGAGCCCGAACACCTGGATCAGCGGCACCAGGCCGGCGTCGCGGGCCAGCGGGTCAAACAGCACCGCGAGCTGCTGCAGCAGGGACTGGTGCTCGGTCGACGGCGGCGGGTTCATATGCAGCACACCCTCCCAGACCTCGTCGTGATGGTCGAGGCCGAGCCGTTCGCGGCGCTCGCGCAGCTCCTCGATCTCGATCGGCTCGGGATCGCGAACGAAAGTTGCCATGGCGCAAAGACTAGCGCCGAGCCACAGGCCTCGACGTCGGCCATCGAGCACCCGGCGCCGTGAGGGGACGGCCCGACGGCTATACGGAGGCCGCCACCGGCCGCGCCGCCGCGGGCCGGGGTGGACGGGGGAGGCCGCGCCCGACGAACTGGGGTGGGGCGATCCGCATGTAGTGCTCGAAGGCCCAGTTGCAGAGGCCGCGATGCCCCAGGGCCCGCACCAACGCGGTCACGGAGCGGCTTGGCATGAGCTGCCCGACGGCCTGCTGGGTGCGCAGCAGCCAGCGGTACTTCCACTCATGGGCGTCGGAGAACGCGGCGTAGCGGCGCAGCGCGGACTCGGGCTCGGCGTGGCCCTCGACGACGGCCCGCAGCTCCCGGCCGCAGGCGATGCCGAAGTAGAGCGCCGTCCGGATCCCCTCGGCGGTCAGCGGCAGGCAGTGCCCGGCGGAGTCTCCGACGAAGAACACGCCGTCCTCGGTCGCCGGGCGCAGCTCGTGCGGGATCCAGTTGCCCTGGAATCCCTCCGGCGGCATCCCGAGGTCCTCGGCGAGCCGCAGGGTGGGCTGCTTGACGTGGTGGGCGGGCCAGAACGAGCCGACGCCGATGCGGACCTCGTCGCGGGCGGGAAAGCTCCAGGAGTAGCCGGAGCGGACGTAGCGGGGGTCGAGCCAGAGCTCCATCTCCTCGCCGGCGCCTCCCGGGTGGACCTCCAGGCCGCGCGACAGCCGGGCGTTCGGCGGCTGGATGGGGGCGGCGTTGGAGAGCACCCGCCGCCAGCCGAGGCAGTCCACGATCAGCGGCGCTCGCAGCTCGCCGCGGTCGGTGTGCACGGTGTCGCCCTCCCGGCGCTGCACCGCGGCGGTCTCGAATTCGATCGGCGAGGCGCCGGCCTGCTCCCACATGAGGGCGCAGAGCTCGCGGTAGTCGAAGGTGGAAAACGTCCACGGCAGATGCCACCGAACGCTCGCCCACGGAGTGTGGACCTTGAGCTCGTCGAAGGTCTGCAGCAGCGAGGCCTGCAGGTCCAGCCGCTCCAGCCAGACCGTCGGGATGCCGCACGCAGAGGTCTGGCGCTCGCCGATCTCGTAGCGGTCGATCACGAGCACCCGGGCGCCCGTCCCGGCCAGCTCGCCGGCGACGGCCAGGCCGGCGAAGCTGGCGCCGCAGACGAGGACGTCGCAGTCACGCTCCAGGCGGGTGCGGTCTGCTCCCCGCTTGGTGGCTCGGGCTGGCATGGCCCGCGCAATGATAGGAACATCGATGCCGGACGGGGCGGCCCCGGGCGTGCATACCCGCGCGCAGGCGCGCGTAGGCGCCCACACCGGCCGACGGCGCTGCGCTAGGCTTGCGATCGTGCAAGCACTCATCGAGAACCCCGAGGCCCAGGTGGTCGCGGGCTCCAACGGACTCCTGCTCGAAGTCGACGGCCAGGTGGTCCCCAACTACGACGCAACCATGAAACCCTTCGAGGAGGGCGAGGTCGTGACCGGCCGTGTGGTGCGCATCGACAAGGACGAGGTCCTCGTCGACATCGGCTACAAGTCGGAGGGCGTCATCCCCTCCAACGAGCTCTCGATCCGCAAGTCGGTCGATCCCCACGACGAGGTCCAGCTAGGGGAGGAGGTCGACGCGATCGTCCTCACCAAGGAGGACCAGGACGGGCGCCTGATCATGTCCAAGAAGCGCGCCCGCTTCGAGAAAGCCTGGCGCCGCATCGAGGGCGCCGCCGAGTCCGGGGAACCCGTCGAGGGCACGGTCATCGAGGTCGTCAAGGGCGGTCTCATCATCGACCTCGGCGTCCGCGGCTTCCTGCCGGCCTCGCTGGTGGACATCCGCCGGGTGCCGAACCTCGACGAGTACCTGGGGACGAAGATCGAGACCAAGGTCATCGAGCTCAACCGCTCCCGCAACAACGTCGTCCTCTCCCGCCGGGCGGTGCTCGAGGAGGAGCGCAAGGAGGTCCGCCAGCAGATCCTCGACCGCCTGCAGCCCGGGCTGGTCGTGGAGGGCCAGATCTCGAACATCGTCGACTTCGGGGCCTTCGTCGACCTCGACGGAATCGACGGCCTGATCCACATCTCCGAGCTGTCGTGGTCGCACGTCATCCACCCGAGCGAGATCCTCAACATCGGCGACACCGTCCAGGTCAAGGTGCTCGACATCGACCGCGACCGCCAGCGGATCTCGCTGGGCCTGAAGCAGACCCAGGAAGACCCGTGGCAGCGGATCGTGGACACCTACAACGTCGGCGACGAGCTCGAGGGCACCGTCACCAAGGTCGTCACCTTCGGGGCCTTCGTCGAGATCCTCGACGGGGTGGAGGGGCTGGTGCACATCTCCGAGCTCGCCGCCCACCACGTCGAAAGCCCTCGCGAGGTCGTCCACCCGGGCGACGTCATCCGGGTGAAGATCCTCGAGATCGACTCCGAGCGTCGGCGGCTGTCGCTGTCGGCGAAGCGCGTCGAGGACCAGATCCTGCCGCTGCCCCAGCACCGCCAGGAGGCCAAAGCTGCTGCCGCACAGGAAGGGGTTGAGGCGCCTCAGGCCGAGGCGGCTGCGCCTGAGGGCGTCGCCGGCGGTGTAACTGAGCCCGAGGCGGAGGTTGCCGAGGTGACCCCAATGCAGGTCGCTCCGCCCGAGGCCCAGGCGGAGCCTCCGGCTCCGGCTGGCGAGGTTGAGGCCCCGGCTGCCGAGTCGGCGGTGGAGGCCCCGGCCGCCGAGCCGGCGGCCGATGCCCCGGCCACCGAGGCCGGGGTCGCCGACGAGCCTGCGCCAGAGGCCGCCGCTGCCGAGTCGGCGACGGAGACCCCCGTAGCGGATCCGGCTGAGGAGCCCACTGTGGCAGAGCCGGAGGTGGCCGAGTCTGCGACAGCCGGCGAGGCCGAGGCGACGTCTGAGCCTGAGGCGGAGGCGACGTCTGAGCTTGAGGCGGAGGCGGCGCCTGAACCTGAGCCGGAGGCGACGCCCGAGCCGGAGCCCGGGGTTCCGGTGGCCCAGCAGGCGGCCCCCGAGTCCGAGGGCTCCGCGGACGAGCATCCGGCCGCCGGGCAGGACTGAAGCGAACCGACTCCGTGGCGTCCCCGCCGGTCGTCCCCTTCGTAGGGCTGACCGGCGGGATCGGCGCCGGTAAGTCGACGGCGCTGGCGGCCCTGGCGCGAATGGGGGCGGCGGTGCTGTCGACGGACGCCGTCGTCCACGAGCTCTACGCCGGCGACGAGCGGCTGCGGGCGGCGGTGCTCGAACGTTGGGGACCCGAGGTGGCGCCGGATGGGGTCGTGGACCGGGCGGGGATCGCTCGGCGGGTCTTCGCCGATGCCGGGGAGCGGCGGTGGCTGGAGGGGCTGCTGTGGCCGCTCGTCGGTGAACGGGTGGCGAGCTGGCTGCAGGAGGCCCGGGCGCAGACGCCGCCGCCGCCGGCGGCGGTGGTGGAGGTGCCGCTGCTGTTCGAGGCTGGGATGGAGGGGGTTTATGACGCGACGATCGCCGTCGTCGCCGACGAGCCGGTGAGGGCTGCGCGGGCGGCGGCGCGCGACCACGCGCTGCCGGACGAGCGCGACGCCCGCCAGCTCTCCCAGGAGGAGAAGGCGGGGCGGGCGACGTTCACGGTGCGCAACAATGGCAGCGAACGCGAGCTCGAGGAGGAGCTGTCGGCCGTGCTTGCCATGCTGAAGCCATGCCCGTCCCCCGCCAGCGACGTCGTCGAGCCATGAGTCCGGGGACGGCCGCCGAGCGGTGAGCAGCCCGGCCACCATCGGGGCACGGACGCGCGGCCAGCGCGGGCAAGCCCACGGGCGCCGCGGGCCCGCCGGTCGACGGCGGCGGGGACGGGCGCTTCGCACCCTCCTGGGGTTGGCGCTGGCGGCGGGGGCGATCGCGCTGATCGCGCCGCGGCTGGAGCACGCGGTGCACGAGCTGGCGCTGCCGTTGCAGGACGCCGGCACGATCCGCCTGCAGGCTGCCGAAAAGCACCTCGACCCGGCGCTGATCGCGGCGGTGATCTACGCCGAGACCAAATTCGACCCCCGGCCGTCCTCGGCGGGGGCGGAGGGGCTGATGCAGATCCTGCCGAGCACCGCCGAGTTCCTCGCCCACCTCTCCGGCGGCGTCGGGTTCGAGACTCAGGATCTGGCCCATCCGGCGGTGAACATCGCCTACGGCAGCTACTACCTGCGCTACCTCCTGGACCACTACCACGGCAACGAGGTCCTGGCCGTCGCGGCCTACAACGCGGGGCTCGCCAACGTCGACGAATGGGTCGCCCGGGCGCGGGCTGGGGGCGGGGAATTAACGGTCGCCGCCATCCCCTTCCCCGAGACCCGGGAATACGTGCGCCGGGTGCTCGCCGCCCAGAGCGCCTACCGCGCGACCTACGCCCGGCAGCTCGGGCTGGGGTAGGGAGGAAGGGCCGCATGCGGCCCTTCCCGGAGGGCGCATGCGCCCTCCGGGGGGACGCACATGTGCGTCCCCCGACAGCGGCGCATGCGCCGCTGTCCGACGGGCGCATGCGCCCGTCGGCTCCAACTCTTCCTTGGGCATCGGCCGCCCGCTACCGTGAAGAGGCCGATGCCGCCCTTCAAGCTCGACTCCGTCTTCACGCCCACCGCCGACCAGCCGAGGGCGATCGAGTCGCTGGCCGAGGGGATCGTCGGGGGCGAGCGCTTCCAGACATTGCTGGGGGCGACGGGCACGGGGAAGACGATGACGATGGCCGGCGTCATCGAGGCCGTCCAGCGCCCGACGCTGGTGATCGCCCACAACAAGACCCTGGCGGCGCAGCTCTGCAACGAGTTCCGGACGTTCTTCCCGGACAACGCCGTGGAGTACTTCGTGTCCTACTACGACTACTACCAGCCCGAGGCCTACGTCCCCAGCCGCGACCTCTACATCGAGAAGGACTCGGCCATCAACCAGGAGGTCGACCGGCTGCGCCACGCCGCGACGGCGGCGGTGTTCGCCCGGCGGGACGTCATCGTGGTGGCCTCGGTGTCCTGCATCTACGGCCTGGGCTCGCCGGAGGTGTACGAGATGAACATGCAGATCCTGCGCCGCGGCGAGGAGATCGACCGCGACAAGCTCCTGCGCAAGCTGGTCTCGATCCAGTACACCCGCAACGACACCGTCCTCTCCCGCGGCACGTTCCGGGTGCGGGGGGAGACGCTGGAGGTCTTCCCGGCCTACGCCGAGACGGCCTTCCGGGCGACCCTCTTCGGCGACGAGGTCGAGCGGCTGCAGCACTTCGACCCGTTGACCGGGGAGGTCCTGGAAGACGACATCGAGCACGTCGCGATCTGGCCGGCGACCCACTACAACGTCCGCGAGGGCACCGTCGAGAAAGCGGTCGAAGCGATCGGCCGGGAGCTCAATGAGCGCTGCGCCGAGCTGGAGGCCGGCGGCAAGCTGCTGGAGTCCCACCGCCTGCGCCAGCGCACCCAGTACGACATGGAGATGCTCCGCGAGATGGGGTTCTGCTCGGGGATCGAGAACTACTCCCGCATCCTCGACGGCCGCCAGCCCGGGGAGCGCCCGTACTGCCTCATCGACTACTTCCCCAAGGACTTCGTCTGCTTCCTCGACGAGTCCCACCAGACCGTGCCCCAGATCGGCGGGATGTATGAGGGCGACCGCTCCCGCAAGCTGACGCTCGTCGACTACGGCTTCCGGCTGCCCAGCGCCCTGGACAACCGGCCCCAGACCTTCGACGAGTTCCTCTCCATCACCCCCCAGCTGTGCTTCGTCTCGGCGACCCCGGGTGAGTTCGAGCGCACCCGCTCGGGGCGGGTCGTCGAGCAGATCGTCCGCCCCACCGGGATCGTCGACCCCGAGGTCCAGGTCCGGGCGACCCGCAACCAGATCGACGACCTCATGAACGAGATCCGCGCCGTCCGCGACCGCGACGAGCGGGTCCTGGTGACGACCCTGACGAAGAAGATGAGCGAGGACCTCACCCAGTACCTGCTCGAGATGGGCTTCCGGGTGCGCTATTTGCACTCCGAAGTCGAGACCCTGGAGCGCATCCAGATCATCCGCCAGCTGCGCCTCGGCGAGTACGACGTCCTCGTCGGCGTCAACCTCCTGCGCGAGGGGCTCGACCTGCCCGAGGTCTCCCTCGTGGCGATCCTCGACGCCGACAAGGAGGGCTTCCTGCGCGGCGAGACCTCCCTCATCCAGACCATCGGCCGGGCCGCCCGCAACGTCAACGGGACGGTGTTGATGTACGCCGATAGGGAGACCAAGGCGATGCGCGCCGCCATCGAGGAGACCGAGCGCCGCCGGGCGATCCAGCTCGCCTACAACGAGGAGCACGGCATCACGGCGGCGTCGATCGTCAAGGGGGTCTCGGACATCGCCGAGTTCCTCCAGGGCGAGTCCAAGGTGCCCCGGGGACGGCGCCGGCGAGGGGCCGCCGGGGCGAAGGCCAAGGAGATGCCGCAGCACGAGCTCGAGAAGCTGGTGGTGGAGCTCGAGGAGGAGATGGTCCAGGCCGCCGAGGAGCTCCGCTTCGAGTACGCCGCCCAGCTCCGCGACGAGATCCGCGAGCTCCGCCGCGAGCTGCGCGAGGTCCAGGGCGCCGAAGGTGGGGCCGGGGAGGCCGCCGAGGCCGTCGAGGCGCATTGATTTCGGCGAGGTCTGCGCGTGCGCGCGCGTGCAGGGTGTCCGGGTGGCTGGGGAGGCGGATCGGTTTCGGCGAGGTGTGCGCGCGTGCATGCGCGTGCGCGCGCGAGGCGTCCATGAGCCGCCTGGGCGTCCGCTAGGCTGACGCACAGTGGAGCTCGACCGTCAGGGCATCGAACGGCGCGACTTTCCGATCTCCCGTCGAGGCTACGACCCGGCGGCCGTCGACGCCCACCTGCGCGCCCTCGCCGCCGCCATCGAGACCCTCCAGCGCGACCTCGCCGAGCAGCAGGGCAGCGCGGCCTCCCTGGGCTCGGCCGCCGCGAGTCAGGTCCGCGGCATCCTCGAGGCCGCCGAGTCCACCGCCGCCGACATCGAGCGCCAGGCCACCGACGACGCCGCCCGGATGCGCGCCGAGGCCACCGCCGACGCCCAGCGCACCCGCGGCGACGCCATCGCCCGCGCCCAGGCCCACGTCGCCGCCGTCGCCCAGGCCACCGCGACGCTCCTCGCCCGGGTCGAGTCGATGGACGGCGAGGTCGGGACCCTCGTCCAGAGCCTCCAGGCCGGCGCCGGCCGGCTTTCGGGAGACCTCGCCTCGGTGCAGACCGAGATGGGCGCCCTCTACGACGCCGCCGCCGGGCGCGCCCGGGAGACGGCCTCCGCTGCCGGCGTCGCGCCGGCGCCGGCCGCGGCGCCTCCCACCCCCGTCGCCGCGCCTCCGGCTCCCGTCGCGCCGGCGACGGCCGCGGCGCCCCCGGCTCCCGTCGCGCCACCCCAGGCCGCCGTCGAACCATCCCCACCCGGGGCTCCGGCGCAGGCGCCGCCAATCTCCCCGCCACCCGGTGTCAACGGCGCCGCTCAGTCCACCTCGGGCAACGGCGGCGTCGATCTCGACGGAGCCCGGCTGGTGGCGCTCAATATGGCGCTCAACGGCGAGTCCCGGGAGCAGACAGACCGCTATCTCCAGGAGAACTTCGAGCTCGCCGACCGGACGAAGCTGCTCGACGAGGTCTACGCCGCCATCGAGGTCTGAGGGCCTCGCAACGATCTCGCAGGCGCGCCCCACGCGGGCGGCGCGGGCAACTACAATGCCCACGCAGCATCCGACGCGCCTGTAGCTCAGTGGTCAACGGCAACCTACGGGGTGCCAAAGAGCAGCGGCCTTTCAAGCCGCAGGTCGGGGGTTCGATTCCCCCCAGGCGCATTTCGGAAAGACCCTGCTAGGTGTATGACCGAGGCCCAGGCGATCGACCGCACCCACCGCATCGGCCAGACCAGGCCCGTGAAGGTCTACCGGCTGATCGCCCGCGGGACGATCGAGGAGAAAGTCATCGCCCTCGCCCGCCGCAAGGCCGAGCTGTTCACCGGCGTGATGGACGACGGCGACCTCTTCGCCGGCAGCATCACCGCGGAGGACGTCCGCGGACTGCTCGCCTGAACGCCGGCCCCGCCGCACGGTCCACGATCAGCCATCCGAGGCCGGCCAGTCAATCGACTCGCCTAGATCGTGCGGGCCGAGATCGACGAGCGAGCTGTGCTCGATCGGCCGGTATCCGCCGCCGTGCTCGTCCAATCCGAGCCAGTCGACCGATCGCTTCTGTGGGTCGACGATCAGAGCCTCGTCGACGCAGTGGGCGGCGTAGAAGGGCAGCTTCTCCCAGGACTCGTCGCCTGGCGAGACGATCTCGACGACCAGAGCGGCGGTCGCCAGCCAGGTTCCGGCGGCGTCCGGACGATGCAGTCCGCCGTCGGGCACGCGGAAATCGTGCTCGCCCTCGCCGAGGTTGAACTCGTCGGTGACGATCAACCCCGCGGCGAGCGCCGGCTCGCGCAGCAGCGACTTCAACTGGGCGCCCAGGCTGCATGTCCAAAGCCGGGTGCGGGAACCATGTGCAGGACGCCCTCCCAGACCTCGTCCATGCGATCAAGCCCGGTGCGGCGGCGACTCTCCAACAGCGGCTCGAGTCCGGCCGTGGGAGGGTCCAAGACCAGCGTGCGCATCGACCTCAGGATACCTGCTCGACGCTGACGATCTCACGGCCCAGAGGCAGCAGGGAGACGGGGATGAGCTTGAAGTTGGCCACCCCCAGCGGGATGCCGACGATCGTCAGGCACAGCAGGACGCCGGTGATGAGATGTCCCAGCGCCAGCCACCAGCCGCAGAGGAGCAGCCAGATGACGTTGCCGATCCCCGAGGCGAGCCCGGCGTCGGGACGCTTGACGACGGTCCGGCCAAAGGGCCAGAGGGCGAAGCCGGCGATGCGCAGCGAGGCGACGCCGAAGGGGATCGTGATGATCAGGACGAAGCAGATCAGTGCCGCCAGGGCGTACCCGAGGGCAAGCCAGAAACCGGCGAGGACGAACCAGATGATGTTCAGCAGCAGGCGCACGTCGTCTCGGGTCTCTCCGCCGATCCGCGGGGTCGGCGATTTTCGCCCATCCAGATCGTACCGTCGGGCGCTTCTCGGTCCGATCGCTCGCGGCCGACGGACGTGTCGCGCCGGCGATCCACGGGTGTCGTCGGCGACCCCTCACAGCCCGGCCGAGAGCAGCACGGCGGCCAGCAGCACCGCGGCGGCGGCGAGCGGGAGGAAGCGGCGAATCGGGATGGCCGGGGCGCTGGCGCCGGCGAGCTCCTGGGCGATCAGCGTCGCCAGCGAGCCCTGGGGGGTCGCGAGGGCGCCGACGGCGAGCCCGATCGAGGCGGCGTAGCCCGAGGCCTCGGTGCCGAGCAGGACCGCCGCGCAGACCGAGATGGGGAGGTTGTTGGCCAGCGCCGCGGCGCCCCCGACGGCGAGGGCGAGAGCGATCAGTCCGAGCAGGCCCAGCGAGCGCTCCGAGGGGAGGTGCAGGCCGACGCCGGAGACCAGGATCAGCATCCCCCCGACCTGGGCGGCGGTGCGCCACGGCACGATCGCCCGGGGGCGCTCACGGGTGGCGAGCAGGGCGAGGACGACGGCGGCGCTGAACGGCCACCACGGGGCGACGCCGACCAGCGGCGCGATCCACGCCGCCAGCGCCGCCACGGCCAGGGCGAGCGCCGCGTGGCGTTCTCCGCGGGACAGCGGCGCCGACGGCGCCCGGGGGGCGTCGAGGGTGACGCCCAGCGCCCGGCGCTCGCTGAGCGCCAGCGCCCCCGCGCAGAGCGCCGCCGCGGCGATCCCGGGCAGCAGCATGTGCGAGACGAACGCCCCCGGCGAGATCCGCAGGCGCTCGAGCAGCACCAGATTGGTGGGGTTGCCCTGGGGCAGCGCCAGCGAGGCGGCGTTGGCGACGGCGACGACGCCGAGGAACAGCGGTGCCAGCGGCGCCCGCCAGCGAGTGGAGAGGCTGAGCAGGAGGGGCACCATCAGCACGACGGCCCCGTCGAGCGAGACCGCCGAGGTCAGCAGGGCGCAGAGCCCGCAGACAAGGCCGTAGAGCACCAGGGCGCTGCCGCCGGCCCGCGCCGCCAGGACCTGGGCCGCCCGCTCCGCCAGGCCCGAGCGCTCGACGAGGGCGGCCAACGTGAGGGCCGCCGCCAGGAACGCAGCCAGCGGCGCCACCAGGCCGAGGGAGGAGCTGTGGGACGCCCCCAGCGCCAGGTCGACCGCCCCCGCCGCCGCCACGATCAGCGCGCAGGCACCGCTGCGCGGCCGCCACGCCAGCAGGCCGACGGCGAGTATCGCGAGGGTCACGCGGGCAATTGCCAAGAGAGGCCTATCTTTTCCAACCGACCCCTATCTCTTGCCCGGAGTGGGCGTCTGGAAATCGACCAGCGAAGGAGTCAGCCGTGATCGTCGCAACCATGAACGGCCTGCCAGGCTACGAGATCGAGGAGGTCCTCGGCGAGGTCTTCGGGCTGACCTCCCGTCGCGCAACATCGGCTCCCAGCTCGGGGCCTCCTTCAAGTCGCTCGTCGGCGGCGAGCTCAGGGGACCGCGATCTGCTTCACCGCCGGGTAACGACGTCCGGTCGACACCTGCGCTAAGGTCGCCGCATGGGCGAGCGCTCCGCATACACGCCGGGCACGTTCTGCTGGGTCGAACTCACGACGACCGACCAGGCGGCGGCGAAGGCCTTCTACGGCGGGCTCCTCGGCTGGCAGGCCGACGACCGGCCGATCGGCGACGGCGGCTACGTGTACTCGATGATGCAGGTCGAGGGCAAGAACGTCGCCGCCATCGCCACCCAGCCCGACCAGCAGCGCGAGGCCGGGGTGCCGCCGATGTGGAACAACTACATCTCCGTCGCCGACGCCGACGCCACCGCCGCCCGCGCCGGCGAGCTCGGGGCCACCGTTCACGCGCCCCCCTTCGACGTCATGGACGTCGGCCGGATGGCGGTCATCCAGGACCCCCAGGGCGCCTACTTCGAGCTCTGGCAGCCCAAGGCCCACATCGGGGCGAGCCTCGTCAACGCCCCCGGGGCGCTCGTCTGGAACGAGCTCGGCTCCCCCGACCTCGACGCCTCCAGCGCCTTCTACGGCGCCCTCTTCGGCTGGGAGATCGCGCCGTTCGGAGAGGGCGGCGGAGGGGAGCCGTACCTGGCGATCAAAAACGCCGGCGCCAACAACGGCGGGATCCGCCCCGGTCAGCCCGGTGCCCCGCCGTACTGGCTGGCGTACTTCGGCGTCGAGGACATCGACGCCGCCCTCGCCAAGCTCGCCGAGCTCGGCGGCAGGGTCCACGCCGGGCCGATCGACATCCAGATCGCCAAGATCGCCGTCTGCGCCGACCCCCAGGGGGCCGTCTTCGCGCTGTACGCCGGCGAGCTCGAGCCGTAGGGGCTCAGCCGAGCCCGACGCCGCGCCGGTCGAGCCAGGCGCGGGTGCTCTCGATTAAGCCCGGGAGGGCTTTGCGCAGGCGTTCGACGGCGCTTCGGGCTTCCTCGGCGTCGACATCTGGCGAGGCGTGCTCCAATCGACCCTCCACGAGGTAGAGCTCGTTGAGCAGCGCCGCCTGATCGCGTGTCAGGCCTGCGTCGTCGAGGAGGGCGGCGAACACCTGCTCGGCATGCGGTCGCCGATACGGCAAGAGTCCGACCAGACGCGCCCCGGCGCTGGCCTTGAGAAGCTCGACGTACGCGTTGAGTATCGCCGAATGGTCGCCCGTGACGACCATCGTGCGGTTCGCATCACGGGGCTCGGCTGACTCGAATGCACGTCTCCACTCGGCGGGATCGAGTTGGCCGCCGAAATGTTCCTCGATGGCCAGATCGAGCGCCCGGCGATGCTTATGGATTGTTTGGAAGAAGCGCGCCAGCCTGGCCTGCTCGGCCGCAAGCGCTCGGCGACCGAGCTTCGCCGAGAGGTCCTCGCTCAACCGGCGAGCTCTTCGATGACGTGAGCCGCGACGGCCATCTCGCGACGGTGGGCGCGACGGGCACGGACGCGGATCGCCGGACGGCGTCTGTTGAGCTCGGTCCATTGCCCGTCGCGGTCGACGAGAACGCGTCCGTCGTCGAGGATGCGGTCGAGTAGAAGCGGTGCTCGGGTCTCGACGCGTTCCAGGTGCACCAGGTCTACCCTGCGTCCGCTGATCTGTCGCAGGCCGACGGCAAGCTGAGAGCTTCGCGACGAGTCATCGCCGGCAAGCGAGACGAGCAGATCCAGATCAGAGCTTGCATCGGCATCGCCACGCGCCAGCGAGCCGTAGAGCACTGCCAGGCGCACCTCGGCGACGGACAGCAGCATCCCACGCAGCTCGGCAAGCAGGGGCCCATTATCGCCAGGCCGCTGTTCACCAGTGTTGAGGACATCGGGCTCGCTGTGCGCCATTTCCACCTCCTCGCGTCCGTCGCCGGAGCGATGCTCCGGTTCGCCGACAGCTGGTGGTTGGAAACCGTCCTGTAGGCGGCGTTGGTAGGCGGTCAACGCAAGGCGCGAGACGCGCAGTCCGCGCTCACTGCGACGGATCGCCGGCAGCTTGCCGCGCTGGATCAGCTTGTAGACCCCGGCAGTGGAGATCTCAAGCTCCGCCGCGACCTCCGAGACGGTGAGGTAGGCCGTATCCATGCGGTCCAGTGTACTGCCTCTGTCCACTACGTTCACTTGGTCTTCTTGGTCATGCCGCCGGCAATCGAGCCGGGGGCGGGCGCACCGCGAACACCACTTGCACGCCGGAATCCCGGCACACAAAAACCGTCCCAATGTCGGCCTATCGTGCTCGACATGGTCGCCGACCTCACTTCGCCCGGATCGGACGCCAGACCAACCGATCCCCGCCGTGCGCTCGGCCGCCTCGGGGAGAGGCTTGCCGCGGCGCACCTGGAACGCCTCGGTTACGCAATCCTCGTGCGTAATGTACGCACGCGCTACGGGGAGATCGACCTGATCGCGTTCGACGGCCGCACGCTGACGATGGTCGAGGTAAAGACGCGCAAGATAGGCGCCCGCGCGAAGCTCATCCGTCCCGACCAGCAGCCGCTCACGTGGCTGCAGCCTCGCCAGCGGGCACGACTGCGCAGGCTAGCCGCGGCTTGGCTGACCGACGAGAAGCACATGCGCATGAATGCACAAACGATCCGGTTTGACGCGATCGGCGTAGTGGTGGACGACAGGGGGCGCCTCCTCGGCCTGGATCACGTCGAGGGTGCTTGGTGAGGCTGAGCGTCGCAGCGACGCTCGATGTGCTTGTCGG
>DATKPO010000075.1:0-23894 GCA_035524055.1 Solirubrobacteraceae bacterium
CGCCCCGGTGTCGCCGCCGCCGATCACGACCACGTGCTTGCCGGCGGCCGTGATCGCGCCGGGCGCCGGCGCGCTGCCTGCCGCCTGCGGCGCCCCTGCGCCGCTCGCCCCTGCGCCGCTCGCCCCTGCGGCGCTCGCGGGCCGGGCGCCATTTGCAGAGGCGGCCTGGGCGGCGA
This sequence comes from Solirubrobacteraceae bacterium, assembly GCA_035524055.1. Lineage (GTDB taxonomy): Bacteria > Actinomycetota > Thermoleophilia > Solirubrobacterales > Solirubrobacteraceae > Palsa-744. The sequence goes on from DATKPO010000075.1 coordinate 177, forward strand.
CCCAGCGGTTGCGCTGGTAGAGATAGTCCATCGCGAAATGGACCCCGTCGAGCTCGCGGCCCGGCACGGGCAGGTCGCGGGGCACACGGGAGCCGGTGGCGAGGACGACGGCGTCGAAGCCCTCGCGCAGCGCCGAGGCGCTGATGTCGCGTCCGACGTCCACCCCGCAGCGCAGCTGCACTCCCTCGTCGAGGAGCTGTCGCACGCGCCGCTGCACGACGTGCTTCTCGATCTTGAAGTCCGGGACCCCGAAGCGGACCAGGCCGCCGGCGGCCTCGTCGCGCTCGAACAGCGTCACGGCGTGCCCGGCGCGGCGCAGCTGCTGGGCGGCGGCCATCCCGGCGGGACCGGAGCCGACGACGGCGACGCTGCGCCCGCTCTCGCGGCGCGGGGGCTCGGGCTTGATCCAGCCCTCGCGGTAGGCGCGGTCGACGATGGCGAGCTCGATCTGTTTGATCGTCACGGCCTCGCCCTCGCGGATCTCCAGCACGCAGGCCGCTTCGCACGGGGCCGGGCAGAGGCGGCCGGTGAGCTCGGGGAAGTTGTTGGTGGCGTGCAGCTGGGCGATCGCCTCCTGCCAGCGGTCGCGGTAGACGAGGTCGTTCCAGTCGGGGATCAGGTTGCCCAGGGGGCAGCCGTTGTGGCAGAAGGGCACGCCGCAGTCCATGCAGCGGGCGCCCTGCTCGCGCAGCTCAGCGGTCGGCCGCGTCACGAGGAACTCGCGGTAGTCGCGGGCGCGCTCGCCGGCGTCGCGGTAGGCGATGCCGTGGCGCTCGATCTGGAGGAAGCCGCCGAGCTTGCCCATCAGGTCGCCGCCACTCCCTCGGCGTGCTGCTCTTCTTCGGCGGCGAGCTCGAGCAGGACGCGCTTGTAGTCGCGCGGCATGACCTTCACGAACGCCGCCCGGGCCAGCAGCCCGTCCCAGTCGCGCAGCACGCGCGCCGCGACCGAAGAGCCGGTGCGCTGGCCGTGCTCCTCGATCATCGCCCGCAGCTCGATCGCGTCGGCCGGCGCGAGCTGCTCGAAGTCGACCATGCCCATGTTGCAGCGCGCCGGGAAGGCGCCGTGCTCGTCCAGGACGTAGGCGATGCCCCCGCTCATCCCGGCCGCGAAGTTGCGCCCGGTGGGTCCGAGGACGACGACGCGTCCGCCCGTCATGTACTCGCAGCCGTGGTCCCCGACGCCCTCGACGACGGCCCAGGCGCCGGAGTTGCGCACCGCGAAGCGCTCGCCGGCGAGCCCGCGGAAGAAGGCCTTGCCGGCGGTCGCCCCGTAGAGGACGGTGTTGCCGACGATGACGTTGCGCTCGGCGACGAAGTCGGCGGCCATCCCCTCGCGGGGTCGCACCGCGATGACCCCGCCCGAGAGCCCCTTGCCGGCGTAGTCGTTGGCGTCGCCGCGCAGGGTGAACGTCACGCCGGGCGCCAGCCAGCCGCCGAAGCTCTGGCCGGCGGAGCCTTCGAAGTCGACGACGATGGCGTCCGGCGCCAGTCCCTCGGCGCCGTGGGCGCGGGCGATGTGGCTTGAGAGGATGCCTCCGACGCAGCGGTTGACGTTGCGGATCGGCAGCTGCAGGCTGACGCGCTCGCCGCGCTCGATGGCGGGGCCGGCGCGCTCGACGAGGCGCCAGTCGAGCGCGTCCTCGAGCACCTGCGGCGGCGGCTTGACCCGGTGGCGGGGCTCGCCGTCGGCGAGCTCGACGTGGGTGAGGATGTGGGTGAGGTCGACCCCCCGCGCCTTCCAGTGCTCGATCGCGGGCTCGGTTTGCAGCAGGTCGACGCGGCCGATCGCCTCGTCCAGGGTGGGCAGGCCTAGCTCGGCGAGGATCTCGCGGACTTCCTCGGCGACGAAGAAGAAGTAGTTGACGACGTGCTCCGGGGTGCCCTTGAAGCGCCGGCGCAGCTCGGGGTCCTGGGTGGCGATGCCGACGGGGCAGGTGTTGAGGTGACAGGCGCGCATCATGATGCAGCCGGTCGCGATCAGGGGACCCGTCGAGAAGCCCATCTCGTCGGCCCCGAGCAGCGCCGCGACGACGACGTCGCGGCCGGTCTTCAGCTGGCCGTCGGTCTGGACGATGATGCGGGAGCGCAGCTCGTTGAGCAGCAGCGTCTGCTGGGTCTCGGCGAGGCCGATCTCCCACGGCACCCCGGCGGCCTGGATCGAGGACAGCGGCGAGGCGCCGGTGCCGCCGTCGTGGCCGGCGATGAGGACGCGGTCGGCGTTGGCCTTGGAGACCCCGGCGGCGACGGTGCCGACGCCGACCTCGGAGACCAGCTTGACGGAGACCTGGGCCTGGGGGTTTGAGCAGCGCAGGTCGTAGATCAGCTGCTTGAGATCCTCGATCGAGTAGATGTCGTGGTGGGGCGGTGGCGAGATCAGCCCGACGCCGGGCGTGGTGTGGCGGATGGAGCCGATGTACTTGTCGACCTTGTGGCCCGGCAGCTGGCCGCCCTCGCCGGGCTTGGCGCCCTGGGCCATCTTGATCTGCAGCTCGTCGGCGTTGACGAGGTAGTTGATCGTCACCCCGAAGCGCCCCGAGGCGACCTGCTTGATCGCCGAGCGCCGGCGGTCGCCGTTGGCGTCGGGCGCGAAGCGCACCGGGTCCTCGCCGCCCTCGCCCGTGTTGGAGCGTCCGCCGAGCCGGTTCATGGCGATCGCGAGCGTCTCGTGGGCCTCGCGCGAGATCGAGCCGAGGCTCATGGCGCCGGTGCAGAAGCGGCGCACGATCTCCTTCGCCGGCTCGACCTCCTCCAGGGGGATCGGCTGGCGTTCGCCGCCGCCGATGCGCAGCAGGCCGCGCAGCGTCGCCCGCCGGGCGGCGTCCTCGTTGACGGCGCGGGCGTACTCGCGGTAGGTGGCGTAGGCGGGGCTATCGCGCACCGATGCATGGGCCTCGCCGTCTCCCTCCAGCGCCGCCCTGACCTTGCCGTCCTCCGCCGCCCGCACGGCGTGCTGGACAAGGGCGATGGTCTCGGGGTTCCAGATGTGGCGCTCGCCGTCGCGGCGCCAGGCGTAGACGCCGCCGACGGGCAGGATGTCGTCGCGGGAGGCGGGCCTGCCGTCCGCCCAGGCGCGGGCGTGGCGCTCGAGCGCCTCCTGGGCGAGCTCCGGCGCCCCGACGCCGCCGATGCGCGAGGGGGTGCCGACGAAGTGGCGGTCGACGAGCTCCCGGGAGAGGCCGACGGCCTCGAAGATCTGGGCGCCGCGGTATGACTGGATCGTGGAGATCCCCATCTTGGAGATCGTCTTCAGCAGGCCTTTGTCGATCGCCTTGACGACGTTCTCGGCGGCCTTGCGCTGGGCGGCGTCGACGCTGGCCAGCGCCGCCGTGGCGACCCCGCCGTGCCCGTCGCCGGCCGCCGTCGCGGCGCCGTCGCCGGGCAGCTCGATGAGCCCCTTGAAGATCAGCTCGTCGAGGGTCTCGAGCAGGAGGTAGGGATTGACGGCGCTGACGCCGTAGCCGATCAGCGTCGCGAAGTGGTGGACCTCGCGCGGCTCGCCCGACTCGAGGATGATGCCGGCCCGCAGCCGGGTGCCTTCGCGCACGAGATGGTGGTGCACCGCGGAGACCGCCAGCAGGGAGGGGATCGGCACCCGCCGCGGTCCCATGAGACGGTCGGAGAGGATGATGATGTTCACGTCCTCGGCGATCGCGTCGTGGGCCTGCGCGCAGACGCGATCGAGCGCCCGCTCCATGCCCGGGGCGCCCTCGGCGAGGGGCCAGGTGATGTCGATGGTGCGGGAGGCGAAGACGTCGTGGGAGATGTGGCGCAGCGTCTCCAGCTCTTTGTTGAGCAGGATCGGCTGGCGCAGGATCAGCTTGTGGGCGTGGTCGGGGGTCTCGTCGAAGAGGTTGCGCTCGCTGCCCAGCGTCGTCGCCAGGCTCATCACGATCTCCTCGCGGATGGGGTCGATCGGCGGGTTGGTGACCTGGGCGAAGAGCTGCTTGAAGTAGCTGAACAGCGGCGGCGCCTGGTCGGAGAGGACGGCGAGGGAGACGTCGTTGCCCATCGAGCCGATCGGCTCCTGGCCGTCGCGGGCCATCGGCGCCAGCAGCACCCTGAGATCCTCCTGGCTGTAGCCGAAGGCGCGCTGGCGGGCGCGCAGGGGGTAGTCGGAGAGCGTCACCTGCTCGGAGGGCGGGAGGTCGTCGAAGTGCACCGAGTTGCGCGTGTACCACTCGCCGTAGGGGCGGCGGCTTGCTATCTGGTGCTTGATCTCGCCGTCCTCCACGATGCGCCCGCGCTCGAGGTCGACGAGGAAGAGGTTGCCGGGCCGCAGCCGGCCGAGGCGCTTGATGCGCTCGGGCTCGAGCTCCAGCAGGCCGGACTCGGAGCCCAGGACGACGAGCCCGTCGACGGTCTCCACCCAGCGCCCGGGGCGCAGGCCGTTGCGGTCGAGCGTGGCGCCGAGGACGCGGCCGTCGGTGAACGCAACCGAGGCCGGGCCGTCCCAGGGCTCCATGAGGCAGGCGTGGAAGGCGTAGAAGGCGCGCAGCTCCTCCGGGATGTCCTCGCGATCGCGGTAGGCCTCGGGGATCATCATCATCACCGAGTGCGGCAGCGAGCGGCCGGCGAGCATCAACAGCTCGAGCACCTTGTCGAAGGTCGCCGAGTCCGAGTCGCCGGGCTTGGCGACGGGCAGGATCTTGGGGAGGTCCTCGCCGAAGAGCTCGCTCTGCAGCTCGCTCTCGCGGGCGCGCATCCAGTTGATGTTGCCCCGCACGGTGTTGATCTCGCCGTTGTGGCAGATCACGCGGTAGGGGTGGGCGAGCTCCCAGCTGGGGAAGGTGTTGGTCGAGAAGCGCGAGTGGACGAGGGCGAGCGCGCTCTTGCAGCGCTCGTCGCGCAGATCGGGGTAGAAGCCGGCTAGCTGGTAGCTGACGAGCATCCCCTTGTAGTTGATCGTGCGCGAGGAGCTCGAGGTGACGTAGAGGCCGTCCGCGGCGGGATCGAGCTCGCAGCGGCGGCGGATGACGTAGAGCTTTCGCTCGAAGGCGTCCTGGTCGAGACCCTCGGCGGCCCCGACGAAGAGCTGGTGCACCGCCGGGCGGCACAGACCGGCGGTTTGGCCGACGTGCTCGACGTCGCAGGGCACCGCGCGCCAGCCGAGCATCTCCTGGCCCTCCTCCCCCACGAGGCGCTCCAGCTGCGCCTGGAGCTCGGCGCGAGGCCCGTCGTGCAGCGGCAGGAAACACATCAGCACGCCGTAGCGACCCGGCGGGGGCAGCTCGAAGCCGACCGTCGCACGCAGCAGCTCGTCGGGCATCTGCATGAGGATGCCGGCGCCGTCGCCCGTCGTGGGATCGGCGCCGGAGGCGCCGCGGTGCTCGAGGTTCTCCAGGGCGCCGATGGCCTGCGCGACGACGTCGTGCGTGGGACGGTTGTCCAGGCGCGCCACCATGCCGACGCCGCACGCGTCGTGCTCGAAACGGGGGTCGTAGAGCCCGACGGCCCTGGGCGGCTGCTTGGTGTGGTCAGTCATGACAGTGCTCCCGGGAGGGCGGTGCCTCCCGCACGGGCCGATTCTCCCATGCAGGCGGTGTCGGAGGGCACCTGAGGCGGTGCGAGAAAGCGTAGCAGCGGACGGGGCAGGGAAATCGCGCTCGTGGCGCTCGCATCCCACCCGCTGCCCGCGTATGCTGCGGTGTGCCGGCCAAGCATATCCGGCGGACGAGATCAAGTATGCGCGAGAAGGCAGCCAAGGCTCTCGATGTGTGAAAACGGCTCTCGCAGGGCACCATCCCGAATGAGACGAGACAGCGCCGACAGAACCTGGGGAGAGCGCGCCAATGAGCACTGACATGCAGCTCGCGCTGCCGGCGCGGGCCGAGAACATCGCGATCGTGCGCCACGCCTTCGGAGCCATCGGCGAGACCTACGCGCTCGACGCCCAGACGCTCTCGGACATCCGTCTGGCGGTGACCGAGGCGTGCACCAACGTCGTGGTCCACGCCTACCCCGACGGCCGCGAGGGTCCGATGGAGGTGATCGCGAGCCTGCTCGGCGACGAGCTGACGGTGATCGTGCGCGACGAAGGCCACGGCGTGGGTCCGCGCCCGGACAGTCCCGGGCTGGGGCTGGGCCTGCCGCTGATCGCGTCGCTCGCCGAGAGCGTCCAGCTGGGCCGGGACGCCGAGGATCGCACCGAGGTGCGGATGACGTTCCTCCTGTCCAACGGCCATCATCGACCCGGAGACGCCCTCGACGAGCCGACGTGGGCCGAGCTGCCCGATCGGCCGACACGCCTCTCCGATCCCCCGACGTCCCTCTGACGGGTCGCGGACGTGAGCGACGACCACTGGGAGCAGGACGAGCCGCGACCCGAGACGACCGCGTCGCTGCGCCTGGCGCGCGGCCCGCTGGTGGCGCCGGTTCTGTGCCGCGTGGTCTCGATGGTGCTCGCCCGCGCGAACTGCCCGATGGACCGCCTCGACGACGCCCTGCTGCTCTGCGACGCGCTCAGCGCCCATGCGCCCGAGCAGGCGGGGGATGGGTCGGTGGCCTTCGCCCTGAGCACCCACGAGCGCTGCCTGGAGCTGCGGGTGGCGGAGCTCCCGCGCGAAGCCGGCGCCCGCCTGGTGCGCGACTCGGTCGTGCCGGGCGTGGGCAACGTGCTCCAGCGCGTAGCCGACGAGCTGCGCATCGAGCCGGCGGTGGACGGCGAGCACGAGGAGCTCGTGCTCGAGCTGCGCTTCTAGGCCACCTTGCGCCTGCCGCCGGAGGGCTTGCCCGCCGGCGCCCGTTTCTTCCCCGCCGAGGATTTCGCGCCCGCCGGCGCCGGCCGGCCGGCCTTCTGGGCCCCTGCTCCGGGCTTGCCGTCCTGGGCCTGCCGGGCGCGGACTTCGGCGAGACTGGCCTCGAGGGCGCTCATGAGGTCCGGTGACTGCAGCGCCTCATGGTGGACGGGCGGCTCGATCACGACCTGCTCGCCACTGGCCTTGCGGTCGATGAGGTCGAGCAGCGCCTCGCGGTAGGTGTCGCGGTAGTTGTCGATGTCGAAGTCGCGGGCGATGGAGTCGACGAGCTTGCGGGCGACGTCGAGCTCGCGCTCGGCGACCTCCACCTCGAGGTCGAGCTCGGCGAGCTCCTCGAAGCTCGCGGGCCGTTGGATCTCGTCGCCGAAGTTCATGGTGAACATGAGCAGGGCGTCCTCGCGCGGGCGGATCGCGACGAGCTGCTCGCGCGAGCGCAGCACGATGCGTCCGATCGCGACCTTGCCGGTGTCGCGCATCGCCTCCAGCAGCAGCCGGTAGGAGCGGGCGCCGCCGCGGTTGGGGACCAGGAAGTAGGGGCGGTCGAGGTAGATGAGGTCGATGTCGTCCATCTGGACGAAGTCCTCGATGTCGATGGTCCGGGTGAAGGTCGGCTCCAGGGCGGCGATCTCCTCGGCCTCGACGACCACGTAACGCCCGGGTGCGAGCTCGTAGCCTTTGACGATTTCGCTGTACTGCACCTCCTCGCCCTCGGCGGAGCAGAAACGGCGCTGTTCGACGCGGGCGTGGTCGCGGCCGTGGAGCTGGTGGAAGCGGACGTCTTTGTGGACGACGGCGCTGTAGAGCTTGACGGGGACGCTGACGAGGCCGAAGTTCAACGTCCCTTTCCACATCGATCGCGGCATACCCACAGTGTTACCACTGGGCGCGACTTGTCAAGCGCCGCCAGATATCTCCCCGCCGCCGCCGCGCAGACTGGCGAGGGCGTTTCGGATCAGCCGCGAGACCTGCATCTGGGAGACGCCGATGCGCTCGCCGATCTCGGCCTGGGTCATGTCCTCGCCGAAGCGCAGCTGCAGCACGAGGCGTTCGCGGGCGGAGATCCGCAGCAGCATGGGCTCCAGCAGGGCGCGCTGCTCGGCGAGCTGAAAGCCGCCGTCCTCCGCGCCGAGGGAGTCGGCGATGCTTTCGCCCTCCTCGCCCTGGGCGCCGCGGGGCGCGTCGAGCGAGCCGGCGCGGTAGGCGCCGGCGGCCTCGAGCGCCTCGAGCACCTGCTCCTCGCTGGCCTGCACGGCCTGCGCGATCTCGCCGACCGACGGCGTGCGCCGACCGACGGAGAGCCGCGTCACGGCCCGGTCGACCCGCAGCGCGAGCTCCTGCAGGTCGCGGGGGACGCGCACCGACCAGGTGTGGTCGCGGAAGTGGCGCTTGAGCTCGCCGAGGATGGTGGGCACGGCGTAGCTGGAGAAGACGACGCTGCGACCCTCGTCGAAGCGGTCGATCGCCTTGATGAGGCCGACGGCGGCGACCTGTGTGAGGTCCTCCAGGGGCTCCTCGGCGCGCTGGTAGCGCCCGGCGAGCCGACGCGCGAGCGGCAGGTAGCGCTCGATCAGCTGCTCCCGTGCACGCGCCTCCCCGTCCCGGCGCATGCGCTGGAAGAGCTCGGCGTCCGGGGGACCCGTGCGTGCGGCCTGTCCGTGCCTGCCGCCGGTCTTCGCCGTGGCCGGCAGGAGTCGCGCCTGACCGACCTCCCCAGGTAGCGGCCTCATGCCACGAGCATAGCCAGAGGCCGGCGCCGGGCGCTCAGGCTTGCCTGGGACGGCAGAGGCCCGTCGCGGCGCTGTGCAGCAGGCAGCGGACGGGCGGCCCATCCGAGGGGCCGGCGGCGGAGTCCCCGAGCTCGCCCACCCGCTCGGCCAGCCCCGGCGCCAGCGCCGGAGCGAGCCACGCGATCGGCGGGCACCCGGGCCGGTCCGCCGGCCAGCGGGCGAAATCGACGGCGCCGCTCAACAGCAGCCGCTCGCGGGCGCGGGTCATCGCGACGTAGAGGATCCGGTCCTCCTCGGCGGCCTCGGCGCCACGACGCTCGGCGCTGAGCTCGGCGTATTGCAGGCACTCTCGCGCCTGGGAGCCGTCGAGGCTCGCCAGTCGCAGTCCGATGCGCTCGCCGTCGAGGAGCAGGTCGGGCTGGCTCGCGCCGGGGCCGCGGCCGAGGTCGGCGACGCAGACGACGTCGAACTCCAGGCCCTTGGCGGCGTGGACGCTCATCAGGCGCACGGCGTCCGGCTCGACGCCGTCGGTGGGGGCGAGCGGCTCGCCGCCGGCGGCGAAGGCGTCGCGCTGGGCGGCGTGGTCGAGGAAGCCGCGCAGGTCGCGCCCCTCGGCGGCTTCGAAGCTCCGCGCCAGGCGCAGGAGCTTGTGGATGTTGGCCAGACGCCGCTCCCCCCAGGGCAGGGCGCGGACGTGGCGCTCGTAGCCGTTTGCCTTGACGGCCCGCAGCAGGAGCTGCGCGATCGAGCACGTCGGCGCCGCCCGGCGCTCGGCGACGAACGCTCGCGCAAAGCCCGCCAGGCGCTCGCCGTCGGCCTGGGAGAGGCGCGCGTAGAGCTCTCCCCCGGTCTCCCGCAGCGCCGTCCACGGGCGGACCCCGCGGTCGCGGGCGTCCATGGCGAGCAGCGCGAGGCCGTCGCTGGAGATGCCGACCAGGGGCGAGGCCAGCGCGGAGTACAGCGCGAGCTCGTCCAGGGGGTTCGCCAGGGCGCCCAGCCAGGCCAGGAGGTCGGCGACCTGCTGCTGGCCCCAGAAGCCGCCGACCGCCGCCAGGGTGCGCACCCCGCGGTCCCGCAGGGCGCGCTCGAACACCGGCAGATCGCCGGTCGCGCGCAGCAGGACCGCGATCTGCCCCGGCGCGACGGACTCGGTGCTCAACAGCTCAGCGACGCGCTGCGCCAGCAGGCGGGCCTCGGCCTGTCTCCAGATCGGCGCCGGCGGCAGCCCGTCGGCGATCTCGGCCGCCCATCGCGACTCCGCCCAGCCGCGCCTGTCGGTGAGCAGCAGCTCGACCGCCGACCCCCGCGGCCCCGTCTGACGGGCTGGCCGCAGCGGCACGTGGGCCTCCCCGAAGCGCTCGCCGAAGACCGCGTTGACGGCATCCAGGAGCGCGGGCCGCGCGCGGAAGCTGCTCGCGAGGACCAGCGCCGCGCCGCGCCCGTTCAGCGAGCGGCGTCGGGCGCGGAAGATCGCGACGTCGGCGTGGCGGAAGCCGTAGATCGACTGCAGCTCGTCGCCGACGGTGAACAGGTTCTCGCGCTGCAGCAGCTCCAGCAGCTGCAGCTGACGCGGATTGGTGTCCTGGAACTCGTCGACCATCATCAGCTCCAGGCGCTCGGACCACGCGGCGCGAACGCCGGGTCGCTCGGCGAGCAGCCGCGCCGCGAGCAGCTCGAGGTCGTCGAAGTCCAGTGCCCCGCGTTCGCGCTTGAGATCGCCATAGTGGACCGCGAACGCGCCGAGGGCGCGATCGATCAGCGCGCAGGCGCGGGCGGCACGGGCGTCGTCGAAGGCCGCGGTCTCACCGACGTCGACCGCGGCGCGGGGGCGCGGCGGGGGGAGTCGGGGCACGAGCTCGCCGCGGCTGCGCAGCTCGGCGTGGGCGCCGAGGACGATCGCCCTCACCCGGTCGGTGCCGTAGGCGGCGAGCAGGTCGACGACCTCCCCCTCCTCGCCGGCGGGATCGGTCGCCGTCCGCCGCTGGCCGAGCAGCTCGGCGAGGGCACGGCGAAACGCCAGCGCCCGCAGGCCGGCGGCGGCGACCTCGTCGAGGATCGCGAAATCGGCCTCCAGTCCGGCCTGGGCGGCGTGCAGGCGCAACAGACGCGCGCAGAAGCCGTGGAAGGTGCCGATCGGAGCGCCCTCCATGTCACGCGCGGCGTCGCGCTCGCCGAGCTCGAGCAGGCGGGCGCGCACCCGCGCGCGCAGCTCGCCGGCGGCGCGCTCGGTGAAGGTGATCGCGAGGATCCGCCCGGGAGCTGTGCCGTCCTCGCGGACGGCCCGCACGAAGCGCTCGACCAGCACCGAGGTCTTGCCGCTGCCCGCGCCGGCGGCCAGCAGCAGCGAGCCGCTGCGGCGGACCACCGCCGCCTCCTGCTCTGAGGTCAGGACCGGCATCGGCAGATCGTCGGGTACGCGCAGCCGGCGCCCCCGAAGCCGCAGCTGTCGGGACGGGCGCGCAGCTTCCCGGCGCGCACCTCGGTGGCGGCCTCGCGCGCCAGCGCCACCGCCTCGGCGACCAGCGCCTGGGCCTCGCCGGGCTCGCGGATGTCGCCGCGCACGCAGTCGAGCTCGATGCCGCTGTCGCCCTCGAGCACGCCGCGGGCGCGCAGGTCGCGACCGGTCAGGGGCTGGTAGAAGCCGCCGACGGGGCGCAGCCCGAGGGGACTCTCCTGCACGGCGCGCATGTACAGCGCGACCTGCAGCGCCCGCTCCCGGCCCCACCGGCCGGCGTCGGGCGCACGGGCGCCCTTGTAGTCGTAGACGACCGCCTCCCGCCCGCCGGGCGCGACGTCGACACGGTCGATGCGGCCGCGGACGCTGACGCCGTCGCCGAGATCGAGCGCGGGGAGACTCTCGGGCTCGCCGGGAAACCCGAACGACAGCTCGAGATGCGCCGGCTCCAACGGGCTCTGCTGGGCGGCGGCATGATCGAGGTAGCGCTCGAGATCGGCCTGCAGGCGCCTCCGGGCGGGTGGCACCCGCTCGGGCGCCACCGAGAGCGCGAAGCGCGACTCGTGCTCGGTCAGGGCGGCGCGCAGGAGTCGGCGCGCGCGGGGCAGCTCGGACGGGCGCAGCCGCGCCGAGCCGGTCTCCCGACGCAACCCGTCCAGGACGTCGCGCAGCACCGCGTGGGCCAGACCCCCGCGCGCGAGCTGCTCGGGCTCGGGGTCGAGGTCGCCGGCGCCGAGCAGCCGCTCGACGAACCACCGGACGGGGCAGTCGAGCCAGGCTTCCAGAGCCGAGGCCGACCAGTGGGGCCGCCCGCGCAGCTCCGCCAGCACCCGCCGGTCGCGAAGCGGGGCGATCTGCGCCACGCACTCCGCGGGACCGTCGATCGTTCCGATCTCACCGAGCGCGCGGCGTCGTCGTTCGCCGAGGAGGTCGCCGCCGAAGAGCTCGCGGATGTCCTCGACGAACAGCGACCGGGGCGTGGCGCGCCCGTCGTCGTCGGCGTCGTGCCAGCTGAGCACGAGCAGCTCCTCGGGACGCGAGACCGCGGCGTAGAGCAGATATCGCTCGGCCGCGACCGCGTCGCGTGAGGAGGGGCCATGCGCAAGGGCGAGCAGTCCCGATGCCTGCGCCAGGCTCCGCCGTTCGTCCTCACCGAGGAACGGCTCCGCCCGCGCCGGCGCCGGGAACACGTTCTCCTGCAGCCCACAGAGGAAAAGCGCGCGGACCCGTCGCGCCCGCAGCGCCAGCGGATCCAGCACCGCGACGGCCCGCGCCGGATCGCCGGGCGGCTGCTCCTCGACGACGAGCTCGAGGCCGCGCAGCAGGGCGATCACCGCATCCGCGTCGATCGTCGCCGCCGGCCACAGCGCCAGCGGCCGATCGGGCAGCGGCGATTCGAGCTCGTCGCACTCGACGAGCGCCGCATGGGCGGCGCGCCGGGCGCGTTCCTCGACCAGCTTCGCCCAGGGCTCGCCGCCTGCCGAGGTCGCGGCGAGCGCGATCCGCTCGAGCTCGGCGAGCACGCGGCCGATCAACCCGTCCTCGGGGTGGCCGTGGCGTTCGCGCCCGAGCGGCGCCCGCAGCCGGCGCATGGCGTCCAGCGGTTGCGTCGGCCACCCGGCCGACTCCCACAGCGCCAGCCCCTGGGCCGCGTCGGTGAGGCCCGCGCGGCGGGCCCGCAGCTCGAGCTCGTCCGCGCGGTCGCCCCACTCGGGGTCCTCGGCGGATCGCAACCAGGCGAGGAGATCTCCGAGCGGAGCGTCCTCCTCGACGGCGACCGCGAGCAGGCCCAGCAGGGCGCGGCCGGTGGCCGTGTCGGCGAAGCGGATCCGGCGCTCGAGCGCGTAGGGAATTCCGCGGGCGCGGAAGACCTCGCCGAGCAGGTCGGCGATGGTCGCCGGGGCACGGTGCGCGACGGCGATCTCACCCGGCGGGAGGCCGTCTCGCAGCAGCGCCGCGATCTCGTCGGCCACCAATTCCAGCTCGGCCCGTTCGCCGCCGCCCTCCAGCAGCCGCACGGCACCCCGCGCCGGCACCGGCGGCGCCTGCTCGGCCTCGAACAACCGGCGCTCGAGGTGGTGCAGGGCGCGACGCGCATGAGCGGCGTAGTGCGTGTCGCGCGCCGGCAGCTCGCGATGCTCGCTCGCCAGCGGCAGCAGCGTCTGAAACGTCGTGGCCCGGCCCGCGAACGCCGTCCTGCCCCGCTCGAAGGTCAACGACACCGTCACCGGCGCGCCGACCCCGACGCCGAGGGCCTCGACGGCGTCGAGCTGCAGCCGGGTGAGGTCGTCGAAGCCGTACAGCAGCACGGGCGTCCGACCCCATCGCGCGGGGGCCGCACGCAGGGCGTCCAGGGCCTGGGCGGCGCGCTGCTCGGGGTCCGCCCGTCCGAGCCGTGTCAACTCCTGCAGGTACTCGTCGTAGAGGAGTCCCAGCGCCCGAGCCCGGGCGGCGTGGTCGGGCGCGACCCGAGCCCACGCGTCCAGCGCCTCGCGCAGACGGCGGGAATCGACGCGCTCGACCTCGAGCTCGGCGATGAGCGCCGCCAGGGCGCGTGCCGCTCCGCGGGTCGGCCGGGCGGCCCCGGTGCGAGCCAGGAGGGCGCTCAGGAGCCGCTCGCGGGCGACGCCGCCGAGCGCTGGCGTGCAATCGGCGCCGGCGCGCCCGCAGACCTCGGCGAGCAGACCCGCGAAGCGGGTCGTGCGGGCGCCCGGCGCGACGAGCTCGTTTTCGGCGAGCTCCCGGGCGTAGCGCGCGACATCGGCCTGGGTCGGGACCACCAGGATCGGGCTCTCGCCATGTCCGTGGTGGGCACGCAGCGCTTGCAGGACGGCCCTGGCCTTGCCCGAGTTCGCGGGCCCGGTGATCAGCGTGAGCGGCATCGACATCAATCCTGGCGCATGCCCCCGACGTTTCGCTCGCGCGCACGCGCACGCGCGCACACCTCCCAAAAAGAGAACCCCGACATCCCCCCACGAGCCGGGCTCGCGCGCACGCGCACGCCCGCACACCTCCCAAAAAAGAACCCCGACATCCCCCCACGAGCCGGGCTCGCGCGCACGCGCACGCGCGCACACTCCGCCAAAAAGAACACCGCCGCCCCCCGAGCCCAGGCCCGCGCGCGGCCAGGCCTCAGGCGGCCGACTGGGCGGCGACGCGGGCCGGCTCGCGCTCCGCGGGAGCCTCGACGGCGTCGGCGTGGGCGGCTGTGGCGACGGTCTCCTGGTCGGGCGGCTTGGCGCCCTCCTTGGCCCAGCTCTCGTTGAACTCGACGCGCCATTTGCCGTCGGGCGTCTGCTGCAGGGCGAGGTGGGCGCGGAAGCTGCGCCCGGAGCGCCCGCGGAAGCCGGTGACGGGGCGGGCGGTGTAGCCGGTCTTGATGAGCTCGCGGGCGACGGCGGCGGGCAGCTGCTTGCCGGCTTTGGCCTTCCAGATGACGAAGCCGCAGCCGGGGTCGTTGCGCGACCAGCAGGAGTAGCCCTTGCGGTTTTCGATGATTTCGTGCCCGCAGACGGGGCAGGGCCCGAGGGTGGCTTTGGGGATGCGGACGTCCTTGAGGGTCTCGTCGAGCATCTTGACGGTCTCGCGGGCGAAGCCGGCGATGTCGCCCATGAAGGCCTCGCGGGCGTCCTGGCCATGCTCGATGCGATCCAGGCGCCGCTCCCAGCTCCCGGTCAATTCCGGGGATGTCAGCGGGTGGGTGCCGAGCAGGCGCACGACGTTGAGCCCCTTCTCGGTGGCGACGAGGGAGCGACCGTCGCGCTCGATGTAGCCGACCTGGATGAGGCGCTCGATGATGGCGGCGCGGGTGGCGGGGGTGCCGATGCCGGAGTCCTTCATGGCCTCACGGAGCTCGTCGTCGTCGACGAGCTTGCCGGCGGTCTCCATGGCGCCGAGCAGGGAGGCGTCGGAGTAGCGCCGGGGCGGCTTGGTCTCCTTGGAGAGGCTCTTGATGTCGCGGACATCGACCTGTTCGTCCTGGGCGAGGCGGGGGAGCTGCTGGTCGGCGCCCTCGTCCTCATCTCCGCGCTCCCCGCCTGCGTCGGCCGGGGTCTCGCCGTAGACGCCGCGCCAGCCGGGCACGATCAACAGCTTGCCGCGGGTGCGAAACACGTACCTGCCGGAGCGCTCGCTCTCGCCGGCGCGGACGGTGGTCTCGACGCGGGTGTTCTCGAAGACGGCCTCGGGGTGGAATACGGCGAGGAAGCGGCGGGTGACGAGGTCGTAGATGCGTTTGTCGTCGTCGCTCATGCGCTCGACTTTGTGCTCGTCGCGGGTGGGGATGATGGCGTGGTGGTCGGCGACCTTCTCGTCGTTGACGACGCGGGCGAGCGGGAGGACGTCGAGGCCGGTGACATAGGCGGCGCCCTTGGCGTACTCGCTGTGGCCGCCGAGGAGGGCGGCGATGGGCTTGATCTCGGCGACCATGTCGGAAGTCAGATAGCGCGAGCTGGTGCGGGGGTAGGTGAGCGCCTTGTGCTCCTCGTAGAGGCGCTGGGCGGCGCCGAGGGTGCGCCGGGCGGAGAAGCCGAAGCGGGTGTTGGCGTCGCGCTGCAGGGAGGTGAGGTCATACAGCAGCGGGGCGCGCTCGCGCTGCTCTTTCTTCTCCAACTTCGTGATCGTGCCCTGCTTGCCCTGGCAGGCCTCGACGATGGCCTGGGCTTCCTCGGCGGTGGCGATGCGGGGCTTGGCGCCGGCGTGGAAGCGTCCGCCGTAGACGCGCTCGGTGCTCTCGCCCTCCAGGGGGTCGGCGGCGAAGGTGGCGTCGACGAGCCAGTAGGGCTCGGGCTGGAAGGCGCGGATCTCCTCCTCGCGGCGGGCGACGATGGCGAGGGTGGGGGTCTGGACGCGCCCGAGGGAGACGGCGCCGTCGAAGGAGCTGCGCAGGCGGATGGTGGCGGCGCGGGTGGCGTTCATGCCGACGATCCAGTCGGCCTCGGAGCGCGAGCGGGCGGCCTGCTCGAGCAGGGCGAGCTCGGCGGCGGGCCGCAGGGAGGCGAAGGCGGCCTTCATGGCGGCGTTTGTCATGGAGTTCAGCCAGAGCCGCTTGACGGGCTTCTCGGCGGCGGCCTTCTCGTAGATGTAGGCGAAGATGAGCTCGCCCTCGCGCCCGGCGTCACAGGCGTTGATGACGTCCTCGACGTCCTTGCGCCCGAGCTGCTTGGCGACGATCGACATCTGCTTGCGGGAGCGCTCGTCGCGCACGATGAGCTTGAAGTGCTCGGGGACGATGGGCAGGTCCTCCATCTTCCAGCGCTTGTACTTGGCGTCGTATTCGTCTGGCTCGGCGAGCTGGACGAGGTGCCCGACGGCCCAGGTGATGACGTACTCGTCGGCTTCGAGCCAGCCCTCTTCCTTCTTGAAGGCTCCGGGCAGGACGCGGGCGAGGTCGCGCCCGACGGAGGGCTTCTCGGCGATGACGAGGGTCTTGGCCATGGAGCCCAGAGACTAGCGGCCCTCACTCGGGGTCGCAGGCACCGGTGCCGACGGGCTGGGTGGCGCCGCTCAGGACTTCGCCGACGGTGGCGTTGGCGACGCCGTAGCCGCCGGGCGGCCCGTTGCCGGTGGTGCCGGCGAAGATGGTGGTGAGGACTTCGCCTGCGTTGTCGACGAGCGGGCCGCCGGAGTTGCCGGGGCGGACAAGGCCGCGCAGCGGAGTGAGCAGGCGCGTGACGGGCCCCTGCCCGTAGGCGTTCTGGGTGACGACGGGGGTGGTGGCGCCGATGCGTCCGGCCTGGACGTCGAGGGGTCCGTTTTCGGGGTAGCCGAGGATCGCCCCGGCCTGTCCGGCGGCGGGATGGGCAGCCAGGCGCAGGGCTGGCAGGCCGAGTCCGGGGACGCGCAGCACGGCGAGGTCGTGGGTGGGGTCGAAGGCGATCGGTGTGGCTGGCAGCGAGGGCGGGTTGCCGTCGATCTCCACGGTCGTGTCGTCCTCGCCGGCGACGACGTGGGCGTTGGTGAGAACCTCGCCGGGCGCGGCGACCCAGCCGGAGCCCTCGATGGCGAGGCCGCAGGCTGTTCCGATGACCCGCACGACGCTGCGCCCGGCGGCGCGCACGCCGGGGTCGCCGGCGATGCGGGGAGGCGGGGCGGCGAGCGGCGGGAGGCGCCCGGGGATGGAGGGCAGCGGGTCGAGCCGGGCGAGAGCGTCGAGCAGCGCACCGGAGGGCGGCAGCAGCTGGTCGAGGGCGCGCAGGATGCGGGAGCTCTGGATGTCGGCGCGCAGCTGGGGCTGGCCGGGGAGTTGGATGGCGACGGCGGCGACGATCCAGACGATGCCGAGCGCGATGGCGGCGCTGAGCAGGGCGCCGAGGGTTCCGTCGAGGAGGCCGGCGCCGGGGAGCAGCCTGGCGCCGCGTCGCACGCGCCAGCCGACGCCCTCCAGGCCGCTGGCGAGGATGGCGCCGGCGAGCAGGGCGCCGACGAGCCCGAAGGCGGGGGCGTAGGGTGAGGAGGAGCCCTGGGGCAGCAGCAGCGGCCCGAGCCGGGTGCCGACGAAGGCGCCGAGCGCGAAGCCCCCGAAGGAGAGGACGCCGACGATGAAGCCCTGGCGGAAGCCGAACAGGGCGAGCAGCACGGCGAACGCCACGATCAGCCAGTCGAGCCCGGTCACAGACATGTTCTACCGTTCCGCGCTGTGAGGATCGGCGGCGGAGAAGGCGCGGGGGATCGATGAGCGCGACGTCGGGAGAGGATGCCCGCCCTCCCTTGCACCCTCGCTCCCGCCCTGCCGCTCGCCCTTCCGGTCGGCCGCCGGGGGGCGGCCGCCGGGGACGCTCGGCGGGGGGCTCTTACGGGCGCCGGCGCCGTGCCGGGCGGGTGCGCGCGACGGCGGCGCTCGCGGGCTGCGCCTTCGTGGCCGGCGCGGTGACTGCCGCGATGCACTCGGGCGGGTCGGCGGCGCCGGCGCTGGCGGCGCGCTTCGCTGCGGCATGGGCCCGTGGCGAATATGGCGCGATGTACGGCGAGATCGCGCCGCGCTCGCGGCGGGCTATCTCGGCGACGGATTTTGCGGCGGCTTACCGCGAAGCGTCGCTCCTGGCGACTGCCTGGAGACTGCGGGTGGCGGGCAGGCCCAGGGCGGCGGCGGGCGGCGTGGAGGTCGTGCCGGTGACGGTGCGGACGCGGTTGTTCGGGACGCTGCGCGGCAGTCTGCGGCTGCCGATCGTCTCCCCGACGGGCGCGAACGGCCCACGGGTGGCGTGGTCCTCGTCGCTGACGTTCCCGGGGCTGCGTCCCGGCGAGCGGCTGCACCGCCGGACGGAACTGCCGCCGCGGGCGGCGCTGCTGGCGCGCGACGGCTCGATCCTGGCGGCGGGATCGGCGAGCGCGGCGGGCCAGCGCAGCTCGCCGCTGGGGGCGGCGGCGAGCGCGGTGGTGGGCAGCGTGGGCCCGATTCCGGCGTCGCGCAGGGCGGCGCTGGAGGCGCAGGGGCTGCCGGCGAGCGCGATCGTCGGGGTGAGCGGCCTGGAGCTCTACTTCGACGAACGCCTGCGCGGCACGCCGGGCGGCGAGCTGCTGGCCGGGGAACGGGTGCTGGCCAGCGCGACGGCGCGCCCGGGCGGCGCGGTGCGGACGACGATCTCGCCGACGGTGCAGAAGGCGGCGGTGGAAGCGCTGGGCGGCCAGTACGGCGGCGTGGTGGCGTTGGAACCGGCTAGCGGCCAGATACTGGGGGTGGCGGGGATCGGCCTGGAAGGCCTGCAGCCGCCGGGGTCGACGTTCAAGATGGTGACGGTGACGGGGGTGCTGGAGGCGGGCGTGGCCAAGCCGGGGACGACGTTCCCCTACGCGACGTCGGCGACGCTGGACGGGGTGCAGCTGCACAACTCCGAAAGCGAGTCGTGCGGGGGCACGCTGACGCTGGCGTTCGCGGTGTCGTGCAATTCGGTGTTTGCGCCGCTCGGCGTCGAGCTCGGAGCGGCGCGCCTGGTGGCGACGGCGGAACGTTTCGGCTTCAACCACGCGAGCGGCATCGCGGGGGCGCCGGAGAGCACGATTCCCGCGGCGGCGGACATCCAGGGGGAACTGGCGGTGGGCTCGAGCGCGATCGGCCAGGACGAGGTGCTGGCGACGCCGCTGGAGATGGGCGTGGTGGCGAGCACGATCGCCGACGGGGGCCGGCGGCCGACGCCGACGTTCAGTCTCGACGGTGCGAGGGCGGGCTCGCGAGGCGGGGTGGCGGTGATGAGCTCGACGACGGCGGGCGAGGTGCGGGCGATGATGATCGAAGTGGTCCGCAACGGCACGGGCACGTCGGCGGCGATTCCGGGGGTGGTGGTGGCGGGCAAGACGGGGACGGCCGAACTCGGCGGCCCGAACGGCGCATGCACGAACAGCCAGGCGGAAGCGGCCGCGGGCCAATCCAGGTCCCAGGAAGCCGAAGCGAACGGCTGTGACTCGGAAAGCAACCCGCAGAGCACCGATGCCTGGTTTGCTTCGTTCGCGCCGGCGACCGACCCGAAGATCGCGGTGGCGGTGCTGATGGTCCGCGACGGCTTCGGCGGCGCGACGGCGGCGCCGGTGGCCAGGCAGGTGCTCGAGGCGGGCCTGGGCTAGACGGCCGCTGGGCGACGCGAGGACCGCCGAGCTCGTCTAGACGTCGAGTTCGGCGGACGCCGTCTGGGCAGGGTCGGCGGGGTCGACGATCTTCAGCGTGAGCGGCCGGTTTTCGAGCGAGATGACTTTGATCTTGTAGAGCAGGACGGCGCCCTGGGAGGGGCCGCTGGCGGCGGGCGTGTTGGGGCGGGGCACCTGGCCGTTGCCAGGCACGGTCTGGTCGCGGTAGGCGAAGTCGTTGGCGGGCCCGGGCACGACGGGCTTGTAGGTGATGCCTTCGGTGTCGCTGATCGTGAGGTCGGTGGCGATCGGGTGGGGGGCGGTGGTCTTGTTGTAGACCTGCATGAAGACCCCGAACCACTCTTCGCCGGCCTGCAGCTTGCGCTGGGCGGGAGTGAGACCCTGCAGGTAGTAGTTGTCTTCGCCGTTCCAGGGGTTGAGCTCGCGCGAGATCTGGACCTGGTAGATGAGCGGCCCGACGTTGAGGTAGGGCGCGTTTTTGCCGGAGGCGCCGTTGTAGGTGCCGGTGGTGACGCGGGTTTCGGATTCGCCGCAGGCGGCGAGCAGCAGCGCGGCGAGCAGGAGGAGGACGACGACGGAGGCGTTGCGAGCGCGGCGCGAGCGGCGCCGCGGCGCGGGCGGGGCGGGTGAGGAGGCGTGCGAGCTGGACATGCGAGGCGGCAGTCTACCCGCCGGCGACCGTGACGCGTTGACCGCGGCCTTCGCCGGTCTCGATAATGGAGCGCAGCCGGCGCAGCGCCCGGTTGTTCTGGCGGCGAATCCAGCGGCGGGCGCCGAGGGACTCCATGAGGCGGTCGGACAGCGTGCGGGGCTCGGTCTCCAGCGTGAAGCGGACCCGGGTGGTGCTGCCGGCGCCCTGGGCGAGCTCGTAGATGCCGAGGGTGCGGACGCGGTTGTCCTTTCCGCCGCGGCCGACCTCGACGATGCGGTGGGGCGCGTCGACCTCGGCGAAAGTGACATCGCCCCAGCTGAAGCGGTTGCCGGGGGCGGCGACGCGAAAGCGGGCTCCGGCGCCGCGACCGATGGAGTCGGCGCGTGTGAGATGCCATTCGCGCAGGTAGTGGTCGGTGAACTCGGAGTGGTTGGCGAGATCCTGGAGATACTCGAAGACGCGCTCGCGGGGGGCGTCGATGACTATGGAGACGGTGACGGGGTCCACAGCGGGGGCAGTCTAAATGACGGAGCAGCGGCCCGCCGCGGACGGAGCAGCGGCCCGCCCGCGCCGGGGACGGGAGGCGTCGGCCCGGGAGGCGTCGGCACTGGGAGGCGTCGGCCCGGGAGGCGTCGGCCCTAGGCGGCGCGGGCGGTGAGGCGCACGGTATGGCCGCGCTCGCTGTGGCGCACGATCTCGCTGGCGGCGGGCGGTTCGCGACGCAGGGGACGGCAGAGCTCGCAGACGAGATCGCCGCCGAGCCGGGCGTAGAGGTGGACGCGCTCGCCGACGAGCGGGGTGCGGCCGCAGTCGCTGCAGCGATCGCGGTGCTCGGCGAGGGCACCGACGCCGCGGCGCAGGAGGGTGCGCTCGAGGCGCTGCGCGTCGCCGTCGGATCCGGCGCTGAGGATCGATTGCTGGAGGACGCCCACGGGGATCTGTTCGTCGCGGCGCCCGGCTCTCCTCCCGGGGGTCGAGGGCCTTCGACATGACAGAAGCGGCGCTCCTCTTGGGGCTGAGACCTCCGCGACGGCCGAGAATGCGCCGCGTTTTCGGCGGCGGCCGGTTTGCCGTGGTTGGCCGGAGGGTAGAACGATGACGATCCCCCTTCTACGTCCGGTCCTGCCGCGGGGAGCCGGCAGCCTTGTGCCAAAAGGCTCAAATCGGATCTGATCTAGAGGAAAATTACAAGCCTTTTATATGCCTGGCGGTGGTCTGAGTTATCATCGTCGGCGGGGGTTCGGCTTCGGGTTGGGTCCCCCGCGCCGCGCCTCGGACAGACGAGATAGAGGAGCTCCGAGATGGATGACCATGCATTGACCGCGGGCACGCTGGCAGGGGCGGGATCTTTTCGCTGCGAACGTTGCGGCTACGTGCTGACGTTGGCCGCTTCGGATGCGCTGAGCGACTGCCCGGGGTGCGGTGGGCGGAGCTTCGCGCGGGCCTCGCTGTTCAGCGTGGGCCAGCTCGGCCGGGAGAGCACCGAGACGACCCCGGAGGTGGCGTCGGCGGACGAGACGTCGTGGCTCGGAGCGGCACGGGAGGGCATCGGGCAGCCGGGCGAGTACCTGCTCTACGAGGAGGACGGCGAGCCGATCGTGGTGCCGCTTACGCGCGAGTGGACGCGGGTCGGACGCAGCCTGGCGGCGGACGTCCGTTTCGACGATCCGACGGTGTCGCGCCGTCATGCCCTGTTCGTGCGCCAGCCGGACGGTGTTCGGGCGCTGGACGACCGCAGCCTCAACGGGGTGTTCGTCAACGGCGAGCGGGTGGAGTGGCGGATGCTGGCGGACGGGGACGAGATCGTGGTGGGCCGCTACCGGCTGTACTTCGCGCGCATCCCGGCACGGCCCGGCGATGGCGGGGGGCCGCGCCGGGAGCGGATCACGGGGCTCAGCGCCGCGACGGGCTGAGCGGCGCCCACGCCGGGAAGCGAGCGTCCGAGCCGGCGGCTTGTTCGGCGCGCCGTGCGGGGTGCGGCGGGAGCGGCGCGGGGCGGCGAGACGCTTGACAGCCGCCGGCACCGAGGGCTACGATCTGGGTGAGAGGTAACTCGCAGCCCGGGGTTTGGCGCCGGGAATCGTGTCTTGGGCAGATGTGGCCGGCACGCTCCTCCACCAGTCCTTCACCGGGCAAGGGAGGGAGGAATGATGTTGGAGGGCAGCAACGGCGACCTCGGCACCCGTGGGGACACCTCGACGACGATCCAGGCGGCCCCGCGGCGGCGGCGCGGGGATCCGCGGACGCGGTTGCTGGAGGCGGCGATCGCGACGGTCGCGTATCGCGGCTACGAGCGTACGACGGTGGAGCGGATGCGGCAGGTCGCCGACGTCCAGGCGGCGGTCTTCGAGGAGTACTTCGAGCATAAGGAGGAGTGCTTCGTGCAGGCCCTGGACGGGTTCGTGGAGAGCGTCGAGCTGAGGGTGGTGGCGCAGCTGGAGGGCGATGCGGCCTGGCCCGAGCGTGTCAGGTCGGCGCTGGCGGCGCTGCTGGAGTCGCTCGCGGAGAACGCGGACGGAGCGCGGGTGGTGCTCGTGGAGTGCCTGGGGGCGGGTGCGGCGGCCAGTGAGCGCCATCAGGCGCTGCTGCGGATCTTTCCGGCGCTCTTGGAAGAGGGTCGCTTCCACTCCGCGTATCCGGATCTGCTCCCAGAGGGCATCGCCGAGGCCCTGGTCGGCGGGATCCTCGGGATCCTGCACCGGCGGGCGCTGGAGGATCGCACGGGCGAGCTGCCGCGCCTGCTGGGAGACCTGGCCTACTTCGTGCTGCTGCCCTACCTCGGACACCACCGGGCGATCGTGGCGGCCTACGCGAAGCGCTGAAGACCGGCGCTGCCGCCAAGCCGCTCGGCTGGGCCGCGAGCGAGCCGGGGAGGCCGGTTGGGCGAGACCCGGCTGGCGTTTTATTTCAGCGCCGGAGGCGGGGTGACGTGCGGGAACTGGCTGGTGGTCCCTTCCCAGGTGAAGGGCGCCTGCTGGGTGCAACCGGGCGCGGCGACGGCGTTGGGCTTTTCGAGTTCGCCGGACTTGCTGGGTTCGTTGGCGACCTGCGGCTCGGACGGCTTTTCTTCGAATTCTGTTTCGCCTTTGGCGTTCTTGACGGTTTCGCCTTTGGCGTTTTTCTTGGCCAGTTTGCCGCGCAGCTGTTCGATGATTTCTTCTTCTTTTTCCTTGGTGGCGCCGGTGCCGAGCGCGGGTCCGCTGACGGCTGGCGCGGAGTTGGAGCAGTTGGCGCCGTCGAAGACGGGCAGTCCGCTGGCGAGCTGGTTCAGGGCGCCGGGGTGGAAATAGGGATTGGCGCGGTTGACACCCAGGCGTTTTTCGTAGACGGCGAGGCTTTCGGGACGAATCGTGACAAGGGCTCGGAGGTAGCGTTGGATGGAGTTGCCGGCGAGGTCGTTGTTCTGATCGTGGGCCTCGGTGGCGGCGGTGACGTTGGCGAAGAAGGCCTGGATCTCGGGTACGTAGCTGCCTGTGAATTGGAGGAAGGCGTCGAAGTTGCGCAGCACCGGGCTGGCCTGGCTCAGCAGCGGCGTGATCTGGTGCAG
>DATKPO010000076.1:0-27850 GCA_035524055.1 Solirubrobacteraceae bacterium
GCGGCTCCCTCGCCGGCCGCGGCGCCCCGGCCGGCCGTGCCCCCGCCGCCCCCGGACTCAGCCTCACCGCCGGCGCCGGGGGCCAGCGCCAGCAGCTCGGGCCGATCCCAAACCACGATCGCCCGGCGTGCCCGGGCGAGGAACGAGCGGAAGGCCTCACGCACCTCGGCGAGCGAGGCGAAGGTCGCGTGGTGGTCGAGCTCGACGTTCGTCAGCACCGCGACCTCGACCTCGAGGCTCAGCATCGACCGGTCCGACTCGTCGGCCTCGATCACCAGCCAATCGCCCGACCCCCAGTGGGCGTTGGCGAGGCCGTCGCCGACCCCGGCGCCGACCAGCCAGGAGACCTCGCCGGCATCCGCCGCGCTCCCGCCCGCACCCCGCCCACCCGCACCCGGACCCGCGTCCGCACCCGACCCGGTCCCCCCCGGGCCGGTCCCCCCCAGGCCGCCCCCGCGCAGCGCGTGGACGAGCATCGAGGCCGTCGTCGTCTTGCCGTGGGTCCCGGCGACGGCGATCGTCCGCTTGAGCGCACTCAGCTCGCCGAGCAGCTCGGCGCGGGGGCGCTCGGGCAGGCCGCGCTCGCGCGCCGCCCTTCGCTCGGGGTTCTCGGGCGGGACGGCGCTTGAGTAGATCACCTCGACGTCCTCGCCCCCGGGCACGTTGGCGGCCGCGTGCCCGGCGTGGGCCGCCGCCAGGACGCCGTCTGCCCGCAGGCGCTCCAGATGGGGGGAGTCGGCGCGGTCGGAGCCCGTGACGCTCGCCCCCAGAGCGTGCGCCGCTCGGGCGTAGCCGCTCATCCCGGCGCCGGCGACGCCGACGAAGTGCAGTCGCCGGCCCCGCCACGGGGTATCGGATGCGCTCACCGCCGCGACGCCCCCGCACGCGCCCGGGCGGGCGCCCTCCCCTGCCTCGGGACGGCTGCGGTGCTCATCCGCCCGCCGCCCCCAGCAGCTCGGCGGCGACGTCCTGGGCCGCCCGGGGCCGCCCCAGCCGGGCCGAGGCGGCGGCCATCGCACGCAACCGCGGGGCGTCGCCGAGCAGGGCCGCCGTCTCACGCGCCAGCCGCGCCGCGCTCAGCTCCTCGTCGGGTATCACCACCGCCGCCCCGGCCTGCGCCATCCAGCGCGCATTGCTGCTCTGATGGTCGGCGGTGGCATGCGGATAGGGCACCAGGATCGCCGGCCGCCCGTGGGCGGCGAGCTCGAACAGCGAGCCCCCGGCGCGCGCCACCACCAGGTCGGCCGCGGCGAGGGCGTCGGCGAACTCCGGCAGCTCGAGGTACTCACGCAGGTCGTAGCCCGCCGGCAGCAGCCGCGCGGACAGCTCGGGATAGTCGCGCCGGCCGCATACGTGCAGCACGTGGAAGGCGGCGCCGGCGAACGCCTCGACCGCCGCCAGGTTGATCGAGCGCGCCCCGAGGGAGCCGCCGAAGACCAGCACGCAGGTCTCCTCCGGCGCGATTCGCAAGCGAGCCCGAGCGCCCGCGCGATCAGTCTGCGGCGCCGGGATCGGGCGGCCCGTCACCCGGTAGCGCCCATCGCGACGCCGACCCCTATGCCGCCATCGGCTGCCGCGACGGCGGCCCCCGCGCGCCAGCGCGATCTCGGCCGCGTCGGCGGCGTCGCCGGCTTCGGCGGCGCCGGCAGCGCCAGCGGCTTCGACGGCTTCGGCGTCGCGCGGGAACGCCAGGCAGACCCGCCGCGCGAACGGCGCCAGCGCCCGGTTGGCCAGGCCGAGATGGCTGTCGGCCTCGGTCAGGACGAGGGGTATGCGGCGTGTCAGGGCCGCCAGGCCGACGGGACCCGAGACGTAGCCACCGCCGCCCATGACGGCGTCGGGGCGCAACTCGGCCAGCAGTGCCCGCGCCCGACCGAACGCCCGCGCGGCGAGCGCCAGGGCGCGCAGCGCGGCGAGCGGGTTGCGACGGTGCAGACCGCTGACGGAGATCTGCTCCAGCGGGTACCCGGCGGCCGGCACCAGCTGGGACTCGGCGCGGACGCCGCCGACGAACGTCACCTCGGCGCCCTGGGCGCGCAGGGCGTCAGCGACCGCCAGCGCCGGCACGACGTGTCCGGCCGTCCCGCCCGCGGCGATCACGATCCGTTTGCCCCGCTGCTCCGCGCTCACCGGCCAATCCTGCCGGTTTGCGCCGCGCGGCGTCGCCCACGGCGCGCACGTGCGCCGTGCTGCCCGAGGCGACGTCCAGCAGCAGGCCCATCGCGGCGAGCATCACGATCAGGCTGCTCGAACCGTAGGAGACGAAGGGCAGCGGGACCCCCGTCAGCGGAGCCAGGCCGAGGACGGCGAAGGCGTTCAGCAGCGCCTGGGAGACGATCAGCGTCGTCAGCCCCACCGCGATCAGGGCGCCGTAGAGGCTGCGGGCGCGCTTGGCGGTGCGCAGGCCCGCGTAGCCGATCAGGCCATAGAGGAAGAACAGCGCGTAGACACCGACCACGCCGAGCTCTTCGGCGATGACCGCCAGGATGAAGTCGGTCTGGGCCTCCGGCAGGTAGAAGATCTTCTGCACCGACTGCCCCGGCCCGACCCCGAGCAGCCCGCCGGAGCCGATCGCGATCTGTCCCTGCACCGCCTGAAAGCCGCTGCCCGAGGCGTGGGCCCAGGGGTCGACGAAGGAGGTCAGCCGCGCCCGGGCGTAGGGCCGGGCGACCGCGTACAGCGCGACCAGGCCCAGCGCGACGCCGGCGATGATGGCGAGATTGCGCAGCGGGATGCCGGCGGCGAGCAGCAGCGCGGCAGTGGTGAACGCGATCACCATCGCCGTCCCCAGGTCGGGCTCGGTGACGACCAGCAGGCAGGCGCCGCCGACGACGAGGAGCAGCGGGCGCAGCAGCTCGCGCAGATCGTGCACCCGCTGCGGCCGGCGCGCGAGCAGCGTCGCCGCGTAGAGCACCAGCGCCAGCTTGAGCAGCTCGGCCGGCTCGAACTGGAGCATGCTCGGTCCGATCCAACGGCGCGCCCCGTTGACGCTGACGCCGAGGTGGGGCACGTGGACGGCGAGCACCAGCACGAAGGACACCGCCAGCAGCGGCCCCACCAGGCTCTGCACGCGAGCGAGGCCGTCGCGTGCCAGGTAGTGCATCAGGCCGAGCCCCAGCGCCCCGTAGACCAAGAACTTGACCAGCTCCCCGCTGCCGTTGCCTTCGCCCTGCAGCAGCGCGCTGGTCGAGGAGGCGCTGTAGACCATCACCGCCCCGAACGCCAGCAGGCAGAGCGTCGCCGTCAGCAGGATGCGATGCTCCAGCGGCGGCTGGCGCCTGGCCCCGGTCCGCGTCGTGCCCCTGGCCCCCGCCGGGTCCTTGGCGCGCGTCGCGCCCTTGGCGCGGCCGGCTGCCCGCAAACGAATCCCGCCGCGAGCGGATCGGGCTTTGGCGTTCGCGCCCCGTGCGGGTGACGGCATCCCGGCACACTTCGACGCCGGGGGGTCGAAGCCTTCCGCTATCGACGCATTAGCACCAGCTCGCGAAACCGCTCCCCGCGGGCTTCATAGTCGGCGAACTGGTCGAAGCTCGCGCACGCCGGCGAGAGCAGCACGATCTCGCCGGGGGCGGCCGCGGTGCCTGCTGCCGCCACTGCATCGGCAAGCTCCCCGCATTCGCTCAGCGGCACCCCGGCGCCCGCCAAAGTCCGGGCGATCAGCGGGGCGTCTTCGCCGATCAGGTAGACCGCGCGGCAGCTCGCCGCAATCGGATCGCGCAGCGCCGTGAAGTCCTGCCCCTTGCCCTGGCCGCCGAGGATCAGATGGACGCGGGCCGACTCACACGTCGCGCCGGGATCTGCGAAGGCGGCCAATGCGACCAGGGTGCTCGCGACGTTCGTCGCCTTGGAGTCGTTGACATACAGAACCCCGTCGCGTTCGGCGACCTCCTCCAGCCGGTGGGGGACGCCCGCGAAGCTGCTCAGCCCGGCGCGAACCGCCTGGGGCTCGATGCCGCGCTCCAGGCACACCAGGGCGGCGGCGAGCGCGTTTTCGAGGTTGTGCGCGCCGCGCAGGCGCAGTTCCTCGAGCTCCATCAGCGGCTCCTCGCGCCACCAGATACGTCCCTCGCGCGCGAGGCAGTCGGCGTCCTCGCCACCCGGGGCGACCGCGAACCGCAGCCGCCGCGCGCCGCCGACGCCGCGCGCCAGCTCGAATCCGGCCGGGAGCACCGCGATGTCGCCCGCGTCCTGCCCGGCGAAGATCCTCAGCTTGGCCGCACGGTAGGCGTCGAGCGTGCCGTGGCGGTCGAGGTGGTCCGGGGTGATGTTGAGCAGGACCGCGGCCTCGGGCGCGAGCTCGACTGCGTCTTCGAGCTGAAACGAGGACGCCTCGCAGACGATCGTGGCCGCCGGGTCGACATGCCCCGGCAGGCCGCTGAGGGCGACGCCGACGTTGCCCGCCACCGCGACGGGCAGTCCGGCCTCGCGGTGGATGTGGCCGATGAGCTCGACCGTGGTCGTCTTGCCGTTGGTGCCGGTGACCGCGACGAGCTCGTTGGGCAGCAGCCGCCAGGCCAGCTCCAGCTCACCGAGCACCGGCAGGCCGCGCTCGCGCGCGGCGGCGATGACGGGCGCCTGGGCGGGCACCCCGGGGCTCTTGACGACGGCCGCCACCTCCCCCACGTGGGCGAGCCCGTCGTCGCGCCCGCGCACCTCCACGCCCAGCCCCCGCAGCTCGATCAGCGTGGCGTCGCCGCCGGCCGGGACGGCAACGTCGACCCCGATGACCCGCTCACCGCGGGACGCGAGCAGGCGCGCCGCGGCGATCCCGGAGCGGGCGAGACCGACCACGAGGTAGGGGCCGGGCGGGATCGGCGGGCGCGGCGCGACCGGGCGAGCTTCGCGGGAGGGGTGGGCGGAGTGCCGAGGAGCCGTCGCGAGGGCTTCCTCGGGTGTGATCGCCAGGCCGCGGCTCACGAGGTCCTTGAGGTCGGCGCTGACGAGCGTCAGGGCGCGCTGCCGTGCCACAGCCACGTAGAGGGCGTCGTAGACCGTGATGTCATGCCTGAGCGCGATCTCCGCGGCGAGGGCAAGCGGATCGGCGGCGGCGGCCGCGACGACGGTGCTCGCGGCGAGCACGGCACGCACGGCCGCGCTTACGGCGTCCGTCCGGGCGCTGCGCCGGCGCACGGCGTTGGCGACCTCGTAAAGCGTGAGGTCGAGCGCCGCGAGCTCGCCGCCGCCGGTGGTGATCTGGCGCGCCGCGGCGTGGAAGCGGTCGTCACGGTCGAGCGCAGCGACCCAGACGCTGGCGTCGAGCAGCAGCATGACCGGCTAGCGCGATTCGCGATCTTCGCGCACGATCGCGGCGGCGGCGCCGCCGAAGCTGCCCGTGGCGATGTCCAGCAGCTCCGCGACGCGCACCCCGCGCCGGCGATCCTCGGTGCTGAGCTCGCGCTCGGCGAGACCCCGCAGGAACCCGCTGCGGGTGGCGTGCTCGGACTCCACCCGGGCGTCGATGCGGGCCAGCAGGTCATCGGGCAGAGAGATCATCACCTTCGCCACAAGCGGAGTATATACGGTATTGCCATTCACAGCGGGAGGGCAGGGTCGGTGCATTCGGCCCGCTCCCCGGCGATGCCTGCCCCGCGACGCCGGCTAGGTGATGCTCTGCCGGTAGATCGTGAACCCGATCGCGCAGCAGATCGCGGCGATGATCCAGAAGCGCAGGATGATCTTGGTCTCCGACCACCCCCGCAGCTCGAAGTGGTGGTGGATCGGCGCCATCAGGAAGACCCGCTTGTGGCGCAGCTGGAAGTAGATGACCTGGATCGCGACCGACAGCGCCTCGATGACGAAGATCCCGCCGAGCAGGATCAAGAGGACCTCTGTCTTGGTCATCACCGCCAGACCCGCGATGGCTCCGCCGAGGCCGAGGGCGCCGGTGTCCCCCATGAAGATCGTCGCCGGGAAGGCGTTGAACCAGAGGAAGCCGATGCAGCCGCCGACGAGGCAGCCGGCGAGCATCGCGAGGTCGTAGCTTTCGGTGATGAACGTGATGCCGATGTATGCCAGCAGGACGATCGCGGCGCAGCCGGCGGCCAGCCCGTCGAGGCCGTCGGTGAGGTTGACGGCGCTGGTCGTGCCGGCGACGACGAGGTAGATCAGCAGCGGGTAGAACGGCCCGAGTTCGATGTGGTAGTCGACGATGCGCAGCTGCAGGGTGCTCTGCAGGTGGGCCTCGTGGGTCGCCACGAACCACAGCCCGAGCGAGATCGCGATCGTGAGGATCAGCTTGGTGCGCCCCCGCAGTCCCAGCGAGCGGCGGCGCACGAGTTTGGTGTAGTCGTCGGCGAAGCCCAGCAGGGCGCAGGCGATGGCAACCCCGAACACCCCGAGCGAGCGCCATTCGTAGTTACTGAGTATCAGGAACGGGATGGCGACCGCGATGAACACGATGATCCCGCCCATCGTCGGCGTCCCGGCCTTCTGGCGGTGCGCCTCGGGTCCCTCCTCGCGGATGTGCTGGCCGAACTCGCGCTTGCGCAGGAACTCGATGAACTTGGGGCTCAGGAAGATGCAGATCAGCAGGGCCCCGGTGCCGCCGAGGAGGATGCGGCCCATCTCAGCGCGCCCCGCCGGCGTCGGTCGCGGGCCGGCGCCCGCGGGCGTCCGCGAGGGTCTGGGAGACCAGCTCCAGGCCGACGCCGCGCGAGCCCTTCACGAGCACCGTGTCGCACGGGCGCAGCACGCCCGGCAGCAGCTCGGCGGCGGCCGTCGCGTCGGCCACGGCGTGGGCCTCGCCGGCGAAGGCGCGCGCGGTCTCCCGCGCCAGCGGCCCCACCGCTATGAGCAGCTCCACCCCGGCGCGCTCGGCGACGGCCGCGAGCTCGCGGTGCATCGCCCGCTCCTGCTCGCCGAGCTCGAGCATGTCGCCGAGGACCGCCACCCGCCGCCCGGGCGCGGTCTGGGCGAGATCGTGCAGCGCGGCCCGCATCGACATCGGGTTGGCGTTGTAGCAGTCGTTGATCAGCACGATTTCCTCGCCCAGGGCGATGCGCTCGCCGCGCAGCGCCGAGAACGTCACCTCCAGCGTCCCCGCCGGCGTCAGCCCGAGCGCGCGCGCCGCCGCGACCGCGGCCAGCAGGTTGCGCAGGTTATGGGATTGGGCGAACGACGGCCGTAGCCGGATCAGGCCATTGTCGCCGGGGCCTGTGCGATCGCGGATCACGACCTCGCCGTCGTCGCTGCGGTCGGCCAATTCGACGTCACCCCCTTGACCGAAGGTGATCGTGCGCAGCTCGGATCGCAGGTACGGGCGCAACAGGGGCTCATCCGCCGGGACGACCGCGCTCGCCCCCGGCCCGAGCGCCGCGATCAGCTCCGCCTTGGCCGCGGCGATCGCCTCGACCGACCCGAGCAGCTCGAGGTGGACGGGGCCGACGTTGACGATCACGCCGACGTCGGGCTCGGCGATCATCGCCAGCTCCCTGATCTGGCCGGGCCCGCGCATCGCCATCTCCAATACCAGCGCCTCGGTGCCGGCCGGGGCGTCGAGCACCGCCAGCGGCAGCCCGATCTCGGTGTTGAGGTTCGCCGGGCTGGCGACCGTGCGCAGGTCCTTCGCGAGCAGCGCCGCGAGGATGTCCTTGGTCGAGGTCTTGCCGGTCGAGCCCGTGATCCCGACCACCTTGGCCCCCAGCTCGCGCCGCCAGGCGCGCGCCAGCGCCTGCAGGCCGGCCAGCGGGTCGGGGTGCTCGAGCACCGCGCCGCGGCCGGCCGGCGCGACGTGCCCGGGGGCGACCAGCACGCCCCAGGCGCCGGACGCCAGAGCCTGGTCGGCGAAGCGCCCACCGTCGACGTTCGCGCCGGGCAGCCCGACGAAGAGCTCACCGGGCCGTACGGCCCGCGAGTCGATCGTGGCCCGCGCCGGCCCGCCCTGGGTTTCCCCGCCGATAAGGCGCGCTCCGGCGGCCGCCGCGACGCGGGCGGCGTCCCAGCGGATCACGCCGCGACTCCGCCGGCCCGATCGCGTCCGCTGCGACCCCGCAGCGCCTCGTGGGCCACCGCGACGTCGTCGAAGGGAATCTTGCGCCCACCAGCGAGCTCCTGGCCCTGCTCGTGGCCCTTGCCCGCGATCAGCACCACGTCGCCGGGCCGGGCCTCGGCGACGGCGCGCTCGATCGCCTCGCGGCGGTCGGGCAGGACGACGACGGCCGACGCCCCGACCGGCCGCACGCCGACGGTGCCGCGCACGATCTCGGCGATGATCGCCTCGGGGTCCTCCGAGCGGGGGTTGTCGGAGGTGACGATCGCGACGTCGGCGAGCCGCGCAGCGATCTCCCCCATCCGCGGCCGCTTGCCGCGGTCGCGGTCGCCGCCGGCGCCGAAGACGCAGATCACCCGAGCCGGCGGCGGGGCGAGCTCGCGGGCGGCGTGCAGGACGTTCTCCAGCGAGTCCGGCGTGTGCGCGTAGTCGACGAGCACGGCGAAGCCCTGACCGTCGTCGACCGGCTGGAGGCGACCGGGCACGTGCACGCCGCGCCGCAGGGCATCCAGCAGGGTGTCGAGGTCGCCGCCGAGGGCGTGCACGGCGGCGAGCGCGCCGAGGGCGTTGGCGACGTTGAAGCGCCCCGGCAGGGGCAGGAAGAGCGAGCGCTCGCCGGCCGGCGTCAGCAGACGCGCGTGGCAGCCGTCGAAGCCGACGCGCACGTCCCGCGCCCGGTAGTCGGCGTCCTGCTCCAAGCCGGCGTCCCGCTCGAAGTCGGCGTCCCGCTCGAAGTCGGTGTCGCCCTCGACGGCGAACGTGAGCGCCCCGGGCAGCTCGGCGGCGAGGCGGCGGCCGTACGGGTCGTCGACGTTCACCACGCGCACCGCCGGCCCCGGCGAGCCGTCGGCGGGGACGAACAGCCGCCGCTTGGCCTGGAAGTAGTCCTCCATGTCGGCGTGGAAGTCGAGGTGGTCCCGGGTGAGGTTGGTGAAGATCGCCGCCGCGAAGCGCACCCCGTCGGCGCGCCCGAGGGCGAGGGCGTGTGAGGAGACCTCCATCGCGCAGGCCCGCTCGCCACCGTCGAGCATCGCGCGAAGGTCGGCCTGCAGGTCGATCGCCTCGGGGGTCGTGCGGATCGCGGGGCGCTCCCGCCCGCCGACGATAGAGGTCACCGTGCCGAGCAGACCGCAGGGCCGGCCGATCGCTTCCATCAGCGCACGGACGAGGAACGCGGTGGTGGTCTTGCCGTTGGTGCCGGTCACCCCGAGCACCTCCAGCTCGGCGCTGGGATCGCCGTGGAAGCGCGCCGCGATCGGACCCATCGCGGCGCGGGCGCAGGGCACCAGCACCTCGGGCACCCCGAGGCCGAGGGGGCGCTCGAGCACCAGCGCGGCAGCGCCGGCGCGCACGGCGTCGGGCGCGAAGTCGTGGCCGTCGCTGTGCTCGCCGGGCACGCAGAAGAGCAGCGTCCCCGGTCCGACCCGGCGGCTGTCGTAGGCGAGGCCGGCGATCTCGACCGACGCCGCCTCGGGCGCGAGTGTCGCGCCGACGCCGGCCGGGATCAGATCCGCCAGCCTCACGGCCGCTCGCGGTGCGTCTTCATCGCCGTGAGTCTAGTTTCGGACCCCGGCGCGCCCGGCCGCGGCGGCCTGCTCGGCGAAGTGCTTGCTGAGGGTCGTCTGCTGGCCCTGGTAGTTGGAGCCGAGGTCCTCGCCGTAGAGCACGTCGGGGCGCTGCGACATGGCCTCGAACGCCAGCTTGCACAGCGGCTGGCGATGCTCGACCATGAACGGCACGTCGCGCGCCCGCACCTCCAGGGCGGCCTGGCTGCCGTGGCGGCGCCCGCCGACGGCGTAGCCGAAGCCGGGGTCGAAGAACCCGGCGTAGTGGGTGCGCAGCTCACCGGCGGTCGGGTCGTAGGCGAGCATCTCGGCGGCGTAGTCCGGCGGGACGCTGACGCCCTCGGCGGAGAGCAGCAGGTAGAAGACCTCGGGCTCCAGCACGATGCGCCGGCCCTGCTCGGGGTGCACCGGCTCCCAGTAGTCCTGCCACTTCAGCGTCCCGGCGCTGGAGAGATCGATCGGGAGGCTGTTGCGCTTGGCGCGGTAGCCCACGATGCTTTCGGGGTTGCCGGCGATGTCGAGGCTGAGGAAGAGCCCGTCGGCCAGCGACAGCTCGCTGGCGCGCAGCGCGTGGGAGTCGAGGTAGAGCAGCGGAAACTCCTCGTGCACGGTGAGCAGCTCGCGGTCGCTGAGCCTGGTGTCGCCGCGGATCAGCCGCACCTGGTTGAGCGCCAGTCCTGTCCTGACGTGGATCGCGAAGGTCCGCGGCACGACCTCCAGATAGAGCCGGCCGCGGTAGCCGGCGGCGATCTCGTCGAAGCGGTGGCTGCGGTCGGTGATGACGCGCGTGAAGACGTCCAGCCGCCCCGTGGAGCTCTTGGGGTTGGCCTTCGCCCGCACCTCCGCCGGCAGCCGCAGCTCCTCGATCAACGGCACCAGGTACGGCCGGTCGCGCTCCAGCGTCGCCCCGTCGCGCAGATCGATCTTCTGGAAGGCGAGATCGGCGATCTTCTCCTCCACCGTCGAGCTGCTGTCGGGCAGGAAGCTGCAGCGCAGCGCCCAGGCGTGGTCGCCCAGCCGCAGATCGATGCTCGCCGGCTGGATCGACTCACGCGGAATCCGCCAGTCGCCGGCCGCCAGCCATTCGCGGGCGACGGCCTCGCGCAGCTGCTGGGAGGGGAAGACGCCCGGCTTCTGCCCGGGCTCGTCGGTCTCGTTCGCTGGGTCGGGAGCTGCGGCTTGCTTGGCGGTGCTCATGGCATGGAGTCCTCGGTGCGGACTCGGACGATGCCACACGACGCGGATGGAGGCGACTCGGCACGCCCTCAGGATGCAGGCCGCCCGGCGCCCGCTTGGAGTGCGTCCGGCTCGGCGGAGAGGAACTACGATCCTTCGCGGTGCCAGCGGCCTTCATCCCGAGCCCCCCGGTCAACGGCTTTCATCTCGGGCCGCTGTTCTTCCACGCCTACGGCTTGGCGTACGTCGTGGCCGTCATCGCGGCGGTGACGATCACGGTACGTCGCTGGGAGGCGCGGGGCGGCACGCGCGACCTGGTCTACGAGGTTGCGATGTGGGCGTTTCCGGCGGGCGTCGCCGGCGGCCGCCTCTACTTCCTGGCGACGAGCTGGAACGAAGTCCCACCGCACTGGTGGGGACCGATCGCGATCTGGAAGGGGGGGCTGGGCATCTGGGGCGGCGTCGCCGCCGGCACCCTGGTGGGACTGTGGAGGCTGCGCCGGCGAGGCGCCGACGTCCCGGCCTTCATGGACGCCGCCGCGCCGGCGCTGCTCGTGGGCCAGGGGATCGGCAGGGTCGGCAACTACTTCAACCAGGAGCTCTTCGGCCTCCCCACGAGACTCCCGTGGGGGCTGGAGATCTCGCTCGCGCACCGGCCCGCCGGCTACGCGCAGTACGCGACGTTCCACCCGACCTTCCTCTACGAGCTGATCTTCGACCTGCTGCTCGCGGCACTGCTCGTATGGCTTGGCCATCACCGCCGCATCCGCGCGCCCGGCCTCTTCGCGCTCTACGTCGCGGGCTATTCGTTCGCGCGCATCGGCGAGGAGCTGCTGCGCATCGACCCCGCCCACCACATCCTTGGGATGCGCCTGAACTTCTACGTCGCGACCGTCCTCTGCCTCGCCGGCCTGGCATGGTTCCTCCGCATCCAACGGGGCACGCCGCGGCTTCCCTCGCGCAAGGCCATGCGCCGCGGCGGCATGCTGCTGGCCGCCGGCGGCCTGCTCGCGCTGACTGGCTGCGGGGGCGCATCGCACGCGCGCCGCTCAGCCGACCGGACGGTCGCGAGCAACGCGCGTTCGACGGCCCCCGATCATGCTTGATATGCAGACATCAAATCGTCAGGGCCGAGCGCGACGTCGAGCCCGGCGTGCGGCTCGAATCCCTGCCTGGAGACCCCGAGGAGCGCCGTATTGGCGTCTGCGCCGGGAACGGCCGAGCGCTGCGCGATGAGCGCTACGGCGTCGGCGCGCGTGAAGGCGCCCCGCTGGCGCCACTTGACCTCGCCGACGAATCCGATCTGCCGTGCGCGGGGGAGCGTGTCGCCCCCGACCAGATCGACCTCCACCGTGTGCGTGCGATTCCAGAAACTGCCCACATACCTGGCATCGCCGAGGCTCTCATGTGGCAGCATCCGTTCGAGGGCCGCCGCGACGATCGGCTCGATCGCCCGGCCGAGGAAGGCAGGCCATGCCGTTTGTACGGCTCTCAGCACGAGCTCTCCGCGTCCCCGCTCGATCGTGTCCGCCGCCTCGACGAGGAAGCGCAGATAGAAACGCAGGTATGGATCGACCACCACGTACAGCCGCCCCTTCGACGCCGGGGCGGTCGAGTATGGAGTGCGCCATCGAACGATGCCCTTCTGCACCAGCGTCGTGAGCGTGCGCGCCAGCGTGGTCTGCGGCAGGCCCGTGCGATCCATGATCGCGCCGTGAGCGCGGACATCGCCCCCTATCGCCTCCAGCACGGCACGCGCCTGGATGTCGGCGGGGAGCTCCGCGCTCAACGCCCGCTCGGCGCTGACCAGCAGGAATGAGGTCGGGTCGCTCAGCGCCTCTGCCAGGTACTCGAACAGGCTGCGGCCGCGTCCCCACTCCAGCGCAAGCACCGGGAAACCGCCGATGACCGCATAGGCGTCGAGCGCGTCGGCGGCCGGCAGCGCCAGCAGCCCCCCGATGGTCGCGGGATCGAGCGGCCGCACGATCATCTCGCGGGCGCGATCGTAGAGTGGGCGGCCTACCTCGGTGAGGGCCTCCATCATCGCGCGGTCGGAGCCGACGAGGATCACCATCACCGGCAGACGCTCGAACGTCCGGTCCCACACCAGTTGCAGCACGGCCTCGATGGTCGGCTCCTTCGCCACGAGGTACGGCAGCTCGTCGATCACGAGAATCACCGGAGCCCGTCGTGTCGCTCCCTGGACGGCGAGCGTGAGCGCCCCCTCCCAGCTTCGCGCGGCGGCGCCGCGTTTGACCTGCTCCGCGGAGGGCGCATCCGAGCGCGAGACCGCCGTCAGAAACCGGTCGAGCTCCTGGCCGGAAGGCCCCAGCACCGGGGTGTAGAAGACCGAGCGGCAGCCGCTGCGCGCGATCAGCTCCTCGACGAGCCGGCTCTTGCCGACGCGTCGCCTCCCGCGCATCGCGATCATCGCGCCGGCCCCCGTTCGGCCGGTACGCCTGAGAATGCGCAGCAGGCTCGCAAGCTCCTGGTCGCGCCCGACGAATGGATGCTCTGTCGTAAACTCGGCCATTCTTAACCAACTTTGGATGACCCACATCTGGGTAACCCAATTTTGGATGATAGCGCCGTAAGGATTGCGGCGGCAACACCTGATGCCGCGAAACCCTTTGCGCCGCGCCGACCCTATTCCGGCCCGATCCCGAGATACGGCAGCGCGAACCCCATGATCTGCCCGAAGGCCGGCGCCGCCACCGTGCCACCGTAGATCGACCCGGTCTGGGGTTCGTCGACGATGACGGCGCAGAGCAGCTTGGGGTCGTTGGCCGGGGCGAAGCCGATGAACGAGGCGACGTAGGCTGTTTCGGAGTATTCCCCGGTCTGGGGGTCGATCTTGCTGGCGGTCCCGGTCTTGCCGGCAAGCTGGTAGCCGGGGATGGAGACCTCGCTGGCGGTGCCGCCGGGGGCGAGGACGCCGCGCAGCATCTGGCGGACCTCGGCGGCGGTCTGCGCGGAGATTATCCGCCGCCCCCGAGGCGCGGGCTGGGCGCGCCCGTCGATCGCCTGGACGACGTGCGGGGGACGCAGGATGCCGCCGTCGGCGATCACGGAATAGGCGGCGGCCATCTGGATCGGGGTGACCATCTCGCCCTGGCCGATCGGGAGGTTGCCCATCGACGAGCCCGAGTATTCGGAGGGCTTGAGCACGACGCCGCTTTCCTGGCTGGGCAGGTCGATGCCGGTGGGCGAGCCGAAGCCGTAGCGCCGGACCCATTCGTTGAAGTGTTCGGGCCCGAGCAGCGAGGCGATCTTGATGGCGCCGACGTTGCTGGACTGGGCGAGGATGTCGCCGGCGGTCATCTCCTCTTCGGGGTGTTCCTCGGCATCGTGGATGGTGCGGTTGGCGACCTGGATCTGGTCGGGCACGGAGAAGGTGCTCGACGGCGTGATGACGCCGCTTTCCAGGGCGCCGGAGACGGTGACGATCTTGAACGTCGAGCCCGGTTCGTAGTCGAAGCCGACGGCGCGGTTCTCGAGCTCCTGCTCGTAGGCTTCCGAGCTCGCCGGCGGGTGGGCGCGGTCGAGCGCCGGCCAGCTCGCCATCGACAGCACCGCCCCGGTGTCGGGGTTCATGACGATCGCGGTCGCGTCTTTGGGGTGAAAGACGCGACCGACGGCGGCGAGGACAGCTTCGCTGCGCTGCTGGATGTTGGCGTCGAGCGTCAGCGTCAGCTGCGCCCCGGACTGCTCGCGGTGGACGTCCTCGACGGAGATCGCCTGGCCGCGGGCGTCGCTGACGACGCGCCGCTCGCCGGCGTGGCCGCGCAGGATGGAGTTCTCGGAGAGCTCCAGGCCGGAGAGACCGCCGCCTTCGGTGCCGAGCACGCCGAGCAGCTGCCCGGCGAGGGCGCCGCGGGGATAGACGCGGCGCTCGGTCGGCGTCCCCTGGATCCCGGCTATGCCGAGCGCCAGCACCGCCTGCGCCTGTGCCGCGGGCACCTGGCGGGCGAGGTAGACGAAGCCGCTGCGCTGGCTCAGCTCGGTCAGGAGCTGCGACTGCGGGCGGCCGAGCAGCGGCGCGAGCTGCTGCGCCGCCCGTAGCGGGTTGGTGACGAGGTAGGGCGTGGCGGAGATTTCCTGGGCCGGTTCGGAGGTCGCGAGGATCACCCCGTTGCGGTCGGTGATCGTGCCTCGCTGGGCCGGCACGGTTTCCTCGGTTATCTGCTGGGTGTGGGCCGCCTTGCGCAGGGCACCAGCGTGGAGCACGCCAAGATAGAGGGTCCGCCCGGCGGCGAGCACGAAGAGGGTGACGAAGGTCGCGAACAGCACCCCGATGCGATTCTGCGCCGCCAGCGCCACCGTCAGCCGCCTGGGCTCGCTTCGCTGGACCCCACCGGCGGAGCCGCCGTCGAGGGTGCCGCTGCGCCTGCCGATGCCGTGGCTTCGGTCGAGGGCGCCGTGCCTTCGCCCGCCGTGCTATCGCCTGATGGCGCCGAGGCTTCACCCGACGACGTGGCGCTTTCGGCGGACGACGCCGCGACTTCGGTCGACGAGGCGGCGCTTTCACCCGAGGAGGCGGCGCTTTCGCCCGACGGCGCCGCGCTTTCACCGGACGACGCGGCGCTTTCACCCGACGCCGCCGGGGCTTCGCTCGACGTGGTCGCGCTTTCAGTCGACGACGACCCGGCTTCACTCGACGAAGCCG
The DNA here is from genome assembly GCA_035524055.1 of Solirubrobacteraceae bacterium. Classification (GTDB taxonomy): domain Bacteria; phylum Actinomycetota; class Thermoleophilia; order Solirubrobacterales; family Solirubrobacteraceae; genus Palsa-744. Next base: position 15,395 of record DATKPO010000076.1, read on the forward strand.
GGGCTTGACTCGACGACGCGGTGGACCCGCCCGAGGACCCGGCCTGGGCGTCGCGGGCGAGGGCGGCGGCGGCGAGACGGGCGTCGAGCCCGGGACGGACGGCGTCGAAGTGCAGGGCGCCGGGGGCGGCCTCGACCATGCCTTTCGCCGCGGCGAGGCGTTCGACGCGTTCGCCGGAGGAGAGCTGGTCGTTGGCGATGCTGAGCGCCGAGTTCTCGCGCCGCAGGAGGCCTTCGTGCTCGACGGCGCGGCCGATGCCGTAGCCGAGCTTGACGATCCAGAGCTGCATGGCGACGATGCCGATGAGGGCGAAGGCGATGATCCCGATCCAGGCGCGGCCGCGGATGAGGCGGTCGAGCAGGCGGTGGGGGATGTTCGTCGGCGAGGTGTGTGCGCGGGCGTGCGCGCGCGGGCGCGCGGGCGCGCGCACACCTCCGGAAACTCGACGCGGAAGCACAGGCGCCCGACGCGGCGAGACGGGCGCCGGGCGGGTCCGGCGCCGCGGCGGGCGGACGTCGGGGACCGGCCTGCGCCGGCCGGGAGCCGGAGCCGTTGCCGCAGCGGCGGGCGGAGGCGTCATTCCGGCCCCCCCTCGCCGAGCTTACGCGCCGCCCGCAGGCGGGCGGAGGCCGAGCGCGGATTGTGGGCGAGCTCGCCGGCGGAGGGCGTGATGGCTCGGCGCGAGATCAGGCGGGCCTCGGGCTGGCGCCCGCAGGCACAGACGGGCAGGTCGGGGGGGCAGATGCAGCCCCGGGCGCGCTCGGCGAGGAAGCGCTTGACGCGGCGGTCCTCGAGCGAGTGGAAGGAGATGCCGGCGAGGACGCCACCCGGCCGCAGCAGCTGCCAGGCGAGCGGCAGCGCGCGGTCGAGCTGGCCGAGCTCGTCGTTGACGGCGATGCGCAGCGCCTGGAAGGTGCGCTTGGCGGGATGGCCGCCGGCGAAGCGGGCGGGCGCGGGGAGGGCGTCGACGATGACGTCGACGAGCTCCTGGGTGGTCTCGATCGGCTGCTCGGCGCGGCGGCGGACGACGGCGCGGGCGATGGCGCCGGCGTGGCGCTCCTCGCCGTAGTCGCGCAGGATGCCGGCCAGGCGGCGCTCGTCGACGCTCGCCAGCAGTCCCCGGGCGTCGAGCTCCTGGGCGGGGTCCATGCGCATGTCGAGGGGGGCGTCGTAGGAGTAGGAGAAGCCGCGCTCGCGGGTGTCGACCTGCATCGAGGACATGCCCAGGTCGAAGTACGCGATGTCGGCCCGCAGGCCTTCGTCGACGAGCAGCTCCAGGGCCTCGTCGAAGCCGGCGCGGATGAAGCGCTCGGCGCAGGAGGCGTCGCGGGCGAGCTCGTCGAAGCGCTCCCGGGCCTCGGGGTCGCGGTCGATCGCGATCAGCGTTCCCTCGGGCCCGAGCCTCCGGGCGAGGAGGGCGGCGTGGCCGCCGCCGCCGAAGGTGCAGTCGATCGCGGTCTGGCCGGGCCGGGGGTCCAGGGCCTCGACCAGCTCACCGGCGAGGACGGGGATGTGGACGGTGGGCATGTCAAGAGTGCCTAGCACGTCAGGCCGGCCGATCGACGTGGGCGGTGATATCGGCGACGCCGCCGAGCAGTGTCGGTCGGTGCTCGCTCCAGCGGGCGCGGTCCCACAGCTCCAGGCGATCGCCGGCGCCGACGACGACGACGTCCTTGCTGAGGCCGGCGTGCTCGGCGAGGAAGCCGGGCAGCATGATCCGCCCGGCGGCGTCGAGCTCGGCGTCCTGGGAGCTGCCGTAGAAGAAGCGCTCGAGCTCGGACAGGCGCGGCGAGAGCGGCGGCAGCTCGGCGAGGGCGCGCTCGGTGTAGCGCTCGTAGTCCTCCGGGCGCCAGACGCCGACGCAGGGCTGGAGGTCGACGGGCATCGCCATCACGACGCCCTCGGCGAGGGTGGCGCGGTAGCGCGCGGGAACCGTGAGGCGGCTCTTGGCGTCGAGGGTGTGGTCGAAGGTGCCACGGAAGGCCATGTGCGCTGCGTTCCGTCAGGTGTTTCGCGAGAGCCGGGGTGGAGAGGTGGGAGGAGCCTCTCCACCCCGGCTCCTGTGCGTTGGCCGGCAACTTACCCCACTTTCCCCCACAACGCAACCCCAATTGCACATTTTCCCCCACTCCCCCATTGCGAGGCCCTCGAAAATCGCGAAAAGCGCTGCTGAACGTGGGTTTTCGGCCCCGCCGGCGAGCCGAGCCTGGGAGCGCGGGAGGCTGCAAGGGGGCGCGCAGAGCGGCGATCTGCGATGGGACTTGCAGTCAGACCGGTCCGGCGCATACGATCGTGGTGTGATCTCTCCCCGACCCTCCTCCCGCCGACTGGTCGCTGCGCCCGCCGCGGTGGCGCTGCTCGTGGCGTCATTGCTCGCCGGCTGCGGCGGCTCGTCGGGCTCGAGCGGGACGAATGCCAGTCCGGCGACGGTGGTGCCGTCCTCGGCCCCGTTCTACGTCGACGCGGTCGTCGCCCCGGAGGGCAGCCTGAAGAGCGACGCGTTGAGCATGGGGCGCACGCTGACGTCGCGCTCCCAGCCCTACATGGGCCTGCTGAAGCTGCTGCAGGGCCCCACGGGCAAGACCCCGAGCGACTCCGAAGTCAAGCCGTGGCTTGGTGAAAACGCCGGCCTCTTCATCGGCTCGATCTCGGCCTCGGGGGCGAGCGGCGCGGCGGGGGCGGCGTCGGGGTTGCTGCGGGAAGCGCTGAGCAAAGCGCTGAGCGAAGGCTTCGCGGGCGCCGAATCGGCGCTGACGGGCTCCTCGGGCTCGGTCGCGAGCCTGCTCGGCCGCGGCGGCGTCCAGGGTGCGCTGGTGCTCGACACGACAGACCCCTCGGAGGCACGCTCGTTCCTGGAAGGACAGGCCCACGGCGCCGGGGCCCACACGGTGAGCTACAAGGGCACCAGCTTCGAGGTGGCGCCCGACGGCATCGCCGAGGGAGTGGTCGGCCGCTTCGCGGTGATCGGCAGCGAAGCGGGCGTGGAGGGCGTGATCGAAACCCACGCCGGGGCGGCGTCGCTGGCGCAGGCCGCCGGCTACAAGCAGCTGCTCTCCAGCGCCGAGAGCGGCCGGCTGGCCAACGTCTACGCGAACCTCGAAGGGCTCTCCGGCGCACTCGGGGCGAGCGCGGGCAGGGAAGGCTCGCCGTTGACGCTGCTCGCCGGGCTGCTGGGCGACGCGGGCCAGGTGTACGCGTCGCTGATCCCGAGCTCGAGCTCGGTGGCGGTCGATGTCGACACCCTTCCGGCGAGCGGCGCGGCGAGGGGCGGCGGCACGGGCACCACGGGCGCGCAGGTGCTGCGCGGGCTGCCCGGAAACGCGTGGCTGGCGCTCGGCTTCGGCGATCTCGGCAAGACGCTCGGCGGCGGGGCGGCGGCGCTGCGGTCGGTGGGCTCGCTGTTCTCGGGCCTCAGCCTGGGCAGCTTCAGCGCGGGCAGCGTCTTCGCACCGCTGAGCTCGGTGCCGGACGTGCAGCGCGAACTGCTGAGCTGGATGGGCGCGACGGGCATGTATGTCGGCGGCAGCAGCCTGCTCAACCTCCAGGCGGCGGTGATAATCGACGCCAAGAGCCCGGCGCCGGCGCGCGCAGCGGTGGGCAAGCTGGCGGCCGCGTATCGCGCGGCGGGCGGCTCGAGCTCGCCGACGTCGGTCGCTGGCGCGGAAGTCGCTCAGAACGTGAGGCTCTCGGGCTTCCCGCTGGCGCTGACGCTGGCCTACGGCGAGGGCAAATTCATCGCGGGCCTGGGGGCGGCGTCGGTCAAGGAAGCGCTGCACCCGCAGAGCACTCTCGAAGGCAGCAGCGCCTACAGCACCGCGGCGAGCGCCCTCGGCCAGGGCATCGAACCGAGCGCGCTGGTCGAATTCCACACGATGCTTGGCCTGATGGAATCGCTCAGTCTCACCGAGGTGCCGAGCTTCTCGGGCATCGCCGACGCGCTGAAGCCGCTCGACAGCATGGCGGTCGGCGGCGGCAAGTCGCTGGGCGGGGGCGTGAAGCGCTCGCGCCTGACGTTGTCGCTGTCCTCCGGCGGTGGTGAAACGACGAGCGGCTGAGGTGCTCAGGCGCCCGCGCCGGCGAGGGCCGTGCGGGGGCGCTCGGGCGGCGCGTTGTCGGTCTCGATGATCACGCGGCAGGGGCGCCGGCTGAGGAGGTAGATGGCGGTCGGCCCGATGCGCCGCTCGCCGGCTGGGGCGTGCAGGGTCGACCAGTAGATGACGTCGGCGTGCACGCGGATGGCTTCCTCGACGAGGGCGGCGCCGGGGTTGCGGGTGCGGATGAGGCCGGTGTGGATCTCGATGCCGGCGCGGCGGGCCTTGATGCGGGCGCCCTCCAGCACGGAGCGTCCGCGCGCCTCCTCCTCCTCCAGGCCGGCCTCGAGCGAGAGCTGGCTGGGGACGGGGAGGACGAAGATGGCGTAGACGACGCCTTCTTCGCCGATGAGCTTGGCGGCGCTGGAGAGGGCGGAGGCGCTGACGTCCTCGCCGAAGATGGGGACGATCGCGGTGCGGTACTGGAGCTCGGCGAAGTCGGGGGGGCGTTCGGGATGGGGAATGCGGTGGGAGCTGCGTAGATCGAGCCCCTGGCTGCGCCGGTAGAGCACGTAGCCGACGAGCCCGACGATCATCCAGGGGATGCCGATCGTGCGGGCCTCGTTGTGCAGCAGGACGACGGACACCCAGGCGGCGCCTGTGCCGAGCGCGCCGAGCACCGCCGTGAGGGGTATGCGGCTGCCGCTGATAGTGACGTTCCAGGGCAGCCTGTAGGGTCGCTCCCGCTCGGGGTCCTTGACGCGCAGCGCGATCACCGAGATGTGGGCGGTGGTGAAGGAGAGCATGGCGCCGAACGAGTAGAGGTTGCCGAGCAGTTTGGTTTCGCCGGGGAGGATCAGCAGGCCGGCGAGGGCGGAGAAGAAGACGATGGTGAACCACGGCGTGCGGTAGCTGGCGTGCAGCCGCGCGAAGAGGCCCGGCAGCTGGCGGTGCTCGGCCAGCGACCAGGAGAGCCGCGAGATGCCGATCAGCCCGGCGTTGGTGGCGATCAGCAGGATCGTCGCGGCGAGCACGCCGACGTAGTCTTTGGCGACCGTGAGGACCCCGCCGTGCAGGCCGAGCCGGCTGATGATCCCGAGCACGGGATCGTTTTCGTAGGTCGTGCCGAGTTCGGTGGCGTAGTGGCCGGCGTGGTGCACGACGGGCAGCGCGGAGAGGGCGACGACGGAGATGCCGGCGTAGACGCCGAGCACGGCGATCAGCACGAGATTGACCGCGCGCGGCACGTCGTGGCCGGGGTTGCGGGCCTCCTCGGCCATGTTGGAGACGGTCTCGATGCCGGTGTAGGCGACCATGGCGACGGAGAAGGCGAAGATCAGGTTGTGCCAGCTCGGCGCGACGCCGAGGTGGACCTGGTCGATCAGCAGCGAGGGGTCGAGGACGAGGACGAAGCCGACGCCGACGAGCAGGACCTGCGTGGAGAGGTCCGTCACGGCGAGGACGAGGTTCAGTTTCGCGGACTCCCCGAGGCCGCGGATGTTGAGCGCGGCGAGCAGGGCGATCGTGATGAGCCCGCCGAAGATGTCGCCGGGATTGTGCGTCAGGGAGGGGAAGAAGGCGCCGAGGTAGTGGGGGACGAAGAAGGCCGAGATGGCGATGGTGATGATGTAGTCGAGCGTCAGCGCCCAGCCGGCGAAGAACGAGGCGAGCTCGTTGAAGGCGTGGCGGGCGAAGGAGGAGGAGCCGCCGGCTTCGGGGAACATCGCGGCGCCCTCGGCGTAGGTCTTAGCGGTCAGGACGAACAGGGCGCCGGCGCACATGAAGACGACGGGCGTCAGGCCGAGGGCGTAGCCGGCGACGAGCCCGAGGGCGTAGTAGATCGAGGAGCCGACGTTGCCGTAGGCCGTGGCGAAGAGGCCGGGTACCCCGACAGACCGCCGCAGACCCCGCTCGGTTAGACGCGCCATCAGTCCGCAGGGTATGGGATACCCCGCGGCCGCCGTGATGCGCTCGTCATTTGGGTCGCGTCCGCGCGACCCCCTCCCCAGACCGGCGCGTGGGGCGCGGGCCTCCGTGCCCGCGCACCGGGCGTGGAGGTCTGTGCAAGTTCGCTGTCACGGCCTCCGTATGTGCAGGAGACGGGCTTATGATTCCGACGGCCCGGGCCAGTTGACAGACCCCCCGGCATACACGTCATGGACAAGACACGCCGCGGAAACTACGACTCGGGTGAGGACTTCGTCCTGGAATACGGCGAGCTGCGCTTCACCTTCAACGAGGACGACTTCGCCGAGCGCTGCGAGCAGGCCGCCCTGAAGCTGGGGTTCGTCGGCGGCCGCCTCGGCGAGGACGAGCTGGAAGACCTCGTCAACCTGGCGGTCAACGGCGAGATCCACGACCCCGCGTCGGCGCTGGGCGAGCACGTCAATGACTGCTGGCCCGAACTCGTGGGTCCGGCCGAGCGCTCGCTGGTGCACTGGCTGCGCCGCCTGGTCTTCCGCGGCGCCTGGCTCGACCAGCGCGTCAACGAGGGCGAGCTCGACGTCGCCTTCGTGCCCGACACCGGCGGCTTCGCCTACGTCCAGCCGGATCGCAGCGACGAGCCGATCGAGCTCGCCCGCGAGCCCTCCTGGGGCCGGGTCGCGTACCGCCGCTAGGACGTCCGCCGGCCGGCGGACGTCCCGAAGCCGATCTCGTCTCAGCCCTTCAGCGCCTCGGCCCTGGCCTTGGTGATGGCGGCGGCGCCGTCGTCGCCGACGAGCAGCTCGGGGCGGACGGTGCCGCTGGCGGCGAGGTCGAGGGCGGGGAAGTGGCCGGTGCTGGCGAGGGCGAGGTCGAGGGCGATCGCGGTGCTCTCGCCGCCGAGCGGGCGGCTGGCGGTCGCGATCAGCGTCAGGGAGCCGCCGCCGGCGAGCTTGCGGGCATTGGCCATGACCTTGCGGGCGGTGTGGGGGTGCAGGCCGTCGAGGGTGTCGATCAGGACGACGACGTCCTCGCCGCGGGCGGCGACGCGCCGGGCGGCCTCGACGACGTGTTCGACGGTCTGGCCCTGGAGGTCGGCGGAGGCGGCGAAGCTGAGCGCCGCCGTCGGCGCGGGCAGGCCCTCTGGCGAGAAGGCCGCGATCTCTTCGGGGCGCACCCCGGCGAGGACGACCATGACCTGCAGGCCCTCGCGCCCGTTGAGGGCGGAGAGCATCCGCCGCAGGATCTCGGTCTTGCCCGAGCGGGTCGGACCGGAGATGACGACGCGCGAGCCGCGGCCGATCGGGGTGAGCCATTCGATCGCCCCCAGCGTGGGGTCCTCGGAGTCGAGCTCCAACCGCTCGGAGGGGTAGGCGACGGGGAGGTCCTCGTAGCGGGCGCCCTCGGCGACGGCGTCGGCGGAGGCGCCGTTGATGGTGTCCACGCGCGCCAGCGAGGGGTAGCGCTCGGAGTTGCGGGGGGTGCGCACGGGCCCGCTGACGCGGTCGCCGGAGACCAGTTCGCAGCGACGGACCTGGGCGGCGGAGATGTAGGCGTCCTCGTCGGAGGCCTCCGGCGGCGAGACCCGTAGGAAGGCCGAGCCGTTGCCGAGCAGCTCCACGACGCCTTCGACGATCCGCTCGGCGCCGGCGCGGGAGGGGCCGGCGGCGGTCCGCGGGGAGCGGCCGGCGCGGGGGCGCTCCTCGCGCGCGGGCTCGCGGGTCTCCTCCTCGCTCTCCTCCTTCGCGCCAGCGCGCCGCCGGCGTCCGCCGGCCCGCTCGCCGCCGTCCTCTCCCTCGGCGCCGGCGCGGGTGCGGCGCGGGCGGGCGGCGCGGCGCCGCCTGGCGCCGGTGCTCGCCTGCTCCTCGTCCTCGTCGCCGGCGTCGGCCGATCGCGTCCGTCGCGGGCGGCGGCCGGCGCTCTCAGCCGTGGCGGCCTCACCGCCGGTGTCCTGCTTCGTGGCGGACTCGCCGCCGGTGCGGTCGAGGATCGCCTGTATCAGGTCGGCCTTGCGCAGCCGCCGGAAGCCGTCGAGTCCGATCTGGTCGGCGATCGCGTGCAGGTCGGCCAGGGGGCTCGCCTCGAGCTCTGAGCGCTCCAGTACAGCAGTCATCGGTACTCCTTCTCTCTTCGGTCGCGTGATGCGACATCGGGATGGGGCGGTCGGCGCCCGGCCACGTTGGACAGCGGCCGGCACCCTTTGCACCGCGCAGCCTAGAGCACCCGGCGGCGCGGCTCGTGCCTGAGCTCCTCGGCAAGCGTGAGAGTCCTCTCGGGCGGGAGCTCGCCGCCGAGGGCGGCATGGACCGTCAGGAAGTCGGCGGCGGCGGCGACGTCGTGGACGCGGAAGATGTGGGCGCCGGCGCGCAGACCGTGCCCGAGCGCCGCCAGGGTGCCGGCGAGCCGCTCGCGCGGCGGACGGCGGGTGAGGGCGCCGATGAAGTCCTTGCGCGAGATCGCCAAGAGGAGCGGGCGCCCGAGTGCGTGCAGGCGCTGCACGCCGGCGAGCAGCTCGATCGTCTGGGCCGGGGTCTTGGCGAAGTCGGGCCCGGGGTCGACGACGATCTGCTCAAGTGCGACGCCGGCGGCGGTGGCGACGTCGATCCGCTCGCGCAGGAAGGCGGTCACGTCCCGCACGACGTCGCCGTAGAGATCGGGCTCCTGGCGGCGCACGCGCGGCGGGGCGGCGGTGTGCATCACGACGAGGGCGGCGCCGGTCTGGACGCAGACGTCGGCCAGCGCGGGGTCGCGCAGGCCGCTGACGTCGTTGACGATGTGGGCGCCGGCGGCGACGGCGGCGCTGGCGACGGTCGGCTTGTAGGTGTCGATCGAGATCAGCGCCTCGCCGCCGGTCTGGGCCGCGATAGCTTCGATCAGCGGGACGACCCGGGCGATCTCCTCCCCCGCGTCCACCGGCGGACGCCCGGTCGTGGCGGACTCGCCGCCGACGTCCAGGATGTCGGCGCCGGCGTCGAGCAGCTCCCGGGCCAGCGCCAGGCGCTCAGCCGTCGTCCGGTGGCGGCCGCCGTCGCTGAAGGAGTCGGGAGAGGCGTTGACGATGCCCATCAGCAGCGGCCGTCCGCCGAGCTCGATGGTGCGATCGCGGGCGCGCAGCGGTATGGTGCCGCCCGCTCCCGGCCGGTCGGGGCTCACGTCGAGGCGATCCCCTCGGCGCGCGCCTCCTGGGCGAAGCACTCGAGCTCGCGCGCGGTGCGCGCGACGTCCCAGCCGAGCTCGCGCGCAAGCACGTCGGCGACGCGGCGGGCGGGCGCGCCGAGCTCGCGCGCGGCGAGCAGCCCGAGGCGGGTGCGGCGCAGGAGGACGTCGCCGACGCTGCGGGCCTGCTCGTGGCGCGCCGCGAGCACGGCCTCGGCGAGCAGGTCGGGCAGCCCCGGGACGATCGGCTGGGCCAGCTCGCCGCGTTCGGCGGCGAGCGCGAGCACCTGGTGGGCGGCGTAGCCGTAGCGCCCGGCGAGCGCCGCGTAGGACTCCTGGGGAACCCCCTCGACGGGCGGCAGCTCCTCGACGGCGACGGCCTGGCCGAGCGGGATCTCCTGGGTGCGGCACGGCGCCTCGCGGGCTTCGCGCTCGACGAGGCGGTCGACGGCGAGCTTGGCCATGCGCCGCCAGGTGGTGAGCTTGCCGCCGGTGATGGTGATCATGCCGCTGGAGGTCTCGAAGAGCTCGGCCTTGCGCGAGATGTCGACGGACTTCTTGGCGTCGCCGGTGGAGATCAGGGGACGCACGCCGGCGTAGGCGCCGGTCAGGTCGTCGGGGCCGAGGTCGGCGGCGAAGAACTCGTTGACGGCGTGCAGCAGGTACTCGACATCCTCCGGCGCCGGGCGGATGTGATCCAGGGGACCCTCGTAGTCGTTGTCGGTGGTGCCGACCAGGGTGCGCCCGAGCCAGGGCAGGGCGAAGATCGAGCGGCCCCCGCCGGCGGGCACGATCGCGCCGCCGACGAGCGGCAGGCGCTCGTGGCTGAAGGTGACGTGCGTTCCGCGACTGGGCCTGATCCGCGGCAGCTCGGCCTCGTCGTGCAGCTCGCCGGGGCTCAGCTCGTCGGCCCAGACGCCGGTGGCGTTGACGACGTTGGCGGCGCGCAGCTCGAGCTCGGCGCCGGTCTCGCGATCGACGGCGCTCACGCCGCGGGCGCGTCCGTCGCGCTCGAGCAGGCCGACGGCGCCGACGCGGTTGGCGCAGACGGCGCCGAAGCGCTCGGCCTCGCCGAGCACGGTCAGGACGAGGCGGGCGTCGTCGGTCTGGCAGTCGTAGAAGAGGTAGCCGCTGCTGGGCTCGCGGGCGGCGAGCGCCGGCAGCAGCTCGATCACCTCCTCACCGCTGATGATGCGGTGACGCGCCGGGCTCCAGGTCTGCTCGCCGGCGGAGCGGCGCTCGCGGGTGACCGACATGACGTCGTAGAGGTTCAGCCCGACCCCCATGAGGCGGTCGGGACGGGCTCCGTCGAAGGCCGGGACGACCAGGGGCAGGGGGCGCACGAGGTGCGGGGCCAGGGCGACCATCAGCTGGCGCTCGACCAGCGCCTCGCGGACGAGGCCGAGATCGAAGCTCTGCAGGTAGCGCAGCCCGCCGTGGACGAGCTTGCTGGAGCGGCTGGAGGTCCCGGCGGCGTAGTCGGAGCGCTCGATCAGGCCGACGCTGTAGCCACGCGAGGCGGCGTCGAGGGCGACGCCGGCGCCGGTTATGCCGCCGCCGATGACAAGCACGTCAAACTCGCTGCCGGCCAGCGTCGCAAGTGCCTCGCCGCGCTCGATCACGCCCGCAGTCTGGCAGAGCCCGCGGGCGGCGCCCGGGTGGCCGGGTGGCGACCACGCCACGTCGCCACCACACGGCCATGTCGGGACCGCACGGCCGATGGCACCCTCAGGGTCGGCAGCGGCGGGTGCGACGGCGGCGAGAGGCGGTGTGGTGGTGGCGGTGGCCGCTGCGCAGCGGACAGAGGCGCAGGGTGCGACCAACGCCCGCGCCGACCGGCTGTGGAGCTCCGGACTGCAGGAAGCTCGCGATCGCGGGATCGGAGGTGTTCAGATAGACGCCGGGATAGCCGGCCTGGGCGCAGCCGTCGCCGAAGTCGACGAGCCCGAGCAGCGCGTCCCCGGCCGGCGCCGTGGCCCCCGGTTCGCCTGACACCAGCGGCCCGCCGCTGTCGCCGTAGCAGGAGTCCTCGCGGGTCCCGCCGGCATCGCCGGAGGCGCACATCATGCGCGGGGTGATGATCTGTTCGATCGTCGCGTACGCTTCGGCGCAGAAGGCGCTGGGCACGAGCGCGATCCGTGCCTTGCGCAGGTGCAGCGGGTAGAGCGAGGCCGAGCCGGGCTCGGGGCTCTCCTCCCCCCAGCCGCTGACGGTAGCCGGCACGGGTCCGTTGGCGCCGCCTTCGAGCGCGGCGGCCGAGCGCGCCCGGGCGAGCGCCGGGTCAGGCGCCAGCGGCGCGATCGCGTCGTGGCCGTCGAGCGCCGGTGTCGCGCCTGCCCAGAGGGGGCGCCCGAGATCGACGATGCCGACGTCGTAGTCGGAGGTCACCGGGCGGTAGGAGGGATCGACGCTGACCTCGGCGGCCGGGTCGCTGACGCTGCCGGCTTCGACCGGCGCGAGCTGGCTGGAGCCCGCGAGGACCGCGATTTCACCGGGCGCGCTGCGCTGGCCGCCTTCGCCGACGAGACAGTGGGCGGCGGTCGCGACATGCGTGGCGTCGAGGATCACGCCGCCGCAGAAGAAGCTCTTCGCGGGCGGCCCCACGCGCGGGTCGTACAGCGCCACCTGGAAGGGGAATTCGCTGATCTGAGCGCTCTGTCCGCCCACCACCGAGGCGGCGGCCAGCGGCGCCCGTGAACCGCGGGCGTTGACCGAGGTCGGGAGCCGCGATGCACCAGCTTGCGCGAGCGGCAGACCGACAGCACCCATACCCCAAAGCGCCACGGCCACCACCCCCGCAACACCACAGCGTTGCAGTGCGGTACCGAGACCGTTCATCCCTCTCAGTTGAGAGTAGAGAACAATTACTAGACATGCAAGACTGTCAATGACAGACTTGCCGCGGCGTCGCAGAGCGGCCTTTGGGGCTGGCCGTCACGGCGCACCCCCCGAATACACCGCGGGCTACAGCTGGGCGAGCTCGGCGGCGATGTCGGCGACGGCGGACTTGGCGTCGCCGAAGAGCATCGAGGTCTTGGGATCGAAGTAGAGCTCGTTCTCGATGCCCGCGAACCCGGGGTTCATGGAGCGCTTGATGACGATCACCGAGCGGCTGTCGGCGACCTCGAGGATCGGCATCCCGTAGATCGGCGAGGACGGCGTGTTCTTGGCGGCGGGGTTTGTGACGTCGTTGGCGCCGATCACGAGCGAGACGTCGGTGCGCTGGAAGTCGGGGTTGATCTCGTCCATCTCCTTGAGCTGGTCGTAGGGCACGTCGGCCTCGGCGAGCAGCACGTTCATGTGGCCCGGCATGCGACCGGCAACCGGATGGATCGCGTACTTGACG
>DATKPO010000077.1:0-4991 GCA_035524055.1 Solirubrobacteraceae bacterium
TCGGCGAGGTAGCGCAGCCGCTCCCTGTGCTCGGCGTCGCGCGGGTCGCCGACGAAGCGGTAGGCCTTGGCCAGCGCCGCCGGGCCGATGAAGCCCGGGTCGACCTCCATCGAGAGGCATTCCGAGACGCACGCCCCGCACTGGATGCAGGCCATCGACTGGGTGACGTCGACCATGGCCTCTTTGGGCACCAGGTACTCCCGTTCCGGCACCGGCTGCTGGGCCAGCAGCCACGGGGTGACGCGCTGGATCTTCTTCCAGTGCACCGCGTCCATGTCCACTATGAGGTCCTTGATGACCGGCATGTTGCCCATCGGCTCGACCTCGATGACGCCGTCGCCGGCGGAGTCCCGGGCGGCGTCGAGGTGGGTGTGGCAGGCCAGGCCGGGCTCGCCGTTGATCCGCACCCCGCAGGACCCGCAGATCGCGGCCCGGCAGGAGCAGCGGATGCCGATGGAGCCGTCGAAGCGGGCCCTGGCCTGGAGGATCCCCTCCAGCACCGAGCGGTGGGGCTCGAGCTCGACCTTGTGCTCCTCCCAGTACGCCGCCTGCCCGGACTCGGGGTCGTAGCGGCGCAGGCGCAGGGTGAACTGCTCCGGTGGACGATGGGTGTCAGCCACGGGCGGATCGCCTCCTCGGTGCGGTTGTGACGCGCCACTCGCGAGTCGACGGCGGCGTCGGGCGTCGGCGGCGGCGGGCCATCAGTACTTCCTCTCCTCGGGCTCCCACTGGGTGATGGTCACCGGCGAGTAGCTCACCGCCGGCGCGTCGCCCTCGAGCGTGATGTCGATGTGCTTCAGCCAGCTCTCGTCGTCGCGCTCGGGGAAGTCGGTGCGGAACTGGGCCCCGCGGGACTCCTTGCGCTCGATGGCGGCCACCACGATGGCCTCGGCGCAGTCCAGCATGTAGCCCAGCTCGATCGCGCCGAGGACGTCCTGGTTGAAGACGGTCCCGCGGTCGTCGATGTAGGCGCTCTCTGACTCCTCCTGCAGGCGCTTGACGGTCTGAAGGGCGGTCTCCAGGCCGGCCTGGTCGCGGTAGACGGCGACGTACTGGTTCATCGTCGCCCCCAGCTCGGCCTTGATCTCAGACACCCGGCGGGCGCCGTTCTTCTCCCGGCCGATGATGGCCGCGATCTGGGCTTCGTCCTCGCGGCGCCTGGCCTCCGAGGCCTTGGGCATGGGGACGTGCGCCGAGCGCGCCGCGGCGTGTTCGCCGGCGCGGCGGCCGAAGATGAGGGTGTCCAGCAGCGAGTTCGCCCCGAGGCGGTTGCCGCCGTGGACCGAGACGCAGGCGACCTCGCCGGCGGCGTAGAGCCCCTCGACGGCGGTGGCGCCGTTGACGTCGGTCTTGACGCCGCCCATGATGTAGTGCTGGCCGGGGCGGATCATGATCGGCTCGCGGGTGATGTCGACCCCGGCGAAGTCCTTGCCGATGTTGACGATCTCCCGCAGCGCCTCCAGGGTGCGCCGGCGGGGGACCTTGGTGATGTCGAGGTAGATACCGCTCCCGTCGGGGCCGACGCCGCGGCCCTCGAGGATCTCGGTCTGCTCGGCCCGGGAGACGACGTCGCGGGAGGCGAGCTCCATCTTGTTGGGGGCGTACTTCTCCATGAACCGCTCGCCCTCGGAGTTGAGCAGCACGGCGCCCTCGCCGCGGGCGCCCTCGGTGATGAGCAGGCCGTTCTCGACGAGCGTCGTGGGGTGGTACTGGATCATCTCCATGTCCATCAGCGGCGCCCCGATGCGGTAGGCCTGGGCGATGCCGTCGCCGGTGACGATCAGGGCGTTGGTCGTAGGGCTGTACACCTGCCCGGCCCCGCCGCAGGCGAGGATGACGTTCTTGGCGTGAAAGGTCTCGGTGCGCCCGGTGCGGACGTCGCGGGCGACGACCCCGCAGCAGCGGCCGTGGTCGTCCTGGACGAGCGACGTCGTGAACCACTCCTCGTAGCGGGCGACGGTCTCGTGGTGCTTCATGAGCTGCTCGTAGAGGACGTGCAGGATCGCCTGGCCGGTGATGTCGGCGACGTAGGCGGTCCGCTTCATCGACGCCCCCCCGAAGGCCCGCAGGTCGAGCTGGCCGGTGTCGTTGCGGTGGAACGTGACCCCGATGTGCTCCAGGTGCATCACCTCCTGGGGGGCCTCGGAGCACATCACCTCGATGGCGTCCTGGTCGCCGAGGAAGTCCGAGCCCTTGACGGTGTCGTAGGCGTGGGAGTGCCAGTCGTCGTCGACGCTGATCGCCGCGTTGATCCCGCCGGCCGCCGCCACCGAGTGGGAGCGCACGGGGTGGACCTTGCTCATGATCGCCACGCTCGCCCCGCTCTGTGCGGCGGCGAGGGCGGCGCGCTGGCCGGCGAGGCCGGCGCCGATGATGAGGACGTCGTGTGAGGGCATGGACCGGGACTCTATATCTCGGGGGCGGCGCAGGGGTTCGTAGGCGCATAAGTCGGGCTATGGGCGGACCTTAGTCCGAGTTACATACTAAGTCGGACTAAGGCTCTATGCTGTTCCGAGATGGGACGACTCGTCAAACGCCGCTGGACCCCCGATCCGTCGCTGCCGATGGACGGCCGCCTCGGCGCGCCGTTCGACTACGAGGCCTACGTCCCGGATGAGATCGCCGACACCGATCCCGTCCTCTCCGCCTCGCTAGCTCGCGTTCTCCACGAGGCCGACGAGGCGGTGCGGGAGCTCAACGACAGCCTGCCGAGCGTCACCGGCCTGGAGGCGCTGTCGCGGCAACTGCTGCGACAGGAGTCGGTCGCCTCCTCGCGGATCGAGGGGCTCGTGATCTCCCACCGCCGTCTCGCCAGGGCGGCGGTCGCCGAAGACGACCAGCACCGCGACTCCGGCGCCGAGGCGATCCTGGCGAACATCGCCGCGATGGAGTTCGCCATCGCGCACACCTCGACGCTGCCGGCGATCGCCGCGCATGACATCGTCGCGGTGCACCGGAGGCTCATGGAGCAGACCCGCGACGCCCACCTCGCCGGCTTGGTGCGGGCGAGCCAGAACTGGATCGGTGCCAACAACCACAATCCCCGCGGCGCGGCGTTCGTGCCGCCCCCCGAGACCGAGGTGCGGCGTCTGCTCGACGACCTCGCCGCGTTCATGAACCGCCGCGACCTTCCCCCGACGCTGCAGGCAGCGATCGCCCACGCTCAGTTCGAGACGATCCATCCGTTCCCCGACGGCAACGGCCGCACCGGCCGTTGCCTGATCCACGTCTGCTACCGCCGCGCCGCGCTCGCGCCGCGGTTCGTGCCGCCCGTCTCGCTGTTGCTGGCGACCGACGGCGACGCCTACGTACGCGGCCTCACCGCCTACCGAACCGAGCGCCCCGAGAACTGGTACCTCGACTTCGCCACGACCGTCATCCGCGCCTCCCGGGCCGCTCGCAGCCTCGGCCAGCAGATAGAGGAGCTGGAGGAGCGCTGGCTCGCGCAGGCCGGCAATCCGCGTCGCGGGAGCACCGCGCGCAGGCTCATCGAAGCGCTGCCGGCCCAGCCGATCCTGCGGATAGGCCATGTCGTGGCCATGACCGGCGCCAAGAGCAGCGCCGCTCAGGCCGCCGTCAACCAGTTGCGGGCGGCCGGCGTGCTCAAGCAGATCACCGTCGGGCGGCGCAACCGCGCCTTCGAAGCCGTCGGCCTGCTCAATTTGGTGGATACCTTCGAGCGCCGGCTCGCCGTCCCCGAGCCGGACGGCAACAAGCCCGTCCGCCCGGCGCCGTTCCTCAACTGACCGGCGATGTCACCCCGCCTCAGCGCGCCGCCGGCCGCAGGGCCTGGCGGATCTGGGCGACGGTGATCACCCCGCGCAACACGCCGTCGCCGTCGACGGCGACCATCGCCCCGAGGCGGCCGAGGCCCTCCGAGCGCAGCACCGACTCCAGGGACTGGTCGGCGTCGATCCTGACGGGGAGGTCCTCCTCGAGCACGTCCGAGACCTCCAGTGCCGGGCGGCCCGCCGCGATCTCCTCGTCGACCCGCTGGGAGCGGACGACCCCGAGGAAGTGGCGGGCGGGGTCGACGACGGCGAACCAGGGCCAGCGGTAGCGCAGGAAGAACTGCTCCTGGGCGTCCAGCAGGCCGGTCGTCGCCGGGATCGTGACGGGATCGGTGTCCATGACGTCGGCGACCCGCAGCTTCTGGATGCGCTTGCCGAGGAAGCCCTGGACGACCGCCGCGCTGGCCCCCTGGTAGATGAAGACGGCGATGAACAGCAGCCAGATCCCGAGGGAGTCGTGCAGCGCCGCCACGATCGCCAGGCCGCCGGCGCCGAGCAGGATCGCGAAGCCCTGGCCGAGCCGGCCCGTGACGTGCGTCGCCCGGTTGCGGTCGCCCGTCGCCGCCCAGATCAGGGCGTGGGCGATCTGGCCGCCGTCGAGGGGGAAGGCGGGGATGAGGTTGAGGATCAGCACCAGCACGTTGAGCGTCGCGATCCAGCTCAGCCAGACCACGACCGGCGAGGCGTGCAGCCCGCCGCTGCCGACGGCGACTTCGAAGAAGTGACGGTTCGCGGCCAGGGCCGCCCCGATCCCGACGCAGATGGCGGTCACCAGGACGCTCACCGCCGGCCCCGCCGCGGCGACCCGCAGCTCGACCCCCGCGCTCTGCGCCGAGCCCGCCGTCCGCGTCACCCCGCCCAGCGCCCACAGCTCGATGCCGAGCACCTGCAGCCCGTTGCGCCGCGCCGCCAGCGCGTGGCCCAGCTCGTGCAGGACGAGGGAGACGAAGAACGACAGCACGCTCGCCACCGTCACCAGGTAAGCCGTGGACTCCGAGCCCCCCAGGACTTCGTGGAAGTAGGGGGTGAAGATGAAGATGTACAGGAACAGCACCAGGAACCAGCTGATCCCGACGCCCACGCGGATGCCGAAGATGCGGGCCAGCTGGAAGTTGCGGCTGCGGTACACGATGCCTGTAATGGTAGGCCGTGGGTGAACCCGGGCGGGCCGATCATTTAAGACAGGGCCGCATGCGGCCC
>DATKPO010000078.1:0-14611 GCA_035524055.1 Solirubrobacteraceae bacterium
TCCCGGGGTCGAACACGCCGCGATCGCAGTGGCGCACGAAGTCGCGCCGGGTCCGGTCGTCGAGCGTCTCCCAGGCCACGGAGTCGGGGTCGGAGAAGACACGGTTCTCCAGGAAGCTCTCGCCGCGGCTCATCGGCAGCAGCGGGGTGTACACCGTGAGCCGTGCCTGGGGACGGAAGCCGCGCAGGAACGCCACGCAGCTCAGTGCGCTCTCGCCGCCGCCGACGATCGCGATGTCGGCGGCGTGCTCGTCGGGTATGCGCGCCAGCTCGCTGCGGCGGCTGTCGCAGTGGAAGATCAGCTGCGTGGCCTCGGCGTCGTGGGGGATGGCCCGGTGCACGCCCGGTCCGGTCAGCAGCAGTGCCCGCGAGGCGTAGCGCCGGGGTTCGGAGGGCTCGGCGGTCTCCGCCACCCAGCCCCGCTGGTCTCCCTGCAGCGCCACCTGGGTGACGCGTCCGCTGACGAGCTCGACGCCGGCGGTGGCCCGCGATAGGACCCAGGCCAGGTAGCGACCGTAGTCGCCGTGCTGGATCGGCGGCGACCCGGCGTTGACCCAGCGCGAGTAATCGCCTTTCTCGGTCATGTATCGCTGCCAGGAGAACGCCAGCATGGCGGCGTCGATCTCGTCGCCTGCTGGGCCGAGGTCGACGCGGCTGCGGTAGGGGAAGCCGACGTCCTTGATCGGCGGGATCGCCAGCGGCTCCTCGCCTGTCGTCATGCCGTTGCGCCCTGTCCACGAAGCCGCCGGTTCGTTGGCCTCGACGATTGTCATCCGCACCGGCGCCAGTCCCAGCTCGTTGAGCACGTGGATCTTCGCCGCCAGTGCGGCGGCCTTGGCGCCGGCGCCGACCGAGAGCAGGTCGGCTACGCCGGGAGGCATGAACGTCCTCCGGGAGCTGGCAGGGCGCTGCGCCGGGTTACGATCGCGACGGCGTGACGGTCGGGCGCGAAGGCGATCGAGCTGCGCGCGACCCGCTCGGAGCCCGCCGCGGCTGGACGCAGCTCGACCTCGGCGAGCACGGCGGCGATGGTGCGCTTCATCTCCTGCATCGCGAAGCTCGCCGCCAGGCAGCGGCGGACGCCGCCGCCGAAGGGGATCCAGGTGTAGGTCCCCGGCGGCCGCTCCAGGAAGCGCTCGGGCTGGAAGCTGTCGGGTTCGGGGTACACGTCGGCCCGGCGATGCAGGAGGTGGACGCAGGGCGCTACCGTGGTGCCCGCCGGGATCTCGTAGCCGCCGAGCTCCATCGGCTCGCGCAGCCGGCGGGCCACCGTCGGGACGGGTGGGCAGAGGCGCATGGTCTCCTGGATGACGGCCTCCAGATAGGCGTCGCCGTCGTCGCTGTGCACCTCCTCGCGCAGGCGGGCGAGCTTCTCGGGATGGCGCAGCAGCCGCTCGAAGGCCCACGCCAGCGAGGTGGAGGTCGGCCCGTCGGAGAGGAGCGTGATGAGTTCGTCGCGCAGGTCGACGTCGCTCAGCGGGGTGCCGTCCTCGCGGCGGGCCTGCAGCAGCAGTGAGAGCACGTCGTCCCCGTGCTCGCCGTCCCCGTGCTCGTCGTTGGTGTGCTCGCCTTGGCGCTCCCGACCGTTGCCGGCGCCGGTCTCCCCGTCACCATAGCCGGAGGTCTCGCCTGCGCGGTCCGCGGCGTGCCGGCGGCGGCGGACCTCGGCCAGCACGGCCTGCTCGACGCGGCCTCGCACCGCGCGGAAGCCCCGGTCGCGCTCGATCCAGCGGGGGCCGAGAACGCTCAGCAGGGCGAGGCGGCGGGGGCTGTTGAGCCAGTCTGTCAGCTCGCGCAGCCGCTCGCGCAGGCCGGGCAGACGCTCGGGGCTGCTCCCGCCGAAGACGACGTGGAGGATGACCTCGAGCGTGAGCGCTTGCATCCGCGGCCACAGCGCGATCGGCTGCTCCAGCGGCCAGCTGCGCGCCTCGGCGCGGGCGATGGCGGCCATCATGGCGCCGTAGCCCTCCATGCGCCGGCCGTGAAAGGGCGGCAGCATCAGTCGCCGGCGGGTCATGTGCTCGGGCTCCTCGAGCAGCATCACCGAACGGCGGCCCAGCAGTGGTCCGAGCAGGACGTTGGCTTCGCTGACGCCGAGGTCGGCGGGGGCGGCGGTGAAGATGCGCTTGACGTCGTCGGGGTCGGAGAGCAGTACCCAGGTCCCGCCGTGACGGATGCGCAGGGTGAAGATGTCACCGTATTGTCTGCGACAGCGCTCCATGAAGGGCAGCGGCCGTCGTGCCCACTCCCAGGCCTGTCGTGCGCTGTGCCAGTCTGGCCCTGGGGGTAGCGCGGGAGTGGAGGCTGGGCGCCCGGGCGGACTCAGTTTGCGTCTCATGTCTCTCACCCTGTTTTTGTGTTCGTGTTTCCGTCTCGCTGTTCCCGATTCATGTTTCTATCGCCTCGGTTCCGCTTGTACAAGCCATTTTGGCGGCATTCGCGGTGTCCATCTGTCGAGTTCCCGGTATTTTCTTAGCTGGCCGATCCCGGCGGAGTTATGGTGTTGCCCACCAGCGTAGCCCACGCCCGGCGACGCGCTCTGAGAGTGAATCGCGAGATCGGGCGAGGCCGCTGGAGCGAATGCTGGCACCAGTACCTTAATCGGTGAAAGGGGCGGCCTTAAACGCCGTTGATCCGGGTTCGAGCCCCGGCTGGTGCATGGCGAGAGCATCGAGAGTCGCCAGCGCCATGACCGACAATCTCTTTGACTACTTCGAAGAAATGCCACGCGCGGAGGAGGCCGCCGCGCCATGGGCGGCGCGGGCGCCGCGGCGCCCGCACGACGGCTTCGACCTGCGGCTGACGGCGCGCTGCGGCGACTGGAAGACCGACGTCGACTCGCAGGCGGCGCTCGCCCGCATCGAGCGCGAGCCGTGGGTGGCGGAGGTCATCCCCAACGGCGAGGGTGTGCGGCTGCGCCTCGACGACGCCTGGATCGAAACCGCCGGGGCCGCGTTGGAGGCCGGGGCGGGCGCCGAGGCGACGCTCGCCGATCTCGCCCGCGGCGGGCGCTACTCGGTGCAGTTCTGGGACGCTAACGCGACCAAGGCGCTGCACATCGGGCACCTGCGCAACCTGGCGATCGGCAACGCGATCGCGGCCGCCCTGACGCAGGCCGGCGCCCAGGTCGAGCGGCGCAGCCTGATCTCCGACGCCGGGCGCAGCATGGGAGAGGCGATGGCCGGGGTTATGAGGAGCGGTCGCCACGCGCAGGCGTGGCCCGACGGGGATGAGAAGAGCGACCACTTCGTCGGCCTCTGCTATGCCGACTACGTCGCCGCGTCGAGCTCGTTCCCGGGCGGGGAGATCGAGTACCCCGAGGACTCGCTGACGCGCGAGCTGGCTCAGCGGGACGACGCGGCCGACGAGATGCTCAAACGGGTGCTTGCCGGCGAACGGGAGGCGCTGGAGCTCTGGTACAAGACGCGCGCCTGGGTCATATCGGGCCAGCGCAAGACGCTGGCACAGCTCGGCATCGCCTTCGATCGGGTGTTCTTCGAGTCGGACTTCCTGGCCGACGCCGCCGAGCTGACGCAGGCGGGTCTGCGCGACGGACGCCTGCGCCGCCGGGAGGACGGTGTGGTCGTGTACGCGACCGGCCTGGAGGACATGGAGGAGTTCCCGCTGGTGCGCGCCGATGGCCTGCCGACGCAGCACATGCGCGCCCTGGCCTACTGGACGGCGGCCCCGGAACTGGAGGACATGATCTCGATGCAGGTCTGTGGCACCGAGTGGGTCTCGCACGTCACGTGCCGGCGCAAGCTGATGCATGAGCTGGTGCCGAACCTCAACGGCAACATGCACCCCCGCCACGACATCTTCAACGGCATGGTCTCCCGTCAGAAGCGGGCGGTCGCCTCGAGCGAGGAGGGGGCGCTGCTGATCGACGACCTCGAGCAGTGGCTGGACGCCGAGATCGACGCCGATCCGGCCCGCCGGGCGGTGCGCATGAGTCATCCGTGCCCGGAAAGGGTGACGGCGCAGGTCGCGCTCGGCTACTTCCTGTCATATCCGTTCGCGCCGCACGTCGACTTCGACGGCACGACGCTGTTGCGGGAGAACGAAAGCCTCGGCTGGGACCTGGTGCGGGCGCGCGCTCACCGCAGCCGCGTGGACGGCCGCGGCGGCCCGCCGGCGGAGGACCCCGACTACCGCTTTGCGGTGGTTCAGGCCGAGCTCTACCGTCGCTACGTGCGCCTCGCCGTGGAGCGCCTGGAGGTGGCGCCGCTGGCGCTCTATCTCAAGCACCTTGCGCGCTGGTACCTGGAGCGGCCGCGCAGCGAACACGTGGAGCGGGTTGTGCAGACGCTGCTGGACCGCAGCGCCCGGGGGCTTGGACTGGAGGCGGCGCGGTGAACGCCGCGGCGGCGATCGGCGGACGGGAGGCGGCGCGGTGAGCGGCGGCGCGGTGGTCGCGGGAGGGGAGGCGGCGCGGTGAGCACGCTGCTGGTCGACAACTACGACTCCTACACGTACAACGTCTTTCACCTGCTGGCGGCCGTAAGCGGGGAGGAGCCGGTCGTGGTCCACAACGACATGGTGTCGTGGCGGGCGCTCTCGCGCTGGGACTTCGAGGCGATCGTATTGTCCCCGGGGCCCGGCAGCCCGGTGCGCTGGCATGACTTCGGGGTCTGCTCGGACATCCTGCGCTGCAGCGAGATCCCGGTGCTCGGCATCTGTCTCGGGCACCAGGGCCTCGGGCGCGTGCTCAGCGGGGTGGTGGCGAGCGCGCCGCAGGCGATGCACGGGCGTGTGAGTCACGTCCACCATCGCGGCGAGGGACTGTTCGCGGGCATACCGGAGGACTTCTCGGTGGTTCGCTACCACTCGCTGGCGGTCACGGGGCCGCTCGGCCCCGAGGGTCGGGTCAGCGCGTGGACGGAGGACGGGGTGGTGATGGGCATCGAGCACACGCGGCGCCCGCTGTGGGGGGTGCAGTTTCACCCGGAGTCGATCGCCACCGAGCACGGGCACCGGCTGATCGAGAACTTCTATGCGCTGGCGCGGGCCCACGGCCGTGGCCCGGGAAGGCGGCCGGCCGGCAGGCCTGTGCCGCCTGTGCGCCAGGCCCGGGAGGTGCGCCGGGAGCGCCTGGCTCGGGCGCGCGAGCAGCACACCGCCGGCATGCGGCTGGAGATGCGCGTAGTCGAGGGGCAGCCGAACACGGAGTCGCTGTTCGAACGGCTCTTCGGCGACGCTCGTGACGCCTTCTGGCTCGACAGCGTGGACGCGCCGACGCGCCTGGCCCAGTGCTCCTACCTCGGGACGAGCGCCGGCGCCGAGCGCTGCGTGCTCGAGTACGACGTCGAGGACGGGGTCGTCCGGCGCAGCGACGCCGCGGGGGAGCGGATCGAGTCGGGCTCGATCTTCGAGGTGCTCGATGGCGAGCTGGCCGCCCGCGCCCTGACGCCGCCGCGGGGCGCCGCGCGGGGCCTGATCGGCGGCTTCGTCGGCTATCTCGGCTACGAGTGCAAGGCCGACTGCGGCTCGCCCAACGGGCACAGCTCGGACGTGCCTGACGCTGTCCTGATGCTCGCCAACCGCGTGGTCGCGGTGGATCACGTGCGGGGTTGCACGCACCTCATGGCGCTGAGCGCCGCTGGCGGCGAGGGGGAGGCGGCGGAGCGCTGGCTGGAGGAGGCCGAGGGTGTGGTGCGCGAGCTGTTGGACGCCGACCGCGAGTCGTTGCGGGCGAGCGAGTCGTTGCGGGCGAGCGAGCCGTCGCAGGGGAGCGAGGCGTGGGACGCCGCGGGCGAGTCGGTGTCGGCCGGCGGCGGCGAGCGGGCGCCGATCGCTCAGGCGTCCGGCGTCTCGGGCGAGTCGCCCGGCGTGGACCCGGCTCAGGCGCCGGGCGTCGACCCGGCTGCGGCCCCGGTGGTCTTCCGCTGCGGACGCGGCCGCGAGCAGTACCTGGCCGACATCGCCCGCTGCCAGGCGGCGCTGGCGGCGGGGGAGTCCTACGAGGTGTGCCTGACGGACCAGATCTCGACCGAGGCGAGCCCGGATCCGTTCACGCTGTACCGGACGCTGCGGCGGAGCAACCCGGCTCCGTTCGCGGCCTATATCCGCCACGGCGAGCTCGCTGTGGTGAGCTCCTCGCCGGAGCGCTTTCTCTCGGTCGACCGCGATCGCCGGGTGCAGGCGCGCCCGATCAAGGGCACTGTGGGGCGTGCGCCGGAGCCGCTGCTGGACGCGCTGCGCCGGGAGGAGCTGCCGCGTGACGAGAAGACGTTCGCGGAGCATCTGATGATCGTCGATCTCCTGCGCAACGACCTGGGGCGGGTGTGCGAGGTGGACAGCGTGCGGGTGCCGGAGCTGATGATCGTCGAGTCCTACCCGACGGTGCACCAGCTGATCTCGACGGTGACGGGCGTGCTCGAATCGGGGCGCAGCCCGGTGGAGTGCGTGCGGGCGTGCTTCCCGGGGGGCTCGATGACGGGCGCGCCGAAGCTGCGCACGATGGGCATCATCGACGGCATCGAGCGGGAGGCGCGGGGGGTGTACTCGGGCGGTCTGGGCTATTTCGGCCTGGACGGCAGCGTCGACCTGAGCATCGTGATCCGGACGGTCGTGCTGCGGCCGGGCCGCACGACGATCGGCGCGGGCGGGGCGATCGTGATGCAGTCGGATCCGGCCGAGGAGTTCGAGGAGCTGCTGCTGAAGGCGCGGGCGCCGATGGCGGCGATCGCGCGGGCCGTGACTGGCAGCTCCGGGCCGGAGGCGTGGACGGTCGAGCTGGAGCCGGCGCGAGAGATGGCAGCCGCCGCATGAGGGCCGGTGTCGTGGGGGGGTTGGGGATGGGGGAGGGGTGCGCGCCGGAGGCGCGCTTGGTTGTTGGGCGCGCCGTTGGCGACGGCGGGTCTGGGGATCGATTTCGGCGGGGTGTGCGCGCGGGCGCGCAGGCGCGCGCGCACACCAGGGCTGCGAGGTTTGACGATGTGCCGTCCGCGACGACGGCGATCCGGGCGCTGTTGGTCGAGCTCGGTGGGAATCCTCCGGCGGCGGCGGCTATGCGGCAGGCGGCGCGGGAGTTGATCTCAGACCCGGATGCGGGGGCGTTGCTCGTGGCCGAGGTCGAGGGGGAGCTGGCGGGGGTGCTGGCGGCGAGCTGGCAGCTGGCGCTGCACTGCGCGGGCCGCTACGCCCTGATTCAGGATCTGTGGGTGGACCCGGCGCGGCGGGGCGAGGGCGTCGGAGGGGAGCTGATCGCGAGCCTCTGCCGGCTCGCCCGCGAGCTGGGACTGGCGCGGGTGGAGGTCGGCCTGCCGCGGCCGGACTACCCGGCGCTGGCGGCGACGAGCGCATTCTACGAGGCCAACGGCTTCACGGCGCTCGGGGTGCGGATGCGCAGGGGGCTGGGGTGAGCGAGCTGCTGCTGGTCCGCCAGCGCCGTGGCCATCACGACGGCGCGCCGTGGATCGTGGACGGGGGGCGCCGGGTGCGCGGACACGACCACAACGAGCGTCTGGCGGAGCTCGAAGCCGGTCTTCGCCGCCACCCCGACGTGCGCACGCTCAACGCCGACGCCGACGACGCCCGTGTCGAGCGCGTCCTGGCGGAGCTGCACGAGCCCGGCTATCTGCGGACGCTGAGGGCCGTGCGGACGACCGAGCCGGTGCTGATCCCCGAGCTGGCGCCGCCGGGGATGGAGGTCGACATTCCCGTCGGGACGGCGCTGGTGGCGGCGGCCCGGGAGGGCGTGAGGACCGCCATCTCGGCCGCCCGCCACGTCGCGGCGGGAGCACGCTCGAGCTATGCCCTGTGTCGTCCACCCGGCCACCACGCGGGTCCGGGCTGGTTGGCGGGCTACTGCTACCTGAACACGGCCGCGGCGGCCGTGCAGACGCTGCGCGAGGCCGGGGCGGGCCCGGTCGGGGTCCTCGACCTCGATCTGCACTATCCAAACGGGACGGCGGCGATCGTGCAGCGGATGCCCGACGTCTGGCTGGATTCGCTGCACGCATGGCCGGTGACCAACTGCCCGGGTCAGACGGCGCAAGCCCACACCCCGCGCGAGCGGCTGGTCGAGTTCGGCGAGGCTCCGTGCGAGGAGCAGTATCTGACGGCGGTCGCGGCGTCGCTCGCCGCGCTGGCTCGCTCGGTGGCGGTGTTGGTGCTATCGCTCGGATACGACACTGTGCGGGGGGACCCGCACGGCAGCTGGAGTCTGTCGCCGGCGGTGTTCGCGCAGATCGGGCGACTGGTGGCGGCGACGGGACTTCCGGTGTGCGTGGTCCAGGAGGGGGGCTATGACCTGGGGACGCTGGCGGAGTGCGGCCACGCCTTCGCCGACGGGCTGCTCGCCGGTGGCGTCGCCGCGTACCGCTCGCCCGGCCGGGTCGGGGTGGACGCCGGGGAGGCGCCTGTGCGGGAGCTGGCGGCATGAATGGCCTGGAGCCGTATCGCCGGCGCCTGGACGGCATCGACGAGCAGATCGCGCGGCTCCTGGGCGAGCGCTTCGACATCTGCCGCGAGATCGCTCTGTACAAGTCGGCGCACGAGATCCCGATGATGCAGCCGGACCGGGTCGCGGAGGTGCGGGCGCGGTATCTCGCGCGGGGCGAGCAGGTGAAGCTGCCGGCCGATTTCACGGCGGCGCTCTTCGAGCTGATGATCGGCGCGACGTGCAAGCTCGAGGACGAGTTGATCGCCGGGCGGGAGACGGCGCGGCGATGAGACGCCCGACGTTCATCACGCTCGGGCCGTCCGGTACGTGCCACGAGAACGCACTGTTGCACTATTTGGAGTTCCAGGGTATAGACTCATTCGATCTTGTGCTGGTGGAAGATCTCCTTGGAGCGATCGGGCGGGTGCGGGAGGAGCCGAAGACGTTTCTCGTGCAGTGCAGCGCGCATCTGCACGTCCACCTCGTCACCGAGCGCCATCACGAGGAGGTCTTCGTGATCGACACCTTCCTGTATCCGACGAAGGAGCTGGCGCTGCTGGTGCGCGCCGAGGTGTCCGAGCCGCGCAGCCTGGGGATTGTGTCGGCGACGCGCGGCTACCTCGACGTGGGGCGCTTTGAGGAGGTGGTCGACGAGCCGTCCAAGCCGGTCGTGGCTCGTCACCTGCTGGAGGGCGCCTACGACGCGGGTCTCACACATGCCCACCACGCCGAGGAACACCCCGGGGAGCTGCGGCTCGTGGAGCGCTACGGGGCGGTCGACACGACATGGGTCGTCTACGGCTCGCGCAAGCGCTTCCGGGGCGAGGTCATCGGGCAGCGCAATCCGTGGCTGTTCACGGGCGAGCGGGAGGCGGTGGCCTAGGGTGGCCAAGCGCGCTCCGACCCGCGGCGGTCCCTCGACACAGGGGCCCAAGCCGCCGCGGCGTCAACGGCGGCGCAAGCCGGCGCCGGGCCGACGTGGTCGAGGTGGCGTGCGGATGCCCGCCGTCTCCCGCCGGACGGCGTGGCTGGTGGGCGCCGCCGCGCTGGTGATCGTGGCGGTGGTGGTCGCCGTCATCGCGACCTCCGGATCGGGCGAGTCGCCGCCGAACTTCACGGGCTCGGGAGACTCGAACTTCAACCTCGCCAACACCCGCGACCTGGGCGGCCCGATCGACAGCTCGACGGTGTCGCGGCTGCGTCAGGCGTGGACGTTGCCGATCACGACGAAAAGCGAGTACGGCAGCTACGCCTCGACGCCGATCGTCAGCGACGGGGTGATCTACTCCCAGGACCTCTCCTCCAACGTCCAGGCGATAGACCTGGAGAGCGGCCGGGTGCTGTGGAGTCATTCCTACGAATCTCCCGACCAGGGGCCCAACGGACTCGTCGTCGCAGGCGGACGGGTGTTCGGGACGACGGCGACGGCGGCGTTCGCGCTGGAGGAGAAGACCGGAAGGCAGCTGTGGGAGGTGCCGCTGGTGCGCAACGAACACGAGGGCATCGACATGGCGCCGGGCTACCACGACGGGGTGGTCTACGTGTCGACGGTTCCCGGCAACAACCAGAAGTTCTACGGCGGCGGCGGGGTCGGCATCCTGTGGGCGCTCGACGCCGCGACGGGCCGCAAGCTGTGGCATTTCGACACGGCCCCGGAATCGCTGTGGGGGCACCCGGAAATCAACTCCGGCGGCGGCGTGTGGTACTCGCCGGCCTTCGACGAAGCGGGCTCGCTGTACGTCGGCACCGGCAACCCCGCACCGTTCCCAGGCACCAACCAATACCCCTGGGGGTCGAGTCGGCCGGGTCCAAATCTCTACACGGACTCGATCGTCAAGCTGAACGCGGCGACGGGCAAGCTGCAGTGGTACTACCAGGAGACCCCTCACGACCTTTACGACCGCGACCTGCAGGACCCGCCGATGCTGATGCAGGCCGGCGGCCGCCAGCTGGTGGTGGCGGCGGGCAAGGGTGGATTCGTCGTCGGGCTCGACCGGCAGACCGGCAGGGTGGTGTGGAAGGCGTCGGTCGGCGTTCACAACGGGCACGACGACGACGGGCTGTATGCGATGAGACACGAATACGCGAGGCTGAAGATGCCGGAGTCCGTCTACCCCGGGCTGCTCGGTGGCGTGATCGCTCCCATGGCGACCGATGGCTCGACGATCTTCGCGCCGGTCGTCAACCTGCCCGTCAACTACACGTCGCAGAGTGAAAACACCGAAGGGCCGGCGGAGGGCGGCGAACTGGTGGCGCTGGACGCGGCGACGGGCGCGGTGCGCTGGGCGCACAAGCTCTCGGCCCCCGTGTTCGGCGCGGCGACGGTGGTCAACGATCTGGTGTTCGCGACGACGTTCGGCGGCGAAGTGGTGGCGCTGAACACCTCCAGCGGAGCCGTGGAGTGGCAGACGCAGCTGCCGGCGGGGACGAACACGGGGGTGGTGGTCTCCGGGGACACGCTGATCGCGCCCGCCGGGTTCGCCGAGTCGGCGGGCCAGCAGCCGCAGCTGGTGGCCTACCGGCTGGGAGGCTGAGCGCGGTCGGCTGGGAGGCTGGCGGTCAGGCTGGGAGGGCTGGCGGTCGGGCTGGGAGGCTGGCGGTCGCGCGGTCGCTAGGTGGAGCGCTTTTTTCGCTCGCGGCGCGCTGGTAACGGGGTGCGCTGCGCATAGAGTGTCGGGCGTGGCCACAACAGCTCACAGCAGCCGCCAGGCGCCCGCCGCGGGGGAGGCCCAGGCCGCGATCGCGCTGCACGGCGTCGTCAAGCGCTTCGGCTCGATCGTCGCCGTCGCGGGGCTGGACCTCGAGGTCCCCGCGGGGATCTGCTTCGGGCTGCTCGGACCGAACGGCGCCGGAAAGTCGACGACGATGCGGATGCTGACCGCTCAGACCCTGGCCGACGAGGGCACGCTGCGGGTGCTCGGCTACGAGCTGCCGCGGCAGTCCAAGCAGTCGCGTCTGGAGATGGGGGTGGTGCCGCAGCTGGACAACCTCGACGTCGAGCTGACCTGCCGCCAGGTGCTGGCTGTCTTCGCCCGCCTCTACCGCGTCCCCCGTGGCGAGCGCGAGGCGGCGGTCACGCGGGCGCTGGAGCTGGCGAACCTCGTGCCCCGGGCGGAGACGATCGTCAAGGAGCTCTCCGGCGGGATGCGCCGGCGGCTGTTGATCGCGCGCGGCCTGATCCACCGGCCGCGGCTGGTGCTGCTCGACGAGCCCACGGTCGGTCTGGACCCGCAGGTCCGCCAGGAGCTGTGGACGCTCATCGACGGCCTGCGCGAAGAGGGCGTGACGGTTCTGATGAGCACCCACTACATCGAGGAGGCGGAGCGGCTGGCGGACACCGTCGCCGTGATGTCCAAGGGTCAGATCATCGCCCGGGGCGCACCGGTCGAGCTGGTCCGCGCCCACGCCGGGGAGCAGGTGCTCGAGGTGTACGGCCCGCCGCCGCACCTGGCGCAGGTGAGCGCGCTGGCGGCCGCCGAGGGCTGGTCGAGCCGGCGCAGCGGCCCGGCGGTTGCGATCCTGCGCGCCGAGACGCTGAACGGGAAGGCGCCGGAGGGAGTGCTCCGCCCGGCGAGCCTCGAGGACGCCTTCGTGGCGCTGACGGGGGAGGACATCGAATGAGCGCCCAGGCCCAGGCGCCGCCGGCGAGGAGCGGCTCGCGCACGGTGCGCCGGCTGGAGCCGGCGGCGCTGTTCGGCGTGATGAGCCGTGACGTCGCGATCTTCGGGCGCTACTGGAAGGCGACGACGTTCTCCTCGATCGTGCAGCCGACGATCTATCTGCTCGCGTTCGGGCTGGGCTTCGGGGCGCTGCAGAAACACGTCGGGCACTGGACCTACGTGCAGTACGTCGGCACCGGCGTGGTGGCCACGGCGGTGCTCTTCTCCTCGGCGTTCCCGGGGATGTTCAACACGTTCATCCGCTGGCAGTTCCAGCGCACCTACGACGCGATCCTGGCGGCCCCGGTCGACGTCGAAGAGCTGGTGACCGCCGAGGTGCTCTGGATCTCGCTGCGCGCGGGCGTCTACTGCATGGCGCCGCTGCTCGTCGCGATCGCGTTCGGGCTGGCGCCGAACGTGGGGATGCTGCTGGTGCCGGAGATCGGCTTTCTCACGGGCTTCGGCTTCGCCTGCTTCGGGGTGACGATCGCGGCGGTGGCGAAGACGATCGACAACTTCAACTACATAACCAGCGCCGTGCTGACGCCGCTGTTCCTCGTCGCGGGCACCTTCTTCCCGGTCTCCAGCCTGCCGGCGGGCCTGCGCACGCTGGCGCAGATCAACCCGCTCTATCACTGCGTGCAGCTCGTGCGCGACGCCTCGCTCGGCGATCTCGGCGTCGCCGATCTCGGGCACGCCGCGGTGCTGGTGGCATTCGCGCTGCTGATGTGGCGCCTGGCGATCTGGCGGCTGGGGAGCCGGCTGATCGACTGAGCGGGCCGAGCGCGAAGAGGTCGCGGCGACGGGAGCCGTGAAGGCGGGTGGCGCGTCGATAAGATCGACGGAGATGCCAAGCTCGAAAGCCGAGAGAGTCGATCCGAGTCCTTCGCGCCGCGCCAGGCGCGTGCAGCGCGTGATGTTCGTCGTGCGCTACGTCGTGCCCGCCACGATCGTGCTCGCCGGGGCGATCGTGATGGCGTTCGGCAGCGAAGTCGACCTGGAGGGCGGCGCCGGCATCGTCAGCGCCGGCGTCGCGGTGTACCTGGTGAACTGGCTCTACCGGGTCTCGGCCTACGGCGACCGCGAGCGCGAGGACGAGGAGGCCGCCCGGGTCTACCTCGGCACCCATGGCCACTGGCCGGACCAGCGGCCGGCGCAGCCGGGTGGGCGTGCGCCGAAGTCTCGTTAGCCGCGGCTAAGCTCTGGCGCAGGTCGTCGCCTGCAAACGCCAACCCGGTGGGGGAAACATGTCAAGCCGTCGTCTGTCGCTGGTCTCTGTGGCGGTCGCGCTCAGTCTGCTCGTGATCCCCGCCGGCGCCGCGGCGGCGCCGGGCTGGGTGGCGGCGACTGACTTCCCGCTGCCCGCCGATGACATCGGCATCGGGGGTCTGCCGGGTCCCGACGAGGTGCTCTACCAGGACGGCGGCATCGCGACCGAGGCCTTTTTGCAGGTGGAGTCGATCTCGCCGCTGCAGACGACGCTGCACGTGGGGACGCTGGCGCCCGGCGGGGCCTATGCCGAGCAGCTGACGCTGTCCTCCGGCGGCGGGGCGTTCCCGCTGGAACCGAAGCTCGCGGTCGCGCCCGATGGTGCGGCGGCGCTCGCCTGGATCGAACTGCTCGGCGAAAAACCGGAAGGCTCGCCGCTGCGCTACCGCGCGGCGTACCGGCCGGCGGGCAGCGACAGCTGGGAAGCACCGTTTACGATCGCCACCGACGAGGAAGTCGAAAAAGGCGTCAGCCCGGCGCTCACTGTCGCGATCTCCGCCGACGGCGCGGCCGCGGTCGGGGTGCAGCATTTCGCGGCCGGGGAGTCGACGGGCCCACACAAACAGCCCAACGACCGCATCGACGTCGCGGTGAAGCCGGCGGGGAGCGCGTGGCAGTCGCCGCAGCGTCTCAGTCCGGTGGCTCAGTCCGCCGAAAACCTCTCGCTCGGGTTCGACGGACAGGGCGACCTCACCGCCGCCTATCGCCTGCTCTATATCGAAGCCGCGAGCAGCGAAGACGATCTCTACACGCCGGTCGTCCGCCGCCTGGCGGCCGGTGGCGCGGCGTGGGGGCTGGAAGAGCAGCTGGTCAAACCGGAAGTCCCGTGGACGACCTACGCGCCGGTGATGGGCGTCGACGAAGCCGGCGACGCCGTGATCGCCTATCAGTACGACGACGATCCGGCCTCCAAGATCGAAACCCGCGCCGTCACGAGGCAGGGTCCCAACGGAGGTTGGACGGCGCCCGCCGCGATCAGCCCGAAATCGAGCGCGCCCGAGGCGGCCGGGGTCGCGCCGGACGGGATGGCCTACGTCCTCTACTCCTACCAGGGCTCCAACAGCGGCGAAAGCTGCGAGGGAGTGGAGCGCGCCCCGGTGGACGGCTCCTTCAGCGGCGAACGTTGCGTATCACTCGAAAGCGAGGAAAGCTTCTCGGGCTCGATCGCGTTCCTCGGCGACGACGCCTACTTCGCCTGGCGCGCCAACCCGCCCAATGAACAGAGCGACCTGACGATCCAGGGCGCCCGCTGGGGTGAAGGCGAAACCCTGCCGGAGGTCGCCCAGAATCTCGACACG
>DATKPO010000079.1:0-28222 GCA_035524055.1 Solirubrobacteraceae bacterium
TGGCGAGCCTCGCCTACGACGAGCACTGCAGCTTCCTGACCGCCCGCGTCATGCACGTCGGCGCGGCGGGGGGCGACGGCGGCGTGCGCGTCGACCACCTGCCCGCCGGTGGCGAGCCGGGCAGCGAACACCACGACTTCCTCGTCAACTGCACCGGCTTCGACCTGCTCGAGCAGCTGCGCTCGCTGTTCGCCCCCGCGCTGCGCGCCGAGATCGAGCGCCGCGCGGGACCCGTGTGGGATGACCGGCCGGCAACGCGCGAGGTGCCGATCGGCCGGCATCTCGAGCTCGTCGGGATGGAGCCGCGGCTGTATATCCCCGGCCTCGGCGGGCTCGCCCAGGGCCCGGGCTTCGCGAACCTCGGCTGCCTGGGACTGCTCGCCAACCGCATCCTGCAGCCTGTGCTGGCCGACGTCGAGTCGTTCGCGACCGAAGCTCAGCCGTCCGCCGCGGGGACTCAGCCCTCACCATTTCGCGGCCAGGCGACGACGGGCCCGGCAACCGCGAGGCCCACGGTGGCGCCCGGCGCGGCGACCTCCTGGCCGTAGGCCCGGGCGAGCACGACGGGCGCCCCGTCGAGCCCTTCGGCGCGCACCCGCAGCAGGGCGTCGTGGCCGTGGTACTCGCAGTCGAGCACCCGCCCGGTGAGCGCTCCGGCGGCGGCCTCCGGGGAGAGCCGGATCTGCTCCGGACGGATCAGGACGATGGCGTCCGCTCCTGTGTCCTGAGCGTCGCCGCCACCCGGCATCGCGCCTGCACCCGGCATCCCGGCTCCACCCGGCTTCGCGGCTCCACCCGGCATCGCGCCGTCGGCCGCTTTCGTGCTTCCCCCCGCCTGTCCGTCCAGCAGGGGGAGGTCGCCGAGCGCGGTGCGGACCCGACCGGCGAGCAGCCGGCCGGGCAGGAGGTTGGCGTCGCCGACGAAGTGCGCCAGCTCGGCGTCGCGGGGGGCGTCGTAGAGCTCGCGGGGGCTGTCGCACTGCCCGATGCGCCCGTCGCGGATGACGGCGACGCGGTCGGCGAGCGACAGCGCCTCGTCCTGGTCGTGGGTGACGAGCAGCGCGGTGGTGCCGGCTGTGCGCAACAGCTCGGCGACCTCGGCGCGGACGCTGGCGCGAAGGGCGGCGTCGAGCGAGGAGAAGGGCTCGTCGAGCAGCACGAGCTCGGGGCGCGGGGCCAGCGCGCGGGCGAGCGCGACGCGTTGCTGCTGGCCGCCGGAGAGCTCGTGGGGGTAGCGGCGCTGCAGGCCCTCCATGCCGATCATGCGCAGCAGCTCGCGGACGCGCTCGCCGCGGCGCTCGCGACGGGGCAGGCCGAAGGCGATGTTGCGCTGTACGTCGAGGTGCGGGAAGAGGCTGCCCTCCTGGGGCACGTAGCCGATGCGCCGCCGCTCGGGCGCGACCTGCTCGCCGGCCCCCGCGACGGGAACGCCGCCGAGCGCGACGGTGCCGCGGTCGGGCCACTCGAAGCCGGCGATGACGCGCAACAGGGTCGTCTTGCCGCTGCCCGAGGGCCCGAGGATCGCCGTCAGCGAGCCGGCGGGGACGGCGAGGTCGACGCCGGCCAGGACGAGGTTGGCTCCGAACGCCTTGTGCAGGTCGTGCACGTCGAGCGACGTCACCGCGCGATCGCCCCCTGCGCGGCGGCCGCCTCGGCGAGCGGCGCGGCGGCGGCGCCTGTTCGCGCGGGCGCGCCGCGGCGCGCCGGCAAACGGTCGAACCAGCGTCCGAGCACCACGCTGGGGACGGCCGCGATCAGGACCATGACGCCGGCGTAGGGCGCAGCCTGGCCGTAGGAGATGTTGCTCTGGAAGGCCCAGAACTGGGTTGCGAGCGTCTGCACGCCGGTGGGGATCAGGACGAGGGTGGCGGTGAGCTCGGTGACGGCCTCCAGGAACACCAGGCAGAAGGCCGCCGCGAGACCGGGGGCGACAAGGGGAAGCGTGACGCGCCAGAGCGCCTGCAGACGGTTGGCGCCGAGCGAGCGGCCGACCTCCTCCAGGGCGGGCGGGGCCTGGGCGACGGAGGTGCGCACGGCGACGAGGGCGAGCGGGAAGAACATGATGGCGTAGGCCGCGATCAGCATGGCGCTGCTCTGGTAGAGAACGCCGGCGGCGTAGCGCTCGGAGAAGTAGGTCAGGGCGAGGGCGATCACGATACCCGGCAGCGCCAGGACGAGGAAGGTGCCGCGCTCGAGCACGAAGGCGGCGCGGCCCCCGTGGCGGACGGAGAGCAGCGCGACGGGCAGCGCGGCGACGGTGGCGATGGCGCCGGCGGCGGCGCTGTAGAGCGCGGTGTGCAGGGCGGCGGCGGCGATCGAGACGGACGGCAGCGTGGAGCTGCCGCCATGGATCATCCAGTAAAGGATCGCCCCGAGCGGAACGCCGAGCGCGAGCAGGACGAGCACCGCGAAGCCGGCGAGCACCGGCAGCCTCGCCCGGCCCAGCCGGTGGGGGCGGGCGACGCGGGCGGCGAGGGCGCCGCTGCGGCTGGCGCGGCCGCCGCCGCGGGCGAGCGCCTCGCTCCCGAGCACGCAGAGGCTGAGGGCGACGAGCACGAGCGAGAGGGCGCAGGCGGCGGGGGAGTTGAAGCCGACGAGGAACTCGGTGTAGATCTCGGTGGGGAAGGTGCGGTAGCCGAGGACCTCGAAGGCTCCGTACTCGGCGAGCAGGACGAGCGCGACGAGCACGCAGCCGCCGAGCACCGCCTGGCGGGTCTGGCCGAGGGTGACGCGCAGGAAGGTGCGCAGCCGGCCGAGGCCGAGGCTGCGGGCGACCTCCTCCTGGGCGGGGTCGGCGTTGCGCAGGGCGGCGGCCACGGGCAGGTAGACGAGGGGGTAGACGGCGAGCGTCATCACCAGCGTCGCCCCGGCGAAGCCCCCCAGGGAGTGGAAGATCGACTTCCAGCCGAACGAGGTCACGAAGTCGGGAATGCCGACGGGCACGACGACGAGCACCGCCCAGACGGAGCGTCCCGGCAGGTCGGTGCGCTCGGTGAACCACGCGGCGAGCGTGCCGACGAGGGCACAGAGCGCGGTCACGAGCACCATCAGGCTGACGGTGTTCCACAGCAGGGTCGCGGTGAGGCCCCGGAAGAGCAGCGGGTGCAGCGCCGACCAGCCGTCCTGGACGGCCTCCTGGACGAGGAATACCAGCGGCGCGAGCAGCGCGAGGGCGACGAGCGCGGCGAGGGCCAGCAGGAGCTTTGGTGTTCTTTTCGGCGAGGTGTGTGCGCGCGCGTACGCGCGCGCGCGCGTACGCGCGCGCACACCTCCGCAAATCGAACCACGCCGCGCGCTAGGTCGCACCATCTCGGATGCCTCTCGAGACTCCGCCCACGGTGGCCGCCTCAGAGCAGCTGCGCCCTTTGCAACAGCGCGACGGCGCTCGTGCCGTCGCCGAGATCGGCGAGGCTGATCGGGTCGGGGCGCAGCGCCGCGAAGGGGGTCTCGTGCGCCGCGGTATGGACGCCGTGGGCGAGGGGGTACTCGAAGCTGGTGCCATGGGCGATGATCTCCTGCCCGGCGCGGCTGACGAGGAAGGCGAGGAAGCGCTGCGCGGCAGCCTCGTGGGCGCTTGACCTCAGGACGGCGGCACCGGAGACGTCGACCACATAGCCCGGATCGCCGGGGGCAAAGTGGGCGATGGCGCTGTGCATCGCGCCGGCGCCGACCTGGGCGCGTTCGCGGTACCAGTAGTACTGATTGATGACCCCGATGGCGGCCTGGCCGCGGTTGACTTCGCTGGTGATGGTCTCGTTGTCGGGGTAGACGTGGCTGCCGGCGTTGGCCTTCAGCGCGGCGAGCCAGCGCAGGGTGGCGGCGGTGCCGTGGGCGCGCTGGACGGCGGTGACGATCGGCTGGAAGTCGGTCTCACCGGGGGCGAGCGCGAGCCGCCCGCGCCAGCGGGGTTCGGCGAGCGCCATCACCGAGCGGGGCAGTTCGCCGGGCTTGACGAGGCTGGTGTTGTAGATCAGGACGCTGACACGAGCCGAGACGCCGACCCAGTCGCCCTCGGGCGAGTTGAAGCGAGCCGGGACCTGGCCGAGGGTCGAGGCTTGGACGGGCGCCAGCAGGCCCTGCTCCTGGAGGTGCTCGAGCGGGGGCGAGTTCTCGGTGTAGATGACGTCGGCCGGCGAGCCGGAGCCCTCGGCGTCGATCTGAGCGGCGAGGGTGTCCTCGTCGTCGCTGCGCACGGCGACGGAGATGCCGGTCTGCTTTTCAAAGGCCGCGACGAGGGCGTCGGTGGTCTGCTCGTGCTGGCCGTTGTAGAGGACGAGGCCTGCCGAGGAGCCGCCGCAGCCGGCGAGGGCGCCGGCGAGCAGGCAGAGGGAGACGACAAGCGCGGCTGCGGGGCGGGCGCGCGGGAGCCGTGTCCCTGCGTGCCCGGCATCGTGTGTGGTGCTCTGGTGGCGCCCCGCTGGGGCGTGTGGACGGTGTCTCATCGACCCCACCCTAACAAGAGTTAGGGCACCCTAACTTCCCGGCAAGAGATCATCCCGGGGTGCTGCTGCTCGCCGTCAAGCTCCTGCTGGCGCCGGCGTTCGTCGTCGGGGCCTCGCTGACGGCGCGCCGCCACGGCCCGCGGGTGGGCGGCCTGGTGGGGGCGCTGCCGGTGGTGGCGGGCCCGATCCTGCTGGTCTACGCGCTGGCGCACGGGCCGGCGTTCGCGGCGCACGCCGCGGCGAGCACGGTGCTGGGGCTGATCTCGCTGACGGCGTTCGTGGTGGTCTACGCCCGCCTGGCGGGCCGGGTGCCGTGGCCGGCGGGCCTGCTCTGCGGGTGGCTGGCGTTCGCGTTGGGAACGCTGGCGTTCAGCGCGCTGACGGTTCCGACCGGTGTGGCGCTGGCGTTGGCGTGCGCGGCGTTCGCGGTCGGGCTGGCGCTGCTGCCGCCGCAGTCGGCGACGCCGGCGCTGCCGGCCCCGCCGCCGGCGTGGGACCTGCCGCTGCGGGCGGCGTGCGCGCTCGCACTGGTGCTCGCCCTGACGGCCGTGGCGGGCTGGCTCGGCCCGCAGCTGAGCGGCCTGCTGGCGCCGTTCCCGATCATCGCGAGCGTGCTGGCCACGTTCACCCACACCCAGCGCGGCGTGCCGGAGCTGCGACGGCTGTTGCGGGGGCTGCTCAGCGGCTTCGGGGCGTTCGCGCTGTTCTGCTTCGTGCTGGCGGTCGCGCTGCGCCCGCTGGGCACAGCGGCGGGGTTCGCGCTGGCGTGCGCCGCGGCGGTGCTGGTGCAGGGCGTGCTCGTGGCACACGCGGCGCGTCCGGCGCCGGCGATCGCCGAGCCCGCCGGGTGACCGGGCGCCGCCGAGCGAGGCCGCGAACGGACGCGGACCCCGGTCGACCCGGAGCCCGCGTGCCCGCTCGAGGCCGCCTCAGTGCAGCGACATGTTGGGCTCGCCGGCCGAGTTGAGGCCGGTGCCCGAGATGGTGCAGGTGCCGCCCTTGGGGGTGCCCGCGTTGTAGGCCTGGGTGAGGCAGTTGCGCAGGGCGAGCTGAGCCCAGTAGTTGGGGTGCAGGTCTTCCTGGAGCTCGTATTCTTCGTAGAGGGTGCTGACGGTGCGGATCTGGCTGATCCACTCGGTTTTATCGACGGCGCCGGTCTGTTTCCAGGATGTCAGGCCCTCTTCCTCGAGCAGGCCGACGCCTTTTTCGCAGAGACGGCGCCCGTTGAAGGCCGAGGAGAGCTGCATGTACTTGATGTTGGTGAGGCCGGTTTTTTCGCCCGCGTGGAACACCGATTCGTCGATCGTGGGCAGGGCGTGTTCGTTTGCCCAGTCGGCGTCGACGTTCCACAGGCCGCAGCCGCCGACTTCTTGGCGGGTATAGCCGCTCTGGGAATAGCGGAAGCCGGAGCCGTCGGGAATCGGCGACGGGTAGTCCTGAAGGAGGATGGTGTACTGGGAGCTTTTGTAGCCGGCGCCGGTCATCGCTTTGGCGATGTTTTCGATGGCGCCCTTGATGGCGTCGGTCTGGGTGTTGACGTTGGCGGAGCTGAAGTTTTCGGTGACGGATGATTCTTCGGAGCAGTAGTCCGGCCACCATTCGGGGCTGAAGAGGAAGTCCTCGACGCAGGTCTGGACGATGGAGGCGAAGTTGTAGTTGTTGCCGCCGATCGAGAGGGCGACGAGCTTGACGTTGTGTTTGGCGGCGTAGTGTTCGAGCATCAGGGCCTGGCCTTCGTGGCCGCCGGAGTCATAGAAGTCGATGCCGGGCTTGAAGTCTTCTTCCTCGGTGAAGCTCGAGGTCTTGGCGCCGGAGCAGGCGAGGTTCTCGCCGACGACGCCGCCGCCGATGTAGACCTCGGCCGACTGCGAGCGGTGGCATCCGGGGATGAGTTCGGCGGTGTGGCCGGAGTTGTCGTAGTAGGCAGTTTTGCCGAGGGCGTCGACCCAGGAGGAGCTTTCGTTGGTGTTGCCGGCCCAGCGACCGGCCTCGCCGGAGATGTATGAGTCGCCGAGGGTGACAATGTTGGGGGTGCCTTCGCCGGGCCCTTCGGCGTGGGCGGGGGCGGCGCCGATCAGCGCCGCGAAGACGGCGGCGAGCGCCAGCGCGAGGGCGGCGACGAGCGCCGGGATGCGTACATCGAGCGTTCCCAGGCGGGAACGCGAGTCGAGGTCTTCCATGGGAAGTCTCCTCCCTTTCCTTTGGTGGGTATCGGTCAGACCGGGCACGCGACGCGCCCGCGATCCTGCCTGCGCCGGCGACCCGTCAGCCGGCTGGCCAGACGACCCTACAGAACCGGCTTAATCCGATCAACTGAACCTCGACGGATGTCCGGGTCGGTCGAGGCTCGGTCCACGATGCGCCGCGTCGGCGCCTCTCCCCAGAGCTGTTCCAGTCTGTAGAACTCGCGGGTGGCGGGGACGAAGATGTGCACGACGACGTCCAGGTAATCCATCAGAATCCACTCGGCGCGGGTCTGCCCTTCGACGCGCCGCGGCAGGATGCGGTGCTCGTTCTTGGCGCCGGCGAGGATGGCGTCGTGGATGGCTTTGACCTGGCGGTCGGTGTTTCCAGAGCAGATCACGAAGTAGTCGGTGTAGCCGACGAGCCCGCGCATGTCGAGCTCGACGACCTCGTGGGCCTTCTTGTCGAGCGCGTAGCGCTCGATCTCGGCGGCGAGCTCGGGCGCTGACAGGGCGCGACCGGCGGGCGGGGTGCGCGAGGCGGCGGGACTCACTGGCGGCCCTCGCCGGGCGCCTTGGCGGGCCTGGCGTGGTGCGCCGTGGCGCCCGTCGGCCCGCCGACGGCGGCGCGTGAGACACCGGCGCGGTAGAGACCGTGCTCGGCGATGTAGGCGGCGACGGCCGGAGCGACGAGGCCGTCGATCGATTCGCCGGCGGCCACACGCGCGCGAACGAGCGAGGAGGAGACGTCCAGCGGGGGCATCCTCAGGAAGCGCACCCGCGCCTGCGGTAGATCGGCGAGGGCCCGCCGCACGTCGCGCTCGCCGGCCTGGGCAACGTCGCGCGCCTCGTCGCCGCCCCGGGCGTCGCCGTCCTCGCGGACAGAGCCACGAAGCGCGACGGCGAGCTCGGCGAGCTCGAGCAGCTGGCGCGGCTGGCGCCAGTCGGACAGGGTGCGGGCGACGTCGGCGCCGACGAGGAAGGTGAGCTCGGTGTCGGGGTGCTCGGCATGGAGGACCCTCAGGGTATCGACGGTGTACGACGGCCCGGGACGCTGGAGCTCGAGCGCGCTGACCCGCAGTGCCGGCTCGCCGGCGACGGCGAGCCGGCACATGCGCAGGCGATGCTCGGGCCCGGGGTCCGCCGCGGCCTGCTTGTGGGGGGAGCGCTGGGCGGGGATGAGCAGGACCCTGTCGAGGGCGAGCTCGTGGAGGGCGTGGCGGGCGAGGGCGAGGTGCCCCAGGTGGGGCGGGTTGAAGCTGCCGCCGAGCACGCCGAGCCGGGCGACCGGGCCGGCGGGCGGCCCGAGCATGGCGCCGGAGGTTGAGTCGGCATGCGAGGCGACGCCGATAGGCGGCGGGACGACGCCGGCGCTCTGGCCGGCGGGCTCAGAGGCGGACGTGGCCGTCGCCCTCGACGAGGTACTTGAAGGTGCAGAGCTCGCGCAGCCCGATCGGCCCGCGGGCGTGGAGCTTCTGGGTGGAGTTGCCGATCTCGGCGCCCATGCCGAACTCGCCGCCGTCGGTGAAGCGGGTGGAGGCGTTGACGTAGACGCAGGCGGCGTCGACGCCGAGCTGAAAGGCGCGCGCGGCGGCGGTGTCGCGGGTCATGATCGCCTCGGAGTGTCCGGAGCCGTAGCGGCCGATGTGCTCGATTGCCCGCTCGACGCCGTGGACGACGCGCACGGCGAGGGTGAGGGCGAGGTACTCGGTGGCCCAGTCGTCCTCGGTGGCGGGCACGACTGCCGGCGCGGAGCCCTCG
Organism: Solirubrobacteraceae bacterium; assembly: GCA_035524055.1. Lineage (GTDB taxonomy): Bacteria > Actinomycetota > Thermoleophilia > Solirubrobacterales > Solirubrobacteraceae > Palsa-744. The sequence continues at coordinate 8,387 of DATKPO010000079.1, forward strand.
CCGGCACCGGCGCCCTCTTCGGCACCGCGCTCTTCGGCGCCCGCGCCCCCCACCCCGCCACGCGGGGCGCCGTCCGCCGGCGCACGCGGCTCGCCGCCGCAGCCGGCCAGGGCGAGGGTGCGCTCGTCCCCACGGACCTGCACCCCGGCGTCGCCGAGAGCACGCACGACGCGCGGGATGAAGGCGGGCGCAACGTCGGCGTGGACGAGGAGGGTCTCGGCGGCGTTGCAGACGCCGGGCCGCTGGGTCTTGGCGTTGAGGACGATCTTCTCGGCGGCGTCGAGGTCGGCGGTGGCGTCGACGTAGAGGTGGCAGTTGCCGGAGGCGGCGTAGATGACGGGCACGGTGGCCACCGCTTTGAGGGCTTCCTTGAGCCCCTCTCCCCCGCGGGGGATGATGAGATCGACGCTGTCGTTCTGGGTGGCGAGCTCGGCGAGCTCGTCGCGGCCGCCGCCGGCGACGAGGTTGACTGACCCCTGGGGCAGCCCGGCGGCGACGGCGGCGTCGGCGGCGATGGCGGCGAGGACGGCGTTGGAGTGGGCGGCGATCGAGGAGCCGCGCAGGACGATGGCGTTGCCGGCCTTGAGGCAGAGGGCGGCGGCGTCGACGGTGACGTTGGGCCGGGCCTCGTAGACGACGGCGATGACCCCGAGGGGGACCCTGATCTTGCGGACGTCGAGGCCGTTGGGCAGGCGGCGGCCCTCGATGACCTCGCCGACGGGGTCGGGGAGGGCGGCGACGTTGCCGACGGCGGCGGCGATGCCGGCGATGCGCGCGAGGTCGAGCCGGAGACGATCGAGCAGGGCGTCGCCGATGTCGGCGTCGCGCCCGGCGGCCATGTCGAGCTCGTTGGCGGCGAGGATCTCAGGGGTGCGCTCGATGAGGGCGTCGGCGATGGCCCGAAGGGCGGCGTCCTTGACGGCGGTGTCGAGCGTGGCGAGTGTCCTCGCAGCGCGCCGGGCGGCGCGGCAGGTGTCGCGTATCGAGCGGGCGGCGGCGGTGGCGGCGGCCATGTGCCACAGGGTACCCCTCCCACGGGGGGCGATGGCGTCGAGGGAGGGGTCTGGGATCGGGCTCCGCCGAGCCGTTTTGGGAGCGCTCGCGTGAGTGGCGGTTCGCGCGAGCGTTCCATCCTAAGCTCCGATCACCCTGCTCGGCATGTCAGCTGCACCGATCTCGGCACCGCCGGCCGCCTCGCGCGGCGACGGCTCCCCATCACCTTGGCGGACCCGGCTAAGCCGGACTAAGGCTGTTATGCTGAGGGGCATGACTCGCGTGGGCATGCACGAAGCCAAGACCCATCTCTCGCGCCTGGTCGAGCGCGCACGCGGCGGCGAGGAGGTGATCGTCGAGCGCTCGGGTCACGCGGTGGCGAAGATCGTCGCCTACGACGAGCAGCCGCGCGGCCTGATGGCGCTGGAGGGCATCTGGAAGGGCAAGGTCGTGATACCCGACGACTTCGACGAGCTGCCTGAGGACATCCAGCGCGCGTTCGGCATGGTCGACGAGTGAGACTGCTGCTCGACACGCACAGCCTGCTGGCGCTGCTTTCCACCGACTACCGCCTCTCTTCGGTGGCGCGCACGGCGATGGAGCGCCCCGACGCGCAGCTGGTCGTGAGCACGGTGAGCGTGTGGGAGATCGCGATCAAGCGCGCGATCGGCAAGCTGCGGGCACCTGACGACCTGGTCGACCGCATCGAGGAAGCGGGCGGCGAGCTGCTGAGCATCACCCCACGTCACGCAGCGGCCACGCTGGCGCTGCCGCTGCACCACCGCGACCCCTTCGACCGCCTGCTGATCGCCCAGGCGCGGCTGGAGCGCTGCGCGATCGTCAGCGGCGACGGAACATTCCCCGCGTACGACGTGCCGGTCGTCTGGTAGGCGCGTTCCCGGCGTACGGGACGACAGCGGACCGGCAGTCGGATGGCGACGGCGCACTGCCAGCGCCTTGCCCGTCTCGATTCCGTCTGCCTGTGCCGGTGCGCAATTCGGACTACGCCAGCACGAGCTGGTCGCGGTGCACGGCCTCGTCGGTGGCATGCGGCAGCAGCTCCCGGATCGCGTCGGACTTCAGGCCCTTGACGCGGCGCAGCTCCTGGGAGGAGTAGTTGCAGAGGCCCTTGGCGAGCACACTGCCGGCGGGCCGGTGCGTGTGCTCGCCGTCGGTATCCTCGCCGCGGGTCGGCGCGCCGAGATGGTCGACGCGAATTCCGCCCCTCCCCCCCCGATCGAGCTCCACGATGTCGACGGCGTCGCCCGCGTCGAAGTCCCCGTGCACGTCGAGGACCCCCACGGGCAGCAGGCTCGTCCCGTGCTCACGCAGCGCCCTTGCGGCACCGGCGTCGACGATGACGGTGCCCTGGGCGGGCTTGGCGTAGCGCAGCCAGAGCTTGAAGGAGGAGTCGCGGACGGGGCCGGGCCGAAAGCGCGTCCCGGCGGGCTCCCCGGCGAGCGCGGCGCGCAGGGCGCCGGACCGGGTGCCGTCGCAGATGACCGCCGGGATGCCGGCGGCCCCGGCGATCTCGGCGGCGAGCACCTTGGAGCGCATCCCGCCGGAGCCCAGCGGCGAGGTGGAGTCGCCGATCTCCAGCGCCGCCAGGTCGTCGGGCAGCCGCACCTCGCCGATCAACTCCGCGTCGGGGTCGAGCCGGGGGTCGGCGCTGTGCAGCCCGTCGATGTCGGTGAGCAGGACGAGCAGGTCGGCGCCGACCAGGGTCGCTACCTGGGCGGCGAGGAAATCGTTGTCGCCGAAGGAGATCTCGTCGGTGGCGGTGGTGTCGTTCTCGTTGACGACCGGCACGACGCGCCAGTCCAGCAGAGCTCGCAGGGTATGCCGGGCGTTGAGGTACTGGGCTCGGGCGGCGACGTCGCCGGCGGTGAGCAGCACCTGGGCGCTGGTGACACCACGGTCGTGCAGCAGCTCGTCCCAGGCGCGGTAGAGCTTGCCCTGGCCGACGGCGGAGGCGGCCTGCAGCTCGGGGATAGCCGTCGGACGCACGGACAGGCCCATGACCTGCACTCCGCGGGCGATGGCGCCGGAGGAGACGAGGACGCAGCGGTCGCCGTCGCCGTGCAGCGCGGCGACGGCGTCGCAGATCCGCGCGAGGACATCCTCGCGCGGGGCGCCGTCGGCGGCGGCGACGATGGAGGAGCCGAGCTTGATCACGACGGTTCGCATCGGCTGGAGCGTAGATGCTCGATGCCCCAGCCCGCGGCGAACCCATTGAGCAGGTGACTTTCGCCTGCTCAGTCCTCGACCGCGACGGCGCGGCCGTCGATCGTGGCAAGCAGCTGTTCTCCGCGCTGCGTGAGGCGCCAGGCATTGGGCTCGCCACGCCGGAAGCAGCCTTGCGCGGCGTTGTCGACCAGCCCGAGGTGCTGCAGACGCTGCAGGAGCTTCGAGGTTTGGCCCTGATCGACGATCCCTGCCACGTTCGCTACGTCGCGGTTACTTGCGTCAGGCAGGGAAGCGATCGCGAGCAAGACGCGCACCGTCCGATAGGTGAGTCGCATGTCGAGACCCCGCAGTGGATCCTCGGGCGTGCCCCGGCGGCGTGGGCTGTGAGCTTTGGGAGCCGGACGTGTAAGCTCGCGTGCCGCGGCGGCCGGCCCGAGGTAGGGGAGCACGATCATGCTCATCAGCTGACCCAGCAGTGCGCTGAGCGGCTCATGCGTCGGCTGCTCGCCGGAGAGCCGGCTGTGCAGGACCGCCAGCACGGCGCCGACGACGCCCTCGGCCACCAGCGGCGCAGGTTCGCGCGTGCCGCGTCGCTCGGCGCGACCCTCGTCGATGGCGCCGGCCAGCGCGTGCAGGATGACGGCCCGGCGCCGGAGGGCTACGGGACCGGCGCCGAGCGCGTGCACGACGCATAACGCCCCCAGCTCGGGCTGGTCGTCGAAGAGGGCCAGCAGCTCCTGGAGGCTCGCGCGCACGCGCTCGCTCCAGCGGCCCGGAGCTCTGAACGGCGGGACGACGCGCCCGGCAGCCCTCGCGACGGCCTCGTCCAATGCCGCGAGGAGACATGCGTCGCGGTCCGCGAACAGCTCGTAGAACGTCCTGCGCGACACTCCGGCGCGCGCCACGATCTGTGCCACCGTGGCCGTTCCGACGCCGTCCGCGCTGACGACCTCGCGCAACGCTCCGAGCACCCGTAAGCGCTGGATCTCGTCGACGTGGTCGCGGGTGAAGGCCGACCCGTCGCGGGCAGGATCATCGTGTCTTGTGAGCCGGCTCACCTCTCTCTGGCCTCGGGCGCAATCCGCCTGCTGGCGGCGCTTGCGCGTTGCGATGCTCATCGATCCCTTCGCCACAACTGAGATGCGCTCACCCCCTCCGCCGACCTCGGGGCTTTGCGTGACGCGCTCGGCCCAAGCGCCTGGTGTGCCGAGGGTGCTTGGTCCTGGTTGTCTTCTTCCTCTTCTTCCCAGCCTTGGGGCAACCCGTGGCGGTGATCTTGGTGGTGGTCTTGATCAGCGCCCCGTTCTGCCCCAGGAATTCGGTCGGCATGGTGAGCTTGGCTTTGCAGGGATCAGTGTTGGTCGTCAATGCCGAGTAGGGCCCCTGCGGGAGGGTCAGTTCGAAGGTCCCGACGGGGACGTCGGGGACGGACTTGAACGTGCTGCTGGTAATCCCGTTCTTGCTGATGAAGGTCGAACCGACGAGATGGACGGTGACGCCGTAGCCCTGCAGGACGATGATCAAGCTGGGAAAGGCTTCCCCACCGTGGGACACGAAGATCGCCGGGCCGGTCAGCGGCACGGGGAGCACGGGGGTGCTCGCCGTCGCGTAACCGACGACAGATGCCGCGGGACAGTCGGAGGGGCTCTGGTCGAAGACCGCGGCGGTGCACGCCTTCTGCAGCGTGGTCAGCCTGGAGGGCAGCGCCTTGGGTAGTTCGACTTTGACCCTTGCGATGTTCGCGTCATACGGTCCAGCGGGGTAGGTGAGCTTGACGTGCAGGCTGGTCCCGTTTGCCCGGGAGGGTTTGCCGCTGCTCGATGCGGTCAGCTTCGGCTTGAAGGCGAGAACCGCGCAGTTGGTCACCTGGTAGGGCACGGAGAGGGCGCTCGAGGCCCCCTGGGCGCTGAGCAGGCCGCCGGTAATAGCCAGTGGACTGCAGTTGGTCGCGTTGAAGGTGAATCTTGGGCGGTCGATGTTCACGTTGACGTGTCTGATCTGCAGCGGAATCCCGTCGATGATTGTTGGAATCTTGTACGGGCCTTCGTTGTCGGTGGTGATCGTCAGCGCCGCCGTTTCCTGATCGACTTCGACCTTGGCCCGGACGATGACTTTGCCGAGGTCGAACGGGCCGGCCTTCGCCGGGTTGACGATCGACAGGCCGAACGGGGCGCCCTTGTAAGGCCCGGTGATGTAGACCTTGCCGCCGGTGACGGTATAGGGGTCCCCGCCCAGGCCGACAGACACGATGGTTTCGCCGATCTGCGATTCGGGGCCGCAGGTCCCGGCGTTGGCGTCGACTTCGTCGCAGAGCTTGACGTTTGAGAGCGTGCCGGACATGCCGGGTGGCATTTTCAGCGTGATGCCCTGCAGGTTCTGTTCCCCGTCGCCTCGCCCCATGGTCATCACGAACGGCGTGAACCCACCCGCCTGGATGCTGGTGGTGCCGGCCGTCAGGGTCGGGGTAAACGGGAGCGGGCTCTGGCATGGGCTGCCGTCTGGACCGCTTGTCACCTCGAACGTCGAGGTGGACTTGACGACGGCTGCTTCAGACCATGGCGTGAACGTGCCGGTCGTCGCATAGGAGCCGCAGAGCGCCGGTGTGCCCAGCGGCGCACGGTCGCCACCGAAGAAATGCAGTTCGACGTCTTCGAAGGGCAGCTCCGGCAGGAAGTCGGCTTCGGGCTCATGTGCGTATCGCGGGTCGCTTGCGAACAGGGGATCGCGTTCAAAATGGGCCGTCAGCTGCCCGGTGACGGGGTCCTCGACGACTTCCCCGGTGGCCTTCGCGCGGACGCCTGAGATTGGGTCTTCGGCGTAGAGGTACATCGCGACGAGGGACCCGAAGGGATTGGCGTCCTGCGTCGCGAGATAGGCCGCGCCTTCCAGCGGATCTGGCAGCAGGGGTGTCTTGATCTTTGCGGTGGCGATCTTCGAGGATTCCGGGCAGGATGGAGGCGTGTCGCTCTGCAGGCCGATCTCTTCCGGCGAACAGGCCTGCAGGCCGTCGGCCGCCGACGGGTTCAAGACGACGCCTTCGGGCAGGGTCACCGAGAGGCCCTTGACGTCGGACTCGGCCAGCCCGGTCGGATTGAGGCTGGTTTCTTGCGGCACGTGCTCGTCGACGGTGAGCCCGGTCGGCGTGCTGCCGGCCTGCCCGTCTGGGGTGACCCGCACGCTTGGCGTGAATGGGAGCTGGTTGCAGCCGTCGAGGCCGATCGGCTGTCCCTGTTCATCGACGGTGGTGTATTCAAAGGGCGGGGTGAAGGCTCCCTCCTGCACCCAGGAGTCTCCTTCGACGGTTGTGTGCAGCGGCCCGGCGCAGGCTGAGGGCATCGTCAAAAGCGGCGGCGCCTCGGCCTGGGAGGTGCCGGTGCATTCGGGCGTGGGCTCGTCCTGTGGGTCCAGGCAGTTCCATCCGCGCGCAGGGTCGTGGCGGGGGTCTCCCGGCACGCCCCAGAAGGTCACCCGGCTGGAGAGGAACCCGACGAGCTCGGTGATGTTGTTCACATCGACGGTGACGCCGTAGTCGGCGCCGGTTCTCACCGATGTGTCCAGGTAGACCGGGACGTTCACGACCGAGAAGCCGAATCGCGCGGGTTCGCCGACGGACGGGACGAGCGCGAAGAGGGGCACGTGATAGACGTTCTTGAAGGCGCCGCCGAGTTCGCCGATAGTCACGGAGGCGACGCCGACGACCGTGTCGTCGGGACATAGGTTCACGCCGCCGCCGGGGTTGGCGGTGAACTTCGACAGCGGGCACTCGGGAAACGGGGTTGGATTGCCGACCAGGCCGGCGGGAAGGTTGAAGTGCAGGTCCTTGGTGGGCACGGCGGGCAGCCGTTCGCCGGACTGGTTGACGGCGATGTCGCTGGTGAGCTGGAAGGGATGCGAGCCCGCTTGCGTGTCGGGGGAGCCGTCGGCGTTTTCCGCTCGCAGCGCGTAGTGTTCGATCCCGAAGGGCGTTGAGGATTCACTGACCTCGATCGAGCGGTTGGCGCTGGCAGTCGGGGCGCCGGCCCCGGAGATCTTCGCCTGGAGCACTTCCCCGGTTTGCGCGGCCTGCCCCACCTTCACGTTGATCTCGACTTCGAGCACCCCGTAGGGCATCGCCGGGAGGAAGAGCGCGGCGAGTTCTTCTTCTTCGGGCACCGTGCAGGTCACGACGCCGGCGGACACCGCACAGAAGAGTTCGCCGAAGATTTCCGAGGCGTTGTCACCGGCGACTTCGCCGCGCAGGCCGACGCTCTTGACCGTCAACCCCTGGGGAACCTTGGCGACGATGGTCAGTGCCGGCGAGACCCGCAGACCACCGCTGTCGCCGAAGTTCTCGGCAAGCACCCCGATCTGGCCTTCGCCGCCGCGCGGGAGATCCGCCGGTGCGGAGTCGAAGCTCAGATGCCACCAGGGAGAGCAGGAGTCGCAGGTGACCGTGGCCGAGGCAGTCGCTGCGCCGCTCGCGCAGACGGTCAGCGCCACGAGTGCAGCCAACGCGAAGAGCAGGCTGACTCGCTTGAGAGGACTTGCCACGTGCCGGGGCGCGTTCTCGATCATGTTCTGTGTCCTCCTGCGCATGCTCAGCGCCCGGTCGTGGTCGATGGATGCGCGCCGGCCCGCACCGAGCGCTTGACTGGATACCTGCGCTTGGCCTTGCGCTCGCATGCCCCGCGCTTACGTCTGGCCTTGCGGTGACAGGCTTTCAGCGCGTTCGCGAGCTTCTGCGCCCGTCCAGCGAGCCGTGGGGTCGCCTTTCGGGTCGCGGTCTGCACGGCGGGAGCTATGTTCCCGGCGCCGGAGAAGGTCTCACTGGAGGGCGTCCCAAACAGGGTTGGCTGGGGTGTGGGCGCCGGCTTGCAGGCGTCCCCGGTGGAGCATGGGGGCGGTGTCAGCGCCTGTGGCGGCGCGCATGGAGCCGCGGCGGAGCATTCGTGCGCGTCGTAGATGTCGAAGCTCGTGTCGGTGTCACGTGGCGAGAGCTGAGACTCGGTCAGGAAGAAGACGTCGTCGCCGGTTTCGCTTGCGTCCATGAACGCGGATTCTTCGGAGGAGGTGCCCGCGGATATGAGCGCCACACAGCCGCCCACGGCTGTACTGAAGACGACGCTTCCGCTCTGGCCGTAGCTGGGCGGCTGACAACCGCCGACACCGACCGGCTCGTACTCGTAGACGTCCTCCTTCCCATTCACGTCGGAGGGGACGAGAGCGTCGTTGCTATCGAAGTAGAGCCGCCCGCTGTCTGACAGATAGCGCGTCTGGTACAGGGCGCTGCCGATGTCTTTGGGATTCCAGGCCGGGACGTTTGCCGCCAGCCAGCGATCTTCCCAGTCCCCGACAGTGAAGTTCACGAGACGTTCGTCGTATTCGCCGCGTTCACCGTCGAACAGGCCGACGGGGCGGGCTCCGGTGGGATTGCACGACGCGCAGATCAGTTTGTCGTCCCCCGCGTCGTACAGGAAGACCTCCTCGTCAGGCGCGCCGCTGTTGGCGTCGAGGTTGTCGTATCCGGTGAGGCTGCGGTCGGACATGAACGCCAGGTAGTGCCCGTCGGGCGAGACCCTGGAGGTCATTTCCATCAGGCTCCGGTCGTTGCCGTTTCCCCAGCTGGGAGAATCCTGCGCGGAGAGAGCCGCGATGAACTTCGCCGGCGACCATGCCTTGGACGCCTCGTCGTATTGTGCCAGATAGAGGTTGTAGCCATTCGCTTCGGCACCGTGGGCCGCACCGTCGCCGATCACGCCGCGGGCGAGGAAATAGATGTAGGAGCCGTCTGCGCTCGCCCCGATCACCTGAACCAGACCCGCAGCCGTGTCCGCAGGACCGGAGTCGGGAGTCAGATCTGTGAGCCTGCCGGCCAGCGGCTGCCCGACGGCGCTGGTGACTTCATAGACGTAGAGATCTTCTTCGGGCCCGGCAGTCGCGTCGGCGGTCAGACGCCTGGAGCTTGAGAAGAACACGCGCGAGTCGGTGCCGCTGGCGGTCCTGTAGAGCTCCGACCCCGTGGTGGTTTCTGCCTGCCCTTCCTGAGCGGCGTCGATGGCCACGGTTTCGCCTTTCGCCATGTCTCGCAGGTAGTAGTGCAGCCCCTTGCGGCCCTCGCCTTCCCAAACGATGCGCGAGCCGTCTTCGGAGATCGCGTCTCTGCTGACGCCGGTCTCTTCGCCGCCATAGTCGCCGAGGGCGACCACCGGGTTCCTGCCTTCCCCGGGGTAGCGGGCCAGTGGGCGTCCGTCGGGAAGGACGCTCACCAGCTGCAGCCGGCCTTCGGTCCACTCGTACAGCTGCGCCGGTTCCACGGGCGCGCCGGACACCAGTGGCGCGCTGGACTGGAGCACGACGTGGTGGAGGTCGGGTGAGGCCGAGACGATCCTGACGTGCCCGCCGAATTGCGTGCCCGGCGGAATGTTGGCGGCCGTCACGACCGGCTGGTATGCGCCGTCGGGTTCGCGCAGATAGACGTTTTGTTCCAAGCTCGGAGCCTGCGGCGACAATGGCGTGTCGCCGGCCGGCTCGACCAGCCCTAACGAGAGGTCGCTCGAGAAGAGCTTGTATTCCGAGGCCTGTCCGATGACCGGCGATGGGGGGCTGTTTTCGTCATGGGCGGTCGCGATGTCGGCGGTCGCCCAGCTGTCTGGTGCTTCGCGGCTAGATATGACCTGCGTGAGTTCCAGCGAGCGGCTGCCGGCCGGATTGGCGGTGAAAGGCCCGTTTGCCGCGAAGGTGATCCCATCGCCGTCAGCAGCGGCCTGAACGACATCCCCCTGTTCGAAACCCGGAGGGTAGATCCCCGAGCCCTGCTTGTTGGGAGGCGTCACCATTTCCCACTGACGCCCGTCGGGCAGCCCGACTTCGCTGGCCGAGGATTGCGTGGTGAACGTATGGTCGAGGCCATCGAGTGTCACCGGCGTGCCGTTCGGTTCGCTGCTCACCACGACGCGGTAGTGGTAGTTGGTGCCCGGCTGCAGACCCTGAAGATGCAGGGCGACCCTCACGTCGGCTTCTCCGGCGCCGGCGTCTCGGTCGGGCATCGGCGCGACGGTGCCGTACGAGGCGCTGGTGCCGTATTCGAAGTGATAGAGGGTGTCCACTCCCAGCGGATTGAGCTGAGCTTCGATCGTCGCGCTATCGGCCGTGACGTCCGTCGCGGACTGGCTGTCGATCAACAGAGTTGGGACGGTGGTGAAGGTCTGGTCGGCGCCGTCGACGGTGCCGTATTCGTTGCTGGCGACGACCCTGTAGTGATAGGTGACACCCGGCCTGAGGCCGGTCAATTCGCCGGCGGGAACCGAGACCGGACTCTCGCCTGACCCGATGGCTTCGGGTGTCGAAGGCACGCTCGTCCCGTATGAGGTGGTTTCGCCGTATTCGAAGCGATACGTCGTTTCCCGGCCCTCTGGAGTGATCCTCGCCTTCAGCGTCGCCTGGGTCTGGCCAGTGATGGAGCCGGCGAGGACTTCGGCGGACTCGGCGTCGATCTGCGGCGGCCCGGGTGTGGTGAAGGTCGCGACGCGGCTGTATTCGGTCCCGTTGGGGTTGGTCGCGCTCAGGCGGTAGTGGTAGGTCGTGTTCGCCGCGAGACCGTTGAGCTGCGCCTGCACGGCGGCGGGCGCGTTGCCGTCGGGCACCGATTCCGTGCAGGGCGCCGTCTGACCGTAGGCTTCGGTGGTGCCCCAGAGGAACTGGCAGGTTACAGCGCCCCCGTTTTCGGGATCGACGGTGCCATTCAACGTCGCGGCACCGGCCTGGACGTTTGTCGCGTCTTCGAGCGCGACGCCGGCGAGGGCGGCGCGTGGACCGAAGACGTCGACGGCGGCGGCAGAGGAGGCGATGGCGGCGGCGGGAACGTAGACGTCTCCGGCCGCGCTGACGGCGATCTGAGAGGTGCTGGAGCCCGACTCGATCGAGCCGCTGGGCGTGCTGAGACCCGAGATCTGCGCCAGGAAGAGGCCGCTGGCTTCGAACTCGTCGACGACGTCCTTCCCGCTGTCGAGGACGTAGAGGTCGCCGGCGGAATCGACGGCTATGCCCGTCGGCCTGCCGAACGGGCCTTCCGGTGTACCTGTCAGCTTTGCGCCCGAGACGTAGGACGCCGAGGCCGAGAACGGCGCCGAGACTCCGGTGCCGTCGATCCTGAAGACCGCGTTTTCCGCGGAGCGGTTGCCATTCGCGGATACATAGAGATCGCCTCGGGTGGCACCACTGGAGTCGTCCGCGGCGACGGCGATGTAGCAACAGCCGCTGCCCCACGGACCCTTGATGTCGCTGTTGTATGTGCCGTCGGCGTTCAGGACCCAGAGATCGTCCTGCTGGGAGTCCGCGGCGTAGAGGTGGTCGTCGGCTTCGCTGAAGGCGAGGGAGGCGATCTGGCTGCTGTTCCAGTGACCTTCGCCCGTCGCCTGCCCGAGGAAGTCGCCACTCGCGTCGAACCGATCGAACAGTCCGGCGGGGGCGTCGGCGACCCAGAGATCCTTCGAGCCGTCGATGGTGATACCGCGTGGTTCCAGGAATGGGTCACTCGGCGAGGTGCCCGTCAGCTGCTGGATGAAATTGCCTGTGGAATCGAAGACGTCCACCACGCCGTTCGTGGCGTCGCTCACGTAGATGTGACCGTTGCCATCGACCGCGACTCCTTCTGGGTTTTGAAAAGAGCCGCCGGGCACGGTGTTCCCCACGAGGTTGCACTCGCTGCTCGACGGCGTCGCCCGACCGGTGATCTGACAGAGATAGGGATTCGTGAGGTGCGCCGAGGCAACGGCGAGGGGGAGGACCGATATCGCGACCGAAACGCACAGTGAAGCTCCCGCGATCGACAGCAGCCTATGAGCACTCATATAGACATCCCCTCCTGGAGACCCGAGGGGACACCCCTCGCTTGACGGATCGACTCGCGGGGACCCAGCCCGTTCGCGGTCGGGGGCGAAATGACCGCACGCAACCGGTCCCGCATGCCAGCGGGATCGAAATGGCGCGGATGCCTTGCGGCGAAAGCTCTAGTCGCTGACAGCCAGAGGCAAGAGAGAGAGAGAGAGAGAGAGATGTGTCAGCGAGACGCTGACGCATCTAGCCAGGGGCTCGCGTCCAGTCGCGCTGACCCACGGCACGTATGTCCCTCCCGAACTCACGCGAAAACCAGCTCCCTCGAAGCGTTACGACCCGGATTCCCTCTCCCGCGGACTCCCGCGAGCACTCAAGCGGGCCGACCCAACGTGGGAGGCCAACCCAAACCCGACTCCTATGTCCAAAAAACACACGAGAATCCAAATGACTACCGTGTGTTGCCCATCATAGACAGATATATAGGTCGGAGTCAAGTCCCCCCTGCTCTGCAGGGCCGAAGCGGGGCTCGATGGACGGCGCGCGCCCTACTCCACCGGATCCAGCTCCAGGGCGACGTCGCCGATGCGCAGCTCGTCCCCCGGCTGGAAGCCCTCGGCTTCGAGCGCCCGCACCACTCCGAGGCGCCGAAGCCGCCCCTCGAGGTAGGCCATGGCGTCCTCGTTGTCCACATCGAAGCGGGCGAGGAGACGCTCGACGGGGCGACCGTGCACGGCGAAGACGCCGGGGCCGATCCGTCGCACGGAGAAGCCGGTGCGCTCGGCGGGCCGAAAGACCATGTGCTCGGCCAGCTCATCCGCTTCCGGGCCGGCTGGGCTTCGCGCGGACCCGGTACCGGCTCCGACCCCGATACCGCCGGCGGCACCCGCCTTCTCCTCGCCCGGCTCGGCGGGAGGCACCAGCCGCAGCAGCAGCGCCGCGAGATCTCTCAGCCCGGCGCCGGTCGCGCTGGAGGTCGCCAGCACCGGCACGTCGGGTCCGAGTCGCTCGGACCACTCCGAGATGGCCTCGGCGGCGCGCTCGAGCGTGACCAGATCGGCCTTGGACAGCGCCAGCACCCGCGGCAGCGCCGCCAGCCGGGAATCGTGCGCGGCGAGCTCCCGCTCGATGGTCTGGAAGTTGGCCACAGCATCGGCGTCGCTCCCGGACAGCTCGGGCGCGAGGTCGAGGACGTGCACCAGCAGCCGGGTGCGCTCGACATGCGCCAGGAACTCGTGCCCGAGACCGGCGCCGTCGCTGGCGCCCTCGATGAGCCCGGGGATGTCGGCGATCACCAGCTGGCGTTCCTCCCCCTCCAGCACCCCGAGGACGGGCTCGAGCGTGGTGAACGGGTAGGACGCCACCTTCGGCGCGGCCCGTGTCAGGCGGGCCAGCAGCGAGGACTTGCCGGCGTTGGGGAGACCGACCAGGCCGACGTCGGCGAGCAGCTTCAGCCGCAGCTCCAGCCACCCCTCCTCTCCCGGCAGCCCACGCTCGGCGAAGCGCGGCGCCTGGCGGGTGGGGGTCGTGAAGCGCTTGTTGCCGCGACCGCCCCCGCCCCCGCGCGCGACGAGCACCCGCTGGCCGGGGACGAGCAGCTCCCAGCGGCGACCCGCGAGATCGCCCTCGCCCTGGTCACCGACGTCGCCCCCGCCTCCGGCCACCCCCTCGCCTGCGACCCCTTCTACCTGCGTCCCCGGCGGCACCGGCAGCACGAGCGGCTCGCCGTCGGCGCCGTGGCACAGCGCGCCTTCCCCGCGCCCGCCGCGCGTGGCTCGGTGATGCGCCTTGCGCGTGAACCACTGCAGATCGCGCAGCGAGTCCGTGCATTCCAGGATCACGTCCCCCCCGCGCCCCCCGTCGCCGCCATCGGGCCCGCCGCGCGGCACGTGGGCTTCGCGACGGAAGCCCGCACAGCCGTCGCCGCCGGCGCCGGCGCGGACGTGGATGCGTGCGCGATCGTAAAGCACGGTCCCATCCTGACAGCGCCGCGCGGGGGAGGGCGGACGGCAGACAAGCAAGCGAGCCGGACGACACCGGCACGGCTACACCGGCTAGACGACGCTAGACGAGCTAGACAACGCTAGATCGGCTAGACGACGCTAGACGGGCTAGACAGCGCTAGACTGAATCTCCGTGGCACGCTCGGAGAACCCATACCGTCCAGGCTTCAACGAGCCTCCCCGGGAGCTGGCGGGGCGCGAGCTGGTGCTGGAAGACCTCGACGACGCCGTCGAGGTCGCCGCGCTCGACCACCGGACACCCAGGCCGGTGCTGCTCGCCGGCCCGCGCGGGATGGGAAAGACAGTCCTGCTGGCACAGGCGGCGGCCATCGCGGGCTCGCGCTTCGGGTGGCCACGGGTTCACGTCGAGATCCGCCCCGAGACTCCGTTCACACCGGATCTCGTCGACGCCCTGGGGCGCGCGCACGAGTTGGTCGAGCAGCCGCGGGACAGGCACGCACTGCGCACCCAGGGGGTGACCCTGCGGGCCGGCATCCCCGGCGTCGGAGGCGAGGTGCGCTTCGAGCGGGCCGACGAGAGCCCCGGGGACAGTGCATCCGCCCTCCGCCCGGCGCTGCTCGCGCTCGTCCAGCTCGCCGAGACGCGCGACAGCGGCTTCGTGCTGACCCTCGACGAGGCCCATCTGGCCGCGCGCCGTGAGCTGGCCGCGCTGGCGGCGCTCCTGCAGGAGGGCATCGGCGAGCGTTGGCCGATCGTCGTCGTCATCGCCGGCCTGCCGCTGATGCGCGCCCCCGAGCACTCCGTCACCTACCTCGAGCGCGGCACCTGGCACGAGCTCGGCCTGCTCGACCCGCGCGACACCGTCCGTGCCCTGCGGCTTCCCGCCGATGCGGCCGGAAGACCGATGGACGAAGATGCCGCGGCACTGCTGGCCGCTGCCTCTGGCGGATACCCCTACGCCATCCAGCTCTACGGGCACCACGCCTGGCGGACGTCGGCCGACCACCAACGGATCGACCTGGACGCGGCCCGGGCCGCGCTGCCGCGGGCCCAGGGCGAGCTCGAACGCGGGCTCTATGCCGCCCGCTGGACCGCGGCAAGCCCGAGCCAGCGGCGCTACCTCGCGGCGCTCGCCGCGGTCGCCCGGACAGAGAGCCCGGCGACCGCGCGCGCGGTCGCCGACCAACTCCACCGCACCCCCAAGCAGCTCTCCAGCGTGCGCGACGACCTCATCAAAGCCGGCACGCTCACCGTCGAGGGAGACGAGCTGCGGTTCACGATCCCGGGCATGAGCGACTACGTCCAGCGACAGGCGCCGCCGGAAGAGCCTCTCTGAGCCGCTCACCGCGTTCAGCGGCCCGCAGCGGGTGCCGCTTGCGCCTTTCAGCCCTCGCCGTCGCCCACCACGCTCACCACGCGCCCGCGGCGCCCCGTGGTGAACACGACGGTGCCCTTGGCCCGGGCGTACAGCGTGTCGTCCTTGCCCATGCCGACGCCCTCGCCGGCCTTGAAGCGGGTGCCGCGCTGGCGGACGATGATCTCGCCGCCGGCCACGGTCTGACCGGCGAAGGTCTTCACGCCGAGCCGTTTGGCGTTGGAGTCGCGGCCGTTGCGGCTGGAGCCGAGGCCCTTCTTATGCGCCATCCTCGCTCGCCTCCTTCGGGGTCGCGGTCGTCTCGGGTGCCTGCGTCGCGGGCGCCGCCTGCGCCTTCGCCGGTTTCGCGGCTTTGCGCGATCCGGAGCCGCCGACGGCGATGTCGGCGATTTCGATCCGCGTCAGCTCCTGGCGGTGGCCGGTGCGGCGTTTGTAGCCGCGCTTGGGCTTGAACTTGACGACCCGCAGCTTCTCGCCGCGCTCGTGGCCGAGGACCCTGGCCGTGACCGTGACCTGGGCGAGCCCTTCGGCGTCGAAGACGGCCTCCTCGGAGCGGTACATCAGCGGCTGCAGCGGAACGGTCGCGCCCTCCTCGACGGCCAGCCGCTCGACGAGCAGCTTCTGGCCGCGTTCGACGCGGTACTGCTTGCCGCCGGTCTTCACGATCGCGTACATGTCTTTTCTTCAGTCCTGTCGAATCTCTGGCCCGCCGCGCGCCTACTCCGCGGCGGTGGAGGCCTTCTTGGCACTGGAACGGCGCCGTCCGCCCCTGCGGCCGCGGCGCCGAGGTTTGGATTCTACGCCATCCTCGCCGTCGTCGCCGAGCGATTCGTCGTCCAGCGGCGAGCGCTCGGCGAGCGCCTCGACGATCTCGGCGTCGACGACCGGGGCCGCCCCGAGCCCGTCGTCCTCGCCTGCGCCGGCCTCGCCGTCGGGGACGAGCTCGGCGACGTCCGAGGATCCGCCGGTGGTCCTCGCCGTCCGCCGGCGGGGGGCAGGCGCGGTCTCCTGGCCCGAATCCTCGCTCTCCGCCGGCTCGCTGCCGTTGGTGGACGGCGCGCCCGCTCTCGCGCTCCTCCTCGCGGGGGCGTCCGTCCCGGCCGCCGTGCCGTCCTTCGCCCCGGCGCCGGTCCGGGCGCGCGGTTTGCGCGTCCGGCGCCGCGCCGGCGGCGTGCTCGGCCGCGGCGCCGGGCGGACGACCTCGCCGTGCTCGTCGAGCAGCAGGGCGCTGGCCGCTGTGCGCCCGACCTGCTCGATGCGGACCATCCGCTTTTCCCCCACCTGCTGGGAGGCGCCGGCGATCGAGATGATGTAGCCGTCGATCTTCGCCACCGCGTCGTCGACGTCGTACATATGGGGCTCGACGATCTCCACCAGGACCTCGTCGCCCGCGTGGAACGGCAGCGCCCGCTCCTCGACCTCCTCGCGCGAGCCCTGGAAGGTGACCGCGAAGTGGTCCAACGCCAGCCCTTCGGTGCCCTCGAAGTGAAACGAGCGGCCCGTTTCGTGCTCCACGGCGTGCAGCACCCGCGAGTGCTGGCCGGTGAACTGCGCCGTCACCCGCGGGTTCATCTGCACCAGGAACGCCTCGGCGTCGGGGTGCTCGGCGGCGATCTCGCGCATCCGCCGCTCGAAGTCGATCGCGATCGTCTCCTCCGAGCGGATCACGCCTTCCCCCTCGCAGGTCGGGCACGGGCGGCTCATGATCTCCCGCACCCCCTCCGTCACGTTCTGGCGGGTCATCTCGACGAGGCCCAGCTTGGAGATCTCGGCGGTGAACGTCTTCGTCCGATCCTCGTCGAGGGCCTTGCGCAGGGTCTTCATCACCGCGTCCCGGTTGCGCGCCCGGGCCATGTCGATGAAGTCGATCACGATGATCCCGCCGATGTCGCGCAGCCGCAGCTGGTTGACGACGGCCTCGGCGGCCTCGAGGTTGGTGCGCGTGATCGTCTCCTCCAGGCCCGTGCTGCGCCCGCGGCCGGTGAAGCTGCCGGAGTTGACGTCGATCACGGTCAGGGCCTCGGCGTAGTCGATCATCAGGTAGCCGCCGCTTGGGAGATCCACGCGACGCGACATCACGCCCTCGATCGCCTCCTCCACGCCGAAGGCCTCGAACAGCGGCGTCGGCTCCTGCCAGAGCTCGACCCGCTCGACGAGCTCCGGGGCGGTGCGGGTGAAGAACGACACCAGGCGGTGGTGCTGCTGCTCGTCGTCGACGATCGCCCGCTCGAAGTGTTCGGAGAAGATGTCCCGCACGACCCGCACCGAGAGGTCGGCCTCCTGGAAGACCATCGCCGGGGCCGGCGTCGACTCCACCCGTTTGACGAGCACCTCGTGCAGCTTGTGCAGGTAGAGCAGCTCGCGCTCGAAGTCCTCGCGCTTGGCGCCGTGGGCGGCGGTGCGGACGATCGCGCCGCCGCCGCCGAGGTCGAGCTTGGCGGTCTGCTTGCGCAGGCGCTCCCGCTCGCGGTCCTCCAGGCGCCGCGAGACCCCTATGCCCTCGCCGGTGGGCTGGTAGACCATGTAGCGTCCGGCGATCGTCAGCTCCATCGACAGCCGCGCCCCCTTGGTCTTGAGGGGATCCTTGATGACCTGGACCACGACCTCCTGGCCCGGTTTCAGCAGGTCGGAGATCTTGTGGCCGCCGCCACGCCCGCGTCGCTGGACCTCGACGCCGGGCAGCACGATCTCATCGACGTGCAGAAACCCGTTCTTCTCCAGGCCGATGTCGACGAACGCCGCCTCCAGGCCGGGGATGACGTTGTCGACCTTGCCCTTGTAGATGTTGCCCACGATCGAGCGCGACCCGCGCCGCTCGAGGTAGAGCTCGGCGATGCGGTAGCCCGCATCGGGGCGCCCCGCGCCGGAGCGTTTGCGCCGCCGGCCGGAGGACGTCGTCGCGGCGGCCGGGGCACCGGCCGCCTCCATGAGCGCCACGCGCGTCTCGGCACGATCGACGCTGACAAGCACTTGCTTTTTCAATGTAATCGAGTCTTTCGGTATCGGTTTGGACCGAGACCCACGTGGCCGGCCGTGAGCGCAGCTCATCTTGGCCGGCGCGGGCGCGAATGCCGAGAGCTTCGCCGGGGCGGCGGACGGATGGCCGGTAGGCCGGCCTGCTCCTCGTGCGCCCTGGCGGTCTGTGGTTCTCGGTCAACATTCTTCTTTAGGTTCAAGGCCGCACGACGCGGCCCTTCAAAGCCTCCGCGGTGCGCGCCTGGGCGTAGATCGACTGCAGCAGGCCGACGGCCAGCAGCGTCGCGATCACCGACGATCCGCCATAGCTCATCAGCGGGAGCGTGACGCCGGTGATGGGCATGATTCCTATGGCCATGCCCACGTTGACGAACACCTGAAACATAAGCATAGCCACAACGCCGCCGGCGATGAGCGAGCCGTATAGGTCCTTGGACATCGCCAGGATCCGCAACGTCCTCCAGATGAGCAGCGCGTAGAGGGAGAGGACGAGCGCGGCGCCGACGAAGCCGTACTGCTCGCCGACGGCGGCGAAGATGAAGTCGGTTTCGTCCTCGGGGAGGAAGTTGTTCTTGGTCTGGCTCGATCCGATCGGGCTGCCCGTCTTCTCGCCGGAGCCGATCGCGATCTTCGACTGGTGCTGCTGGTAGGCGTTTTCCTCGTTGGCGGAGGGGTTGAGGAAGGCCGTGAGGCGTTCTTCCTGGTAGCGGTTGACGACCTGGACGCCGGCCGCGGGGGCGAGGACGAGAACGAAGGTGATCGCCAGCACGCCCAGCGTGAGGAGCGCCGCGAGGTGCTTCCAGGGGACGCCGGCGACGAACAGCAGGACGAAGCCGATCGTGACGTACACCAGGCCCGAGCCGAGGTCGGGCTGGACGATGACGAGCATCGCCGGGATCAGCGCCGCCAGCATCACCCGCGCGGTGGTCTCGCGCTGGCGCAGCTCGCGCGAGCGATCGACGATGATCGCGGCCAGCGCCACGATCAGCAGCACCTTGCCGAGCTCGGAGGCCTGGAAGGAGAAGAAGGGGAAGCTGATCGCCCGCGTCGCCCCTTTCGCTGAGCTCCCGGCGCCGAGCACGGCGAGGATCGAGAGGATCAGGGCGCCGTAGATCCAGCTCTTGAGATGGCGCAGGCGGGCATAGTCGATTCGCGTCAGGACGAGCATCAGGACGAGCCCCAGGCCGAGGTAGATCCCCTGGCGCTCGGAGTAGTAGTGCGGGTCGCCGGGCACCGCTTCGGAGGTGACGGCGCCGAGGGTCATCACCGAGAACGCCCCGAGGCCGATCACGGCGAGCGTCAGCAGCGGGTCGACGAGCAGCCGCGGCCCCGACCGCGGCGGGTGCTGCTGGGCCTCCTGGGCGCCTCGGCCCGCGGCGCGCGCCCGCGCGGTCTGGGAGGGGGGCTGGATCGGGCTGAGCGGCGGCGGAGTCATCGGGTCACATGTCGGCGCTTTTGCCGGCAACCAGCTTCAGCGGCTGGCTGAACCACTTGGAGGCGATCAGCCGCGCGATCGGAGCCGCCGTTTCG
>DATKPO010000080.1:0-26194 GCA_035524055.1 Solirubrobacteraceae bacterium
CAGGCGATGTTCCCCATCGTGCTGTTCGGCTCGATCGCGCTCTTCGTCGTCATCGGAGGCATCGCCTCCGTGCTCTCCCGGCGCAACCTCTACGACCAGATCGGCCAGGGCGGGCTCTCCACCGACGGCCTCGGCGGCGCCGGCGGCCACGCCCCGCTCGGCGGCGCCATCGCGAGCGCCGAGCGCGAGCAGGAAATCCGCCAGATGCTCCAGGCCCGCAGCGACCGCCTCGTGCGTCAGGGACAGCCCGCCCTGGACATCGACGCCGAGGTCGCCCGACTGCACCTGCCCGAAGCCGGCGGCGGCTACCGCGACGCCTCCCTCGCCGAGGAGGTCCGCCAGCTCGTCGTCGCCCGCAACGAACGCCGCCGCCGCCAGGGCCAGCCCGAGCTCGACGTCGACGCCGAGGTCGCCCGCACCCTCGCCGAGCTCGACGCCTGAGAGCGCAGTAGCCGCGAGTCCTCGCGGAGCGAAGCGGCAGGCATTGAGCGGCGAGGCTACCGGCCAACTGCGATGGAGTCGCCGCAACCGTCGCCGCTCGCGCGGGTTCCCAAGGTGTGCCCCGGCTCCGGACACGCATGGCTGCAAGCCTCCCTGCAGCCGCCGCGCGCACCGCGCCTAGCATCACCGCGATGCGCTCCCGCCTGCTCGGCACGCTCGTGCTCGTGCTGTTGCTGCCACTCGCCGGCGCCGCACCCGCCGCCGCCCGCGGGCCGACCGTCTACGGGGCGCTCAAGAGCCTCGAGCACAGCGCCGCTCCCGGCTCCCAAGCCGCCGAAGCCTTCGGCGGCGACGCCACCACCTACACCGCCGCCCTGAACGCCGTCAAGCGCCTCAGCGGCACCCGCCGGACCGAATTGGCGAGCGTCGTCGCCAACGTCCAACAGACCGCCGCCGCCGGCGGCTTCGCCCCCTCCCGGCTGCCCGCCCTGTTCCTCACCCTGCAGCGCAACACCGAATGGTGGAGCAACGAACCCCTCCTCGCCGCCGACCAGCGCGTCAGCTTCCCCGGCAGCCACATCGTCTGGGAGCACTACCCCGGCCAGGGCATCGAGATCCAGTGGCTCGCCACCTTCGGCGAGGCCAACGGCTACTACCTCCAGGGGCACGAGAACACCCAGCTGAGCGAGCTCCTGAACGAAATCCTCCCCCTCGCCACCCAGCGCGCCGGTGGGATCACCTGGGAGTACATGTTCCACTTCGACGGCGGCGCCCCCCCGTGGACCAGCGGTCTCACCCAGGGCACCGCCCTCCAGGCCCTCACCAGGGCCTGGTCGCGCCTGAAAACCCCCTCCTACCTCGCCGCCGCCCAGCAGGCCCTGAAGCTCTTCCAGGCGCCCCCACCCGCCGGCGTCCGCGTCGCCACCCCCGCCGGCGCCACCTACCTCGAGTACACCTACGCGCCCCGCGAGCTCATCATCAACGGCTTCATCCAGTCCCTCAACGGGCTCTACGACTACGCCAAGCTCACCGGCGACCCCGTCGGTCGCAGGCTCTTCGAAGAAGGCGACGCCGAGGCCCGCGTCGAGGTGCCCCACTACAACACCGGGGCCTGGTCCATGTACGACCAGCACTCCGAATCCAGCCTCAACTACCACGAGCTCCTCACCGAATTCCTCCAGGGCCTCTGCAAACGCACCAGCGAAGGCCCACCCGTGCCCACACCGGCCCCGCCCGCCACGCCCCCCGCCGGCGGGTCCGGTGGCACCACCGGAGCCAGCGGCACCACCGGAGCCAGCGGCCCCTCCACCGGGACGACCGGCCCCACGACCCCGCCCACGCCGAGCCCGATCCCCGGCGACTCCATCTACTGCGCCACCGCCAAGAGCTTCACCGCCGACCTCCACACGCCGCCGGCGATCAAGCTGCTCACGACCACCCTGCCCCCGCGCGCCCGCGGCGGCGTCCAGCTCTCGCTCTCCAAGGTCTCCGACGTCAGCCTCACCGTCAGCCGCGGCGGACACGTCGTCTGGACCAACTCCGCGCTCGTCGAACGCGGCAAGCCGCGCCTGCTGTGGGTCACGCCGTCCTCGACCGGCGCCTACAGCGTCTCCCTGCGCGCCACCGACCTCGCCGGAAACAGCGCCAGCGCCACCGGCACCATCACCGTCGCCGCCCCCCCAAAGGCCGAGCCCGGCCCACCCAAGGCCAAGCACGGGCATTGAGCCCGCCGAGCGCTCCGTACAATCGGGGTGTGTCGAGCCAAGCCCGCCCCACGCGCCCGGGCGCCGGCGAGCGCCCCCGCTCGGCGGGGTTCCGACCGCTGCACGCCTGGAGCGTCCTGGACCGCGACGGGCGTCTCGCCGCCGGCGCCGCCCTGGCCCTGTTCGCCACGATGCTGCTGCCCTGGTACCAGCAGAACGCCGTCGTCAACGACTCCAAGACCGGGACCCTCGTCAGCCAGAACCTCAACGCCTTCGCCGTCTTCTCCTTCGTCGAGGCCGCCATCCTGCTCGTCGCCGCCGCCGTCCTCCTCCTCCTCTACCGGCGCGCCGAGGGCGCCACCTTCAACCTCCCCGGCAGCGACGGCGCCGTCATCTTCGCCGGCGGCCTCTGGGCGGCGCTGCTGCTCGTCCTGCGGCTCTTCGACAAGCCCGGCATCACCCACAACGGCGTCGCCGCCAACGTCGGCGTCCAGTGGGGCATCTTCTTCGCCCTCGCCGCCGCCGGCCTGCTCGCCTACGCCGGCTCCCGGATGCGGGCCGGGCGGCGACCCGAGCCGCCGCTGCTGCGGCGCGAACGGCCGGCCCGGGCAGGGGTCGAGCCGCGCCGGCGGTCCACCACGGCGCGGCCAGCGCCCGCCGCGCGGGCTGACGTCCCTCCCGCGCCCGCCCCGGACGGCGAGGCGACAGTCCTGATGCCGGACCGCGGCCGACCCGACGAGGAGCCCACGGTCCAGACGCCCAGGCGGCGGCCGCCCTTCCCGCCGGCGCCGGCCGACGCCCCGACGCGGGCCGTCACACCGGCGGCCGCCGCCGAGCAGCTCTCCTTCGACGACGCGCCGCAGGGATAAGGAATCCCGCCCGCCCGGAGTCTTGCCCGCCCCTATCATCTCCCCGACGATGGCCACCACCGAGACCCCGGCGCCGACGCCGCTCGCCTCACCGACGAGCGCCACCGAGGTCGCCGAGGGCCTGCGCGCCGTCGGCTACCTGCCGAGCTCCGCGACCGCGCTCGTGGCGTTCCTCGCGACCAAGCTCGGCAAGCCCGTGCTCGTCGAGGGACCGGCCGGGGTCGGCAAGACCGAGCTCGCCAAGGCCCTCGCCCGCCTGCTCGACCGCGAGCTCGTGCGTTTGCAGTGCTACGAGGGCCTCGAAGAGGCCAAGGCGCTGTACGAGTGGAACTACCGCAAGCAGCTGCTGCGCATCCAGGCCCAGGGCGGCGAGGCCGGCTGGGACGAGGTCCAGGAGGACATCTTCGGCGAGGAGTTCCTGCTCGCCCGCCCGCTGATGACCGCGATCGCCTCCGAGCGGCCCGTGGTGCTGCTGATCGACGAGATCGACAAGACCGACCAGGAGTTCGAGGCGATGCTGCTCGAGGTCCTCTCCGACTTTCAGATCTCCATCCCCGAGCTCGGCCGCGTGGAATCCCGCACCCACCCCGTGGTGCTGCTGACGTCGAACAACTCCCGCGAGCTCACGGAGGCGCTCAAGCGCCGCTGCCTCTACCTCTGGCTTGACTACCCCGAGCTCGACCACGAGCTGGCGATCGTCAGGCTCCACGCCCCCGACCTCCCCGACACCGTCGCCCGCAAGCTCGTCGAGGTCGTCGGCATGGTGCGCGAGCTCGACCTCAAGAAGCCCCCCTCGATCGCCGAGTCGATCGACTGGGCCCGCGCCCTGCTGCTGCTCGGCGCCCGCGACATCGACGCCGACACGTTCACCGAGACCCTCTCGGTGATCGTCAAGCACCGCACCGACATGGCTATCGTCGCCGAGCGCGTCGGGGTCAAGCTGCGGGCGGGCGCCGGCGCGGACGCGGCCTGAGGACAGGCGGCCTCAGCCGGCCCACAGCGCCTCGATCGGCACCACCCACAGATTCCTGCCGAATGGCAGCGTCTGTCTCGCCGTACACAGCACGAGGCCCGCGAGGAAGCGCTCACCGGCGAGCTCGCGCAGGCGCCTGAGCCCGCGCAGGTCGCCGCGACCGGGCGACGCCCCGGCCTTGATCTCGATCGCGATCACCCGGCCGCCGCGATCCTCGAGCACCACGTCCACCTCCTCGCCGTGATGGCTGCGCCAATGCCAGATGCGAGGCGCGACCTCGGTGTAAGGCAGCAGACGACCCAACTCCATCATCACCCACGACTCGTAGGCGCGGCCCGTGATCGTCTCGTCCGCGGCGACGCGCTCGGGATCGGCATCCAGCAGGTGGGCCAGCAGCCCCGAGTCCTCGATCACGATCCGCGGGGCTCGTACCGCGCGTCCCGCGGCGCCGGGCGTCCAGGCGGGAACACGCACGACGAGGTGCAGCAATTCCAGCAGACGCACGTATGCGCGCACGGTCTTTTCGTCGACCGCCAGCGCCTGGGCGATCGGACGCATCGAGATCAGCGACCCCGACCCGGACGCGAGCGCTCGCAGCAGCACCGGCAGGAGGTCCGGTCGGCGAATGTGGGCGAGATCGGGAACGTCGCGCGTGGCGAGCGCCGCGAGGTAGTCCTCGAACCATTGGCTTCGCCGCCGCGCGGTGCGGGCGATGACCGGCGGAAACCCCCCCATCACGATCCTCTGTGCGTGCGCCGCCCGGCCGATCGCCGAGGTTTCGATGGTTGGTGGCCGACCGCCGCGCCACATGGCATCGAGCCACGCCGGCACCGCCCTGCGCTCCAACTCCGACTGGGCGAGCGGGCGCAGCGGCACACGCTCCACGCGGCCCGCCAGCGAATCGCCGATGGTGGGGGCGAGCAGCAGGTTGACCGAGCCGCTCACCAGGTACCGACCGGGTCGCGGATCGCGATCTACGGCGGCCTTCAGAGCAAGCGCCAGCTCGGGGGCACGCTGCAGCTCATCGATAAATGCCCGATCGCCGAGGCCGGCGAGAAACCCCGTCGGATCCTCGTTTGCGGCGCGGCGCGCGACGGCGTCGTCGAGCGTCACATCGGGCAGGCCGTGGGTCGCCGCGATAGCCGCGCAAAGAGTTGACTTTCCCGCCTGCCGTGGCCCTTCGACGGTCACGATCCGCGTATCTGAAAGCGCCTCGACGATTCGCGCCGAGGCGTGGCGAGGGTAGGCGGGTATCCGGGCCATCCGGAAATAATATCCGGGCAATCCGGAATTAAGGCGCGGGCAATCCGGATTGCAACTGCGGGCAATCCGGAATAGATGTCCGGACGAACCGGAATTCGACGCGGCTGCGCTTGGCCGGAGAACCCATCTCGAATACAGTCGTCCCGTGGCTCGAGCACAGCCCAGCGCCGAGGATCCCCAGAACAGCGGCACCCCGCCCACGGGCCTCCCCGCCCACCTGCTCGAGCTCGGCGAGGAGCTGCGCCGGGAGGGCGTCGCGATCGGCACCTCCGAGCTGCTCGACGCCTTCGCCGTCCTGCGCGAGGTCGACTGGACCGACCAGCGCGACTTCCGCGAGGCCCTCGCCGCGACGCTCGCCAAGAGCCAGCAGGACCGGCGGATCTTCGAGCTCGTCTTCGACCGCTTCTTCTTCCGCGCCGTCGAGCTCGCCGCGGTCCGCGAGAACGTGCGCGAAGGAGCACCCGCGGACGCCGGCGAGCCCGACCTCGAAGAGCTCGGCGAGGAGCAGCTCGAAGCGCTGCGCCGTGAGATCGCCGCCGCCATCCGCGACGGCGCCGAGGGCTCCATGCGCGACCTCGCCCGGATGGCGCTCGCCGCCTTCGGCCAGCGCCAGGAGGGCTCGGGGGTGATCGGGGTCGACGTCCAGCGCATCCGCCGCGCGCTCGGCCTGCGCGCCGAGCCCCAGCCCGAGCTGCCGCCCGACGATCCCCGCCGCGACGGCCTCCCCCGCGATGCCCTGCGGCGCTTCGAGGCGCTGCTGCGCCGCGAGCTCGAGCGCGCCCAGGTCCAGCGCACCGGCCAGCTCCCGCCGGCGCGGGCGCTCGGCGAGCTCGACCGCGCCCTGCCGTCGGGGCCGCTCGCCGACCTCGCCGCCGTGCACCGCGTCGTCGCCCAGCTGCGTCGCAGCCTCGCCTCCAGCGGCCAGCAGCGGCGCGGGCACCGCCACCACGCCCACGTCGACGTCCGCCGCACCATGCGCGCCTCCCTGCAGAGCGGCGGCGTGCCCGTCGTGCTCAAGTACCGGCCGCGGCGGCCCCGGCGCCCGGAGATCTTCGTCCTCTGCGACGTCTCCACCAGCGTCACCTCGGCCTCGGTGTTCTTCCTCTCCGTCCTGCACGCCCTGCACGACTCCTTCCGGCGGATGCGCTCCTTCGTCTTCATCGAGCGCATCAGCGAGGTCACCGACATCTTCGAACGCGAGCGCGACTTCAAGGCCGTCAACGAGCGCATCTCCAGCGACGCCGGCGTCGCCGACATCTCCGGCTACACCGACTACGGCCGCGTCTGGAGCGAGCTCATCGAGCAGATCGGCGACGAGCTCGGGCCGCGCGCGACGGTGATCGTCCTCGGCGACGCCCGCACCAACGGCCGCGACCCCCGCGCCGACGTCTTCGCCCGGATCGCCGCCCGCGCCGGGCGCACCTTCTGGCTGAACCCCGAGCCCCGGCTCTACTGGAACTACGGCGACTCCGTCATCGCCGCCTACGAGCAGCACTGCGTCGCCTTCGAGTGCTGGACCACCGGGCAGCTGGAGGACTTCGTGCGGGCGCTGGCCCGGCCCGAGCTGGCGCTGAGCGCCGGGCGCTGAGCTACTCGTACTGCAGCGCCCGCAGCACGTTCAGCCGCGCCGCCCGGCGCGCCGGGAAGACCGCGGCGACGATGCCGGCGAGGATCGCCGCGATCACGAACACGACCAGCGTGCCCACGGGGATCGTGAACGCCGGGTATTCGATCGCCTGGCCCACCATCAGCGCCAGGACCACGCCCAGCGGTATGCCCAGGGCGGCGCCGATCAACGCCGTGACGATGCTCTCGTGGCGGATCATCCGCCGCAGCTGGCGGCGGGTCATGCCGATCGCCCGCAGCATCCCCAGCTCGCGGGTGCGTTCGAAGACGGTCAGGACGAGCGTGTTGACGATTCCGAACAGGCTCACGACGATCGACAGCGAGAGCAGCACGTAGAGCAGGTTGAGCAGCGTGTCGATGCCCTTCTCCTGGTTGCTCTTGAATTCGGCCTCCGTCTGGATCTTGGCGTCGGGGAAGCTGCGCAGCGCGGCTTGGAGCCTGCTCGTGTTGGCCGCGCTGGCACCGCCGGCGATGTTGACGAACGTGTAGACGCTCTGCGGGTTCTGGTATTCGGCGTCGAACCGCGCCGTGGAGATCGTGACGTCGCCGAACGGCGCGCCCCCCTTCGGCGGTTCGTAGATCCCGAGCAGCCGCAGCCGCAAATAGTGGCCGGTCGGGGTCTTCACGACGATCGGCGAGCCGACCCGGAGGTGCAGTTCTTTGGCGTAAGCCTTGGACACGAACGCGCCGTCCGCGCCGAGCCGGGCCGGCGTCGCCGGCGAGCCGTGCAGCCATTTGACGTGGATCACCCGGCTGATGTCGCCCGGCACGCCGCTGACGTTGATTTCGCCGCCGAACGCCCTGCCGCGGCCGGCGCGCACGCCGGCGACGACCTGCACCCCGGGCACCCGGGCGATCGCTTCGGCCGAGGCGACCGAGATCGGCGAGAAGTTGTTCGTCGCGGTCAGCGCGTAGTCGGCGTGGAAGAGCTCGTTGACGGAGCCGTCGAACGTCGACTTCAGCCCCGCGGCGAGCACCGAGACGAGCGTGACCAGCGCCAGGCCGATCATCAGCGCCGACGCGG
Source organism: Solirubrobacteraceae bacterium (assembly GCA_035524055.1). GTDB lineage: Bacteria > Actinomycetota > Thermoleophilia > Solirubrobacterales > Solirubrobacteraceae > Palsa-744. The sequence goes on from DATKPO010000080.1 coordinate 7,900, forward strand.
TCGAGGCGGTGCGCGCGGGGTTGCGCATCGCGTTGCCCCGGGCGAGGCTGCCGGCGGTGCCGCCGATCCGTGTCGCGGGCAGGCCGAGCACGGAGGCCAGCGGCGGCACCAGCACCTTGGCGAGCATCGCCACGCCGATGAACAGTGCGGCCGCGCCGAGCCCGATCGCCAGCAGGCGCGCGGTCGTCGAGAGCGAGCCGGCGAACAGCCCGACCAGCATCAGCGCGACCGCCGCCGCGATCGTCAGACCCGCCGCCGGCGTCCCGAAGCGGGCGAAGCGCGACGGCGGCAGCACCGCGCCCTCCCGCACCGCCGCGATCGGCGGCACGTGGGTCGCCCGCAGCGCCGGGCGCAGCGCGGCGAGCACGGTGATCAGGACGCCGACGACGAGCGAGACGACGATCGTGCGGGTCGCGAAAACCGTGCTCGCCTGGGGCAGGTCGATGCCGAAGGAGACGAACAGCGAGTTCAGGCCCTTCGCCAGCCCGAGACCCAGGAAGAGCCCCACCACCGACGCCAGCAGGCCGATGGCGAGCGCCTCGAGCAGCACCGAGCGCAGCACCTGCCGGCGGGTCGCGCCGAGCGTGCGCAACGTGGCCAGCTCGCGGGTGCGCTGGGCGATCGTGATCGAGATCGTGTTGGCGATCACGAAGGCGCCGACGAACAGCGCCACCCCGGCAAACGCCAGCAGAAAGTCCTGGATGATGCTCAGAAAGCTGTTGGTGTTGCTCGTCGCGTGCTTGGCTTCGGCTTCCCCTGTGCGCACCTGCGCCGTCGGCGGCAGGATGGGCCGGATTTCGCGCACCACCTGCTCCGGAGAGTGGCCCGGGCGGTCGGCTATGTCGATGCTGTCGAGCAGCCCCTCCTTGTGGAACAGCCGCTGGGCGACGGGGAAGTCGAAGATCGCCATCGTCGCCCCGCCCAGCGAGGAGACCCCGCCGATCTTGACGATGCCGGCGATGCGCAGGCGCTGCTCGGCGCCGCGGGCGACCACGCCGATGCTCTGCCCCACCGAGTAGTGGTCGCGTTCGGCGGTGTTGGCGTCGATCGCGACCTCGCCCGGACCCGCCGGCCAGCGGCCGGCGACGAGCTGCAGCGGGTTGAAGCGCTGGCTGCCGTGGGGGTGGACGCTGAAGGACAGACCCGGCGCGCCGCCCGTGGAGATCACCTTGCCGTCGCGGCCCACCAGCTGGGCGGTGTCCGCGATGCCGCCATCCGCTTCCTCCACGCCCGGCAGCCGCCGAACCTTGGCGAGCAGGGCTTCCGGGAACGACGGCGCCTGGTTGGCCTGGCTGCGTTCTTCGCCGCCCGCGATCGCGCTCTTGCCCGAGATCACGACGTCGGTGTGCTTGTAGACTTCGGTGAACACCGTCCCGAACGCCGACTTGATGGTGTCGGTCAGGATGTAGGTGCCGCTGATCATCGCCACGCCGAGCACGATCGCGATGGCCGTCAGCGAGGCCCGCAGCTTGCGCCGCGCGAGCCCTTTCAGCGCGACGCCGATCACGCCCTGGCCCCACTCGCGCGCCGCGCCGGCGGCCCCGCGCCCCGGTCACCGCGACGGGCGCGGCTCACGACGAGATCTCGCCCATCACGTTCAGCACCTCCGCCGGGGTGGCGCCGGAGAGCTGGCGCACGAGCAGGCCGTCGGCGATGAACAGGATCCGGTCCGCGATCGACGCCGCCCGGGGGTCGTGGGTGACCATCACCGTCGTCTGGCCGTAGGAGTCCACCGAGGTCCGCATCAGCTGCAGGATCTCCCCGCCGGTCTTGGAGTCGAGGTTGCCCGTCGGCTCGTCGGCGAGCAGGATCGTGGGGCGTGAGATCAGCGCCCGCGCGATCGCGACGCGCTGCTGCTCTCCGCCGGAGAGCTCGGCGGGCCGGTGGCCGCGGCGGTGCTGCAGGCCGACGGTGTCGAGCAGCTCGTCCAGCCAAGCCTTGTCGGGCTTCTCGCCGGCGATCGCCAGCGGCAGCACGATGTTCTCCTGCACGTCGAGCATCGGCAGGAGGTTGAAGAACTGGAAGATGAAGCCGATGTGCTTGCGCCGCAGCCGCGTCAGCGCCCCGTCGTCGAGGCCGCCGATCTCGACGCCGCCGATCGCGACCGACCCCGACGTCGGCTGGTCCAGGCCGGCGAGGAGGTGCATCAGCGTCGACTTGCCCGAGCCCGACGGGCCCATCACGGCGACGAGCTCGCGCGTGCGCACGTCCAGGTCGACGCCGCGCAGGGCGTCGACGGCGGTCTCGCCCGCACCGTAGCGGCGGGTGAGGGCGCGCGCGGCTACGGGGACACCGGCGGGCGCCTGCGCCGGGGTCTCTTCGATCGTGGACATGTCCGGCCACGCTAGCCGATGGCGCGGTCAGGATCAATCGACCGTACCCGCCCGGCACGGCCGGCGACTCGCGGGGAGCGACCCGAGCTAGCATTGTCCCGGAACGCGCAGCGACGAAACAGGGGTGCTGGCGGGCAAGCCGGCTGAGATGGCGCACTGGAGGGTCCCCCCTCCCCCGGCGCTTGTGACCCTTTGAACCTGTGGGGTAATGCCCGCGAAGGGAGTCCGGCAGTGGCAGCAGGAACGCAGACCGCAGAGCCCGCCGCGGGTACGCCGGCGCCTGCGCCCGTGCCTGGACCCCCGGCGGTGAGCGTCGAGGCGGTCAGCCGGATCTACGCTGACAGCGGCCGCCCCGACCGCTCCGTGCGCGCGCTCGCCGAGGTCTCGCTGCGCGCCGGGCCCGGCGAGGTGCTCGCCGTCGTCGGCCCCAGCGGCTGCGGGAAGACGACGCTGCTGGAGCTCATCTGCGGCCTGCAGGAGCCCGACGGCGGCGCTGTGCGCTGCGCCCCGGCGGCCCTGATGCCCCAGCGCGACCTGCTGCTGCCGTGGCTGAACGCGGTGGACAACGCGGCCCTGGCGCCGCGGATCGCCGGGATGCGCCGCGCGGCGGCCCGCGAGCGCGCCGGCGCGCTGTTCGCCGAGCTCGGCCTGGCGGGCTTCGAGGCGGCCCGCCCGCACGAGCTCTCCGGCGGCATGCGCCAGCGGGTGGCGTTCGTGCGAACCCTGCTGGCCGGCAAGCCGGTGCTGTGCCTGGATGAGCCGTTCGGCGCGCTCGACGCGATCACCCGCGCCGAGATGCAGAGCTGGCTGGCGCGGGCCCTGCGACGCGAGCCGCGCACCGTGGTCCTGGTGACCCACGACGTCGAGGAGGCCGTGCTGCTCGCCGACCGCGTCGCCGTGCTCTCCCCCCGGCCGGGACGGGTCCGCGCCGAGCTCGCCGTCGAGCTGCCGCGCCCGCGGGCGCGCACCGACGCCGCGGTGGTCGCCCTGCGCGAGCGGGCGCTGCGGGCGCTGGGGCTGGGCGCGTGAGGCGTCACCTGGGATACACCCTGAGATGCGCCCGCCGGGTCCTGCCGGCCTTCCTCGTCGCGCTCGGGGCGCTCGGCGTCTGGGAGCTCTATGTCGACCTCGGCGGCGTCAACTCGGCGCTGCTGCCGGCGCCCCACGAAATCGCGACCGAACTGTGGCGCAACGGCGCGCTGCTTTGGACCAACTTCGCGATCACCGCCGAAGAGGTCGTCCTCGGCCTGCTGCTGGCGCTCGTGGGCGGCTTCCTGCTCGGCGTCGCCATCCACCTCTCCCCGCTGCTGCGCCGCGGGATCTACCCCCACGCGGTGGGCTCTCAGGCGGTGCCCATCGCCGTGATCTCACCGCTGCTGGTGTTCTGGTGGGGCTTCGGCGTCTTCCCGAAGCTGTTTGTCATCGCCCTGATCTGCTTCTTTCCGGTCGTCGTGACGACCGTCGACGCCCTCGCCGCCGTCGACCCCGAGCAGCTCAAGCTGCTGCGCACCTTCGACGCCTCCCGCTGGCAGGTGTTCCGCTTCGCCGAGCTGCCAGCCGCGATGCCGGCGGCCATCAGCGGCGCCAGGATCGCGCTCGCCGTCGGCGTCATCGGGGCCTACATCGCCGAGACCTCGACCGCCACCACCGGCCCCTACGCCGGCCTGGGGCGCGAGATCGTGACCGACCTCAACGTGCTCGCCACCGCCCGCGCCTACGCCGCCGCGACGGTCCTGTTCGCCTTCGCCGTCGCCTGCTTCTACGCCCTGACGCTGGCCGAGCGCCGGCTCGTCCCCCAGACCAACCCGCCGAGAGGAGCCAGACCTTGACCACGCCCCGAACGCGCCGCCGGACCCCCCGCCAGGCAGAGATCGGCCCCACCGCGGCGCGCCGCGACGGCCGCGGCGCCCGCCGACGTCGCCCGCGCCGGCTGCTCCCCCCGCTGGTGGCAGCCGCAGTCTGCGCGCTCGCCCTGGCGGCCTGTGGCGCCAAGCAGGACGTGACGAGCGCGCCGGGCGTGAAGCCGTTCTCGGTGATGCTCGACTGGTTCCCCAACGCCGACCACGCCGCGCTCTACGCCGCGATCGCCCAGGGCGACTTCCGCGCCGTCGGGCTCGACGTCAAACCCGTGGTTCCCCCGGAAGCCTCGGACCCGCTGAAGCTGCTCGCGGCGGGGCGGGTGGACATGGCGATCTCCTACGAGCCCGAACTGCTGCTCGCCCGCGACCAGGGGCTGAAGCTGGTCTCGATCGGGGCGCTCGTGCAGCGGCCGCTGACGTCGATCATCGCCCTGCCCGGCGCCCACGTCTCGAGCATCGCCGACCTCGCCGGCAAGCGCGTCGGGACGGCCGGCATCCCCTACCAGGCCGCCGAGCTGCGCACCGCGCTGGCCCACGCCAAGGTCAACCCGAACAGGGTCCAGGAAGTGAACGTCGGCTACAACCTCGTCCCGGCGATGCTCTCCGGCAAGGTCGCCGCGACTCTCGGCGGCTTCTGGAACTACGAGGCGATCCAGCTCCAGCTGATGCACAGGCACCCGCTCGTGATCCCCGTCAACCAAGCCGGGGTGCCCAACTACGACGAGCTCGTCCTCGTCGTCCGCGAGGAAACCGCCCACCACGACGGCGAAGACCTCCGCGCCTTCATGCAGGCCCTGACACGCGGCGAGCGCTACGTCCGCGAGGACCCGGCGGCGGCGGCGAAGCTCGTCGACGCCGCCAACCCCAGCCTCGAAGCGAAGCTCGAGCTGGAGTCAGTCGAACGCACCCTGCCGGCGACGGTGCCGGCCGGCTCCAGCGAATCCCACCCCAAGCCCTTCGGCTACCAGGACGCCGCGCAGTGGGAGGCCTTCGGGCGCTGGATGTACGAAAAGGGACTGCTCAAGACCGACCCCAACTCGACCGGGCTGCCGCCGTTCACCAACGAGTTCCTGCCGGGGGAAGGGATCTGAGAGTGGCCGGCAGCCTGTTGGCGACTACCCCTTCCTCCTCCTTTTCTTCTTCTTCGTCCTGTCCTTCTTCTTGGTGCGGACCGCCTTCTTTGCGTGCGTCGGGCAGCCCGTGACCGTCAGCGCGGTGTCCCGCTTGAGCACCGCCCCGTCCTGGCCGACGAATTCGTTGGGCATCCGCAGCGTCGTGGGCTTGGTCTCGCTGACCTTGCGGGTGACGGTCCGGCGGCGGCCGTCGACCCTGACCGCCACCTTCTTCTTGACGGTCACGCTCTTGGTCGGGTCGCAGAGGCTCTGGTTGGCGGCCAGGGCGCTGTAGGGACCCTGCGGCAGGACCAATTCAAAGCTGGAGAACTGGTCGTCGGGCACCGTATGGAAGGTGGTGCTGGTGATTCCCGAGTTGCTGATGAAGGTGTCCCCGACCAGTTCGATCGTGACGCCCTCGCCCTCCAGGACGATCACGAGGTTGGGGAACGATTCGTTGCCGTTGGAGACGAAGTAGATCGGGCCCTGCAGCGCGACGGGCAGCAGCGCGGTTTGGACCACCGCGTGACCGACGACGGATGCCGCGGGGCACCCGGCCGGGTTGGCATGGAACTGCGCCTCGGTGCATGCCTTCTGCAGGGTCGGCAGCCGTGAGGGCAGCTGCCTGGGCAGTTCGACTTTGACGTAGCCGATGTTCGACTCCGTGCCCTGAGGAACATCGGGGTAGGTGACCTTGTAGTCCAGGCTCGCCCCGTCGGCGCGGCTCGTCCGCCCGTTGGTCGAGATCGTGATTTTCGGTTCGAATTTCAGCGCCTGGCAGGCCCCGACCTGGAAGTGGCTGCCGATGCTCGCGCTGGCATCCGGTTCGCTCTGGCCGGGGGGCGCGGTGCCGTAGGCGGTGCCGCTGAACTCCTGGGGGTCGCAGTTGGTCGGGTTGACCATGAATTCGGGGCGTTCGATCACCGCGTCGACCTCGCGCAGATCCGTCGGCACCCCCGAGACCTCCTGCGGCAGTTCGCCGGTGGTGACTGTCAGCGCCGATGTCTGCGGGTTGATTTCGATCCGCGCCCGCACGCGCTGGGTGGGCAGCACGAACGGGCCGACGCGCAGCGGCACGACGATCGACAGGCCGAACGGCGCGCCGTCGTAGCTTTCGGTGAGGTAGATCGGCGCCGGCGGCTGACCCGGTTCCGGGACGACCAGCGGGTACGGGCCCGGCCCGGACTCCACCACGGCGTGCCCGATCTTCGAGGCTTCCGGGCAGCTGTTGCTTTCTGCCTGTGCGTTTGTGCACAGCGGCACATGCGAGATGAAGCCGGTCAGGCCGTTGGGAGCTTTGAATTGCAGCCCCGCGATGCGCTGCTGGTCGTCTTCGCGGCGCAGCAGCATGCTGAAGTCCGTGTAGCCGCCGGCCTGGTCGGTCGTCGCGCCGGCGATCAGCTCCGGGGCGAACGGCAGCGTCGCCCCGGGGCACGGGCCGCCACCGCTGCCGCTCGCGATCTCGAATTCCGCGCCGGGGGAGATGTCGGCGTCAAACGGCGACGCCCACGGCGTGAAGTCCGATGCGAAGCCCTGCGCGGGACCGTAGACGCCGCACTTGGTCGGCGTCGCCAACGCCGCCCGGGCGCCGCCGGAGAACGCCAGTTTGAAGTCGGTGAACGGCAGCTCGGGTGTGCCTTCGAACTTGGTCGTCAGCTGCCCGGTGCGTTCGTCGAGGTGCACCACCCCGACGAGCTTGAGGTTCACTCCTTCCCCGGACGCCGCGACCAGCAGCTTCAGTTCCGGGGGCTGCGACTGCAGCAGATAGACGTCGCCCTTGAGGTCGCTTTTCAAGAGCGGCGTTTCGATTTCGTCTTCGCCGATCTGCGAGGGACCCGGACAGGACGGCGGGCCGTTGTCTTCTTCTCCGCGTTCTTTTTCCGCCTGTGTCATGAGCCCGTCTTCGGCTGGGCCGCAGGCCTGCAGACCGGTCGCCTGACCCGGGTTGATCACAAACCCTTCCGGCAGCGTCACGGTCGTATCCTGAATATCGGAGGTGGAAAGACCTTCCGGGTCCGTCAGCCCACCGACCGCTGGCTTGACTTCGACCGTCAACCCCGCCGGCGTATCGGCCTTCGTCGTGTCCGGGTCGGTCGTGATGCCGACCGAGAACGACAGATGTTCGCAGCCCGTGAAATCCGCCGGGTCACCGTTCGCGTCCTTCAGCTGGCTGGTGCTTTCCGCGGTCATGTCCGGGTTCTGCCACGAGCTCATCCAGAGCGAGACATCCGGGGCGGGGCCACAGGACGTCGGCATCGTCAGAAACGGCCTGCTCGCGCCGCTGCCGGGCGGGCATGCGCTTGTGCCGAGTTCCTGCGCCGAGCAACCACCGGGCAGGGCGCTTTGATTGCGCCAGATGTCGTGGGTCGGATCGTCGGGCACGCCCCACAAAGTGAGGTAGCTGCCGATCAGGTCTTTTTCGGTGATATCGGGGACGCGTGTCGTCAGCCCGTAGTCGCTGCCCGAGCGCACGCCGGTGTTGAGCAGAGTCGCGTTGCCTTCGATGATGAACGCGATCTCGTCGGGATAACCCGCCGGCGCAACCATGTTGTACACGGGCGCGTGAAAGAGGATGCCGCCAATGACTTCCACGGCGATGATCCCGAGCTGGCTCGCCGGCGGACACGCATGTTCGTCGAGCTGCTGGTGAGTGCAGGTGGGCACCGCGCCGGGTTCGCCGGCGAATCCGGCGGGCAGCTTGACGACGATTTCGCGGACCTGCGCCGGCGAGCGTTCAGGCCCAAAGCCGGCGGGCGACCAGCCATCCTCGCTGTTGAAGTAGTCGTTGAACAGGTTCACGAACGTGACCTCATATGGGTGCGATCCGGCCTGCGTGTCGAGCGTGCCGTTCGCGTTGGACATCCACACCTGCGCATCGGCGAACCCGAACGGCGCGAGCTTGGGCGTCACGGTCAACGAGTCGGAGGTGCTCGCCGCCGTCGGCGCGCCGCCACCGGCGATCGTCACATGGTTGGTCTCCGTTACTTCCCGCGACGGCAGCTGGACACGGATGCCCAGCTGAGGCAGAGGGTGTGGAACGAGATGTTCTCCCCCGGACAGACCGATCCCGGGGTTGCCCCCGCCACCGGCGATATCGCCGAGCGTTTCCCGATTGTTCACGCAGGTGACGACGCTTGCGCCGCGCACGCCTTCGCCGCCGTTGCCCGTGCAATCCCAGAATTCATCGTGCAGAACGATGTCCGGTCTGCCCGCGAACGGTTCCCAGCTGTAGATCTCGCCCGCTTCGACGGCCGTGACGCCCGCGGGCAGCACGTCCGTCACGGTCACCGTCCCTTCGCTTTCGCCGGCGCCGTCGTTCATCACGCTCACGCCGATGACCCCAGTGCCGCCCGGCGTCAACGCGGTCGGATAGCTGCTGGCCGCCAACGCCCATCCCGGCGCACAGTCTCGATAGACAGAGCCCGACGGACATTGACCGGCCGCCGCAGGCGCAGCGCCGACGCCCACAACCCCAAGCAGAGCAAGTAGAAACACCAGCTTCGTCACCCTCGCCTTCATCGACCCGCCCTCCCGCGATTGCTGGACACCTTGACCCGTCTGGTGGCGCCGATCCGCTTGCGCGCTCGGCGCTCACACGCCGCGCGCCTGTGTGCGCTGCGATCTCGCGCGCAGACCCGCAGCGCATGCGCGAGCCTCTGCGCACGTGTCGACGAGCTCTGCTTCCGCTTCTGTTTGACGACATGCTTTGCGGGCGCCGGCGGCGGGAAGTTGCCGATGCCGTCGAAGGTCACGCTCGACGGTGTGGCGAAGACCGGCGGGGCCGCCGGCACGCCCTGACAGCCGGTGCCCGTGCACTCCGTCGCGAGTTCCGGGAAACCGCCGTCCACGCGCGCGTCATACAGGGCGAAGTTTTCGTCCTTCGCCTGCGGCGTCAACCGGCCGCGGCTCGTAAGGAACACGTTGTTCCCTTCGGCATCCGTATCGGAAAAAAACGAGCTGTCGCTGCTCTGCCCCCCGGAGATCAGATACACACAACCCTCATCCACCGCGCTGAAGCTCGACGAGCTCGTCGTACACGTATTGTTTTCTTCCGTTCCCGACGCGGGACGCTCCCACTCATAAACGTCGTCTTGCCCGTTTACGTCCTGCGGCAGCAACGCCTGGCTCGTTTCGAAAAACACGCGCGCACCGCTGTCCGACATCCAATGCTCTGTGTAGCTCCTTGTACCGTGTCCCGCTCCTCCCGGAAGCGGCAGATAGGACGCGCCACTGAACTGCGGTGAGCTTGGTGGTGCGCCACTGGGCACACACGACACACACGATATGCGATCGGTTTGCGCATCGTAGACAAAGGCCTCACGAATGTCTTCGTGACTCACCTTGTCGCCGCTGTCGTAGCCGGTGAGCTTCATTTTTGACTCGAAAAGCAGATCCCCACCGTCGGGGGTAACCTCGGCCGTGCGGTGGCTGGACGCAGGACGCCAATCGCCGTAATCTTCCCCTGAGCTCGGTAGCTCGTTGTCCTCCGCGTCAAGTTGCGCAATGAATGTGCTCGTGCCTTCATGCCACAGATAGAGATTGCATGGGCTGATTCCTTCCCCACATTCAACTGACTGTGCTTTTTCTTTGCGGGCGTTTTCGTTTTCGGCCAGAACGCCGCCCGCGACGAAATAGACATATGCGCCGTCTTCGCTCGTTCCGAGCACACCCTGAACGTTCGCTCCGTCGGTGTCCCCAGGATGGTGGTCGATGGTGAGATCCGTCAGCCGGCCCGTGCTCGAGTCGTATTCATACAGATCTTCACCCGTAGCTTTGAAATTGCCGTATTCTTTTTTGTTGCCGCGGATGCAACCTGTGGTGCTGACTTCGGGAGCTTCAAACGACGCTTTGGTCAGTTTTTTGCAGTCTGTGAAGAAAACCCGAGAGCCATCGACGCTCGCTGCCCAGAACAGCCCGGCGCCGGACTGGCACTCGCCTTCCGCAATGCATCCCGGTTCGGCCCTATCCAACTGCACAGTGCAAGCATCGGCCGTCGATGTGCATTCCCCGTTAGGGCCGAGCGGACTCTGCGGCTGGGTGTCGTTCTCGCGCACGTACAATGCCTTGGGCCTGTATTCCCAGGTTTCTTGCTTCCCTTCGGCGTAAAGTTCGTTACTTGTCCAAACTATGCGCGAGCCATTTGCAGAGACCGCGCCGTCACTGTTACTTGAGCCATACTGGCCGAACGGCGGCGCGCCAAGCCAGGCTACCGGAGCCTGTTCCGCCTTGCCGTCGGGCAGAACATTTACCTGGTAAAGCGTTCCGGCGACCGAGTCATAGATGTTGTAGCCGCCATTCAATATGTATGGGGACTGAGTCGTCTGTCCCTCTTCGGCGCCGGGCGTGAGCGCGGCACTGTCCTCGAAGGCGAGATGGGAGCCATCGCCGGAAAAAGTCGGAACCAGAAATTCACCGCAACTGCCATGTGGGTCGGGTTCGCCGATCAGAGCGTGGTAGCCACCATCGGCCGTCAACGAATAGAGGTCACCCGTGCAACTGGCCGGCGATACGGGCGAGGCCGCGATCGGTGCACCATTGTCAGCGGTAAAGACTCCGGTCGAAAGATCGTCCGAGAACACCAGATATTCCGTTTCGGGATCGGTGCCCGCAGGCGTCACATCGCGCGAGCTCCAGCCATCGGCGCCTCGACTGGCGAGGAACTCGTTGCTGAAGCCCGCGCTGATCGCCCCGTTGCCGCCTTCGAGCGCCGGATAACCGGCGTAGGCGACCGAGTTGCCGTTGTCGGCCGCCAGGAACGGCTGTCTGGCGAGACCGTTGTGCCTTTCCCTCGCGCCTCCCTGCTGGACCCCGCCGAGGCTGTACACGTCCTGGTTATCGGTGGGCGAGGAGACCAGTTCGTAGACCCGATGGTCGGGCAACCCCGAGGTCACCGGGCCGGTGGCGCCGGCCGTGGCGAAGGTCGCGTCCGCGCCGCCGGTGGATCCGACCGTGTTGCTCGCCACGAAACGGAAGTGATACTCGGTCGCGGGCAGCAGTCCGCTGAGCCGCACGGTCACGGGCACAGGGTCGGTCGATGAGCCCAGCGCGGCTTCGGGCGTCGAGTAGCCGTATGCCTCGGTCGGCCCGTATTCCACGCGATAGGTGCTCGGCAGCCCCTCGGGGTCGATGCTGGCGTCGACCGTCGCTTCGCTGGACCCCGTTTCCAGGGAGGACTCCGCTTCGATGCCCGGCGCCGTCGAGGTGAACACATTGCCGGCGCCGCTCGTGCTGCGCAGGCCCGCTTCGTTGACAGCCGTCAACCGGTAGCGATAGGTTTCATGCTGCTTGAGCCCCTGCAGCTGGGCCTCGACCGTGGCCGTGCCGGCAAACGGCGTGGAGGGCTGGCAGGGAGCCTCGCTGGCGCCCGCGAAGCCTTCGCTGGATCCGAGCACCGAGACTTCGCTCGTGACCGTCGCGCCGGCGGGATCGAGCTGCGATGTCGCAGCGATCGCCGGGACTTCTCTGTCCGCCAGTCCCTTGACGAATTCGATGCGATACGTCACATCCGAGCCGGTGATAGAGCTGCTCACCTTCACGTTGCCGCTATGAATAGCGGAGATGCCTTCGAGTGCCTGCTGAACTTCGCTGGCGCTCGGGTGAACGCCGGCTTCCCCCGAGGGCGGATGGAAGGAGAAGTGAACCAGGTTGGACTCATAGCTGAGCCCGAATTCGCCTCCGGCCGCGCCCGCGACGGTCACTGTCTGGACCTCGTTGCGCAGATTCTGTTCGTAACCGGTACCGGAAATGTATTCAAAGGCGCATTCGGCTATCGGTTCGCCCGGGCGTCCGACGCTTCCGTTCAGCGTCACGCTCGTCCCGCTCATCCCCGACGGCGAGCTTGGGCTCACCTCCGGGAACAGCGCTTTGGTGAAGACCGCGATTTCATCGCTGCCGTGCTCGCTCGCATAGACGGCGCCGCTCGCGCCATTCACCGCTACACCGTGAGATTCCACCAGCGCTGGTTCCGGACTCGCCGGGAACACCTGCCTGGGAACCTGTGTCGATTCGGTCAGCGGAGCATACAATTCCAGCTTTTCTCCCGCCGCTTTGGTACGCAGCCCGACGTCGACCAGCAGATCGTTGTTCGTCGGGTTCACGGCGAGCGCGACCGGGTTTTCCTCGCTCGATTCGACGTATTCTTTGTAGTCTTCCCCGAGTTCTTCGCCCGTTTCGGCGTTGAATGCCTGCACTATCTCCTCATACGACATCAGGATGTACACGCGGCCTTCGCCGTCCGCCGCGATTCCCTGCGTCCCCGGCACCACCACCTGCGCGCCCCAACCTGTGGGGAACTGCTTCACGAACTTGCCCTCCCCGTCGAACTCGGACAGCACGCCATGTCCTTCACCACGACGTTCCACTTCGTAGACCCACAGATTCCCCGAGGGATCGACGGTTATCGCGCGCAGTTCGTTGAAGTCCGCGAAGCCTTTGCACGACGGCGGCGTTTCCCCCGTGTTTTCGCATGTCCCGGCGATTTCGCCCTGGGGCGCCCCTTCGGCCGTGAACTTGTCGATCCGGTCGGCCGCGGGATCCTCGACGTACACGGCTTCCTCGGAGGGGCCCGCGGAGTTGTCCACGGCGATCCCGCTGGCTGACTCGAGCTCGTCTTTTCCCGACCCCGATTCGCCGGCTTGGCAGGTCAGAGTGCATTCCCCGAACCCCGGGGAGCCGTTCACGCCCCAACCCCACGCCCGCACGAACGCCCTGTTTTCGCTGAACTCGTCCACGCGGTTGTTTCCGGCATCGGCGACGTAGATGTTCCCCGTGCGGTCGTTGACCGCCACGCCCTGCGGGCCTTCGAGCTTGCCCGCTTCCGAGCCCTGCCCGCCAAAGCTTCCGCCGGACACGTATTCCTTGGTGGCGAACGCCGGCGCGGCCGCGACCGCGCACACCACCGATGCGAGCAGACCCAGCAGGACAAGCCGCGAACGGATCCCGATAAACATGCTATTCACTCACTCCCTCTTGTTCTATGGTGGTGCTCTGTCGAAAACCCTCGATGCCCTGCTGCGCTCATGCGGCGCGCCTTCCCTCGGCGGCATCCCCGTGCAGGGAGATCTCACGGGCCACGAGCTCGCCGGCCGCGGTGAGCGTCCAGGCGTTGGGTGCCCCCTTGACGTGGCCGCCGCCCTCGTTGTCGAGCAGCCCGAGACGCTGCAGGCGCGCCAGCAGCTTGGAGACCTGGCCCTGGTCGGCGATCCCCGCGTGATCTGAGATCTGGCGGTTGCTGGCGCCGGGATGGCGCGCGACTCCGTCGAGCACCCGCGCGGTGCGATAGGTGAGGCGCATCGGGAGCCTGGCCAGCGGATCCAGCGGCGCGAGCTGGCGCTCGGCCGGATGCGAGGCGAGGTCGGGCGGCGAGGGAGCCGGGCGCGTCTGCTCGCGCCGCGCGGCCGCCGCGCCCCGATAGGGCAGGACGATCATCGCCAGCAACTCGCTGGACAGCTCCGTCAGCGCCGGCCCCTCGCCGGCACGCGCCAGCCGGCTGTGCACGATGGCGAGCGTCGCGCCGACGACGCCTTCGGCCGTCATCCGGCTGCAACTCAGGCCGCGGGCGTCCTCGACGCGACCCTCGTCGACGGCCGCGACGAGCCGCTGCACGATCCGATCACGCGCGGCGAGGACCTCGTTGCCGCCGCGCAGCGCATCGACGACCAGCACGTGGGCCAGCGTCGGCTCCCGCCGCAGGAAGCAGAGGATCAGCCACAGGCCCTCGCGCATCCGCTCCCGCCAGGGAAGCGAGCGCACGCCGGCACGGTCGAGCTCGTCCTGCACGCGCGCCGCGGTCTCGTTCAGCAGGGCGGCCACGCACTGATCGCGGTTGGCGAACAGCTCGTAGAACGTGCGCCGTGAGACCCGCGCGCGTGCGGTGATGTGAGAGACCGTCGTCCGCTCGTAGCCGCGCTCGTCGAGCACGTTCACCGCCGCCGCCAGCAGGCGCGCGCGCTGAATCTCGACGAGCCGCGCACGCGAGTCGGCATCGTCCAGCGCTGGAGGCCGCCGTTTGACGGCGTCGCCGGTGCGCGCGGCGGCGTCGAGCGCGCTCGATGTGCGTCCGCCCGCCACGGCGGCACAGGCGACCGCCGCGCCCCGTCCGGCGCGCGCGGCGCTACCCCGAGCCGTACCGACCGCGCGGCGAACGGACATCTAGGCGACCCCCCGGGTCGCGCGCCCCGCGCCGCCGGTGTCGAGCGCCCCGACCCTGTGGCGGCACGGGTCGCCCGGCCGCTCGCCCCCGGGCGAGCCGAGCCGCCGCGGGCCGGTGGCGGGCCGGCGGCTAGCGGTCGGCCCTAGAGGACAAGAGAGAGAGAGAGAGAGAGAGATGCGTCAGGCTGCTGACGCATCTGGTCTCAGGCCCACGCGAGCGCACGGCGACCCCCATCACGTCTGTCCTGTGCCGACTCACGCTGAATCCCTGCTCCCTCATCGCCCGACGACCCAGCCCCTCTCCCGAACCTCGTTCTGCAAGCGCTTGACGTCAACCACAACCAGCGGTATGACCTCAGCTGGATCAGTCTGTTTCTATTGGCCTCTCGCTTTGAGAGACACTCATGTTTTCCCGACACTAACAACGAGCCGCATAAATGTCAAGCCCCGGGACAACCGCTCACGCGCGACCGGCGCCCAACACGAACCGCTCGACGGCGTAGGCGAAGCCGTCCTCGTCGTTGGTTCGCGTCACCCGCCGCGCGGCCCGCTGCACCTCGCGCCCGGCGTTGCCCATCGCGATGCTCAGCCCGGAGTGGGCGAACATGAGGACGTCGTTGGGCATGTCGCCGATCGTCGCGATCGCCTCGCTGGGCACCTCGTAGCGCTGGGCGAGTCGGCGCACGACGCAGCCCTTGTTGGCTTCGGGGTGGGTGACGTCGAGGTAGTAGGGCTGCGAGCGTGACGCCGACACCGTGTCGCCGAAGCGCTCGTCGGCGGCCACCGAGGCTCGCTGCACGGCGTCGTGGTCGTCGCTGACGCCGACGAGCTTGGCGACGTCCTCGCGGATGCCGGCGAAGCTGTCGGCGACGGTCGGCGAGAATTGCACGGTCGCCGCCTCGCGGTCCACATGCGGCCCCCTGGCGTCGCGGACGTACCAGTCCGCGCCGCGGTACACCCACACGCTCAGCGCGAAGGACTCCAGCAGCTCGATTGCCGGCTGCACCAACTCCGCCGGGATCGTGTGCTCCTCGATCGGCGACATGTCGGGCTCGACGAGCAGCCCGCCGTTGAAGGCCGCGATCGGCGTCGTCAGCTCCAGGGGCTCGACCAGCATCTGCATCCCGCGCGGCGGGCGGCCGCTGGTGACGGCGAACAGGATGCCGGCCTCGTGGACCTTGCGGACGGCCTCGATCGAGCGCTCCGTCAGGACCTTCTGCTGGGTGACGAGGGTGCCGTCGACGTCGGCCAACAGGAGGCGGATCGGGAGATCGGTCACAGGGCGATACTCGCACAACACGCCCATATCAGCCCTCGCCGCCAAGCGCCGGCATCGGATCGAGCATCCCGGCTCCCGCTCGCCCCCTACCCTGTGCCCATGACACGCATCGGCCTCCTAACCGGCGGCGGCGACTGCCCCGGCCTGAACGCGGTGATCCGCGCCGCGGTGCGCAGCGGCCAGCCCGACGGCCACAGCTTCCTCGGCTTCCGTCACGGCTGGGCCGGGGTGCTCGCGGACGAGGCGTTCGAGCTGACCCCGCAGAGCACCGCGGGGATCCTGCCGCGCGGAGGCACGATCCTCGGCACCTCCCGCACCAACCCATACGCAGACGGGCGCGACGGGACAGCTGACATTCGCACGACCCTGGAGCTCCGCGACGTCGACGCCCTGATCCCGATCGGCGGCGAGGACACCCTGGGCGTCGCCCTGCGCCTGCACGAGGCCGGGGTCCCGATCGTGGGGGTGCCGAAGACGATCGACAACGACCTCGGCGGCACGGATTTCACCTTCGGCTTCCAGACCGCCGTGCAGATCGTGACCGACGCCATCGACCGCCTGCACACGACGGCCGAGTCGCACAACCGGGTGATGGTGGTCGAGGTCATGGGCCGCCACGCCGGCTGGATCGCCACCCACGCCGGGCTCGCCGGCGGGGCCGACGCGATCCTGGTCCCCGAGCGGCCGTTCGACATCGACGAGGTCTGCGCCCACCTGCTCGCCCGCCATCGCCGCGGCCGGGACTTCTCGATCGTCGTCGTCGCCGAGGGCGCCACGCCGCGTGAGGGCAGCGCCCTGGCCGCGGATGCCGGGGCTCCGGTCGCACGCACGGCCGCCGCCGACGCCTTCGGCCACGCCCGCCTGGGCGGCATCGGCGTCGCGCTGGAGGGTGAGATCGAGCGGCGCACGGGCTTCGAGACGCGCGTGACGATCCTCGGCCACGTCCAGCGCGGCGGCACCCCGGTGGCGTTCGATCGCGTCCTCGCCACCCGCTTCGGGGTCGCCGCGGTGCAGGCCGTCGCGGGTGGCCGCTTCGGCAACATCGTCGCGCTGCGCGGCATCGAGATCGTCGAGGTCCCACTCGGTGAGGCGCTGGCGGCGCCAAAGCTGCTCGACCCCGAGCTGTACCGGACGGCGGAGCTGTTCTTCGGCTGAGCCCCGCGGCGCCCGGTGCCCCGGACCGGGAATTCGCTTCCAGTCGCCGACAGCTAGCCGACGAGCCCCATGGCATGAGCGGCGGCCAGCCCCCGCCACTCGCCGTAGGGCGCGAAGAGATCCCGGACCTCGTCCTCCTGGGCCCGCGCCCAGGGGTCCCCTCCGCTGCGCAGCCTCCCGACGAGCTTGATCAGCCCGAGGTCCCCGGCCGGGACCTGGTCGTAGCGGCCCTGGCCGACCAACGCCAGGATCTCCACCGTCCAGGCCCCGATCCCCGGGATCGCGCGCAGCGCACGCCAGGCCGGCTCGTGATCGGGGTCGTGCAGGTCGATCCGCCCCCGGGCGACTTCGCGGGCCGCGCGGATCAAAGCCACGGCGCGCCCGCCGGAGAGGTCCAACGACTGCAGCCGTGCCGGCGCCGCCCCCGCCAGGGCGGCCGCGGCGGGCGCGTCGCGCAGCCCGGCGCCCCAGCCGCAGAGGCCGCGATCCGAGCCGTCTAGACCGCGATCCCAGCCGCCGCGGGCACCGTCGGCGACGCCCAGGAAGGCGGGGTCGGTGCCGGCGAACGCGCCGATGTGGTGTCCCGCGCCGGCGTCGCCAGGGCGCGTGCCGGCCTGGTCCCGCGGCAAGCGCCGCCCGAAGCTCACCGCGAGCCGCCGCTGGATGGCGGCGGCACGCTCGTACTCGATGAGCTGCTCGCAGATCGCCCAGGCCAGGGCCTCGAAGGGCTCGGGCCGCCGGGTCACCCGCAGCCACGGCCGCCTCCGCAGCGATGCCCCGATCAGGGGGTCGTGGCGAAAGCGCCGCCGAAAGTCCTCGAGGTCGTCGTCGACGCCGAGCGCGAAGCGCATCCGCGCGATCCCGTGGGCGGCCGCCGCGCGGGTGCGGGCGCGGGCGCCGAAGAGGACGCGGTCGGGCGCGGTCTGGGCGATCCGCACCACGACGGGCTCGTCCCCGTGGTGCAGCAGCCGCTCCAGCACCTGGCCCCGCCGTCGCAGCAGGCCGTCCATGCCCGTCCGCCGCGGTAGCCGGAAGGGACCGCAGGGTCGCACCTCCAGGCGCAGCTCGACGATTGCCTGCGACCCGTCGGCGCCGCCAAATCCGTCGGCGGGCACACCCGACTCACGATCGACTCCGGCTGTCGCGGCGCCGGCGATCGCCGGCGGTCGGCCGCCCGCGGCCACCGCCTGCCGAAGCTCAGTCGCGGCCACCGAGGAGGTGCACGTCGACGAGCAGGGAGCGGCTGCCGACGATCTGGACTAGCTCGCCGACGCCTCCCCTGCCGGCGCGTCCCCCCCGCCCGGCGACCCGCCGGCGCGATCCGCCGTGGCGCGTCGACTCGCGCCGGCGCCGGCGACGGCGCACGAGACCGGCGGCGGCGGCGCCGGCGACGAATCCGGTGGCGGC
>DATKPO010000081.1:0-45912 GCA_035524055.1 Solirubrobacteraceae bacterium
ACGCGCCGCAGCCTCGCCTACAACGATCGACGATGTTAGAGCACAAATACTCTAACGCGCGGTACAACGGGCCGACCGATCAAGCGAACGACCGCGAAGGGGGAAGCAATGGGCAAGGCGAAACGATGCAGGTCGGTTGTGTTGAGCGCGAGCTTCGCCGCAATGAGCGCAGCCGGCGCGTGCCCGGCCGCGAACGCGACGAGCAACCCGACTACCAGCCCACAGGCCGCGGGCAAGCACCACGCGCCACAGCGGCGCCCCGCCACGTCACGGCGCGGACCCTACGTGTACGCCGTCACGATCGGCGGCGAAATCAGCACGCAACGCCCGAACGCGCGCTGCTCCAGCAATGCCATCAGGCTCACGAGCATCGCGCTCAGGATGAGCGAAAGCCGAGCCGCGGAAGCACTCGCGAACCGCGACCCGTCGTTCTGGACGAAGCGCGTCACCATCACCCTCGGCGCGGCAACAGCGGTCACGATGCCGTGGAACAGCGCAGAGGAAACCCGCGAAGCCGAGGAACACGAAGGAGCGATCCCCAACGGCCGCGAAACATGGGCAACAGCCCCCGCGGGACGCATCTGCGCCGCCACGACCCCCGACGCAGTGCTCGGCAGCGTCGGCGAAGGCGTCATCACCTGGCGACTCCACACACCCGTGAACACGGTCGCTGCGCTCCTCAGCAACGCGCCCGCGACCTTCGTCGTAAACGAACTCATGGCCGCGTTCGCCGTCCAGCCAAACGGCACAGTTCCCCGGTTCGCCGCATAACCCCGCGGGGTACGCCGACCACCACGGCCAAGCACGCGACGTGGACCAACTCGCCCTCCTCCGATCCGTGCGCGAAGTCGCGGCACTCGCCAGGCCGTCGGAACCCCTGTCGCTGCCGCAACGCGCCTTTGACGACGCCCGCCCCATCGGACACGAGCGACCGGCGTTGCCGCGAGCGAAGCGGATAGCGGAACGCCTCGGGCTGCCCTGGGCGGACGTGCTCGCCATCGCCCACGCGCCGGCTTCGGAGCAGAACAAGCTCCTCGGCTTGAAGACGCGCGGCGCGCCCGCCGCCTGGCTCACGCGCGACTGCGTGCGCTCAGCCGTCCGCGTCGCAGCGCGGCGGCTCGCCGTGGACACGCTCACACTCGGCGAGTACCGCGCCGAACGCGACGCGATGATCGCAGCCGACCGCGCGCGATGGATGCACGGCGGCACCCTGCGCATGCCCACGGACGAGCAAGTCATCGCCCTCGCCGGGTCGTGGGACGCCGCTCTCCGCCTCGCCGACCTGCAAACGCCGAGCGCGCGCGACAACACCCGGCGACGCTCGGACACCGCGCCGCCACTCGTTGACCTCCTAACGCGCTTCCACGACGCCCACGCCTACCAGCCCTCGGCTCGCGAGCTGCGCGCGTTCGCGCGCGCAAGTGGCGTGCCGTACCCGTCCGAACGCACATGCGGCTTCGCCGCGGCAGTCACGCAGTGGCGACAGCAACGACGCGACCACGGACTACCCGACCCGCGCGTCGTCCGCCACAAGGGCGGGCGCGGCCGCAAAGCGCCGACACCCGGCGCGGAGACCGGCACGGCCCGAACCAGCGCGGCCCGTGCCGGGGAGCGCCGCCGCCACCGCTGGACCAGCGCCGACTGCGTAGCCGCCGTCAGCCGCTACCACGCCCAACTCGGCGCCCGCGAACGCTCAACGCAACGCGGATACGCCGACTGGGCCGCCACCCAACCCCGCGACACCGCACCCGCGCTCGCGACGGTGCAGGAACACGGCGGCTGGGAAGCAATCAGACGAGAAGCCCAGGACCGGCGCGAGCCAGCCCACACCCCGGCCCGGACCGGACGAACGACGACACGGGCGCGCGCAGGGCTCGGTTCAGGCAGGCCGAATAACGCCGATAAGTCCCCATGAGCCGGAAAAGATCGCTGATCGTCGTGCTCGTCGTGCTCCTCGTGGCCGTGGCCGCCGTCGGCCTCGTCGCCAGCAAAGGGTCGTCCTCTGGCAGCGGCTCGGCGCAGGGCACCGAAGACACGAACGGCCCGGCGTCGTTCATCGGGCACGCGAGCAACGCCGTCATGTTCATCCAGTGGACGCGCTCCGGCGGGAACGTGAGCGGCAGCCTACGCGAGGCGATCACGAAGTCCGAGTCGCTCGGCCTTGAAAACGCGGACCGGGCCTTCACCGGCGTGATCGCGGGCACGGGCATCACGCTCAACGTCCACGGCGCCCTCGGCGAAAACACGGCGTACGTCGGCGAAATCCACGGCAACAACTTCAACCTGACCGTGCCCGGGCAGGGCAGCAACCTCATCACGATCAGCTTCCAGCCCGGCGAAGTCTCCGGCTACGACGAAGCAACGAAGCAACTCCTCCTCTCCCGCTTCCCCTCGCCGTGCTCGTTGTACGTCGCAGGGCACGAAGTGCGCGTGAGCTTCAACGGCCCGAACTCCGCCGAAGACTGCGCCGCGTTCGTGGAGCGGGCCGCCAACACCGAATGGACGACGGCGCCGCAGGAAGGCGCCGTGAACGGCGGCATCGTCTGCGAACTCGTGAACCGCGCGAACGAAAAAGCCGTCATCACCGACAACGGCGGCCAGGCGTACGGCAAAGAAGCCTGCACGCAGCTCTCGGGCGAAGGCTGGGGGTAGCGTGGCGCACGCGCTCCTTCTCGGCGGCGCAGCCGTTCTTTTCCTCGGCGCGACCGCAGCGCTCGTCGCCCCGCACCTTGAGTTCGGCAACTCCGAGTGGCAGCGGCAGACCGAGGCGACCTCGCAGGTGCTCGCCTACATCGGCGCGCTCAGCGCGTTCGTCGGGGTCCTCATTGAACGCTCCTCTCCACTTGCGATCATCCTGGCAACCGCGGTCCCGGTTCTGATCTGCCTAGCGTTGATCTTGGTCGCGTCGTGGCTCCTTCGCCGCCGCGCGCTTCCCCAGGACGACGGCGTTCGCGACGCCCCAAAGGCAAACGATGATCGCCCCGAGCCAGTCGCCGCGGGTCAGCACCGCGATCGGACCGAGACAGACCAGCCAGAGGGCCATGCTCCAAACGGGCGCGTTCCCGAGCGCGAGACGAGCAAAGCGTGAGGGCGGCGTATCAAGCGGATAAGACTCCACCCCGATTACATACGGCAAGGAGAGCCGGAATGACTTGCTTTCGCCGATAAGTCACGCTCACGCCCGCCACGCGTTGGTCGGGCAGGCGGTCGGACCCGCAGGGGTGACTTAAAGGGCGCGGAAGGGCTGCCTCGCCGCGCACCGAAACCGTGAGGGGTGCAGCAGCCGAACGACCTCGCGCTCCTGGACGCGGTGTACGAAGTCGCCGCGATCGCGAACCCCACCGACCCGCTCCGCACGTCCCAGCGCGCGTTTGACGACGCCAGGGCGCGCAGCCTCTTTCACCCCGACCTGCCCCGGGCGAAGCGCATCGCGGAACGCCTCGGAATGCCGTGGCGCGACGTGCTCACCGTCGCCCGGGTCCACGACGACGAGCGCGGCAGACTACTCGCCGCAAAGACCGGCCGCACGAGGCCAGCGAAATGGGTCACGCCAGAGAACGCCGCCTCCGCCCTCGCCATCATCGCGCGCCGCCTGAACACGAACTCGCTCACACAGGGCCAGTACCGGCGCGAGCGCGAGAACATGCTCGCCGACGACGCGAAACGATGGATGCACGGCCGACAACTCCGCGTGCCCAGCGCCGCGCAAATCGTGGATGCCCTCGGCTCATGGGACGCCGCGCTGAGCGCCGCCGGGCTCCAGGCGACGCCAGCAGATCGCAAACACGGGCCGAGATGGACGCAAGGCACCTGCGTGGAAGCCGTCGCGCGCTACCTCACCCAGGCGGGCAAACACCCCACGTCCGGCGACTACGCCGACTGGGCCGCGAAGCACCGGAACGCGCCATCGCAATACACCATCGGGCGCTTCGGCGGATGGCCGGCGGTGAGCCGCGAAGCACGCGACCTCCTACTGGAGCGGGAACTCGGAATCAACGCCCCGCGGACGTAAAATCGGCACTACGCCGCCATTTCCACGTCCTTTCGCCGGAAAGGCTATTTCCACGTTCTTTTGCCGCTGCGGCGGGCGCGTCCACTAGAGGGGCGGGAACGCGTGCCAACCCCCCGGCCGAGCCCCCGAATCTGGCTCCCCGCCTAAATTGAGCAGTGTCCCTCTGCCTGCCTGCCTGCTGCTCGAGTTCTGTAATCGCTCCTGGCTCCGATGGAGCCCGCGGGCCGGGCGGACGCCCGCCGCCGCGGCATCGGAGCCAAGCCGGTCGAACGCCTACCCGGCGGGCCTGCTGAGCGCGGGCGTCCGTGGCTCGCCGGCGGCGCCCGAATCGGCAGGCGCCGGCGGCAGCCGTACGAGGAAGCGCGCCCCATGCGTGACGCCGTCCCGCCGGGTGTGCTCGAGCGTGACGCTCCCCCCGTGGGATTCGGCGACGGCGCGGACGATGGCGAGCCCGAGCCCGAAGGAGCCGCCGACGGTGCCGTCCCGGCGTGGGGCCCCGTCGGCGCCGCGGACGAAGCGCTCGAAGAGGGTGGGGGCGAGGTCGGGGGGGACGCCGGGTCCGTCGTCCTCGACGACGAGGGTGGCGTGGTCGGCGGCGGCGCCGGTGGTGACCCAGATGGAGCTGCCCGGCGGGGTGTGGCGGAGGGCGTTCTCGATGAGGTTCAGGGCGAGCCTGGTGAGCTCGTCGTGGTCGCCCTGGACGACGGCGGGGTGGACGTCGAGGGAGAGCTCGTGATCGGCGCTGAGGGTGCCGAGCTCGGCGGCGGCGTCGAGCACGACCTGGGCGAGGTCGAGCGGCTCGTGGGGGACGCTGCGCCCGGCGTCGCCGCGGGCGAGGAGGAGGAGGTCGGCGACGAGCCGGCGCATGCGGCGCGAGGATTTCAGGGCGGAGCGGGCGGCGTCGGCCTCTTCGCCGTGGAGGGACTCGGCGAGGAGCTCGAGGTTGGCGAGCACGGATGTCAACGGGGTGCGCAGCTCGTGGGAGGCGTCGGCGACGAAGCGTCGCTGACGGGCGAGGGTGGCCTCGGTTTCGGCGTGGGCGTCGTCGAGGGAGCGGAGCATGCCCTGCAGGGTGCGGGCGAGCTCGGCGACCTCGTCGTCGGCCTCTGGCTGGGGGATGTTGGCGCCGGCGTCGCGGGTGCGGGTGATCTGGGCGGCGGCGCCGGTGAGACGGGCGATGGGCTGCATCGCGCGGCGGGCGATGCTGGCGCCGGCGAGCAGCGCCAGTCCGGTGCCGGCGAGCACGCCGAGGACGAGCAGGAGCTCGAGCCGGGCGATGGTCGGCTGGATGTCGCCGAGGGGCCGCCCGTACTGGACGAGCACGACGCCGCCGGTGGGCCCATTGAGGTGGACGGCGATGGTGTCCACCCGGTAGCCGTCGACGTCGGTGTCGTTGGCGAGGCCCACGTTCGGTGCCCCGGGGGTGCTCTTGAAGACGGCGCCCGAGGGGTAGAGGATGCGGATGAAGGCGTGCTCGGAGGCCGCGAATTCGTGCAGGTTGGGCGTGACTTCGAGCTGGTAGCCCTGGACGGCGTTGCCGGTCTCTTCGATGTGGAGCAGCTCGGCGAGGTCGGTGGCGGAGGCGTCGACTTCGTGGTTGAAGTCGGTGCGCAGCCGGTGCACGGTCAGCGAGCCGACGACGAGGGCGAAGGAGCAGAGGATGACGAATGTCAGCAGCGCCGAGACCAGCGCCAGTCGGGTGCGGATGGGCACGCGGTCGAAGGCCGCCGAGAGGTGCCTAAGCGCGGAGGACGTAGCCGGCTCCCCGGATGGTGTGCAGCAGCCGGGGCTCGTTCTCGGCCTCGAGCTTGCGGCGGAGGTTGGAGACGAAGACCTCGATGGTGTTGGTCGTCGAGAAGGGGTCGTAGCCCCAGACCTCGTCGAGCAGCCGCTGGCGGGAGATCACGATGCGCTCGTTGCGCATCATGTATTCAAGTAGTTCAAACTCGCGTTGGGTGAGGTCGATGGTGCGCGCAGCGCGGGTGACCTCGTGGGTGTCGGCGTTGAGCATGAGGTCGCCGACGCGCAGCGGCGCGGAGCCGCGGGGGGGGCGGCGGCGCAGGAGGGCGCGCAGCCGGGCGAGCAGCTCCTGGCGCTCGAAGGGCTTGACGAGGTAGTCGTCGGCGCCGGCGTCGAGACCCTCGACGCGCGACTCGACGGCGTCGCGGGCGGTGAGGATGAGGATGGGCACGTCCTCGCGCTCGCGCAGGGTGCGGGCGACGTCGATGCCGTCGACCTTGGGCAGGCCGAGGTCGAGGATGACGAGGTCGGGGGCGAAGGCATGGGCCTGGTCGAGGCCGGCGGCGCCGTCGGCGGCGGTGCGCACCTCGTAGCCCTCGAGGCGCAGCGAGCGCTGGAGGGCCTGGGCGATGTCCTCGTCGTCCTCGACGACGAGGACCCGGGGGGAGCGGGAGAAGTCGTTCATCTGACGGTACCTGGCCTCTTTTTTAGCGGGGATCGCTAAATCGATGGTAAGGGCTCGCGGGGAGGCTTCTGTGGCGCCGCCGTTCTCGGGCAGGGTACGGGCGGCGGACGTCGAAGACCCGCGGAGCGATGGCGAGCGGTTCGAGACGAGCTACAGGCGGTACGCGTTCGCGGGGGTCAGCATCCTCGCGCGCACGCGCGCGCGCACACACACCTCGCAAAAAGAACACCTCCCGCTCCCGCCGCGGCGCCCGCGCAAACGTCCGGGGCGGAGGCCTGCCATTGCCGAGCTGGCCGCCGCGCCTGCCTGAGCTCGACGAGCGCCAGCGCGACGTGCTGGCGCTGTCGCTGATCGCGGTCGGGGTGTTTCTGGGCTTCGTGCTCTACGGGGGCGCGGGCGGGGGCGGAGTCGGCCGCGCCCTGGCGGTCGGTCTCGGATTCCTGGTGGGCCGGGCGCGGACGCTGGCCCCGGTGGCGCTGGTGCTGGCGGGCGGGGTGCTGCTGCTGCGCCCGGTGCTGCCGGCGCTGCGCCCGCTGCGGACGGGGAGCATCTGCCTGGCGGGCTCGATCGTATTGGCGCTGGCGGCTGGCACGTTCGGTGTCAGCACGGGCCAGGACGGCGGCGAGCGCCTGGTGCGACAGGGGACGCGCTGGTCACAGGCCTTCGTGCAGTCCCGTGGCGGGGTGGTGGGCCAGGCGCTGTATGAAGCCTCGCACGGCCTGGTGGAGCAGGTCGGGGTGGACATCCTGGTCGTCTTCCTGTTTCTCGCCGGCGTGGTCCTCCTGACGGGGGCATCGCTCGCGGCGGTGCTGCGGGCGACCGGCGGCGGCGTGGTGGAAAGCACCCGGGTGATCGCGGCGCGGGTCGGCGAGCGGCGGGGGCGCGGCGGCGGGGAGGACTTCGACGGCGGGTCCCGGCGCGCCGGCGCGCAGCCGGCCGCAGGCGGCGTCGAGCTGTGGCCGGAGATGGAGTCCGGGCATGAGCCCGTCGTCCCCCCGGATCCGGAGCCCGGGAAGCTGGTGGTGCGCGCGACGCACGTCGAGGCGCCGTCGTTGGACCAGGAGCTGCACGACTGGGCGCAGGACGGCGGTGCCGTCGAATCCGGCGACGCGGGCGGGCAGGCGGAGCCCTGGGAGACGGACGCCGAGCGTGCCGAGGAGCCGACGGGGACGGCCGGCGAGGTCGGGGAAGACGAGCAGGCCACGGGGGAGCGCGAAGCGGGGCCCGACCCCGAGGAGGAGCAGATCGCGGGGGTGGCGGCGAGCGCGCTGGATCCGAGCCAGCTGACGCCGCAGGGTCGCCTGCGCGACGCGGTCACCGACGACCCGGACTTCGTGTGGCGCCTGCCGGAGTCGACGCGGGTGCTGTCGCGGTCGAGCGCCGACCAGGTGCGACCTGACACGGCGGGCCAGGAGCGCACGGCGGCGAGCCTGGTCGAGGCGCTAGGTCACTTCGGGGTGCAGGCGAAGGTGATCGGGACGGTGGCGGGCCCGCACATCACCCGCTACGAGCTGCGGCTGGCGCCGGGGACGAAGGTGGCGAAGGTGGCGCAGCTCAAGGACGACCTGGCGTACGCGCTGGCGGCGACGGACATCCGCATCCTGGCGCCGATCCCGGGCAAGCAGGCGGTGGGGGTGGAGGTGCCCAACGCGCGGCGGCGGATCGTGCGCCTGGGCGACGTCTACCAGGAGCCGCCGAGCGACTGGTCGCCGCTGACGGTGTGGCTGGGCAAGGACGTGGCGGGCAAGGCGATCGGGGCGGACCTGGCGAAGATGCCGCATCTGCTGGTGGCGGGGACGACGGGGGCGGGGAAGTCGGGGGCGATCAACGCGATGCTGGCGAGCGTGCTGCTGCGGGCGAGCCCGCACGAGCTGCGGCTGGTGCTGGTGGACCCCAAGCAGGTGGAGCTGAACCACTACGAGTCGATCCCGCACCTGTTGACGCCGGTGATCACGAGCCCGCGGATGGCGGCGAACGCGCTGCAGAACCTGGTGCGGGAGATGGAGCAGCGCTACGGGACGATGTCGCTGGCGCGGACGCGGAGCCTGCCGGAGCTGAACAGGGTGCGGGAAGGCCGGGGGGAGCCGCCGCTGCCGTACATCCTGTGCGTGATCGACGAGCTGGCGGACCTGATGATGGTGGCGCCGGCGGACGTGGAGGACTCGATCATCCGCCTGGCGCAGAAGGCGCGGGCGGTCGGCATCCACCTGGTGCTGGCGACGCAGAGCCCGCGGGTGGACGTGATCACGGGGATGATCAAGGCCAACGTGCCCTCGCGGATCGCGTTCGCGGTGTCCTCGCAGACGGACTCGCGGGTGATCCTCGACCAGAACGGCGCGGAGTCGCTGCTCGGCCAGGGGGACATGCTGTTCAGTCCGGTCGGCAGCTCGCGCCTGCAGCGGATCCAGGGCGCGTACATCGACGAGCCGCAGATCGCGAAGCTGACGGACTTCTGGCGCCGTCAGGGCGAGCCGGAGCTGCGCGAGGAGCTGCTGGAGGAGGTCGAGCCGGCGGAGTCCGAGGGCTCCGAGCCGGACGAGTTCGACCCCGACGAGGACCCGCTGCTGGGCGACGCGATCCGGCTGGTGGCTGAGATGCAGACGGCGTCGACGTCGATGCTGCAGCGCCGGTTGCGCCTGGGCTACACGCGGGCGGGGCGCTTGATCGACATGCTCGAGCGCCGCGGGGTGATCTCCGGCTACGAAGGCTCCAAGCCGCGCCAGGTGCTGGTCTCCGAGGCGGATGTCCCGCGCGTCCTGGCTGCGCTGGAGTCGCCGCCGGCTGCGCCGGCCGCGGTCGCGGACGGCGCAGAGGGCTGATCTTCTTGGGTTGGACCCCTCCGGGGTCCCGGGTTGTGTGCGGCGGCGCGATCCCGAGCGCGCCGCGCAAGCGGCTGTGCGTGGGGTGCTGGTTCACCGATAAGCACTAGCCTTCACGATCGAGATGCCGGAAATTGGGGCAACTTTGCGCGAGGCGCGGATGCGCGAGCGGATCGACGTGTCCGAGATCGAGGCGCAGACGAAGATCCGCGCGAAGTACCTGCGGGCGCTGGAGAACGAAGAGTGGGACCTGCTGCCGGGCCCGACGTTCGTGAAGAGCTTCCTGCGGACCTACGCGCAGGCGCTCGGCCTGGACGCGAAGGCGCTGGTCGACGAGTACAAGCTCAACTACGAGCTTGCGGGGGAGAGCGCGGAGCACGTCCAGCAGCCGTCTGCCGGCGGCGGCCGACGCCCGCGTCCGCGGGTGCGCCGCGGGATGGCGCCGCCGCGCAGCCAGGGGGCGGCTGGCGAGAGTCGCTTCCCACGGGGGTACGCGATCGCGGTGAGCGGGGTGGCGATCGTGATCGTGCTGCTGCTGATAGGTCTGCTCTCCGGTGGCGGCGGAGGCGGCGGCTCGACGACGGGCACGAGCGCCTCGCGAGGCGGCCATTCGCGCGGTGTGCACTCCTCGGGCGGGGCGAGCGCCGGACGCGGACACGCCCCGGCGCCGGCTCGCCCGCAGCTGGCCTCGATCCACTTCGAACCGACGGCGGAAGTGTACGTCTGCCTGATCGGCGACGACAACGCGCGCCGTATCCCGGGGGTTATCCTCAAGCCGGGGCAGCCGGAGCCGACGTATCACGCGCGCCGCTTCCTGCTGACGCTGGGCAACGCGCACCTGGTGCTGACGGTGGACGGCAAGCCGCTGGCGGTGCCGGAATCGCGGACCGCGATCGGCTACGCGATCACGCGGACGGGCGTCCGGGAACTGGCGGCGGCGGAAGAGCCGACCTGCGCGTGAGCGGCGCCGAGGCGAGAGGCGCCCGGGCGGGCGTCGTGGTCACCGGCACCGAGGTCCTGACGGGCAGGGTCGCCGACCGCAACGGCCCGTGGCTGGCCGACCGCCTGGAGGAGATCGGGGTGGACCTCGCGGAGATCGCGATCGTCGGCGACCGCCGCGCGGACATGCTGGCGGCGCTCCGCTTCTTTCGCGAGCAGGGCCTCGACCTGATCGTGACCAGCGGCGGCCTGGGGCCCACGGCGGACGACCTGACGGCGGAGGTGGTCGGCGAGCTCCAGGGTCGCGAGATGGTGCTGGACGAGGCGCTGGAGGGCCGCATCGCGCGGATCCTGGCCGACGTCATGCGGCGCTGGCCGGACATCGACATGGATGCCGTGCGGGCGAGCAACCGCAAGCAGGCCGTGGTCCCGCGGGGCGCGACGATCCTCGAGCCGGTGGGCACCGCTCCCGGCCTGGTGGTCCCGCCGGCGCCGGGCCTGAAGGGCCCCATGGTCGTGGTGCTGCCGGGCCCGCCGCGGGAGCTGCAGCCGATGTGGCCGATGGCGCTGCGGACGCCCGTGCTGCAGGCCGCGTTGACCCGCGCTGTCGAGTACCGCCGGCGGACGCTGAGGCTGTTCGGGATCCCGGAGTCGGAGATCGCGCAGACGCTGCGGGAGGCTCAGGAGCGGGGGGTCGCGCTGGAGCGGCTGGAGATCACGACGTGCCTGCGCCGCGGAGAGATCGAGGTGGTGACGCGTTACGAGCCGGGTGAGCAGGAGGTTTACGACGCCTTCGCGGCGGTGGTGCGCGGGCGCCACGGACGGACGCTGTTCTCGCAGGACGGCTCGACGGTGGACGAGCAGGTGGCGGCGCTGCTGCGCGGCGGCGTGGCTGGCGAGCAATCCGCCCCGCCGGATGGTGGCGGGGCCATCGAGCGGCGCGGCGGCGCGGGCGGCGACCCACGTGACGAGCGGTCCTCGGGCGCCGGCGCGGGGCGGGGCCTGACGATCGCGACGGCGGAGTCGTGCACGGGCGGCCTGCTGGCGGCCCGCCTGACGGAGCGCGCCGGCGCCTCGGAGTACGTGCGGGGGGCGATCGTGGCCTACGACAACGACGTCAAGGTCGAGCAGGCGGGCGTGCCGGCCGAGCTGATCGAACGCCACGGGGCGGTCTCGCCGGAGGTCGCCTCGGCGCTGGCCCGCGGCGCGCGGGAGAGGCTGGGCGCCGACGTCGGCGTCGGCGTCACCGGCATCGCCGGGCCGGGCGGGGGCAGCGCGGAGAAGCCCGTCGGGCTGGTCTGCCTGAGCGTCGCGGGTCCAGGCGAGGCGGAGCTGACGCGCACCGTCAACCTGCCCGGCGGCCGCGCCGACGTGCGTGACCGGGCGACGACGGTGGCGCTTCACCTGGTGCGCCGGGCGCTGCTGCGCGACTGACCGCGCCCGTCGACCACGAGACCGTGCGCGCGGCCGTCGACCAACCGGCGAGGTCCCTCTCACGACTCCCCGGCCGGCGCCGGCGCATCGCGCTCCGGGCATGTCGGGGTCTGTCAACCTGGAGCGGTGACCCGCCACGCCACGGCCAGGCTGTTCGTCGCCCTGGAGCTGCCCGCCGAGGTGCGGGCCCAGCTGGCCGGCTGGGCCCGCCGCTGCGCCTCCAGTCTGCGCACCGCGGCGTTCGCCGGCGAGCACGACCCCGAGCGTCCCGCGCGCGGGCGCGGAAAGGGGGAGCGGGGGGAGGGTGGCCATCCCGGGCGGCAGCGGCGCCACGGCCGTGCGGATGCCCGGGGCGAGCTGCGCCTGCTGCACCCCGAGACCCTCCACGTCACGCTCTGCTTCCTCGGCGAGCGGCCGGTCGGCGAGATCGACGCCATCGGCGAGGCCCTCGCCACCGTCTGCACCGAGGCGCGGTCTCTCGGCCGGCTCTCGCTGGGGGCGCCGCTGTGGCTGCCCCCGCGCCGTCCCCGGGCGCTCGCCGTCGAGCTGCACGACGACTCCGGCGGGGCGCTGCACGCCCTGCAGCACTCGATCCTGCGCGAGCTGACCGCGCTCTGTGAGCTGGAGTCCGACCCCGCCGCCGGCGGTCGCGGCGGGGGGCGGCGGTTTCGCCCGCACGTCACCGTCGCCCGCCTGCGCGCCGGCGACGCGCCCCGCCAGCGCGCGCTGCCCGCGACACCCGCGCTCGCCTTCGCCGCCGGCGCCGTCACCCTGCAGCGTTCCTGGCTCTCGCCCTCCGGGGCCGACTACGAGTGTCTCTCGAGCCACGCCCTCGCGGCCCAACCATGATCGAGCCTGCTCGATCCCCCTCCAAAAACCGCCGGAATCTGCGGGCGGGCAATCGAACAAGTGTTCCGTCCGGGGTACGATCTAACTTGTTGGCTCCAACTTCGACCGGAGGAGCAAGACGATGCCCGTGACCGACCAGGAGAAGGCCGCCAAGGCCCGCGACGCCGCGCTGAAGGGCGCGCTCGGCCAGATCGAGCGCGAGTTCGGCAAGGGCTCCGTGATGCGAATGGGAGACGAGGGTGCCCAGGTGCGGGTCGAGGCGATCCCCACCGGCGCGCTCTCGCTCGATCTCGCGCTCGGGATCGGCGGCGTCCCGCGCGGGCGCATCGTCGAGGTCTTCGGCCCTGAGTCCTCCGGCAAGACGACGCTGATCTATCACGTCCTCGCCGAGGCCCAGCGGCTCGGCGGGGTGTGCGCGTTCATCGACGCCGAGCACGCGATGGACCCGCTCTACGCCAAGGAGATCGGCGTGGACATCGACGAGCTGCTCGTCTCCCAGCCCGACTACGGCGAGCAGGCGCTGGAGATCGCCGACATGCTCGTCCGCTCCGGCGCCCTGGACGTCGTCGCGATCGACTCCGTCGCCGCGCTGACGCCGCGCGTCGAGCTCGAGGGCCAGATGGGCGACCAGACCGTCGGCTCCCAGGCGCGCATGATGTCCCAGGCGATGCGCAAGCTCGCCGGCAACCTCAACCGCACCCAGACGCTCTGCATTCTCACCAACCAGATCCGCGAAAAGGTCGGCGTGATGTTCGGCTCGCCCGAGACCCAGCCCGGCGGGCGGGCGCTGAAGTTCTACGCCTCCCAGCGCCTGGACATCCGCCGCATCGAGACGCTCAAGGACGGCACCGAGGCGGTCGGCAACCGGGTGCGGGTGAAGATCGTCAAGAACAAGCTCGCCGCCCCGTTCCGCCAGGCCGAGTTCGACATCGAGTTCGGCAAGGGCATCTCGACCTCGGGCTGCATCATCGACCTCGGCATCGAGGACGGCGTCGTCACCAAGTCGGGCTCCTTCTTCTCCTACGGCGAGGAGCGGCTCGGGCAGGGCCGTGGAAACGCCAAGGCATACCTCGACGAGAACCCCGCGCTCGCCAAGGAGATCCGCACCAAGGTCTTCGCCAAGCGCGGCCTCTCGCCCGAGGGCAAGCCCATGCCCATGCCCGCGCCCGAGGCGCAGGACGGGACCGCGATCGTCTCCCCGGAGGAGACCCCACGCGCCACCAGCACGAGGAGGCCGCTGGGCGATCCACCGCCGAACGGCAAGGCCGACCTCGCCGTCGTCGCGTAGACACAGGCGGGGGACAAGCCGAAAACGATAGCAGGGCCATCCGGTGATAGCATCGCCCATGTGAAGCAACTGCTATTGCGTGTCCCGGAGGATCTGCACCGCCGCCTCGCTTTGCGAGCCGGACGGGAGGGCCGCAGCATGAATGCCGTAGCGACAGAGATCCTCGCCGCGATCCCGGAGGACGAGCAGGCAAATCGCCGTGCTCGCCTGCGGGCTGCGGCGGCGGCCGCGGGGATGCTGCGTGCAACGCCGCCGCCGCCTCGCATGAGCGCAGCGCGGCGCTCGCGCATCATCGGTTCGACCCGCGGCCTCGGCCAGCAGGTCGATCGGCTGCTCGCGGACGAGCGCGAGCGAGTGTGATCGTCTACCTCGACTCCTCCGTGCTGGCCCGCGCCTACCTCGCCGACGAGGACGGGCACGTGGAGGCGCAGGAGCTGCTCTGCGATCCAGAGATCGCGACGGTCACAGGCACCTGGACGAGGATCGAGGTCTCCGGCGCCCTCGTCCGCGCCGCCCGCGCCGGGCGCGCCAACGCCGAGGAGCTGCTCACTCTGCTCGACGCCGATCTCTCGCCGGACGGAGCCGTGACGATGCTCGCCGCCTCCCAAGAGGGCGCCGAGGAGCGCGCCCTGGAGCTCGTGCGCGCGCATGCCCTGCGCGCGCTCGACGCCTGGCATCTCGCCGTCGCCGAGCTCACGGTGCCCGCACTCGCCGAAAAGGGCGAGAAGATCGGCTTCGCCTCGCGCGACGATGCCCAGGCGACCGTCGCCGAGCAGCTGGGCTTCGAGCGCATCTGAAGCGCGGACGGCCGGATGGCGGCGGCAGGGCTCAACGCCCGGCATCGGCAGCTGTCGCAATGCCGCCCAGCTACCCTTCGGAGGCGATGAAGTACCACCTCACAACCTTCGGCTGCCAGATGAACGAGCACGACTCCGAGCGGATGAAGGGGATGCTCGAGTCGCTCGGCTACAGCGAGGCGCCGAAGCGCGAGCAGGCGGATCTCATCCTGTTCAACACGTGCTCGATTCGGGAGACGGCGGACAGCCGTTTCGTCGCCCACCTCGGCCAGGCCAAGCGGCTGAAGCGCGAACGGCCCGAGCGGATCGTCGGCGTCGGGGGCTGCTGGGCGCAGTCGGTCAAGGAGGAGGTCTTCGAGCGCTTCCCGTTCGTAGATGTGGCCTTCGGCCCGGGCCAGGTGCACAAGCTCGCGGAGTTTTTGACCAGCGACTCCCTCACGGCCCAGGGCTACTTCGAGTTCGAGGGCTTCACCGGGCGACTCCCAGCCCACCGCGAGCGGCCTTTTCAAGGCTGGGTGCAGATCTCGGTCGGCTGCAACTGCCGCTGCTCCTACTGCATCGTGCCCTCCACCCGCGGGCGCGAGGTCAGCCGGCCGTTCGACGAGCTCGTAGAGGAGGTCACGCGGATGGCGGGGGAGGGAGTCCGCGAGGTGACGCTGCTCGGGCAGAACGTCAACTCCTACGGCCGCGACCTGCGGCCGGCCCGCGCCAGCTTCGCCGAGCTCCTGCAAGCGCTCGACGCGATCGACGGGATCGACCGCATCCGCTACACCAGTCCCCACCCGAAGGACATGCGCGAGGACGTCATCCGCGCCCACGCCGAGCTGGGCAGCGTCTGCGAGCACATCCACCTGCCGCTGCAGTCGGGCTCCAGCCGCGTCCTGAAGGCGATGCGCCGCACCTACGACCGCGAGCGCTACCTGGACCGCGTGGCCCTGATCCGCGAGCACGTCCCCGACGCGGCGATCACGACCGACATCATCGTCGGCTTCCCCGGCGAGACCGAGGAGGACTTCGAGCAGACCCTGGAGGTGGCCGAGGAGGTCGGCTACGACGGCGCCTTCACCTTCATCTTCTCGCCCCGCCGAGGCACCGAGGCCGCCGAGATCACCGACGGCGTCGTGCCGCACCCCGTCAAGGTCGCCCGCATGGAGCGGCTGGTCGAGGTCGTCCAGCGCCACGCCCGGGAGCGTTCCGAGCGCTTCGTCGGGCGCACCCTGGAGGTGCTCGTCGAAGGGCCCTCGCGCAACGACTCCGAGCGGCTGCGGGGTCGCACCCGGCACAACAAAGTCGTCAACTTCACCGGTCTCGCCGCCGCCGGGGAGCTTGCCCAGGTGCGCATCGACGCCGCCACCAGCCAGACCCTGGCCGGCGAGGAGCTGCTGCTCAGCCGCGCCGCCTGAGGGCGGGTCGATGGCATATGTCGTGCCTTGTCTGATGCATCCCGGGGCCTCCGTATGCGAACATATGTTCGATGCGCTGGGCCAACCTCTCCCTCGCCGCCGACGAGCAGCGCCAGCTGCCCGGCTACCGCGAGCAGGCCGTCGTCCGTCGTTTCGACGCGCCCGAGGCGCTCGACATCCGCTTCTACGAGGTCCGTGCCCGCTCCGCCCTGAACCGCGTGCCCGGCGCGTCGCGGATGCCGTTTCGCTGGACGATCAATCCCTACCGCGGCTGCACCCACGCCTGCGTCTACTGCCTCTGGGGCGGCACCCCCATCCTGATGGCCGACGGGCGCAGCCGGCCGCTGGAGCTGCTGGAGGTCGGCGACGAGATCTACGGGACGGACGGGAGCCGGTCCGATGCGCCGGCCGGCGATGGCGGCGAGGGCCGCCCGGGTGAGCCCGATGGCGCAGGCAGCTTCGGCGAGCCCGGCGGAGTCGACGAGGAGACCTCACGCGACCCCGCGCGCCTGACCCCGACTCGGGTGCTCGCCAAGTGGTCGAGCATCAGGCGCGCCTATCGCGTCCTGCTCGACGACGGCGGCGAGCTGCTCGCCAGCGGCGACCACCGCTTCCTCACGACCGAGGGCTGGCGCCACGTCAGCGCCGGCGACCCCGGCCAGGTCCAGCGGCCATGCCTGCGGCGCGGCAGCCGCCTGGCCGGGCCCGCCGGCGAGCGCGTCGTCAGTGCCGTCCGGCCGCTCGGGATGCGGCTGCGGATGTACGACATCACGACCGGCAGTGGCGACTTCGTCGCCGACGGCGTCATCAGCCACAACTGCTTCGCCCGGCCCACCCATCGCTACCTCGACTTCGGGCCCGGCCGCGACTTCGAGCGGGAGATCGTGGTCAAGGTCAACGCTCCCGAGCTACTGCGCGCCGAGCTCGCCCGGCCCTCCTGGAAGGGCGAGCAGGTCGCCCTGGGGACCAACACCGATCCCTACCAGTGGGTGGAGGGCCGCTACCGGCTGATGGTCGGCATCTGGGAGGCCCTGCGCGACGCCCACGGCGGTGCCGGCAACCTCTGCTCGGTGCTGACCAAGTCGCCGCTGCTACTGCGCGACCTGGGGCTGATGCGAGAAATCGCGGCCCGCACCCAGTTCAGCGCCTGCCTTTCGATCCCGACGCTCGACGAGCGCGCCTGGCGGGCGACCGAGCCGCACACGCCCAACCCTCGGGCGCGGCTGGAGGCCGTCGCCGAGCTCAGCCGCGCCGGGATCTCGACGGGCGTCCTGATCGCGCCGCTGATGCCCGGGATAAACGACTCCCCTAGGCAGCTGGAGCCGCTGATCCAGGGCGCGATCGAGGCCGGCGCCAGCAGCGTCGCCGGCGCCGCCCTGCACCTGCGGCGCGATGTCCGCGAGGTGTTCATGCAATGGCTTGGGGATCAGCGCCCGGAGCTCCTGCCGCGCTACGAGGAGCTCTACGCCCGCGGGGCGTATGCCCCGCGGGCCGAGCGCGAGCGGCTTGGGGAGCTCGTGCGGGACGGGCGCCGCGGGCGGGTGCCGGGGCGGGGGCGCTTTCTGCGGCCGGCGCCCGGCGCGGCGGACGGACCCAGCGCGCGGCCCGGGCGCCGCCGGGCGGCGGCGTCGCCAGCGAGCTCGGGACCCGTCGGATCCGGCCGCGCCGCCATGGTCGACACCCACCAGGAGACGCTGTTTTGACCCGTGTGCCGATGCGAACCGAGCATGCAAAAGGTGGTCTTGAAGCATGCTATATTCATGCGATGAGCGCGATCCAGGTGAAGAACTTTCCCGAGGATCTACATGCCAGGCTGCGCGAGCGGGCCGCCCGGCAGGGACGCAGCGTGAGCGGATATGTCACAGACGTTCTCAGGCGGGATCTTGCGCGACCGACGACGCGGGAATGGCTCGACAGTCTCAAAGAGGACGATCCCGTGAGCGGCATCACCTCGGAGGAGGTCGTGAATTTGATCCACGAAGGCAGGGCTGAACGCGGTGAGCAGATCCTCCGCGCCCTCGCCGATCGTGATTGACGCATCGGCGCTCGTCGAATTGCTGCTTCAGACGGCGGTTGGCGCGAGGGTCGAAAGAGCCATAGGGGATGCCGAGCTCATGGCCCCCGACGTGTTGAATCCCGAGATCGTGCACGCTTTACGGGGACTCGAGCGAGGCGGCAAGCTGACGAGCGCACGCGCATCCAGGGCGGTCGAACGGCTTTCGCGGGACGCGATCACGCGGGTGCCCACCCTGGGTCTTCTGCGAGAGGCGTGGTCGCTGCGGGCCAACCTCTCGGCCTACGACGCCTGCTACGTCGCGCTGGCCCGCGCGCTCGACTGTCCGCTGCTGACGGTCGACGGACCGATGAAGCGCGCCCCCAATCTCGGCGTGACGCTGATAGCGGTCTGACCCCGCCGCTGCCGCCCCGAAGCCGCCCGCGCGGCGGCGTCGGCGGCGTCCCAACGGCCGGTCCGGACGCCGGCGCGCACGGGGCTCTAGCGCTTGCCCTCGGGGTGCCCCGCGGCGAGGGCGGTGGCGATGTCGTCGCCGCCGGTGCGGCGGGTGACGCTGGCGGCGATCCCGGGGGCGAGGCTCGCGAAGGCCGCTCCGGCGCGGAGGGTGAGCGGGGCGACGTCGACCTCGGCGCGGTCGTGTTCGATCGCGCCGGCAACGGCGCGGGCGACGTCCTGGGGGCTGCGGGTGCCGACGCCGCGGGGCAGCGCGACGCCGGCTTCGGCGAACATCCCGGCTTCGCGGATGAAGCCGGGGCAGACGAGCGAGACGCCGACGCCGGAGGGGCGCAGCTCGGCGCGCATCGCCAGGGCGAAGCCGCGCAGGCCGAACTTGGTGGCGTTGTACATCGAGGACTGCGGCGAGGCGGCCTTGCTCGACAGGGAGCCCACGAACAGGAGATGCCCGGAGCCGCGGGCCGCCATCTGAGGCGCGAGGACCTGGGTCATGACGATCGGCGCCCGCAGGTTGACGTCGAGCGCCCGGTCGATCTGATCGACGCTGAAGCTCTCCAGCGACCCAGAGCCGGGGAGGGCGGCGTTGGCGATCAGGATGTCCACCCTGCCGGCTTCCTGCAGCAGCCGCTCCAGGTCGGCGGCGTCGCTGAGATCGACCGCCAGGGCGCGGGCGCCGAGCTCGGCGGCGAGCGGCTCCAGGACGTCGGCGCGCCGGCCGGTGAGGATGAGCTGGGCCCCGCGGGCGTGCATGTCGCGGGCGATGGCCTGGCCGATCCCGCCCGTGGCTCCCGTCAACAGCACCGTGGCACCCGCGATTCGCATCTTCCTGCAAGCCTACGTCAATGCGAATCGTCGCGCTCTTCGGCCCCACCGGCATCGGCAAGACCGCCCTCGCCATCGCCCTCGCGGAGCGGCTGCGCGAACGCGGCGAGAGGCCGGTCGCGGTCTCCGCCGACGCCCTGCAGGTCTATCTCGGCCTGGAGGTCCTCACCGGCGTCGCCGACGCCGGTGAGCGGGCCCGCCTCGAGCATCGCCTCGTCTCCTTCCTGCCGCCGGACGCCTCGTTCAGCGCCGGCCAGTACGCCGACCTCGCCCACGCCGAGATCGACGCCCTGCTCGCCGCCGGGCGGCGGCCGATCGTGGTCGGCGGCACCGGCCTCTACCTGCGGGCGGCGCTGACCCAGCTGGACCTCAAGCCGCCCCCGCCGGAGGGGCTGCGCGAGCGGCTGGTGGCCGAGCTGGAACGGCTCGGCCCGGAGACCCTGCACGCCCGCCTCGCCGCCGGGGCGCCGTGGGCGGCGCAGAGCATCGAGCCCACCGACCGCCAGCGCATCGTCCGCGCCCTGGAGCTGCTGGCCGCCGGCGAGCTGGAGCCGCCCGAGGGCCCCTCGCAGCTGTGGACCGCCGAGACCCGCCACCCGACGCTGCTGATCGGCCTGGTAATGGAGCGCGAGCAGCTCTATGCCCGGATCGACGCCCGGGTGGAGGAGATGCTCGCCGCCGGCGTCCGCGAGGAGGTCGCCGCCGCCCACGCCGCCGGCGCCTCGGGGACGGCCCGCAAGGCGCTGGGCTTCGAGGAGCTGCTCGCCGGCGACGTCGAGGGCATGAAGCGCCGCACCCGCAACTACGCCCGCCGACAGCTCTCCTGGATGCGCAAGCTCGGCGGGGTCCGGCTGCTCGACGTCACCGGGCGCGAGCCGCAGGAGCTGGCGGCGGAGATCGCGGCGGAGCTGGACGCGCCGTAGACTCTCACGCCGCGATGGACTTCGAGAAGTGGCAGGCCCTGGGCAACGACTACCTGATCCTCGAGCGCGAGCGGATGCCGTTCGAGCTGACGCCACAGCGCGTGCGCCTGCTCTGTGCTCGGAGCTTCGGCGTATTCGCCGACGGGGTGTTGCTGCTTTCGCGCTCGGCCGACCCCGGGATCGTGGCGGAGCTACGGATCTACAACCCTGACGGCTCCGAGGCCGAGTTGTCCGGAAACGGAGCGCGCGAGGCGATTCTCTACCTGCACCGTCATGGCTGGACCGACAGAGACGTCTTCTCCATCGAGACTGCCGCCGGTGTGCTCACGCCGACGATCACGGGCCCGGACACCTGTCGTGTGGACATGGGCAAAGCCGCGCTGACCTCCAGGGACTTCCCGACCGGGCCGCCCGACGGGCGCGGCGAGCTGACGGTCGATGGGCTCGTGTGGGACTTCCAGCATGTCTCGATCGGAAATCCCCAGTGCGCGATTCACGTCGAGGACGTCGTGACGCTGCAGGCGCTCGACCTGCCGGCGATCGGTCCGGGAATCGAAGGCCACGCGCTGTTCCCCAATCGCACCAACGTATCCTGGTACACCGAGATCGAATCCGCCCCTGCCGACCCGCCCGGCTCCGAGCGCATCCGGGCCCGCATCTTCGAGCGCGGGGTGGGGGAGACGCTGTCCTCCGGCACCGGCGCCACCGGCGCCGCGGTCGCCCGCGTGAGGGAAAGCGGCGGCCCGCCGCGGACGATGCTCGTGGCGCTCGATGGCGGGGAGCTGCAGGTCGAGGTGGGGGAGGACCTGCGGATTCACCTGACGGGCTGGGCGCAACCTGTCTTCGCCGGCTCGCTCAGCGCGGAGTTCATAGAAGAATTGGCCGAAACCCAATGAAAGGGCCGCATGAGACCGAGTGAGCGCCTGAGCCGGATCCCGCCGTACCTCTTCGCCGAACTGGAGCGCAAGATCGCCGCCAAGCGGGCGGCGGGGGTCGACGTCATCAGCCTCGGCATCGGCGACCCCGACCGCCCGACGCCGGCGCTGGTGGTGGAGGCGATGCAGGAGGCCGTCAGCGAGCCGGAGACCCACAAATACCCCTCCAACCGCGGCCGGGCGGATTTCCGCCAGGCGATCGGCGACCACTACGCGCGGCGTTTCGACGTGGAGCTCGACCCCGAGACCGAGGTGATGCCGGCGATCGGGGCCAAGGAGGCGATCTTCAACCTCAACCTGGCCTTCCTGGACCCGGGCGAAGTGGCCCTGGCGGCCGACCCGGGCTACCCTGTCTACACGGGCGGCCCGCTGCTGGCGGGCGGCGAGGCGGTGGTGATGCCGCTGGTGCCGGAGCTGGGCTTCGTGCCGGACCTCGACGCGATCGCGCCGGAGGACCGCGGTCGGGCGAAGCTGATGTTCCTCAACTACCCCAACAACCCCACCGGGGCGGTGGTGCCGGAGGGCTTCTTCGAGCGGGTCGTGGAGTTCGCCCGGGAGCACGAGATCCTGGTTGTGCACGACCTCTCCTACGCGGAGATCGTCTACGACGGCTACCGGGCGCCGTCGTTCCTGGCCACCCCGGGCGCCAAGGAGGTCGGCGTCGAGGTCTTCTCGCTGTCCAAGGGCTACAACATGACCGGCTGGCGCTGCGCGCTGGTGGCTGGCAACGCCGCTGCGGTCGAGGCCTACTGGAAGCTGAAGACGAACATCGACTCCGGTCTCTTCGAGGCCGTCCAGCTGGCGGGGATCGCGGCGCTCTCGCCCGACGCCGACGCCGAGGTGGCCTCGATGAACGAGCTCTACCGCCGCCGCCGCGACCTGGTCTGCGAGGCGCTGCGCGAGGCCGGGGTCCACGTCACGCCGCCGCGGGGCACGATCTACGTCTGGGCGCCGATACCGGAGGGCTTCGCGAGCTCGGCGGCCTACTGCGAGCACGTCCTGGAGCAGACCGCCGTCGTGGTCTCGCCCGGCGGCGCCTACGGGCCGAGCGGGGAGGGCTGGTTTCGCATCTCCCTGACGACGCCCGACGAGCAGCTGGCCGAGGCGGTGCGGCGGTTGGCGACACTCTGAGCTGCCGCCTCGCCGGTCCTCCGGCGGGGGCATCTAAACTCGGAGGGGAATGAGCCAGACCGCGCCCCGCGCGCGCCAGCGCGCCCTCTGCATCGCCGCCCTGCCCGACGGCGATGACCGTAGCGTGCGGGAGCTCGGCGAGCTGCTGCGCACCGCGGGCGTCGCCGTCGTGGGCGAGTTGATGCAGCGCCGCGAGCAGCCCCACCCGAACACCTACCTCGGCCCTGGCAAGGTCGGCGAGGCCAAGCGCCTGGCGCAGGAGCTGGACGCGAACGTGGTGGCCTGCGACGACGAGCTCTCCCCGCGCCAGGAGCGCAACCTGGAGCAGGAGCTGGGCCTGCCGGTCGTGGACCGCACGACGGTGATCCTCGACATCTTCGCCGCCCACGCGGCGAGCGCGCAGGGCAAGCTCCAGGTCGAGCTGGCCCAGCTGGAATACAACATGGCGCGGATGCGCGGCCTCTGGAGCCACCTGGAGCGCCTCGGCGGCGGCATCGGCACCCGCGGACCGGGGGAGACACAGATCGAGACCGACCGCCGCCTGGCGCGGGAGCGCATCGCGGCGCTGCGCCGGCGCCTGGCCCACCTGCGAAGCACCCGGGCGGTGATGCGGGCCGAGCGCGAGCGCGCCGAGCTGCCGACGGTCGCGCTCGCGGGCTACACCAACGCCGGGAAGTCGACGCTGCTGAACGCGCTCACGGCTGCCTTTCCCGCCAACCCGGCACACGCCGCCGGCGACGGACGCGGCGCCGAGGTCGAGGTCCGCGACCGCCTGTTCCACACCCTGGACCCGACGACGCGCACGCTGCGCCTGGCCGGCCGCCGGCACCTGCTGACGGACACCGTGGGGTTCATCCGCAAGCTCCCCCACCAGCTGGTGGAGGCCTTCGCGACGACGCTGGAGGAGACGCTGCGGGCGGACCTGCTGCTGCACGTCCTCGACGCCTCGGCCGAGCCCGAGGAGATGGAGGCGATGCGCCGCGCCGTCGAGGAGGTCCTGCAGGAGATCGGCGCCGCCGAGAGTGCGCGGGTGCTGGTGCTCAACAAGATCG
Source organism: Solirubrobacteraceae bacterium (assembly GCA_035524055.1). GTDB lineage: Bacteria > Actinomycetota > Thermoleophilia > Solirubrobacterales > Solirubrobacteraceae > Palsa-744. The sequence goes on from DATKPO010000081.1 coordinate 23,297, forward strand.
ACCTGCTCGACGAGCAGGCCCGCCACGAGTTGCGCCTGCGCCACCCCGAGGCGGTGCTCGTCAGCGGCGAGACGGGGGAGGGCGTCGCCGAGCTGGGGGAGCGGATCGAGCGCGAGCTGCGCCACTTACTGCGCCCCGTCGATCTGCTCGTGCCATACGCCCACGGGGCGAGCCTGGCCGAGCTGCACGAGGCCGCCGGCGAGCTCGCCCGCGACGACACGCCGGAGGGGGTGCGCGTGCGCGCCCTGCTGCCGGCGCGCCTGGCCGCGCGCTACGCGCGGTTCGCGGTGGCCTGAGGCCGGGGCCGGCAGACCGGCGCTTAAACGACTCGACCCGCCGGAGGCGGGTCGGGTGCTGGGTGTAGGAGGAGCAACCTCCGACCAACTGTCAATCGCACGATAGATGGTAACAAGCCGGGCCGACACACCTGGCGGGCGCCACCCGCGGACGCATGTCAGAGCATCCTGCTCGACCCGGCATGAATATTCGGCGGCGGGCGGGGGACTCGAACTGTGGGGAGGCCGGCTGGATCACCAGCGGTAGAGCCGAATCCGGCCCCAGCACACGGTTTCGGCTGGTCGGCTGATCCGGCTGGGTCCGGTTGAATCCGGCTGTTTAACGGGGCGACTGCCACGAGTTTGCCACGAGTTCTCACGTCATTCGCAGCCCGCAGCGGGCTATCGGCAAGCTGCGCGAGGTAGGCATCCGTGGCGGCCTCGTCCAGCCCGCCAGGCATCAGATGGCCGTAGGTGTCGCGAATGTCATGGCGATCGTGGAGTGCCCCATGATGACCGACAGGGCCTTGGCGTTGACCCCGGCGGTGATCAGCAGGGACGCGCACGTATGCCGCGCCTCGTGCAGCGTGATCGGCTCCAGCGCGTCCGCCCTCACCTTCACGTGGATCACCTTCGGCCGCCCGTCGGGCTCAGGATTCGCGGCTTCCAGTCCCCCGCGGCGAGCGAACCGCGGCGCACCTTACCACGATCGCGGCCTCCGCAGACTCCCCGAGCAGCTACATCGACGGCAGCATTACGGCAGCCGTCAGTCTTATACGCAATCAGGCAGTAACGGCGTTGTCAGCATTTAGGTCTCACGGAATATTGCAGTCAATGGTCTGCATTTTTACGACTTCCCCTGCGGCAATTCGGATTTCTTGGTTCGGAGCACATTCCGCTTCCACTTCTTTGGAGCCCATAGATACGTGTATACCGGAGGGTATGAAATGAAAGATGTATTCACCGGCGGGTACGGCTACAGCATAACCTTCATCGTTTCCAAACTTCTCCACGATGGCTTCACGTTCCGGGCCAAACGAACTAATAGTGCTCAGCGCTGGACACAGCTGTGTGACATAACATGGTGTAAGCGTGATAGTCCCACCTTCGCACACTTCCTCCCCAGGTGGCGGCCCACCACCTGTGTATACATACCCCGTCACGATACCCATGCCCTGACCCAAAGCGGGCAGAACCGGTGGAGAACACAAAACAACATGCGGTTCTTCAGGCGGTCGCGTCGGCGTCGGGGGTGGGGCAGGTGCGGGTTGCGCCGGAGTCGCTGGAGACGATACCGCCGGATCGCCCGCCGTCGGTGGGTACGCCACAGTCACAATCGCAGCGGCTGTGGCGCCCACCGGCCTCCCGTTCATGCTTACGCGCGCGCGCAGCTTCAGGACACCGATCAGTTTCGTCGCGTGCGTAACGGCGAAGCGATCTCGATGGTTCAGGCTCGCCTGGAACCGTTCCGAGCGACCATCGCCGCTCAAGTTGAAAAGCACGACAAAGCGACGCCCCCGCGCGCTCGCGGCCCTTGCCGGGACTGTTGCCGAACCTGAAATGCTGATGCTCGCCGCCTCGTCCACTGCGACGACTCGAACCCTTGCCTTGCCCAAGCCAGCAGCGTCGGCCGACGCTGCAACCAACGATACCGAAAGCAGCGTCGCCACCAGAGCCCATCGGATACGCGACCGCCGTCTCATAGCCTGGCCAGCATACCGCAGCACGAACCTACCGGCGAGACACCGTGGGTCTAATGTTCTCAATAGCTCACGCACAGGGAAGGAAGGCCTCACTTCGACGCCACCACCGGACCCAGCGCCAAAAGGCTTGTGGGCGGCGAAGGAGTCAACGCGATGTTAAGCACATATCCTGTCCTGGCATTGGCAACTACTACCAGGCTTTCGCCAGTCGGGGACGATTCCCCTTTGGGCACTGGCGCATCCGTCAACGTAAAGTCGCCGCTCATAACGTCGACATAGACCGGTTCCGCCAGCAACGCCGACGACGATGCATCCGACGACGGAAGGCTCGCTCGGGGCTGCGCGACCGCCATCGCCGTCGCCTCTGTAGTAGAGAAAACTTCTATCGACTTCGGCGTTACCCCTCCGCCATCCCGAAACGCAAAGCTCTGGCCGACTTCGAGCGCCGACTTGGCAGTGAGCGGCGAGGGTGTCGCTGTCGGTTCGGTAACTAGATTGCCGCTCATAGGGGAATTGGGAGCGGTATCGTCACCGAGTTCGCACGGATTGCCATTCGCGACAAAGTAAGCTTCTTTGTCGCCCTGAAGAGAAATACAGGTCAACCCTGGTCTATCGTATTTTGTCTCCGGGCTCCAGCCTTCTTCTTTAGCACCGTCATACGCGTTCCACCACGAGAGATTATCGAGATGTCCCCAGTTGGTGATGTTATCGTTCGTCTCCTCCAGTCCTGCTTCAATGTCTGAAGCAGTTGTGGGCTCATCAGCATACCCAACAAGATCGTTGCCAGCAGTTATATACCAAATATTGTTCGCAACGTAGTGCTCATCGACCGGGAAGTAGTTGTTTCCCCCCGGGCCATTTTCGAAGTCGCTTTCATAGTATTCGTGTTCGCCGTAGCTGGTAGCGGTGAAGTACACATATCCGGGCGTCGCTCCTCCGTTGTAGAAGACCCCACTCGTAGCGCCTCCCTCAACCCATTTTTTGGGCCCCAAACCCGACCACGCCTCGTTGTCGACAAAGTCTTCTTTCCAGTAAGGCACCGCCGCGTAGCTCGTCTCGATCGCTACATTCAGCCCGGCTGTGGTGACACCGTCCTGTTCTACAACGGCATAACAGTGATGACTGGCAGGCTTACAGGGATCTTCCGTAATGATGGCAGTAGTATCTGAGTACGCGCTGCTCGACCCGACCGAGTTCGTCGCGGTTACCTCAACCCGCACCGCGTCCCCGACATCCGCTGGTTGAGCGTCATAGTACACTCCGGTCGCGGCTCCGATCGGAGTGCAGCTTCCGTAGGGTACGCAGCGTTCCCACTGATAGGTATAGGTTATCGGTGCCGTCCCAGTCCAGCTACCGACGACGGCTTCCTCGTAGTGGTAGTCCTGAGCCGGGCCGAAGGCCGCGGGGATGGCGGTGTTGTAGGGGGCCGATTCGTTCAGCGAGGCTCGATATTTTGTCTCGCCGAACGCGCTATTGTCCGTTCCTTCGATCCCGACGTGCCCGTGACTGAAGGTGGCGTCAGACGCCTCGACCTTGACTGCGAGATTTCCTTCCGTCGTCCCGTACCAGGCTGCTATTTTGCCGTTAATAGCGGTAATGCCAACAATGTTTTCAGATGAGCCGCCCTTGAAGTAAATTTCGGGGGATTCTCCGAGCTGGGTCTTGCTACCGCTCACCCACTTTTCCAGAATGAGCTTAAACCCGTAATTCGTTGCGGTGCCTACGACCTTTACGCGGTAGCCGTTCTTGGAGCCTGAACCAGTCGTGTCGCACCAAATCCCCACGTAGTCACGACGGTTTTCGGCATAGATATGTACAGAGACAGCGGGGCTGGTAGATCCCCCTGCGTTCCAGTATGCGCCGTCGGCTTCCGATTCGGGAGCTTCAAGCCCGCCTTCTTTGGGTACCCACCCAAATTTTTCGGAGTACACACGACCGATCGTTTTCGTCCAAGCGAGCTTAGACCATTTGCCCCCGTTCGACAGCGGGTTTTCAGCCGCCCGTTCAAAGGTATCCACCGATTCCGTCGCCGGAAAGAACGGAGATGACGCCCGGAACTGAGTCTCGCCATAGGCACCGTCATTCGTCCCTTCGATGCCAATGTAGCCACGGCTGAATGTAGAGTCGGACGCTTCGACCTTGGCAGCAAGTCCCGCTTCCGTCGTCCCGTACCAGGCGCTTACTTTGCCGTTAATGGCGGTGATACCAACGACATTTTCAGACGAGGCGCCTTTGAACAGCACTTCCGGCGATTCGCCGAGTACCGTGCTGCTACCGCTGACCCACTTTTCGAGAACCAGCTTGAATGCATAACCTTTCGCCAAGCCCACAACCCGAAGGCGATAACCATTCTTCGAGCCCGTACCCGTGGTATCGCACCATAGGGCTACATAGTCGTGCAGATTTTCGGCATAGATGTGCGTCGATACTGCTGCACTGCCGAATTCCTGAACGTTCCAGTACGCGCCGTCGGCTTCCGATTCCGGCGCCCCTGCCCCGCCTTCTTTCGGCACCCATCCGTACTTTTCGGAGTACACACGACCGATCGTTTTCGTCCAAGCGAGCTTAGACCATTTGCCCCCGTCTGACAGCGGGTTTTCAGCCGCCCGTTCAAAGCTGTCGAGCAATTCAGTCGTCGGAAAAGTCGAAGCGGCAGCTGTCTGCGCTGCGCACATAGCGCCGGCGCTCGCGAGGGTCGCAAGCAGCGACACCAGCAGCCACAAGCGACGTTGGGAGCGGAGAGCCGCCGCGACTTGCGAAATTCTCGCGTCCGAGTTGCGAGGCAGAGCTCGAGTTCCGCTGTATCGAGCCGTGTCGATCTCTGTGCGCATGCTCGTCGTCCCCCGATCGTTCGTTTGGCCCGCTCATGCGACCAGAGCCTAGCAGCTGGAATAGTCGGCCGTTCCTACCGTGGTGGTCGCACGCGTCCGCACTCAGCGGACGGCCCTCAAACTCACGCAGGAGGAGCTTGCGGTCGAGCTGGGGGTCACCCACCAGCACATCTCGCGTATCGAGGGGGCCATGCGGTCCCCTTACTGGAGCTGCTGGTCCGGCTCAATCATGGGCTCGGCGCCAACACCGACTATCTGCTGACCGGCCGAGAGACGACGCCACTCGGAATAGACGGAGCCATCCGGGGCGATCAGCGTCTGAACACAACCGCCAGGCGTCACCTCATCGGCATCATCAACGAGCTTTGCGGCGCTGCATAGCGCTGTCAGAGCGCACGTCTTCGCCCGTCTCGAGCTCGCCGCCCGCGCATGAGGACCGTGGCTACTGCTCAAACCCCGGCCACGCGCAGCGCCCCCCGGTGCGCCTCGCCCTCCAGCTCGTCGTCGAGCGGCGCGAGCTCGGCGACGTCGCGGCCGAGCGCGGTCGCGATCAGCCAGTCGGCGAACCAGGCGTTCTTGGGCAGCAGCGGCCCGTGCAGGTAGGTGCCGATGACGCCGCCGCTGCGCGCGCCCTCCAGGCCGCTGTGCCCGTCGTTGCCGTAACCCTTCAGGACACGCCCGAGCGCCTGCTGCTCCGGGCCAAGCCGGGTGCGCCCGCCGTGATTCTCGAAGCCGGCGAGGACGCGCTCGCCGAAGTCGACTTCGATCGCGACGTTGCCGATCAGCCGCGGCGCGGGCCGCTCGCCGTCGATCCGCACCGTGGCGACGTCGAGCAGGCCGACGCCGGGCAGCTCCTCGCCGGGCCCCAGCTGGTAGCTGCGGCCGAGCAGCTGGTAGCCGCCGCAGATCCCCAGCACGAGGGCTCCGCGCGCCGCCGCGGCGTGCAGGCCGTCGCGCTTGCGCATCAGCAGGTCCTCGGCGCAGAGCCGCTGGTCGCGGTCCTGGCCGCCGCCGATGTAGAAGAGGTCGTGGGCGTCGCCGTCCAGCGGCTCGCCGAGGCCGCTGGCGCTGAGCCGGAAGCCCAGCCCCCGCCACTGGCAGCGGCACCGCAGCATCAGCAGGTTGCCGCGGTCGGCGTAGATGTTCATCAGGTCGGGGTACAGGGCGCAGACGCGCAGCGTGCTCATGGCAGCGCGCTCCGATGGGCACCGCCGCGGCGCGCCGCGAGCAGGTCGCGCAGGGCGAGCATCGCGGTGTAGGTCGGCAGGGCGTAGAGGGGCGGGGGGGCATCGGCCGGCGACGGCGCCCTGGATGACGCGGCCGTCGCCGCCGGAGCGGACGTCTCCGCGCCCGCCCGCGCCGGCGCCGCGAAGACGGTGGATGACACGCGATCGGCCGCCGCGGCGTCAAGCGCGCTCGCCAACTCGGGCTCCACCCGGATCCGCTCGCTCGGCACCCCGGCGTACTTCAGGCGCATCGCGAGCTCCGCGGCGCGGGTCCCGGAGCACGTCGCCCGCCGTACCCGTCCGGCGAGCAGCTCGAAGTCGGCGTCCCAGATCCACGACACGTCGCGGCCATCGGCGATCTCGTCGTTGAGCACCCCGAGGACGTCGTGCTCGCCGGGCTCCAGGGCCAGCGTGCGCAGCACCTCGTTGGCGCCGGCGGGGTTCTTGACGAGCAGGATGCGAAGCTCGCGCCGGACGGGCTCCTCCAGCGTCAGGGTCTCGGCCCGTCCGAACGCGGCCTGGGTTCCCTGCAACCCGGCGACGATCCGCGCCAGGGGGACCTCCAGGGCGCAGGCCAGGGCGGCGGCGGCGAGTGCGTTGTAGACGTTGTAGAGGCCGGGCAGCGCCAGCCTCACCTCGGCCTCACCCTGCGGGGTGCAAAGCGTGAACCGAGCGGCGCGCACTCCTTCCAGGCGCACCTCGCGCGCGCTCACCGACGGTTCCGGCCGCGCCTGTCCGCAGGCGGCGCAGTGGTAGCGGCCGAGGTGCCCGAGGTAGATCGCGTCGAAGACGTACGGCGCCCCGCAGTTGCGGCAGTGCTTGGCGTCGGCGGCGTGCGCCAGGCCGGACAGGGCGAGGGAGTCGTCCTGGACCCCGAAGTAGATGACGTCGCGGCCGACGTGGCCCGGTTTCGCCGGGCGGCTGTCGCCGGGTTCCGCCGGGCGGCCGTCGGCGGCGCCCGCGGCTCCGATCCCTGTCCGCGCGGGCTCGCTCGGGCGGGTACGCGTCCGGCCGATGTCGGCGAGGACGGGGTCGTCGGCGTTGAGCACGAGCCGTGCCGCCGCCCCGGCGCCGGAGCTCGTGGTCTGCGCCCAGCGCTCGGCGATCGTGTCGAGCTCGCCGTAGCGGTCGAGCTGGTCGCGGAAGAGGTTGCCGAGCACGATCGCCCGCGGGCGCAACTGTTCGACGAGGCGTCCGAGCCAGAGCTCGTCGACCTCGAACAGGCCGAGCTCGCCGGCGATCTCGCCCCGCGGTCGTGCCGCGTCGAGCAGCGTCGAGGCGATGCCCCCGGCCATGTTGGCGCCGGCGCGGTTGTGCACCAGCCGGGTGCCGTCGCCGGAGAGGATCGCGGCGGCCATCGCCGCGGTCGTCGTCTTGCCGTTGGTCGCGGATATGACGACGCTGCCTCGAGCCAGTCGTTCTCCGAGCGTCGCGATCGCGTCCGGGGCGAGCGTCAGCAGCGCCTTGCCCGGCGCGCTCGTCCCTCCGCCGCCGCGTCGGCGAGAGATCGCGCCGACTGCCCGAGCGAGCGTCAGCTTGGGGGCCAGGGGGCCGATCATGAGACGCTTCCGAGGGCGCCCTTCATACGATCCCGCCGGCGGTAGTCATGCGCTGTCGTCACGGCCCGCGGGCGAGCTCGTCGCGGCCCGCAGCGGGCTGTCCTGCGGAACCAGCACGCTGACGGCGGCCGGCAGAGCCCTCACCCGTGCCGGCAGCTGCGCTATCGGGTCGCCGTCGGCGTATAGCGCGAACGGCCGGTCCGCCTCGATGGTGACCTCGGCGGCGCGCAGCACCCGCACCTCGGGCAGCCGGACGTGGGCGCCGCTGAAGACCCTGGGCAGGTTGGCCAGGAAGCGCAGCCGGCCGACGGCTTCGATCAGGACGACGTCGAGCAGACCATCCTGGAGGTCGGCGTCGGGGGCGATCAGCATCCCCCCACCGTAGGCGCGCGAGCTGGCGGCGGCGACGGTGTAGCCGGTGAACCGCACCCGCTCGCCGGAGGGGTGCAGCTCGATCTGAAAATGGGCAGGGTGCCACGCCGCCAGCGCCCGCAGCGCGCCGTAGGCGTAGACCAGGTTGCCGAGACGCGCCGGGGCGGCGTTGGCGATGCGGTTTGCTTCGCTGTCGAAGCCCGCACTGGCGATGCCCACGAACGTCCTGCCAGCGACCTCTCCGAGGTCGAGCGGCCGGGCGCTGCCGTGCGCGATCGTCGCGCACGCCGCCACGGGATCGCGCGCGATCCCCAGCACCCGTGCGAGGTCGTTGCCGCGCCCGCCGGGCAGCACGCCCAGCACGGCGCCGGGGACCGCGCGCAGCGCGTCGGCGACGGCGCCGACGAGGCCGTCGCCGCCGAGCGCCACCGCGCTCTCCCCGGCGTGCGCGGCCTCCAGGGCGAGTGCGCGGGCGTGCGCGAGGTCGCGGGTGTCCTGGCGTCGCGCGGTCAGGCCGAGACGGCGCAGCTCGTCGAGAACCGGCGGTGCGAGGCGACCGCCGCGCCCGCCGCCCGAGGCGGGATTGACGATCAGGCAGACGGGGGCCGGCATCGCGCAAGCGTATTCGTCGTCGCCCGGCCCCGCCGGCGCGCCGGGAGGCCCGGGCGCGGGCGTCACCGCCGGCGATCCCAGGCGCAGGGGAGGTGGGAGCGTTCGCGTCCCGTAGGGGCTTGCTTAAGAATGCGCAAAGAGTTCGCGGGGGCCAGCTCGGCGGCGCATATGCTGCCGTGATGCCCTCCGATCGCGCATACCCGCAGCTCGGCGATCGCGCGTTGGCCTCGGCGGGCAGACGCCGCCCGGGCGCGACCCCCGGAGCTGCTCTTCCCCGCGCGCCCCACACCCGCTCGCCCCATGCCCACGGGGCGCGCCTGCTCGGCGCCCTCACGCTGATCTCGCTCGCGCCCTTCGCGCTCGCGGCCTGCGGCTCGGGCGGGTCCGCGACGGCTGCGAGCAGCAGCACGCGCGGCGCTCCCGTCGCGGGCACCGCCGGGACCTGTGCTCCGGTCGCGAGGCCGACGCCGCGGGGCGCCCAGCACGTTCCCGCGCCGCACCTGACGCTCGACCCCGCCAAGCACTACGAGGTGACGCTGGCCACCAACTGCGGACCGATCGACATCGAGCTCGACGTGAGGCAGGCGCCCCGCACGACCGCCTCCTTCGCCTACCTCGTGCGCCGGGGCTTCTACGACGACCTCACCTTCCACCGCGTCGCGTCGAACTTCGTCATCCAGGGCGGCGACCCGTCGGGCGATGGCTCGGGCGGCCCGGGCTACACGGTCGTCGAACCGCCTCCGGCCGACCTGCGCTACACGTTCGGCACCGTCGCGATGGCGAAGACCGCGACCGACCCCTCGGGCGCCTCGGGCAGCCAGTTCTTCATCGTCACCACCGCCGATGCCCAGTTGCCACCGCAGTATGCGCTCGTCGGGCATGTGGTCGGCAGCGACGCCGGGGTCGACGCGATCGCCAAGCTGCCCACGGCGCCAGCGCAGGATGGCGAGCCGCTGAAGCCGGTCGTCATCTCGCACGCCACCCTGGTGACGTCGGGCTGAGCCCGGGGACAGGTCAGCCCGAGCCGGCGCGCGCGGCCGCCTGGGCGCGGTCGCGCCGGCGGCGCCCGATCAGCGCGGTGATGGCGAGGACCGCGATCACGAGGAACAGCCCGAGCAGGATCCCGGGCGCCAGGCCGAGGCCGCCGAAGGGCAGCGAGATCAGCTCGACGATGCCCAGCCCGAGTGCCAGCAGGGCGACGACGAGAAGCACGATCAACAGGATCCCCCGCACCCGCGGGAGGATCCCGGCGCTGCCGGGCGGCAGCAGCAGGCCCATCGCGCGCAGGGCGAACATCTGGCGGCCGGTCGGCGGGGCCTGGCCGAGGCGCTCGACGGCCTCCTTGAGGTCGCCTGGGCGGCGCTCCGCCAACGCCAGGGAGGCGTCGGCCATCCGCCGGATCTGCATCCGCTCCTGGGGTCTGGCGGCGGCGATCGCGCGCTGGAAGTAGGCGCGCGCCTGATCGGCGTCGAAGCGCTCCGCGGCGCGCGCGCCGAGGATCGAGAGAGCGGCGGCCTTGAACTTGGTCTCGGCCTCCAGCTCCTCGTCGCTGCGCTGCTCCAGCGCCTGGATCGCCGCAAAGGCTCCCCGCTGCTCGATCTTGATCTGTCGCTGCTTGGGCGGCATCGGATCGCCATTCTACGGTGCGCGGCGCCGTGTGCAGAGACCGGCCGTCGAGTCGGAGACCGGCCCTCGACGGAGCCGATGCCGAGCGCTATCCTCGCCGACGTGAGCACGCCCCGCCGCATCGCCTTGACGCTCTCCCTCGGCGCCGTCCTGCTCGGCGGCATCGCGCCGGCTGCCGTGGCGGCCGCCACGGCGGGCGCCGGCGGCAACCTCGTTCAGGAAGCCGAACAGGCCGGGCAGGAAGAAGCGACGAAAACGACGACCACCACGGCGACGACTGGCAGCGAAACCTCGGGTGGCTCCGGCGTCAACTTCACGCTGATCATCGGACTCGCCGCCGCCATCGTGCTGCTCGGCGGCATCGCCTTCGTCATCGTCCGCGACGCGCGCTCGGTCGCGCCCGTCGCCGAGGGTCCGCCCACCCCGGGGTCGCGCAACCCCGAGGCGCGTCTGCGCAAGCGCCGCGCCCAGGCCAAGGCGGCCCGCCGCCAGCGCAGGCGCAACAGGTAGCTGCTACACCCGGGTGCTCACCGACGGCCGCCCGTGGCGCACACGGGGCGGCGAGGCGGGCGCCGGTGCTCCGTGCGGGCCGCCGCGACGCGGTCGCTGGGGGCCGCTCAGGGGGCGGCGGGGATGCGGATCGAGGGGCGAGGCCGGCAGCGTCCGGCTGCCGCCTTCGTCTTCGCCCGAGGCATCCTCGCCCTCGTCGGCGCCCGACGTCGCCGGTGCGCGCTGCTCGTTGCGGAACGGCAGCCACAGCATGAGCAGGCCGATCGGGATTTTGATCGCCGCGAAGAGCAGAACCAGCACCCAGACCCAAGTAGTGCTCATCGTGCTCGATGCTACTACGCCCGCTGCGGGACACCCCAACACAAACTGATCCTTACGTCATCGTCAAGTTGATAGCGTGAGGGCATGGCCGTGGCGAGCGCTGCACCCCTCGTCGATACCCGCGGGGACAACTACAAGTGGATCGCGCTCTCGAACACCACGCTCGGGGTCCTGCTGGCCACCCTCGACGCCTCGATCACGCTGATCGCGATGCCCGACATCTTCCGCGGCATCCACCTCGACCCGCTGCAGGCGGGCAACAGCTTCTACCTGCTGTGGATGATCCTCGGCTTTCTCGTCGTCTCCAGCGTGCTGATCGTCAGCCTGGGGCGGCTGGGAGACATGTACGGGCGGGTGCGGATGTACAACCTCGGCTTCGTCGTCTACACGGTTGCCTCGCTGATCCTCACCGTCGACTGGATGAGCGGCCGCGCCGGCGCGACGTTCCTGATCGTGTTCCGCGTCGTCCAGGGCGTCGGCGCGGCGTTCCTGCTGGCCAACGCCGCGGCGATCATCACCGACGCCTTCCCCGCCAACCAGCGTGGGATGGCGCTCGGCATCAACAACATCGTCGGCGTCAGCGGGATGTTCGTCGGGCTGGTGCTCGGCGGTCTGTTGGCGCCGATCGACTGGCGCCTGGTATTCCTGATCTCGGTGCCCGTCGGTCTGGTCGGCACCGTCTGGGCCTATCTGAAGCTGCAGGAGCGAAGCGTTCCGCGCCGGGCGCCGATCGATTGGGCGGGCAACGTGACGTTCGCGCTCGGCCTGATCCTGATCATGGTCTCGGTGACCTACGGCATCCGCCCCTACGGTGCCTCCTCGACGGGCTGGGGCAGCCCGCGCGTGCTCGCGCTGCTCGCCGCCGGCGCGGCCTGTCTGGTGGCGTTCGTGATCGTCGAGCGCCGGGTGTCCAATCCGATGTTCCGCCTGCCGCTGTTCGGCATCCGGGCGTTCACGTTCGGGACGCTCTCGACCTTCCTCTCCGCCGTCGCCCGCGGCGGGCTGATGTTCATGCTGATCATCTGGCTGCAGGGCATCTGGCTGCCCCAGCACGGCTACGACTTTGCCGACACGCCGCTGTGGGCCGGCATCTACATGCTGCCGCTGACGCTCGGGATGCTGCTCGCCGGGCCGACCTCGGGCTACCTCTCAGACCGCTACGGCGCGCGCTGGTTCGCGACCGGCGGAATGCTCGGGGCCGCGCTCAGCTTCGGGCTGCTGCTGTTGCTGCCGATCGACTTCCAATACCCGCTGTTCGCCGCGGCGCTGTTCCTCACCGGCGCCTCGATGGGGCTGTTCGCCTCGCCCAACCGGGCGGCGGTGATGAACAGCCTGCCGCCGCAGGACCGGGGGGCGGGAGGCGGGATGAACCAGACCTTCCAGAACTCCGCCCAGGTGCTCTCGGTGGGGGTGTTCTTCACGCTGATGATCCTCGGCCTTTCGGCCAACCTGCCGCACACCCTGAGCTCGGGGCTGCGGGCGCACGGGATGAGCGCCGCCGCAGCGCAACACGTCGCCCAGCTGCCGCCGGTGTCGATCCTGTTCGCGGCCTTCCTGGGCTACAACCCGATCGAACACCTCGCCGGCGCGCATGTCCTGGCCGGCCTCGACACGGCGCAGAGAGCGGCGATCACGGGCCGCTCGTTCTTCCCGCGGCTGATATCCGGCCCGTTCAGCAGCGGCCTGCACGAGGCGTTTGCGTTCGCCATCGCCGCCTGCCTGGTGGCTGCGATCGCATCGTTGATGCGGGGCGGCAAATTTCACTATGGCGAGGCCCACGGACCGCGGGCCGAGCAGGAGCCCGAGCGGCTACGCTGAGACCGTTCACCATTGTTGGAGAGGAGAGGCTGGCATGAGAGCGATCGTGGCAGTGATAGGTGTGGTTGCGCTGGCGCTCGCAGCCGCTGGCGTGCTCGGCGTCGCCGGAGCGGAAACGACGCCCACGACGACCGCGCCGGCGAGCCCGCCGCCGCGCACGGTGAGCGTCCAGGGCGTCGCGGGGGCCCCGATCGAACCGACGGCCAGTGCGGCGAGCGCAGACGCCGCCTACCGGCAGGCGATGGCGGCGGCGGTCGCCGACGGGCAGTCCAAGGCGCAGTTCCTTGCCGAAAAGGCAGGAGCGACGCTCGGCGCGGTGCAGAGCGTCGGCGAAGGCGGCGGCTCGATCCAATGTCCCGGCGAAGAGGAATACACCGGCGTCCAGCCCGACTTCGGCTCGGGCTCGACCGGCGTGGCGGTCCCGCCGGTGGCGTTTGCCAGGAGTCGCGTCACGGCTCGCCGAGCCCCGACCCACAAGCCCCACGCCGAGAAGCGCCGCGCAACGGCGCACAGGTCGGCCGTGGAACCATGCACCGTTTCCACGCAGGTCGCGCTCGTCTACCTGCTGGGCTGAGAGAGCCGCATGGCGCAGCGGACGGGCCAGGCGACCGCAGCCGCACCGGGGCGCTCAGTGCGAGCGCTTGGCCTGGTGCTCGAGCAGCTTGCCCGAGGCGGCCTCGACCTGGGCGGTCATGCGCAGCTTGAACATCCCGAGCAGCGCCTCTGAGGCGATGCCGCGGAGGGTGCGGATCGCCTCGATCACCTCGTCCCAGCTCTCCTCTGGCTGGCCGGCCGCCACGAAGGGGTCCCAGAGCTCCTTGAGGTAGAGCTTGACGAAGGCGCGCGAGATCGACTCGCAATCGCGACTGACGCGCTCGATCAGCTCCAGCGCCGAGTGCAGCGGGATGCCGAGCGCCGTGACCTCCTCGGCGGCGCGCATCAACGCCGGGCTGGGCACCTCGAAGCGATCGTCGCCGAGCGCCACGAGCAGCTTGAGCTTGCGAATGCGGGCGGCGTCCTTGGCGTCGACCTCGCCGAAGCGCTGGGTCAGCTCCTCGAGTGTGACGACCTCGGGCGTCTCGCTCTGGAAGGGCGCCGTCATCGCGTCGCGCAGGCCGAGCAGCCGTGCCGCCGAGCCCTCGGAGGCGTTCAGCAGCCGCTCGATCGCGGCGAGGTTGAAGCCGTCCGCCTGGAGGTCGAGTATCAGCTTCAGGCGGGCGACGTGCTCCGGGCCGTAGTAGCCCACGCGCGAGCGCACCTCCGGCGGGGGCAGCAGTCCGCGGGAGTGGTGGTTGCGGATGTTGCGCACCGACATCCCGACCTCGGCGGCGAGCTGCTCGATCGTGAGGCTGGCCGCCGCCGCGCGCTTCGTCGCCGCGTCGTCCTGCGCGTCCGCCTCGCTTGGTGAGCTCCGGCGTGCGTGGCGCCCGCCGTTGCGCTCGCCCGTGCCGAGCTCGCCGGCGGACTCGTCAAGCGTGTTCGTCCTCACACTTGCCATCTCTGGACAAGGATACCATGTTTGATGTAACCTCATTTGAGGTAGCATTGGATTAGGTCATGATCGTCTGCTCTCCCGACACCCATGCCTGAACGCGGCGCCACCCCTCCGATCTCGCGGATGAGCCGCAGAGCGCTGCGGGCGATCGGCAACTTCACCTCGCCGCTGGCGCCCGACGACTACCTCGAGCTGGTCAACCCGCTGTGGTCCACGCGCGAGCTGCGCGGACGCGTCGAGCGCGTCGAGCCCGCCGGCGGCGACGCGGTGACGGTGACGATCAAGCCGGGCTGGGAGTGGGAGCGCCACCGGCCCGGGCAGTATCTGCGCCTTGGGATAGAGGTCGACGGCGTCCACCACTGGCGGGCGTACTCGCTGACATCGGACCCCGAGCGCCCGGACGGCCGCATCTCGATAACTCCCAAGCTGGTGTCCGGCGGGAAGGTCTCGCCCTATCTCTGCCGGCGGGTGCGACCTGGCGCGATCGTGCGCCTCGGCGGCGTCGAAGGCACCTTCGTGCTGCCCGATCCGCTGCCGCCGCGGCTGCTGTTCGTGAGCGCCGGCAGCGGGATCACGCCGATCGTGAGCATGCTGCGCAGCCTGGCCCGGCGCGAGGCGCTGGACGACGTCGTGCACGTGCACTGTGCGCGCTCCACCGAGCAGGTGATCTTCCGCGGCGAGTTGGACGAACTGCATGGGCGCCACCGTGGCTATCGGCTAAACGAATGGCTCAGCGGCACGCATGGCCGCCTGACGCCGGCACAGCTGCAGGAGCTGTGCCCGGATTGGCGCGAGCGCGAGGCATTCGTCTGCGGGCCCGCGGGTCTGCTGAGCACGCTCGGCGAGCGCTGGCGCGAAGCCGGCGACCCGGCGCGGATGCACGTCGAGCGCTTCCAGCCCGCCGAGGAGCTCGGCGAGGGCGAGCGCGGCTGCGGCGGCGAGATCGACCTCTGCGTCAGCGGCATCCGCGCGCACAGCGATGGCAGCCAGCCGATCCTCCTCGCCGGCGAGCAGGCCGGCGCCGAGCTGCCCCACGGCTGCCGCATGGGGATCTGCCACAGCTGCGTCGGGCGGCTGCGCTCAGGACAGGTCCGCGACCTGCGCACCGGCCGCGTCCACGGCCAGCCCGGCGAGCTGCTGCGCACCTGCATCAACGCGCCCGAGGGCGCGATCGAGATCGAGCTCTGAAACCAAGCCACTTCTCTGGAGGTAATCCGCATGTCCGCCACAGCGACCGCCGCCCCGCCGCTCCAACCGCCCGCCGAGGCACGCCCGCCGCTTCAACCGCCCGCCGGAGCGCCGCTCCAACCGCCCGCCGAGGCACGCCCGCCGCAGTCGTCCCCCAATCCCGATCGCGCCGCGAATCCCGCTCGCTCTGCGCGCCGTGGAGCAGGGAAGGGCGCCCGGTTCGCTTCCGCCGCCGAGCCCGAGAACCCGCTGCACCGCCTCACCCCCGAGCAGATCGAGCAGCTCGGCCGCGAGCTCGACGCGCTGCACGAGGAGATCTACGCCGACCTCGGCGAGCGCGACGCGCGCTACATCCGGGCCACGATCCGCCTGCATCGCCAGCTCGCGCTCGGCGGGCGCGCGCTGCTGCTTGGCTCGCGCCGCCGGCCGCTGTGGCTGGCCGGGACGGCGGCGCTGTCGATCGCGAAGATCCTGGAGAACATGGAGATCGGGCACAACGTCCTGCACGGCCAGTGGGACTGGATGAACGACCCCGACATCAACTCCCGCACCTGGGACTGGGACACGGCCTCGCCCGCCGAGGCCTGGCGGCACTCGCACAACTACGAGCACCACACCTTCACCAACATCCGCGGCAAGGACCGCGACCTGGGGTATGAGATCATGCGCATCGACCCCCACCAGCGCTGGCACCCGGTGTACCTGCTGCAGCCGCTCTACAACCTGCTGCTGATGGGCTTCTTCGAGTGGGGCGTCGCCCTGCACGACCTCAACTTCGAGGCGCTGCGCAAGGGGGAGAAGTCAAAGGAGCAGCTCGTCGCCGAGCTGAAGGCGATCGGCGTCAAGGCGCGGCGGCAGGCCGTCAAGGACTACATCGCCTGGCCGGCGCTGTCGGGACGGTCGTGGCGCTCGACGCTGACCGCGAACTTCACGGCGAACATCGTGCGCAACGTCTGGGCGCACTCGATCATCTTCTGCGGGCACTTCCCCGACCAGACCTACACGTTCAGCGAAAAGGAGGTCGAGAACGAGACCCGTGGCGGCTGGTACGTGCGCCAGCTCCTGGGCTCGGCCAACATCGAGGGCGGCCCGCTGTTTCACTTCCTCAGCGGCAACCTGGGCTTCCAGGTCGAGCACCACCTGTTCCCCGACCTGCCCTCCAACCGCTACCGCGAGGTCGCGCCGCGGGTGCGGGAGATCTGTGAACGCTACGGCCTGCCCTACAACAGCGGCCCGCTTCACCGCCAGCTCGGATCGGTGCACCGCACGATTCTGCGGCTCGCGCTCCCGGGTGGGCGGCCGCGGCCCAAGCCGAAGGTGTGAATCGGGCATACGCGCGTGAGGGCTACACAGTGCGCAGCGCCTCCGTCGGCGACAGGCGGGCGGCGCGGATCGCGGGCAGGAGGCCGGCGAGGGCGCCGATCAGGAGCGCCGCGCCGAGCCCGCCGGCCCAGGCGAGCGTGGGGATGACGATCGCCCAGTGCTTGGTGGCGGCGTAGACGGCGGTCGCGGCGATGCCCGCCGCGATGCCGACGGCGCCGCCGGCCAGCGAGAGCAGGATGGCTTCGGCGAGGAACTGGCCGCGGATCTGGCTGCGGGTGGCGCCCAGGGCGCGGCGCAGGCCGATCTCCGAGCGGCGTTCGAGCACGGAGATGACCATGATGTTCGCCACCCCGACCGCCCCGATCAGCAATGCGACCGCCCCCAGGCCGAGGAAGAGGCCGTTGAGCGCGCTCTGCGCGTCGGCCCGCGCGACCAGCGTCTGGGAGGGAAGGCTGACGTTGACTTCGTTGGGAGCTTCGGGGTTGGCGGTGTCGGCCAGCACCGACTGCACCGCCGCGACCTGGCTCGTCTGGGCGCGGACGTAGATCGTGTTGGGGTGCCCGTTGAAGCCCAGGTAGCGTTTGGCTGCGGGGAAGCCGACGATCACGACGCTTTCCAGTTCCGGTGTCAGCGTCGAGGCATTGAGGATGCCGACCGGGTAGAACCACTGGTCGTCGAGCCAGATGCGCTCCCCGGGATAAATGTGGTCGATGCCCAGACGCTGGGCCGCCGCGGGTCCTAGCACCGCGACCGGCTCGTGCTCGGTGGCGGCGTTCAGGTAGCTGCCCTGGGTGACCTCGATGTTCGCCGCCTGTGGCAGGTTGAGGCTGGCGGCCACGATTTCCAGGGCGTTGGTCTCGACGGCCGGGATCAGCGGTGAGCGGTACACCGCGCCGCTCACCTTGCCGGTCTCGGCGACGTGTTCGACGGGGTAGATGCGCGAGATCATCGCCGGCGCCTGCAACGGCAGCTCCGCTGTCTTGCCGGTGAAGCCCTGGCCGTTGGTGACGATCAGGAGGTTCGTTCCGAGTCGTTCGATTTCCGCCAGCAGCCCCGCCTGGGAGGAGGAGGAGAGGCCGAGCACGGCGACGATCGCCGCCACCCCGATCGCGATCCCCAGCGCCGACAGCGCCGCCCGGGTGCGTCGGGTGCGCAGTCCCACGCTCGCCACCCGCGCGAGGTCGCCGGGGCGCAGCCTGACGGGCGCCGGCCTGGCGGCGGTGGTCGGCAGGGTCTCGGCGCCGGCGCCCACGTCAACGCGCTTCGTTGACCAGCGCGAATGCCGCCCGCGCGTGACCCGCGCTGGCCCGCACGACGTAGCCGCCGGGCTGCGCGTCGGCGGTGAGCGCCGGCGCCAGCGCCACTCCGCAGGCGTTCGTCCTGACCCGCGCCACGCGTACCTGGCGCGTTCTGGCCTCGCGTGCGCCGGCCCGGCGTGCGCTGGCCTGGGGCGCGCCGCCGCGGCCGCGACGCCCGCCGCGACCCGGGGAGCCCGCCGAACGACCGGGCGAGGAGACCGGGTCGGCGAATAGACCGCTGGGGCCGGCGGCCGGGGCGGCGAACGACACGAGCGCGTCGGGGACGCGGTTTCCGCGGGCGTCTGTGACGGTCACCGCGAGGGCGATCGGGAAGCGGGTATGGACTCGGGTGGATTGTGTCTCGCCGACTCCCGGGGAGAGCTTGGCCGGCGCTCCGGCACGGTTGGTGAGGGTGAACAGCAGCGGGGTGACATCGCCGCCGCCGCTGGAGGCGGTGCTGCCGTGCGGTTCGCTGCTGCTCGAACCGCTGAGCGCGGCGCTTGCGCTGAATGTCCCCGTCGCGTCGTCGGCGGTCAGGGCCGGCGCGATCGCGATGCCGGCGGCGCTGCTCGTCGCGCTCGCCTCGGTGGAGCCGCCGGCGAACGTCGCACCGGCGCCAGATCCCGCCCCGCCGGTGCTGCTGGTGCTCGTGCCGCACCCGCCGGTGGCCGTCGAGGCGGTGACGGTGAAGCTGACGCTGACGCCGGCCGCGGGGTTGCCGTCGCCGTCGAGCACCCGCACGGCGAGTGCCCGCCGGTAGCGTCCGGCGACGGTGGCGCTTTGACGCGGCGGTGAGATCGCGACCAGCCGCGCGGGGGTGCCGGCGCCGGTGTTGGTGAGCGAGAACGTCACCGACCCATACTGGGAGGAGGCGACGACGTCGTAGCTGCCGGCGATCCCGTTGGCGGTGAACGGCGGCGCCTGGACGCCGCCGCTGCTGTCGGCGCCGACGGTGACGGTGTTGGTGGCGCTCGCCGAGAACACGCCGCTGGCGCCGCTGGCGGGCGCGGTGAAGGTCACCGGCACGCCGGCGGCGCCGCCGGTGAGCACGCAGCCGTCGCTATTGGCGAGCTCTGCCTGGAGGTTGGTGGAAAAGGCGCTGCCGAGCGTCGCGGTCTGCGGGGTGCCGGCGACGAGGGCGAGCGTGTTCGGGGCGTTGGAGGTCGGGCAGTTGGAGCCGGTGTTGGCGCCGGTTTCGCCTCCGCCAGGGGACGCCACGCCGGCGAGGGCGCCGCCGGCCACGCCCAGCGCACCGGTCGCGCCCAGGACCGCAGCGGCGGCGAGGAGGGCGAGGGGCCGCGTGTGTCGCGCGGCTGCCCGCCGACGTCGCGCGGGTCGCGGCGCTGTTCGCGGGGGTCGAGAAAAGAGACTCATCGGCTTGCCTCCCGAAGTAGCGGGCCGGCGCTGTCGGAGACGATCCGCCCGTCGAGCATCTGCACCTGCCGGGGGAGGCGCTCGGCGAGCGCGTGGTCGTGGGTGATGACGAGGATCGTGGCGCCCTGGGCGTGCAGCTCTCCCAGAAGCTCCACGATCGCCGCCCCGGAGGCGCTGTCGAGGTTGCCGGTGGGCTCGTCGGCGAGCACGATCGCGGGCGATCCGACCAGCGCTCTGGCGATGGCCACGCGCTGACGCTCGCCGCCGGAGAGCTTGCTCGGGCGGAACCCGGCGCGCTCGGCGAGGCCGACGCGGGCGAGCGTCTCGGCCGCGCGCCGGCGACGCTCGGCCACCGGGGCGCCGGCATACAGCAGCCCGTCGGCGACGTTCTCCAGGGCCGTGGAGTGCTCGGCGAGGAAGAACTGCTGGAAGACGAACCCGATGCTGCGCGCCCGCAGCGCGGCGAGCTCGCGGTCGGAGAGGCTGGCGACGTCGACGCCGGTGATCGACACCACTCCCGAGCTGGGACGCTCGAGCGTGCCGATGACGTGCAGCAGCGTCGACTTGCCCGAGCCCGAGGGGCCGACGATCGCGAGCAGCTCGCCCTCCCAGACCTCGAGGCTGACGTCGTGCAGGGCGTACACCGGCGGCTCGCCGTCGTAGCGCTTGGTCACATCGCGCAGCTCCAGCACCGGGGGGACCGGCATGGGCTCGCCCATCGGCACGGCATCGCTCACGGGCATGGGGTCGCTCATGTGCTCGGCACCACCACGCGCTGGCCGGCGGCGAGCTCGGAGCCGCTGATCTGGACGTCGCCGGCTTCGTCGTCGAACAGCCCGAGCGTCACCGGCACCAGGCGGTGGACCCCGGTCGGCTGGACCTCCTCGACGGCGTAGCCTCCGCCGGACAGGGCGAGCAGGGAGGTGACGGGCACGACCAGTGCTTCGGAGACGCTGGCGGTCGTGATCGAGACCTGCACCGGCGCCTGATCGAGATGTCCGGTGGCCCGCGGTTCGGTGGGGGTGATGTCGACTTCGATCGTCGGCGTGCCTTCTTCTCCGCCCTGGCTGCTGGGGGTCACGGCGACGCTCGCCACGTAGGACACCCTGCCCGGCGTGGTCTGGCCGTCGGGGAGCGTGATCACGACGCGGTCGCCGGGCTTGACGTCGGCCTGCTCGGAGGCGTCGAGCTTGACGTTCACCTGCCTCGCGATCGAGCTGACGGCCAGCGCCGGCCCGGGCGAGATCGCCATGCCGACGGTCGGCGTGACGCTCGTGACCCGCACCGGGCCGGACTTGAAGACGACCGAGCCGAGCGCCAGCTCACCGGTCCGCTGCAGGCCGTGCGCGGCCTGAAATGCGCGGACCGCCGCGGCGGTGGCGGCGGTGAACCGATCGCCGCCGAGCCCTGAGCCGTAGCCGAGCTGTTCGAGGTTGGCGTTCAGCTCGGCGACGTCGGGGCCGGGGGACATGCCGTCGAAGAACGCGCGCGAGGAGACCACGGAGCCGTAGAGCAGGATCGTCGGCTGGCGGTCGATCGCATAGAGGCTGTGGTTGCGGGTGACGACCGCGCCGACGGAGGGCAGCCAGGTGTACATCGCGCCCTGGCTGTAGCTGGAAGCCGAGGAGCGGGCCGTGTTCAGCGCGGCCTGGGCGCGCCCCAGCGAGCTCTGCGCGGAGCTCAGCATGGTGCGGTCGGATGTCAGCTTCGCTTCGGCGCCGGTGACGGCCTGTTCGCCGCTGCTCACCGTCTGCCTGTCGCTCGCGCAGGCGCCCCCGCCGCCGCCGCCGGGGGATGAGGAGCCGGCTTCGGCGGCGCCTTCCCCGGCGCAGTCCACGGACTCCTTGGCGCGGGCCGCCGCGAGCTGGCTCTGGGCGCGCTGCAGCGCCGTTTCGTCGGTCGCCAGCGAGCCGCGGGCAGAGGCGAGCTGGGATTCGGCGCTGGAGACCTGCTGTTCGGACTGCTGCACCGCCGTGGAGGCTGTGCCCGAGGGCACCAGGATCTTGGAGGAGCCGGCGTAGCCGAGCGTCCCGTCGATCTGGGTCTGGGAGGACAGCGACTGGCGCCTGACTTCGACGATGCTCGTCGGCGTCGCGTTGTCGGCGACCGCCGCCGTCGGCTTGCCGGACCCGCGGAAGGGATCGGACAGGACCAGCACGATCACGATGACGAGCGCCGTAAGGGCGGCGAGCGCCGCCCAGCGGCCGCGGCGCGGCCCTGCGCTCACGGCCCGCCGACCGACGAGGAGGACTGGACGCCGGCGCCCTTGGGGCCGCCGGGGGGGCCGATCGCGACCCCACCCTTGGCGCCCTTCAGCGGCGAGTCCGCTTGGCAGTCCTTCTGGGCGGCCTGGAACTGCGGCGAATTGGGTTCGATTCCGGTGGAGCTCCCGGCCTTGACCTTCATCCTCACCGCCGCGCCGCCGTGGGAGAATTCGGGGGTCGGGAAGTTCGGCACGCCGTGCTGGCGCATGCATTCGGAGAACTTCAGCGCCTGTTCGCGGATCTTCGCCTGCTGCTCCGGGCTCGGGGCCTGTCGCACGGGCGCGTACTGCTTGCACGCCTTTTCGGCGGCCTGGAACTGCGCCGATTCAGGATTCGGGCCGTGGCCGTTGCGGTTGTGCACCACGATGCGCCCTTCGTCCGGTTCGGGGAATTCCGGTTCCCCGTGGGTGCGCATGCACTGCGCGAACTTCACCATCTTCTCCTGGGTGGCCGCGCTCGGCGCTTCGCCTTCGGGCGCCCCGCCGCTGGAGCCGCCGGAGGTCGGGGTGGTAGCGCTTGCGTTGCCGATGTGGGCGACTCCGGAGCTGGGCGAGGAGCCGCCGCAGCCCGCCACCAGCAACGCCAGCAGGAGCAGCACGAGAACAGGCAGGGCAAGGCGAAGCGCGGCGCGGCGCCGTGCGCCGGGACGCGACGGCGGCAATGGTGCCGCCAAGCGGCTCATGGGGGTGGCGGTGCTGGGCATCTCGTGTCTCCTTCGGCGCGAACCGGCTTGCGTCATGATCCTCGGGGGCTTGTTTCGGGCTTGTTTCGCTCACTCTCGTCGCCGAAGCTGAGAGCCGGCTGAGAACCGACGAGGAAAT
>DATKPO010000082.1:0-38878 GCA_035524055.1 Solirubrobacteraceae bacterium
CCTGGCCGCGACCGCCGACCAGCTCGAAGGAGTGATCGCACAAGGCGAGCCCGAGCAGGCCAAGGCGCTCCTGCGCATCCTCATCGCCGAACTGCGCGTCAACAACAAGACCGACATCCAGCCCACCTACCGCATCACCGACATCCAGCCCACCTACCGCATCATCACGCCCGACCGCACCCACACGGCCGGGGTTTGCGCAACGTCCGAAAAAGTGGAGACGGCGGGAGTCGAACCCGCGTCCGCGACCGCGTGATGGATGGCGTCTACGAGCGTAGCCGGCGCTCTGGTCTCATCCCCCGCTCGCCTCGCCGGCGGGGTTGCGGGGGACCAGTCTCCTCAGCTGTCCCCGGCTCGGCGGAGGCGGACCTCACCGGGTGAGCCTGCTGTCTGATCCCGGCGATCCCCGCCGCAGGCTAACGGGGGCCGAGACCTCATGCCTGGTTTCTAATCAGGCCGCGAGGGCGTACTCGTGAGAGTCCGCACTTATGGTTTTCCGGGTGTTTTACGAGGCCTCCCGGACCTCGACTCGCAACCACCCCCACGAACCGGCCACGTCGAAGCCTGTCGTCCCCGGAGATGTTGTGCTCCCAGTGTAGCGCCGCGACGGCGGACCAAATGACACGGCCCCCGGACGCAAAGCGACGCGGACCCGGGCCACTTTCGAGGAACCTTCCCCGCCCGGCCTTGCGGCCCTGCGGCTCTGGTGGCGCGGCCTCACACCTCGTTGGCCTCGCTCTTCGGCGGCTCGGTTCCGCGTCTGGATTCAAGCTACGCCGATCGCCGACCGATTGCAACCCCAAATCCGAGCTCTCCCCGCATCCTCCGATAAAAACGACGCCGCCACCGCCGTTAGGCGGCGCTTATGGGGCCTGCGAGAATGGGTGTAGGAGAGCTGGAGATGGACGACACCCCGATCGCACCGGCCGCGACCTACCCGACGCACAGCGCGACGGGCCATCTCGACCCGACCACCCGGCAGCCCCTGGCCGGGACGCCCCTCCCGGGACATGTCGCTCCCCAGGAGGGCCGGGCGCAGCTCGAGGGCCAACCCTTCGGCGGCGAACGCCGTGGCGTTTTCAAGCGGATCGGCAGCGCCCTGGCGGGACTGGGGGCGCTGGCGGCGAAGTTCGGGGCGGCCCTGAAGGCGCTGCTGGTGGCGCTGCCGAACGCCAAGCTCTTCGTCACCGCCGGCACCGCCCTGGTGTCGGTCGTCCTCTACAGCATGTTCTGGGGATGGTGGTTCGCGGTGGGCTTCGTCGCGCTGCTCTTCGTCCACGAGATGGGCCACGTCATCGCGTTGCGCCGCGAGGGCATCAAAGCGAGCGCGCCGATGTTCGTGCCCTTCATGGGGGCCCTCATAACGTCGCGCTCCCTCGGCGACAACGCCCTCGCCGAGGCCCGGGTCGGCCTGGCGGGACCCGTGCTCGGCAGCCTCGGGGCGGCCGCGGTCGCGGTCGCGGGAGCCCTGCTGCACAGCGACGCCCTGCTCGCCCTGGCCTACGTGGGCTTCCTGATCAACCTCTTCAACCTCCTCCCCGTGGTCCCGCTCGACGGCGGCCGGGCGATGGCCGCGATGGCCCCGTGGATGTGGTTCGTCGGCTTCGGCGGCCTGCTCGTGCTGGCCTTCACCCTGCCCAGCAACCCCGTCCTGTGGATCATCGTCCTCTTCGGCGGCTTCGAGCTCTACCGCCGCTGGCAGGCCCGCAAATCGGGCTCGCCGGCGCAGGCCGCCTACTACCGGGTGGCCCCCCGCCACCGGCTGCTGGTGGGCCTCGTCTACATCGGCCTCGCCGCGGCCCTGGCCTTCGGCATGGGCGAGACCCACATCCTGAGCACCGGCGGGCACAGCTTCAATCTCTGAGGCGCTACCGCCGGGCGTTGACGGCGCGTTCCATGTCGCGCTTGACTTCCCGCTCCCTGATGGACTGGCGTTTGTCGTAGAGGTCCTTGCCGCGGGCCAGGGCGATCTCGACCTTGGCGCGGCCCTCCCTGAAGTAGATCCGGGTCGGCACCAGGGTGAGCCCGCGCTCGCTGACACGGCCCTCCAGGCGCTCGATCTCGCGGCGGTGGGCGAGCAGCCGGCGGTCGCGCTCGGGCTCGTGGTTCTCCCGGGCCGCGGGGGCGTAGGGCGGGATGTGGACGCCGTGCAGCCAGAGCTGACCGTCGCGGAGCGCCACGTAGCCCTCTTTGAGCTGGGCGCCGCCGTCGCGCAGCGCCTTGACCTCGGTGCCGGTCAACGCGATGCCGCACTCCAGCCGCTCGAGCAGCTCGTAGCGGTAGGAGGCGTAGCGGTTGCTGGCGACGTCGCCGGAGGCGACCTTGCGCTTGGCGCTCTTGGACTTGGCCATGGAACGAGCCTAGCCAGATCGAGGGCCGTTCAGTCCTCGGGCTCCCCCGGCGCGAGGTCGACGCGCCCGTGGGGGGCGTCGACGCGGGCGACGCGCACCGCGATGGGGTCGCCCAGCCGCAGCGTCGCCCCCGAGCGCTCGCCGCGCAGGATCGTGCCCTGCTCGTTGAGCTCCCACCACTCGCGCCCCTGCTCGCGGCTGGCGGCTCGGGCGATGCGCCGGACCGGCAGCATCCCCTCGTAGCGTCCGTCGGTCCCGAAGGCGACGAAGGCGCCGGCCCCGATCAGGCCGACGACTTCCCCGCCGAAGACGCGCTCGGCGCCGTACTCGCGCTGGGCGCCCGGCCCGGCCTCCCGACGGTAGAGCTCTCGTTCCAAGGCGAAGCAGCAGGCGACGTCGTCGGCGTCGCGCTCGACCTCCATCGCCCCCCGCTCCCGTTCGGAGGTCCACTGCCCGAGCTCGGCCAGATCGGCCGCCCGGGGGGCGCCCTCCCCGGCGCCGATGACGGCGAGCAGGGCGCGGTGGCAGACGATGTCGGGGTAGCGCCGGATGGGCGAGGTGAAGTGGCAGTAGCACTGCGACCCCAGCCCGGCGTGGCCGACGTTGCGCGGCGAGTAGTGGGCCTGCTGCAGGGCGCGCAGGACGAGCGAGGTGAGCGCGCGGCGGCCGCCCTCCCCCCGCCGTTCCGCCCGCCGGAGGTGGGCCTCCAGCAGCCGCGAGACCTCCCCGACGAGCTGAGCCGCCCGGGTGCCTGTCAGCTCATCGGGCACCGGCGGCGTCGCGACCCCCAGGGAGGCGAGCTGGTCGACGAGCGCCCGTACCCGCTCGGGCTGGGGGCGCTCGTGGACGCGGTATAGGCAGGGCGCGGCGTGGCGCTCCAGGGTCTCGGCGACGGCCTCGTTGGCGGCGATCATGAGGTGCTCGATGAGGTGGTGGGACTCGCTCTGGACGGCGGCGGAGCTGACCTCGACGACGTTGCCGCGATCGTCGAAGCGAAACTCGGGCTCGGTGCTCTCCAGGGTCAGCGCCCCGGCGCGGCGCGCCCGGGCCTCCCCGAGGGCGCGGGCGACCTCTCGCGCGACCTCCAGCGACTCCCCCCAGGGCTCGGGCGCCCGCTCGCGGCCGGCGAAGATACGGTCGACGCGGTCGTAGTCGAGGCGTTCGTCGGAGCGGATCAGCGAGCGGTGGAAGGCGACCCGTCGCACCCGGGCGCCGTCGAGGTCCAGCTCGACGGTGACGGCGGCGCGGTCGCGCCCGGGCTGCAGGGAGCAGGCGTCGCTGGAGAGGGCGTGGGGCAGCATCGGCTCGACGGCGCCGGGGACGTAGACGCTGGTCGCCCGCATCCGGGCCTCGCGGTCGAGCGCCGAGCCGGGCTGGACGTGGGCGGCGACGTCGGCGATGTGCACCCAGATGCGGGCGCCCCCGTCGGGGAGGCGTTCGGCGGAGATGGCGTCGTCGAAGTCGCGGGCGGTGGCGGGGTCGATCGTGAAGGTCACCAGCTCGCGCAGATCGCGCCGCGGGGGCCCGGCGCCCTGCTCCAGGCTGTGCTCGAGACGGGCAGCGCCCCGCGCCTCGCGCTCGACGTCGGCGTCGAAGCGGCGGGCGAGCCCGTTGTGGAGCATCAGCCCCTCCAGTACGTCGCGGGCGATGTCGGGCCGCCCGATCAGGCGCAGCACCTCGGCCTGCCCGCCGGTGGCGCCGCGCGGGCCTCCCCGCCCGCCGCGACGCTCGGAATGCCGGCCGCCGCCGCGCGCGGACGACCCGGCATGACCGTATGGCGCGTCACGCTCTGACTGCCCGCCCTGCCCGGGCGGCCCACGGTGCCCGGGATGGGCCACCCCCACGAGGACGAGGTCGCCGACACGTGCCCTCCCGGCTCCCTCGCCAGACAGATGGGCGCCGAGGGTGAGCCGGCGGGTGCGCCGCCAGGGCGGCCCGTCGCCGATCTCCTGCGGCATCCCGAAGAGGGGCTCGGCGGTCCAGAAGCGCCCGCGTTTGTCGAGGACGGCGACGATGCCGGGTGCTGGCGAGGGGTCGGTCACGGCGAGGGGTCGGTCACGGCGAGGGGTCGGTGACGAGGCGTTGGTGAGGAGGGGTCGGTGACGAAGGATCGGTCAGGAGGGGTCGGTGATGCGGCCCTTGGCCGATCACCTCGCAGCTTTGGCGGCGAGGGTGCGCAGGGCGACTTCGAGGCCGCGGTCGGCGTCGACGGTCGCGCCGGGAACGGCGACTTCGGGCGTGATGCCGGCGCCCTGGCGGACGCCGCCGCCGCCGAGGTTGCGCCCGTTGGGGGTGAAGTACTCGCCGACGGTGATGTCGAGGGCGCCGCCGTTGGAGAGCGGCTGCTCCTCCTGGAAGACGCCCTTGCCGAAGGTGTGGGTGCCGACGACGGTGGCCCGATGGTGGTCCTGCAGGGCGCCCGTCAGGATCTCGGCGGCGGAGGCGGTGTTGCGGTCGACGAGCACGACCATGGGGATCGAGGCGGGGATGTCGCCGCCTTCGGCGCGCAGGGTCTGGCTGGGCTGGACGCGGCCGCGCATACTGACCACGGTGGCGCCGCGGGGCAGGAAGATGGAGGCGATGAGGCGGGCCTCTTCGACGAGTCCGCCGGGATTGCCGCGAAGGTCGAGGAGGAGTCCGCGGACGTGCTCGGCGTGGAGCTCGTGCTCGACGGCCTGACGGACTTCGGTGTGGGCTTCGGCGACGAACTCGGCGAGGGTGACGATGCCGAGCTTGACGCCGTGGACGGAGACTGTGGCGGAGGCGACGACGGGCTCGGAGATGGTGGCCCGGGTGATTGTCACCGTCCGGGTGCTGCTGCGGCCACCCTTCGTGCGGCGTCGCACGCCGAGCGTGACGTTGGTGCCGGGCGGCCCTTTGACGAGGTCGGAGGCGGCGGTCTCGGAGAGCCCGGCGAGCCGGCGCCCGTTGACGGCGACGATGACTTCTTCGTCCTTCAGGCCGGCGCGGGCGGCGGGCGAGGAGTTGAAGACCTGGACGACCCGCAGACCGAGCGGGTCTGGGGCGACCTCGACGCCGATGCCGCTGAAGCTGGAG
Source organism: Solirubrobacteraceae bacterium (assembly GCA_035524055.1). Lineage (GTDB taxonomy): Bacteria > Actinomycetota > Thermoleophilia > Solirubrobacterales > Solirubrobacteraceae > Palsa-744. The sequence goes on from DATKPO010000082.1 coordinate 5,409, forward strand.
GGCTTGGCGAAGGATTTCGCTTCGGCGGGCGTGAGGTAGTGGGAGAAGCGGTCGTGGAGGCTCGCGACGGCGCCGCCGAGGGAGGCATTGGCGAGCTGGCGTTCGCTGACGGGCCGGTAGTAGTCGCGGTGGATGCGGGCGAGGGCTTCGTTGACGACACGGGTGTCGTTGTCGGCGACGAAGACGGGACGGGCGAAGCCGGGGAGGTCTTCGGGGTGCCCGCCGATCCAGATCCCGGCGACGAGCAGGATCGGGAGCAGGACGGCGAGGACGACGACGGCGGGATGGGGGCGGCGCATGGCACCCACCAGCCTACGGGTCGGGCCGGTGGCGGGCGGCGCCCGCGGCGCGGCGCATCGCCCGCCGCCGCGGTTGGAGGCGTGCGCGGGAGGCGGCGTGCGCGGGAGGCGGCGTGCGCGGGAGGCGGCGCGGCCCAGCGGATCGGGAGGCGGCGCCGCCCAGCGGATAAGGTGGGCGGATGGCTGAGATCTCGACGAGCACGGTCCCGACGAACGGCCTTCCGGTCCACCGCATCGCGGTGCCGGGGACGCGGGCGCTGACGGCGCTGGTGGCGTTCGACGCGGGCGCCCGCACGGAGCGCCCCGAGGAGAACGGGATGGCCCACTTCCTCGAGCACCTGGTCTTCAAGGGCGGCGAGAAGTACCCGACGTACACAGAGGTCAACGAGACCGCGGAGCGCCTCGGCGGGGTCCTGAACGCGTACACCAGCCACGACCTGGTGGCGTTTCACATCACGGTCCGGGCGGAGTCGGCGCCGGCGGCGATCGACCTGCTGAGCGACTTCGTGGGCCGGCCGAGGATCGACGCGGAGGAGCTCGATCGCGAGCGGGGCGTCGTGATTCAGGAGATCAACCGGGCGTATGACCAGCCGTCGATGGTGGCGGAGTACCTGATCGACCGGGCGGCCTTCGGAGAGCACCCGCTGGGCCGGACGGTGCTGGGGCCGGAGGAGAACCTGCGCGGCTTCACCCGGGAGGCGATCGTGGCGTTCCGCGAGCGGCGCTGGTCGGGGGCACGCGGCGGGGCGTTCCTGGTCGGCAACGTCGAGCACCTCCCCGGCGAGGACGAGCTGCACGAGCTGCTTGCCCGCTTCCCGGCGCGGCCCGAGCCCGGGCCCTACGTTCCGGCGCCGGCATTCGCGCCGCAGAAGATGGTCGAGGAGCGGGACACCAACCAGTCGCACCTGCGGATGATCTACCGCCCGGGGATCGACGTCGCCGACCGGGCGCGGCGGGCGGCGCTGAGCATCTACTCGACGCTGCTCGGCGGCTCGATGGGGTCGCGGCTGTTCGACGAGATCCGCGAGAAACGGGGCCTGTGCTACTCGGTGTACGCGCTGGACCACGCCTTCGCGGACGTCCCCATCCTGCAGCTCGGCTCGGGCCTTGACTCGAGCAAGTGCATCGAGGCGTACACACGGATGCGGGAGATCGTGGAGGAGCTGCGCCGCGACGGCCCGACCGAGGAGGAGGTGGCCCGCGCCCGCGCCTACGCCGCCGGCCGCCTGGTGCTGGCGTTCGAGAACACCAACGCGGTCGCCCGCCACGCGGCGAGCCAGTCGATCGTGTTCGGCGAGGAGATCGACCCCGACGCGGCGATCGCGGCGCTTGACGCTGTCACCTACGAGCAGGTCCGCGAGGTCGCGGCCGAGATCGCCCCGGAGCTGGCGGTGGCCTGCGTTGGCCCGCACGGCGTCGAGGAGTTCTAGGAGGCAAGCGCGGATCAGGCCGCCAGCTTGCTCAGCCGCCTGACGGGGGCGCTGTCGGAACCCAGCATGACGCCGAGCTCGGCGATGACGTCGGGGAGGTCGAGGCTGTCGTCGTCGAGCATGGCCTCGATGTCGGCCCAGTCCTTGGTGCGGTCGAGCAGCGCCTTGAAGACGGCGAGCGCGTTGCAGCCGACGACGGGGATGCTCTGGCCTTCGAAGGGAACCCAGCGGACGCCGCGGAAGACCTTGCGGTGGAAGTCGTGGACGTCGAGGAAGAGATCGACGGGGGTGTCCTCCCACCACAGCCGTACCTGCCCGTCGCGTTCGGCGGCCCTGAGGTCGGCGGGCGCGGCGAGAACCTCATCGGGCAACGCGGCGAAGACCTCGGGGGCGCGATCGGGCCCGACGAAGACGTTGACGTCGAGATCGCGGGTGCCGCGGGGCTCTTCGGTGCAGTAGGCGAGCGCGATGGCGCCGCCGAAGGCGTGGGCGAGATGAACGTCCTGCAGCGCCCGGTGGATCTCGAGCAGGCGATCCGCCAGCAGGCTCACGAGGCGGGGAGGCTTTTCAGCGAGGGATAGCGCAGCGTTCCCCGGCGCCTCTGTGGCAGGGCCTCGGCGAGGTCGAGGACCTGGGAGAGGATTTTGGCGGCGCGCTCGAGCTTGGACCGGTCGATCGGCTGGGCCGCACGTATTTCGAGCCCCGCGGCGGCGGCGATGCGGGCAAGCGCTTCGGCGCTGGGCTGGCGACGCCCGTGCTCGTAGGCGCTCAACACCGATCGGGCAATGCCGGCGCGCCGGGCCAGCTCGGCCTGGCTTAGCCCGCTCTCGCGACGGATGTCGCGGATGACCTCGCTGGCGACGTGGTCGACGCCGGGATACATGGCAGACACGATGTTAGCGGATGCGCTAACACGGCGTCTCGCGGCTCAGCCGATGGCGACCATGCGGTCGATCGGCACCCTGGCCCTGGCGGCGACCTCTGGGTCGACGCGGACCTCGAACTGGTTGTGACGCAGGGCGTCGCGCAGCTTGGGGAGGGTGATCATCTTCATGAAGCCGCAGCTGGCCTCGGCGTTGGCGGGGATGAAGTCGACGTCGGGGGCGGCGAGGCGCAGGGGGTGGAGCATCCCGACCTCGGTGGCGACGATGACCTCGCGCGTGGTGCCTGCGTCGTCCTCGGTGGTGGGTGGGAGCCCGACTTCGCTGACCTGGTGCTCGGGCTGGCGGGCCTCGCCGGTGCGGGCCTGGCCGGCGCGGGCCTGGCCGGCGCGGGCCTGGCCGTCGGCGGGCGCGGTGCGCTGAGCGCCACGCTCGGCCTGCTCGGCGTAGGCGAGCATTCCGCCGGTGGAGAGCATGTGGACGCCCTCGGCGGCGATGTCGCCGGCGGCGACGTACTCCATGACGCTGGTGGAGCAGCCGCACTCGGGATGGATGAGGAAGTCGGCGCGGGGGTGGGCGGCGCGGGTGGCCTGGATGTCGGCTGGCCGGATGCCGGCGTGAACGTGGCACTCGCCGTCCCAGACGTGCATGTGCTTGCCCAGGCGCTTCTCGACGTAGGCGCCGAGCCACATGTCGGGGCCGAAGAGGATCTCGGTGTCGGGTCCGTGGGTTTCGTAGATGTGCCGCACCACCTGCTCGGCGTTGGCCGAGGTGCAGCAGTAGTCCGTCAGGGCCTTGACCTCGGCGGTGGTGTTGACGTACATGACGACGACGCCGTCGGGATATTGGGCGCGCCAGACGGCGAGCTGGTCGGCGTCGATCGAGGCGGCCAGGGAGCAGCCGGCGTCGAGGTCGGGGATGAGGACGGTCTTCTCAGGGCAGAGGATGGAGGCGGTCTCGGCCATGAAGTGCACCCCGCAGAAGACGATGGTGTCGCCGTCGGCGGCGGCGGCCTGGCGGGAGAGCCCGAGGGAGTCGCCGACGTAGTCGGCGACGTCCTGGACCTCGGGGACCTGGTAGTTGTGGGCGAGGATGACGGCGTGGCGCTCGGCGGCGAGGGCGCGGACCTCGGCCTGGATGGCGGCGATCTCCTGCGGGGAGAGGGCGGCGGGCGGCGCCTGGGAGGGCGCGAGCGGCAGGGAGAGGTTCACGGCAGGGCCTCCAGGATCATGGAGAGGTCTAGCGCGGGCGCCGAGTGGGTGAGGGCGCCCATCGAGATGAATTCTACCCCCGTCAGGGCGCGCTCCCGGAGCGTGTCCAGGGTGACGCCGCCGCTGGCCTCGAGCTGGGCGCGCCCGGCGACGTGGGCGACGGCGGCGCGGAGCTGGGCGTCGTCCATGTTGTCGAGCAGCAGCCGCGGCGCCCCGGCGGCGAGGGCCTCGTCGATCTCCTGGGGGTTGCGGACCTCGACCTCGAGGGTGGCGGCGAGCTGGGGCGCGGCCTCCGTTGCCCGGGCGATGGCCCGGCCGATCCCGCCGGCGGCGGCGATGTGGTTCTCCTTGAGGAGGATGGCGTCGTGGAGGCCGGCGCGGTGGTTGAGCACCCGCCCCTCCCCCGCGCCGGCTCCGGCGGCGGCGACGGCGGCCTTCTCCAGGGCGCGCAGCCCGGGGGTGGTCTTGCGGGTGTCCAGCACGCGCGCGCCGGTGCCGGCGACGGCCTGCGCCGCACGGGCCGCCATGGTGGCGACGCCGGAGAGGTGGCCGAGGAAGTTCAGGGCGGTGCGCTCCCCGGTGAGCAGGGCGCGGGCGGAGCCTTCCAGCCTGAGGACGGGGCCGCCGTCCTCGCGCCAGCAGCCCTCCCCGACGAGCCGCTCGCGACGCATGGCGGGGTCGAGCTCGGCGAAGACGGCCTCGGCGACGTCGAGCCCGTAGATCGCCCCGGGGGCCTTCTGGGTGACGGTGGCGCGGGCGCGGGCGTCGGCGGGGACGGTGGCCTCGGTGGTGAGGTCGCCGCTGCCGATGTCCTCGGCAAGGGCGCGGCGGACGAGCTGACGCAGATCTTCGACCTCACAAAGATCTTCCAGCCGACTTAGATCTTCTGCGCACATCAACGGGCGGCGGCCTTCGTGGGCACCGGCCCACAGCAGACCTCTCCCGGCTGGGGGCCGGCGGGGACCATCAGCTGGCGGCGGCCTTGAGGAGGTAGGCGCGGACGAACCCGTCGAGGTCGCCGTCGAGGACGCGCCCGACGTCGCCCATCTCGTGGCCGGTGCGGTGGTCCTTGACGAGGGTGTAGGGGTGCAGGACGTAGGAGCGGATCTGGGAGCCGAAGTTGACGTCCTGGGCGTCGCCCTTCTCGCGGGCGATCTCCTCCTGGCGTTCGCGCTCGCGGCGCTCGAGCAGCTTGGCGCGGAGCATGGCCATGGCGGTGGCGCGGTTGGATGACTGGGAGCGCTCGTTCTGGCATTGGACGACGATCCCGGTGGGCCGGTGGGTGATGCGGACGGCGGAGTCGGTCTTGTTGACGTGCTGTCCGCCGGCGCCGGAGGCGCGGTAGGTGTCGACCTGGAGGTCGTCGTCGTTGATCTCGATGTCGCCAGTGTCCTGGACGACGGGCGCGACCTCGACGCCGGCGAAGCTGGTGTGGCGGCGGTGGGCGGAGTCGAACGGTGAGAGCCGGACGAGCCGGTGGACGCCGCGCTCGGCACCGAAGAGCCCGTAGGCGTTCTCGCCGGAGGCGCGGAAGGTGGCGGACTTGATGCCGGCTTCCTCGCCGGCGCTGGCCTCGAGCAGCTGCACCTTGAAGCCGCGCCGCTCGGCCCAGCGGAGCTCCATGCGCAGGACCATCTCGGCCCAGTCCTGGGCGTCGGTCCCGCCGGCCCCGCCGTTGACGGTGACGAGGGCGTCGCCGGAGTCGTAGGGCCCGGAGAAGAGCCGCTGCTCCTCCAGGGCGGCGAGCCGGCCCTCGACGCCGGCGAACTGCTCCTGGACTTCCTCCTGAAGGGAGTCGTCCTCGGCGGCCATCTCGATGAGCCCCTCGAGGTCCTCGGCGTCGCGCTGCAGCGCCCTGAAAATCTCCAGCCGCCGCGCGAGGGCGGCGTGCTCGGCCGACACCTTGGCGGCGCGCTCGGAGTCGTCCCAGAACCCGCTCCCCTGCATCTCCCCCTCGAGCGCCTGTACGCGCTCGCTCAGCTGGGAGGGGTCAAAGATAGTCCGCGAGCAGCTTCAGCTGGTCGCGGATCGCAGTGAGGCGCTGCGACGTCGACTCGGTGGGAGCGTTGGCGGGCATGACGGCAACGCTATCAGTGCGCCCCGGCCTAAGCCGGTTCCAGCCCTCTGAGGGCGCTCTCGACCAAGCAGCGCAAGGACGCACCGAGCGACGTGTGCGCCAGCACACGAGCGCGGGAGGACGCCGCGATGCGTCGCGTCGAGTGCGCCCTCAGGCGCCGTGGCACTTCTTGAACTTCTTGCCCGAGCCGCACCAGCAGGGGTCGTTGCGGCCGATCTCGTGCTCGTGGTCGACGAGCCGCTGCTCGACGACGGGCATGGCCTCGGGGTCCTCGTCGTCGGCGTAGGCCTGGGCGACGCCGCCGCCGGCGGCCGCCGCGGCGGCGATGGCGCCGGCGCCCATGGCGGCGTGGCCGCCGGAGTAGGAGACCCGGCCGGGGCGGGTGGCGTTGCCGCCGGCGGCGAAGGAGGGCGGCGGGGCGCCGCCTTCGGCCCCCTCGACGACGACCTGGACGTTGAAGACGAGGCGGACGAAGTCGGTCCAGATGCTGTTGATGAGATCTCCGAAGAGCTCGTAGGCCTCGTTCTTGTAGGCGACGAGGGGGTCGATCTGGGCGATGCCGCGCAGGCCGATGCCTTCGCGCAGGTAGTCCATGTCGAAGAGGTGCTCGCGCCAGCGTTCGTCGATGATCTGCAGCAACAGGTAGCGCTCGAGCTGGCCCATGAGCTCCTCGCCGAGCTCCTCCTCGCGGGCGTCGTAGCGCTCCAGGGCGGCCTGCAGCAGCTGTTCGCCGAGGCGGGCGCGGTCGAGGGCTTCGGGGTCGAGGTCCTCGCGGCCGATGTCGAGCGGGAAGAACTGGCCGAGCGCGGTGAAGAGGCCGTCGAGGTCCCAGTCCTCGAGGTAGTCGCCGGCGGTGTACTGCTCGATGGTGCGCTCGATGACGCCGCCCATTTCCTGGCGGGCCTGCTCGCCCATGTCCTTGCCTTCGAGCACCTGATCGCGGTAGGCGTAGATGACGCGGCGCTGCTCGTTCATGACGTCGTCGTATTCGAGCACGCGTTTGCGGATGAGGAAGTTCTGCTCCTCGACCTTCTTCTGGGCTTTCTCGATCTGCTTGGAGAGCATGCCGGCCTCGATCGGTTCCTCGTTGCCCTCGTCGTCGACGCCGCCGAGTTTGTCGAGGATGCGGTAGATGCGATCGCCGGCGAAGAGCCGGACGAGGTCGTCCTCGGCGGAGAGGAAGAAGCGCGACTCGCCGGGGTCGCCCTGGCGCCCGGAGCGGCCGCGGAGCTGATTGTCGATGCGCCGCGACTCGTGGCGCTCGGTGCCGCAGATGTAGAGGCCGCCGGCGGCCATGACGCGCTCGCGCTCGGCGACGACGCCGTCTTCGACGCCGGGCAGGAGCTCGGCGAAGCGCCGGTCGTACTCGTCGCTGCCCTCGGGCAGGCCCTCCTTGGCGAGCTGCAGGCGGGTGAGATGCTCGGGGTTGCCGCCGAGCTTGATGTCGACGCCGCGGCCGGCCATGTTGGTGGCGATGGTGACGGCCCCTGGCTGGCCGGCCTCGGCGACGGTCTCGGCCTCGCGGGCGGCGTGCTCGGGCTTGGCGTTGAGCACGGAGTGCTTGATGCCGAGCCGTTTGAGCCGCTCGCCGAGGAGCTCGGAGACCTCGACGGAGATGGTGCCGACGAGCACGGGCTGGCCGTTCTCATGGCGCGCGGCGATCTCGCGGACGAGGGCGCTCCACTTGCCCTCCTTGGTCTTGTAGACCTGGTCGTTGCGATCGGCGCGCAGCATGGGGACGTTGGTGGGGATCTGGACGACGGGGAGGTTGTAGATCTTCATGAACTCGGGCGCCTCTGTGAGCGCGGTGCCGGTCATGCCGGCGAGCTTGTCGTAGAGGCGGAAGAAGTTCTGGTAGGTGATCGTGGCGAGGGTCTGGTTCTCCTCCTGGATGCGCACGCCCTCCTTGGCCTCGACTGCCTGGTGGAGGCCTTCCGACCAGCGCCGGCCCTCGAGCGCGCGTCCGGTGAACTCGTCGATGATCTTCACCTCGCCTTCGACGACCTGGTAGTCGACGTCGCGCTTGTAGAGAGACTCGGCCCGTAGGGCCTGGATGAGGTGGTTGACGAGGTGGCCGTTCTCGGCGCGGTAGAGGTGGTCGATGCCGAGGAACCGCTCGGCCTTGGCGACGCCCTGCTCGGTGATCGATACGGTCTTGTGCTTCTCGTCGAACTCGTAGTCGAAGTCGGCGACGAATTCCTTCTTGGTGCGGGGGTCCATGCCCAGGGGCGTCTCGCCGGGCGTGAGGCGGGGGGCGAGGCGGGCGAACTTGACGTAGAGGTCGGCGGCCTGTTCGGGGGCGCCGGAGATGATGAGCGGGGTGCGGGCCTCGTCGATGAGAATGTTGTCGACCTCGTCGACGATGGCGTAGGGGTGGCCGCGCTGGACCTTTTCGCGGAGGTCCTTGGCCATGTTGTCGCGCAGGTAGTCGAAGCCGAGCTCGGAGTTGGTGCCGTAGACGACGTCGCAGGCGTAGGCCCTGACCTTCTCGTCGTAGGGCTGCATGTTCTGGAGGATGCCGACGGAGACGCCGAGGGCGTCGTAGATCGGTTTCATCCATTCCGCGTCGCGGCGGGCGAGGTAGTCGTTGACGGTGACCACGTGCACGCCCTTGCGTTCGACCGCCTCCTCGCCGCCGTCGCGGACGGCCAGCGCGTTCAGGACGACCGCGAGGGTCGCGGTGAGGGTCTTGCCCTCGCCGGTCTTCATCTCGGCGATGCAGCCCTCGTGGAGGGCCATGCCGCCGATGAGCTGGACGTCGAAGTGGCGCATGCCCATCGTCCGCTTGCCCGTCTCGCGGACCAGGGCGAAGCACTCCGGGAGCAGGGCGTCGAGGGACTCGCCGTCGGCGGCGCGTGCTCTCAGCTCGTCCATGCGCTGGCGCAGCTCGGCGTCGCTGTCGTGTTCGAGCTCGGGCTCGAACGCCCCGATCAGGGCGACGCGCTTCTCGTACTGCTTGAACTTCTTCGCCTCGCCCATGTTGAGGGCGCGATCCAGGATGGACACGCCCTCAGGGTAGCGCCTGGGGGCGAGGCGCGTGAGAGCCCGAGGCGCCTCGCCCGGGATGCCGCCGGCCCACCGCCTCAGAGGCCTCGGGCCCGGCGGCGGCGGGTGCTCCTAGCTCGAGCCCTGCGCCTCCGAGGCGGGCCCGCCGCGCAGCGCTCCGAGCGCGTTGCGGGCGAGGGCGGCGCGCGTCTGGCGCCGGCGCCGGCGCCGGTCGCGGTGGCGCTTGACCTGGCGGGCGAGCTCGTCGACGACGAGGTTCAGCGAGTGCAGCATCTTCGGCGAGGCGTCGCTGGCGCGCAGGGTGATGCCCTTGAGGTAGAGCGTGGCCTCGACCACCTCGCGACGGTCGGCGACCCGTGGATTGGGCTCCTGGCTGAGCTCGATCTCGAGTCGGGCGAGATCGGACACCTGCCGTGCGACCTTGCGCAGGCGGCGTTCGGCGTGCTGGCGCAAATCGTCGGTGACCGGGATGTTGCGGCCCTTGATCTCGATCTGCATGGTGGCCTCCTTTTCGTCGTTCAGGGAGACTTCTCACCACCGATGCTACGCCGCGCGGCGGCGGTTGTCCATCGGTCTTGCACGGATGGTCTATCCGCTGGTCCTCCGCTCACCGTCCCCGCGGGCGCAGGCTCCGCGGGGCCGGCTCACTCCTCCCGCGGCCGCAGGCTCTCGACGATCCCGGCGTGCCCGGCGATGGCTCCGATGAGGATCGCCGCGGGAGCGATCTCGGTGCCGGGGAAGACGATGCTCTCGCGCAGCTGGGCGCCGTCGCCGACGCGGGCGCCGTCGCCGAGGGCGACGGGCCCGGTGAGCCTGACGCCGTCGCCGATCTGCACGTCGCGGCCGATCCACACCGGGCCCTGGGCGTCGAGGTCGCCGGGCAGGGCGGCGTCGCCGGCGAGTGTGACCCCGGGCGCGACCTCGCTGCCCTGAACCCGGAGATCGAGCTCGCCGCGCAAAGCGTCGAAGGTGCCCTGGCGGAGCTCGGCGAGGGAGCCGACGTCGTTCCAGTAGTCGCGGATCTCGTGGATGTGGAAGGGAACGTCGTGCTCGAGGAGGGCGGGGAAGACGTCTTTGGCCCAATCCACGAAGGGCCGCTGGGGGAAGTAGTCGAAGATGGCGGGGTCGAAGATGTAGATGCCGCAGCTGCCGAGGTCGGAGAGGGCCTCGTCGGGCTCTGGCTTCTCCTGAAAGCCGGTGATGCGCCCGAGGCGGTCGTGCAGGACGACGCCGTACTCGCGGGTGTCGGAGACCTGCTTGACGGCGAGGGTGGCGATCCCGCCGCTCTGGCGGTGGCGGGCGGCGAAGGCGGTGAGGTCGATGTCGGTGAGGGCGTCGCCGGAGATGATGAGGAATGGCTCGGAGCCGAAGAAGTCGGCGCAGGCGCGGACGCCGCCGGCGGTGCCGAGGAGCTCCTCCTCGTAGCTGTAGGAGAGGTTGCCGCCCTCTCCGAAGTAGCGGCGGATGGTGTCGGGGAAGTAGTGGAGGTTGGCGATGACGTGCTCGAAGCCGTGGCGCTGGAGGAGGTCGACGATGTGCGCCATGACGGGCCTGTCGAGCACGGGCACCATGGGCTTGGGAATCTCGTAGGTGAGCGGGCGCAGGCGTGTGCCGAGCCCGGCGGCGAGGACCATGGCCTTCATCGTGGGCGGGACGGTATCGGAGGCCGCGGCGTGGCGGCCCCTCCACCGCCGAGCGCGCCCTGCCCACGCTTGGCGCACGATCTCGACCGGGCGCCGCGAGGTGGCCGCGTCGCCCACCGGGCGCGCGGCCGGCCGCTGGGCTAGTAGCGGTAGTGGTCTGGCTTGTAGGGCCCGTCGACGGGCACGCCGATGTAGGCGGCCTGCTCGGCGCTGAGCGTCGTGAGCCGCACCCCGAGGGCGTCGAGGTGCAGCCGGGCGACCTTCTCGTCGAGGTGCTTGGGCAGGACGTAGACGCGCTTCTCGTAGTCGTGGTTCTTGGTGAAGAGCTCGATCTGGGCGATGGTCTGGTTGGTGAAGGAGTTGCTCATCACGAAGCTGGGGTGCCCGGTGGCGTTGCCGAGGTTCAGGAGGCGCCCCTCGGAGAGCATGATGATGGTGTGGCCGTCGGGGAAGAGCCACTCGTCGACCTGGGGCTTGATGTTGATCTTCTCGACGCCGGGCGTCCGGGCGAGCCCGGCGATGTCGATCTCGTTGTCGAAGTGGCCGATGTTGCCGACGATGGCTTGGTGCTTCATGCGGGACATGTGCTCGGCGCGGATGATGTCGCGGTTGCCGGTGCAGGTGACGAAGATGTCGCCTTCCTCCACGACTTCGTCGAGGGTCTTGACGGAGTAGCCCTGCATGGCGGCCTGCAGGGCGCAGATGGGGTCGATCTCGGTGACGACGACGCGCGCGCCCTGGCCGCGCAGGGATTCGGCGCAGCCCTTGCCGACGTCGCCGAAGCCGCAGATGACGGCGAGCTTGCCGGCGATCATGACGTCGGTGGCGCGGTTGATGCCGTCGACGAGGGAGTGGCGGCAGCCGTAGAGGTTGTCGAACTTGGACTTGGTGACGGAGTCGTTGACGTTGATGGCGGGGAAGAGGAGGGTGCCGTCCTGGGTCATCTCGTAGAGGCGGTGGACGCCGGTGGTGGTCTCCTCGGTGACGCCTTTGATGCCCTGGCCGATGCGGGTCCAGCGCTGGGGATCGTCCGCGAGCGAGCGCTGGAGCAGCCCGAGGACGACGCCGAGCTCCTCGGAGTCCGCTTCCGCGGGGTCGGGGACGGCGCCGGCGGCCTCGTACTCGGTTCCCCTGTGGACGAGCAGGGTGGCGTCGCCGCCGTCGTCGAGGATCATGTTGGGCCCGCCGGAGCCGATGCCGCCCCCGGCGACCCCGTTCCCGACCGTCCCGTTGCCGGCGACCCCGCTCCCCCCCGCTCCGCCGTCCCCCTCGGGCCAGCGCAGCGCCTGTTCGGTGCACCACCAGTACTCCTCGAGCGTCTCGCCCTTCCAGGCGTACACCGGCACGCCCCGGGGATCGTCAGGCGTCCCATCGGCTCCGACCGCGATGGCTGCGGCGGCGGGGTCCTGGGTGGAGAAGATGTTGCAGCTGCACCACCGCACCTGGGCGCCGAGGGCGGTGAGGGTCTCGATGAGGACGGCGGTTTGGACGGTCATGTGCAGGGAGCCGGTGATGCGGGCGCCGCGCAGGGGCTGATGGGCGGCGTACTCGGCGCGGATGGCCATGAGGCCGGGCATCTCGTGCTCGGCGAGCGTGATTTCCTTGCGTCCGAGCTCGGCGAGGGCGAGGTCGGCGACCTTGAAGTCGGCGCCGGCGGCGACGGTGGGGGCCACGGCTGACATGAGAACCTCCTGAGGGATCTGATGAGCGCCCTTGCTACAAGGGGTGGCCGAGCGTGGCGGGTCAGGCACCCGTCGCAGCGCTCCTCGGCCGTCGCCGAAGGACGCTAGCACACGCCACAGCGCCGGTCTGGCGATGCCTGTCGTGCAGGTCAGGCCGGCGACGCGATCGGCAACGATGTCAGCGTGCGGCGAGCTCGGCCTTGAGCCGCTCGAGCACCTGCACGGGACCGGGATCGACGCCGCGCAGGACGGCGAGATAGAGCGAGACGAGATCGCCGAGCAGGACGAGCGACATGATGCGCTCGATGGTGGTCTCGCCGCGCGTTTCCAGGTGGAAGCTGGCGGCGGCGTCGGCGGCGATGAGCTTCTCGGTGAGCTCCATGCGCGCCTTGACGCGGGGGTGGTCGTCGCTGTCGTCGAGGAAGACGGCGGAGAAGCGCCCGACGTCGCGGGCGCCCTGCCAGCCGACGATCTCGTTGTGGTCGAGCTCGGGCAGTTCGTGGGCGAAGCTCGGCAGCTTGGCGTTCTCGTTGATCTGGCTCTTCCAGCGGTAGGCGATGGGAGCGGTGAGACCGGCGCCGGCGATGACGGGGACGCTGCCGAGCAGGCCGCGGGCGATCTCCTTGGCCAGCGAGCCTTCGGGGGAGTCGGGACCCCACTCGGCGACGAGCTGCTCGGCGTGGGCGGCGGCGACGTCGATCTCGGATGTCAGCCGGGGTCCGGCGCCGCAGAGGGCGGCGACCTCCAGTGCGGCGATCGTCATGTAGGCGACGGCGGCCCTTGGCTGGAAGCCGCCGGGCAGGGGGATGACGGGTACGCGGTCGGCGCGGGCGAGCTCGGCGAGCTTGCCGCCGGTGGTGACGACGACGCGCTGGGCGCCGAGGGCGGCGGCGGCCTCGTAGCAGGCGAGGGTCTCCTCGGTGTTGCCGGAGTAGCTGGCACAGAGAACGGTTGTCTCGGGCGTGGTCCACGGCGGCAGGCCGTAGGCGCGGGTGACGAAGATGGGGCGCGAGGCGTGGTCGCCGAGGGCGGCGCGGGCGAGGGCGCCGCCGATGCCGGAGCCGCCCATGCCGGCGACGACGAGCCCGCCGGGGGTGTCCCACTCGTTCATGATCGCCGACTCGACCCGCCAGAGGGCGTCGCGGAGGTGCTCGGGCAGGGTGAGGATGTCCTCGAGCTGCCCGGAGCGGTCGACCTGGGCGATGCTCTCGCGGGAGAGCAGCTGCTCGTCGGTGACGATCTTCTCGGGCATCAGAAGCGCAGGGCTCCGTCGGGGAGGTTCACGCCCGGGAAGATACGCGCACCGCGGGTCACGATGTTCTGCGCCCCGATCGTGACCCCCTCGCCGAGCACGGCGCCGTCGGTGATCTGGGTGCCGTCGCCGATGCGGCAGCCGCCGGCGACGATGCAGTCGCGCAGGGTGCAGCCCTGGCCGACGACGGCGCCGTTGAGGACGACGGCGCGCTCCACGCTGGAACCCGCCCCGATGGTGACGCCCTGGCCGAGCACGACGAGGCTGCCGACGTGGGCGTCGGCGGCGACGGTGACGCCGCGCTGGACGACGGCGGGAGGGATCACGCGACCATCGATGCGGGCATCGGGGTCGACGAGGAGGTAGCCGGGGCCGAGCTGCTCGGCGAGGGCGGTGCGGACGTTGCCCTCGATGATGTCGAAGGTGCCCTGAAGGTATCGGGCGGGGGTGCCGATGTCCATCCAGTAGCTCTCCGAGGGAAAGCCGTAGAGACCGTCGCCGATCAGCAGCGGCCAGACTTCGCGCTCGATCGAGACGTTGCGATCGGGCGGGACGAGCTCGAGGATCTCGCGCTGCAGGACGTAGGCGCCGGCGCTGATGAGATTGGTGTCGATCTGATCGGAGCTGGGCTTCTCGACGAAGTCCACGACGGAGTTGTCATCGCGCAGGTGCACGAGCCCGTAGGCGCTTGGATCCTCGACCGGCACGAGGGCAAGGGTGGCGCGGGCGCCGGTGCGCTCGTGCTGGGCGATCTGGGCGCTGAGGTCGATGTCGGTGAGGACGTCGCCGTTGAGCATGAGGAAGCGCTCGTCGAGCATCGACTCGGCGAACTTCAGGGCGCCGGCGGTGCCGCGGGGGTCGGGCTCCTCGACGAAGCGCAGGCGGATGCCGAAGGCGGAGCCGTCGCCGAGGACGTTGCGCACGCCGCTGGCGAGGAAGCCGCAGGACATGATGACGTCCTCGATCCCGTGCTGGCACAGCCACTGCAGCATGTAGGCGATGAAGGGCCGGTCGACGAGAGGGACGACGGGCTTGGGCACGGTGGATGTCAGCGGGCGCAGGCGGGTGCCCTCCCCGCCGACGAGGATGACGGCCTGCATCTCTAGACCTCGCCCTCGGGCGAGGCGACGGCCGTGACGCCCCGCTGGGCGTTCCCGACGGACCCGCTCCGGGGCTCCGGCGCCTGTGCCGAATCCTCCGCCTCGGCCCGATCCCCGTCCGCCTCGGCCCGGTCCCCGTCCGCCTCGGCCCGGTCCTCGCGCCGGCGATCCCGCGGCATCGCCGGCAGCCCGCGGCCGATCCCCTCGTAGACGAGCCCGGCGGCGTGGAGGGCGTCGCGGTCGAGGGCGTTGCGGCCGTCGATGACGACCCGCCCTCGCATGGCACCGGCGACCGCTCCCCAGTCGAGGTCGGTGCATTGGGGCCACTCGGTGACGAGCACGAGCGCGTCGGCGTCCCGGGCGGCGGCGAGGGCGGTGTCGGCGAAATCCAACCCCTGGATGAGCCCCCGGGCCTCGTCCTCGGCGACGGGGTCGTAGGCGGCGACGCTGGCGCCGTCGGCGTGCAGCCGGGCGGCGAGCACGAGCGAGGAGGCCTCGCGCATGTCGTCGGTGTCGGGCTTGAAGGCCAGCCCGAGCAGCGCGACGCGCTTGCCGACGAGCGTGCCGAGGTGCTTCTGGAGCTTGCCGATGACCCGCCGCTTCTGCAGCTCGTTGACCTCGATGACGGCCGTCAGCAGTTGGAAGTGGTAGCCGGAGTTGCCGGCGAGCTGCTTGAGGGCGTTGACGTCCTTGGGGAAGCAGTTGGAGGTGGTGACGCCCCCGGTGGTGACGACGGTGTGGGAGTAGGGCACCTCCAGCGAGTAGACCTCGCCGGCGTAATGACTGTGGGATATCTCGTCGATCCAGTCCCACGACATGCACAACCTCCCAATCGCGGCGGCAGCCGTCAGGTCGCTGGCATGGTGATCGTCGCACGGCGCCTCGTCGAGCAGCAGCGTCCCGCTACGCCTGACGTCGCCCGTGCGGGCGGCGGCGCCGCGTGGATGTGTGAACACTAGCCGGCGCTCGTCGATGGGCCGTGAGAGCAGCTCCTGAAGAGCCGCCCGCGGCGGCCTGACGAGCACATGCTCGTCGGCCAAACCGGCTACTTCGATGGCGGCGTCCAGTGGATAGGAGATCCCATCGTTCTCACGGTCCTCGACGCGCGCGCCGGCAACCGGCACCCAGTCCTGGGAGGTCAACTCGAAGGCCAGCTTGACCCGGGTGTCCCCGCCGTTGCCGTCAGCGACGAGCCAGGGATGATCGGGAGTGGTGCGTACTCGCCGGCCCATCTTGGTGCGGATCTCGAGCAGCTCGCCCGCATAGGGGCGACGAGTGAGAGCCATGACAGGCAGGAAGCATGGCTCGGCGTCGCCGGTCACCCAGGAGAGCACTTCGAGCCCGTCGGGCTCGATGACCTCGGTGGTGGACGCGGCGCCGAACGCTCTCAGAGCCTCGACGGAGTCCAAGCGCTCGCTGTCGGGGCTGACGCGATCCCAGAGGGCCTCGAAGGTGAGCAGTGTGGTGCGACCGTACTGGCGCGCGAGCACGGTCTCGCCCGGGGCGAAGCAAGACCCGCCGAACCCAATCCCGGCCTGCAGGAACTTCGGCCCGATGCGCTCGTCGAGCCCCATGCCGCGGGCGACCTGGACGACGTCGGCGCCGGTCTCCTCGCAGACGTTGGCGATCTCGTTGATGAAGGAGATCTTGGTGGCGAGGAAGGCGTTGGAGGCGAGCTTGACCATCTCGGCGCTGGCGATGTCGGTACGGACGAGCTCGCCGGAGCCCTCGCCGCCGTGCTCGCCTCCCAACAGGGGCCGGTAGAGCTCGACGACGGCGTCGCCGGCCCAGTCGCCGTCGTCGCCGACGACGACGCGATCGGGATGGAGGAAGTCGCGGATGGCGGAGCCCTCCTTGAGGAACTCGGGGCAGGAGACATAGCGCAAACCGTCCTTGCCGTGCTCGGCGAAGGCGCGCTTGATGGCGGCGCCGGTGCCGCTGGGGACGGTGGACTTCATGACGAGGGCGTGCCGGTCTGAGGCGGGGATGGCGTCGACGACGGCGTGGACGGCGGAGAGGTCGGCGTCGCCGGAGTAGGTCGGGGGGGTGCCGACGGCGACGAACAGCAGCCTGGCGTGCTCCAGGGCCCCGGCGAGGTCGGTGGCGAAGTGCAGCCGCCCGGCGTGGCGGGCGATGAGCTCCTCGAGTCCCGGCTCGTAGATGGGCACCTCTCCCCGGCGCAGCCTGGCGATCTTGTCGGCGTCGATGTCGACGCACCAGACCTCGCTGCCGAGCTCGGCGAAGCCGGCGGCGGTGACGAGGCCGACGTAGCCGGTGCCGATGACGGCGATGGGCTCGCGGGCGGCGCTCATAGCGGGACGACGATGGGCTCGCGGGCGGCGCTCATGGGAGGCTGGTGGTGGTCATGGGTCGGGATGAAGGAACCTGGCGGTCGGGGCCCGTGGCGGCTCTGGGCCGGGACGGGTGGAGTCCGAAGGCTAACCATTGGGGGCGTCGGGCGCCGCCAACATCCCGTTACCGGAGCTACTGCAGCCTGAACACCGGATGCCGCGGCGCGGCCTCCCGCAGGACCTCCTCGGGCGAGTCGGGTCCGACGCCGTCGAAGAAGACGCCGACCTCGAACTTCCAGCGCTCGAGATACGCGCGCAGCACGGGCGGCTTGTCGTCGTCGGCGAGCTCGACGGCGGCGAAGGCCTCGCTGCGCGGCCCGACGAGCAGCCGCCCCTGGCCGGCGGCACGCAGGTTGCGCGCCCACTGGGTGTCGCCGCGCGGCGCCACGAGGTAGCGGGCGCCGTCGAAGGTGAGCAGATTGACCGGCGTGCGCCGGGGCTGCCCCGATGTCCGCCCCCGGACCTCCAGCACACGTGAGCCGAAGAGGCTGATGCCACAGCGGGTGAGGAGAGCGACGAGGGGATTGAAGACGTGCGCCGTGAACCACCCGGGCCGCTTGCGTGCGAAGTGAGCGGCGGCAGCGTCCTGGCCCGTGGGTCGCGGGGTTGCCATCCCGCCGAAGCCTAGCGCCCCGTCCGGGGCCGAACGAGGCCCGGCCCCCTACGACGCGACCCGCAGGAACGCCTCGCAGCGCTTGGCGTCGCGCAGCGCCCGGGCGCGTTCCTCGCTCTCCTCGGGCGCCTGCTCGGCGGTGGCCCGGGCTTCGGCGAGCCGGCTCTCCAGCGTCGGGCGGTCGAGATCGCCGGGCGCGATGGCCTCCTCGACGAGCACCAGCGCCCGGTTCTCGGCGAACTGCAGGTACCCCTCGGCCTGGGCGTAGCGCACGATCTCCTGATCGGAGCGGTAGAGCCGCAGCTCGGTGGGTTCGAGCATCGCCAGCACCGGCTCGTGGTGGGCGAGGATGCCGATGGAGCCGACGGCGGTGAAGGTGGAGAGCATCTCGATCTCCTCCGAGAACACCTCCCCCTCGGGCGTGAGGACCTCGGCTATGAATTTGGTGCGAGCCATGATCTATTTCTTGGCCGCCGCCACTACCTCATCGATGGTGCCCTTCAGGAAGAACGCGCTCTCGGGCAGCTCGTCGTGCTTGCCGTCGATGATCTCCTGGAAGCCGCGGATGGTCTCGGCGATCGGGACGTAGGCGCCGGGGGTGCCGGTGAATTCTTCGGCGACGAAGAACGGCTGGGAGAGGAAGCGCTCGATGCGCCGGGCGCGCTGGACGGTGAGCTTGTCCTCGTCGGAGAGCTCGTCGATGCCGAGGATGGCGATGATGTCCTGGAGCTCCTTGTAGCGCTGGAGGATCTCCTTGACGCGGTTGGCGACGCGGAAATGGTCCTCGCCGAGGATGTCGGCCTTGAGGATCGTCGAGGTCGAGTCCAGGGGATCGACGGCGGGGTAGATGCCTTTCTCGGAGATCGCCCGGGAGAGGACGGTGGTGGCGTTGAGGTGGGCGAAGACCGACGCCGGCGCGGGGTCCGTGAGGTCGTCGGCGGGCACGTAGATGGCCTGCACCGATGTCACGGAGCCCTCGCGGGTGGAGGTGATGCGCTCCTGGAGCTGGCCCATCTCGGTCTCCAGGGTAGGCTGGTAGCCGACCTGGGAGGGCATCCGTCCGAGCAGGGCGGAGACCTCGGAGCCGGCCTGGACGAAGCGGAAGATGTTGTCGATGAAGAGCAGCACGTCCTGGCCCTGGTCGCGGAAGTACTCGGCCATGGTGAGGCCGGAGAGGGCGACGCGCATACGGGCGCCGGGGGGCTCGTTCATCTGGCCGAAGACGAGCATGGTCTTGTCGAGGACGCCTGACTCCTTCATCTCCAGCCACAGGTCGTTGCCCTCGCGGGAGCGCTCGCCGACGCCGCAGAAGGCGGAGAGGCCGCCGTGTTCCTTGGCGAGGTTGTGGATGAGCTCCTGGATGAGGACGGTCTTGCCGACGCCGGCGCCGCCGAAGAGCCCGACCTTGCCGCCCTTGGCGTAGGGGGCGAGGAGGTCGATGACCTTGATCCCGGTCTCGAACATCTCGGTCGTCGGGGTGAGGTCCTCGACGCGGGGGGCGTCCTGGTGGATGCCGCGGCGCTGGACGTCCTTGGGGAGCTCCTCGCCGAGGTCGATGGGCTCGCCGAGGAGGTTGAAGATGCGGCCCAGCGTGGCCTCGCCGACGGGCACGGTGATGGGGCCGCCGGTGTCGATGACCTCGGCGCCGCGGGCGAGGCCGTCGGTGGTGTCCATCGCGACGGCGCGCACCCGGTCGTCGCCGAGATGCTGCTGGACCTCGCAGACGAGGACGCCCTCGCCGGCGCCGGCGCTGATGCCGGGGGCCTCCTCCTCGGCGCCGGCGGCGGGCCGGGCGACGGTGATGGCGTGGTTGATCTCGGGCAGGCGCTCGCTGAAGACGGCCTCGATGACGACGCCCTGGATCTCCTCGATGCGCCCGACGTTGCGCTTGCCGTTGGACCCGTTGGACCCGGCCTTGGACTCCGGCACGCCGGCCTCCTCGATTGTGGTGCTGGCTGACATTGGCTTGCTCGTTCTCCTCTGAATCTCTCTATTGAAGTCTTTTTTCGGCGAGTGTGCGCGCGCGTGCGTGCGCGCCCGAGCGCGCACGCGCACACCTCGCGAATTTGCAACGTCCGGCCCCCATCAGCTGAGCCCCTCGGCTCCCGCGACGACCTCCATGATCTCCTGGGTGATCTCGGCTTGGCGGGCGCGGTTCATCTGCAGGGTGTACTCGGTGATGATTTCCCCGGCGTTCTCGGAGGCGCTGCGCATCGCCGTCATCTGCGCCCCGAAGAAGCCGGCGGTGGACTCGACGAGCGCCCGGTAGATCGAGATCTCGACGTAGTCGGGGACCAGTCGCCGCAGGATCTTCTCGGGCTCGGGCTCGTAGTCCACGGTGGCCCGCCGCCGCGGCGGGGACGCCTGGCCGCCCGGCGAGGCGGCCTCCTCCCCCTCCCCCACGACCTCGGCGCTGGTGAGCGGCAGCAGCCGCTGACGGGTGACGTGCTGGGTGAGCGGGGAGACGTAGGCGTTGTAGATGATCTCGACGCGATCGACGCGGCCGTCGATGTAGGCGGTCATGAGGTCGTCGGCGATCTCGCGGGCGTCGGCGAAGGCGGGCCGGTCGGAGAAGCCGGTGTAGCTGCCGCTGAGCTCGTTGCCGCGGAAGGTGAGCGAGGAGACGCCGCGGCGCCCGGTGGCGTACCAGCGGGTCTGCCTGCCCTCCTCCCCGAGCTCTCCGGCGAGCCGGATGCCGGCGCGGATGATCTGGGAGTTGAAGCCGCCGGCGAGGCCGCGGTCGCCGGTGACGAGCAGGAGGGCGACGTTCTCCTCGCGCTCGTGCTCGCGCAGCAGGGGCAGCCGCAGGGCCTCCGCGCCGGCGGCGTCGGCGGCCTGGCGGGTCATGCGGCCGAGGGCGTCGGCGTAGGGCCGCAGGGCGGCGATGCGCTGCTCCGCCCGGCGCAGGCGGGCGGCGGCGACCATCTCCATCGCCCGGGTGATCTTCTGGATGTTCTTGACGGAGGCGATCTTGTTCTTGACGTCGCGCTGGGAGGCCATGGGTGATTCGCGTGCTCGCCGGCTAGACGGCGGCGGCGGCCTCCGGCTCGCGGGTGCCCTCGTCGGGGCGCAGAGGTTCGTCCTCCTGCAGCGGCTGGCCCTCCTCGTCGAGTTCGTAGCCGAAGTCGGCGGCGAAGTCGTCGAGGGTCTTGCGGACCTGCTGCTGGACCTCCTCGGACCAGTCGCCGCCGTTGATCCGCTGGCGCAGATCGGGGTGCTGGGAGTGCAGCCGCTCGGTGAGGCCGAGCAGGAACTCGGGGACGCGCTCGACGCCCAGGCGGTCGAGGTAGCCGTTGGTGGCGGCGAAGATCTGGACGGTCTGGTCCTCGACGGCCAGCGGGGCGCGCTCGTGCTGGTTGAGCGTGGCGACGAGGCGTTCGCCGCGAGCGAGGGTGCGCTGGGTGTCGACGTCGAGGTCGGAGCCGAACTGGGCGAAGGCCTCGAGGTCGCGGTACTGGGAGAGCTCGAGCTTGATGCGCCCGGCGACCTTCTTCATGGGGCCGATCTGGGCGTTGCCGCCGACGCGGGAGACGGAGATGCCGACGTTGATGGCAGGCCGGACGCCGGAGTTGAAGAGCTTCGACTCCAGGAAGATCTGGCCGTCGGTGATCGAGATGACGTTGGTGGGGATGTACGCCGAGACGTCCCCCGCCTGGGTCTCGATGACGGGCAGCGCCGTCAGGGAGCCGCCGCCGAGCTCGTCGTTGAGCTTGACGGCGCGCTCGAGCAGACGGGAGTGCAGGTAGAAGACGTCGCCTGGGTAGGCCTCGCGGCCGGGGGGGCGGCGCAGGAGCAGCGACATCTGGCGGTAGGCGTAGGCGTGCTTGGTCAGATCGTCGTAGACGCAGAGGGCGTGGCGGCCGTTGTAGAGGAAGTGCTCGCCCATGGCGCAGCCGGCGTAGGGGGCCATGAACTTGATCGGCGCCGCCTCGTCGGCGGGGGCCGCGACGATGATGGTGTTCTCCAGCGCCCCGTATTCCTCGAGTGTCTGGGCGAGCGCCACCACGGTGGACATGCGCTGGCCGATGGCGACGTAGACGGAGACGATGCCGGTCTCCTTGTTGTTGATGATGGTGTCGATCGCGATCGCGGTCTTGCCGGTCTGGCGGTCGCCGATGATGAGCTCGCGCTGGCCGCGGCCGATGGGGATCATGGCGTCGATGGCCTTCAGGCCGGTCTGCATCGGTTCCTTGACGGGCTGGCGCTGGACGACGCCGGGGGCCTTGAACTCGGCGGGGCGGGTCTGGGAGGTGTTGACCTCGCCCTTGCCGTCGAGGGGGCGGCCGAGGGGGTCGACGATGCGCCCGAGCAGCTCGTCGCCGACGGGGATCTCCAGCAGCGCCCCGGTGCGCTTGACGGTGTCGCCCTCGGAGATCCGCTCCCAGTCGCCGAAGAGGACGGCGCCGACGTTGTCCGACTCGAGGTTTAGGGCGAGGCCGGTGACGCCGTGGGGAAGCTCGAGCATCTCGAAGGACATGCAGTTCTCCAGGCCGTGCAGGCGGGCGATGCCGTCGGCGACGGAGAGGACGGTGCCGACCTCCGTCAGCTCGGCGGTGCCGCTGTCCAGCCCGGCGATGCGGCTCTTGAGGATGCTTGTTATCTCGTCGGGATTGATCTGCATGGGGTCTCCTGGAGAGTGATTCCTTTTGAAATCCGTAGGTTGGCGGGCGGCGTTGCGGCGTTGCCGCTAGACGGCTCCCTGGGCGACGTGGCGGCGGAGCTGCTCGAGTCGGTTGCGGATGGAGGCATCGAGGATCGAGTTCCCGACGCGCAGGACGATGCCCCCGAGGATGTCGGGGTCGACGCGGGCGGACAGGGTGACGCGCCGTCCGGCGCGCTCGCCGATGGTGGCGCCGAGGCTCTCGGTGGTCTGGGCGTCGAGGGGGATGGCGCTGGTGATCTCGACGGGCAGGGTGCGGTTCTCCTCGTCCCACAGCCGCTGGTACTCGTCGCGGATGCGGTAGATGACGGGCATGCGGTGGTTTTCGATGAGCAGGGAGAGGAAGTTGAGGAAGACCTCGTCGGCCCCGTCGAGCAGCTTGCCCAGCGACTCCTGCTTCTCCTTGGTCGAGAGATAGGGGGAGAAGTAGAAGAGGGCGAGCTGGCGGTTCTCGGCCAGGGCCCCGGCGAACTGCCGCAGCTGCTCGCGCAGGACGTCGAGCTTGCCCTGTTCGCGGGCGACCTGGAACAGCGAGCGGGCGTATACCTGGGCGAGCTCCTCCATCTCGATCTCAATTCCGCGAGGAGAGCGTGGAGAAGTCGAGTTCGCCGAGGGCCTCCTCGACGAGCCGGCGCTGGTCGGCCTCGGTGAGCGTCTTGCGGGTGACCTTCTCGGTCGCCATGACCGTCAAATCGGCGACCTCGCGGCGGATGTCGTCGAGCGCCCGCTTGGTGGCGGCGTCGATCTCGCGCTCGGCGCGTTTGGCGGCTTCCTCGATGATCTCCTTGCCGCGCTCGCGGCCCTCGTGCTCGTGCGACTCGGCGCTCTGGCGGGCGCGCTGGACGATCTCGTCGGCCTGTGCCCGGGCCTCGTGGAGGCGTTCGCGGTATTCGGCCAGCAGCTGCTCGGCGTCGGCGCGGGAGCGGGCGGCCGCGTCGATCGACTCCTCGATCGTGGCGCGGCGCTGGTCGAGCGCGGCGCGGATGCGCGGGAAGGCGACCTTGTTGAGGATGTACATCGAGACGAGGAAGACCACGAGCGTCCAGATCGTGAGACCGACGTTGGGGGTGATCAACCATGAGTTGCTGCTCGATGCGAGTGTGGTGATGCTCATAGCGTAAACGGAGCCGCTCGGCGACCTAGAGGAAGAAGGCGATCAGGCCGCCGACGAGGCCGTAGAAGAAGGTGGCCTCGGTCAAGGCGAAGCCGAGCCACTGGATGGAGGTGATTTCGTCGCGCATCTCGGGCTGGCGGGTGACGGCCTCGATGACCTTGCCGAACAGCATGCCGATGCCGGCGCCAGCGCCGGCGGCACCACCGGCCGCTCCGACGCCGAGGGCGACCGAGCGCAGACCTTCCTTGGCGACTTCGGCGTTGGCCGTCGCCAGCAGCGGGTTGATGCCGGCGAGCGCCGAGGCAAGATGTGTCAGCATAAGGTAGGTCTCCTTGTCGGTTGCCATTGGGGCATGGGTTTCTCCTGGTGTCTTCTTTGCTAGTGGCTCGAGGTGGCCCCGCCGAGATAGATGGCGGTGAGGATGGCGAAGATGAATGCCTGCAGGCCGGCGATGAGGACGGCCTCGAACATGTAGATGGCGATGCCGATGGGCAGGGTGAACCAGCCGAGTATCTGCAGGCCGATGACGACGGCGAGCAGGCCGCCCATGAAGTCGATCAGGAGGTGCCCGGCGAGCAGGTTGGCCCAGAGCCTGACGGTCAACGAGATGAGGCGCAGGAAGTTGGAGAGGATCTCCAGGGGGTACATGAAGATGAGCATCCCGCCGCTGAGGCCGGCGGGGACGAGGCTTTTGATGTAGCCGAAGAAGCCGTGGTGGCGGACGCCTTCGACGTTGTAGGCGATGAAGACGCCGAGGGCGAGCAGCAGCGGGATGGCGAGGTTGGTGTCGGCGGCGTAGATCTGGAAGGCGGGGACGTGGACGCCGAAGAGGTTGAACGTCTCGGCGCTGTCCACCGGCAGCGGGATGTAGCCGATGAGGTTGGTGACGAGGATGAAGACGAACAGGGTGAAGACCAGCGGGAACCAGCGCTGTGTCATCTCCTCGTCCATGTTGTCGCGCGTCATGCTCAGGGCCAGGGTGTAGATCCATTCGACGACGGTCTGCAGGCGGCCGGGCTTGAGGCTCATGTTGCGCGAGGTCCAGACAACGACGCCGACCGTGATGGCGGCGGCCATCAGGAGGAAGAGGACGCCCTTGTCGAAGTTGATCGGCCCGAACAGGTGAACCCAGGTTTCCAGGTGGAAGCCGCCGACGACGTCGAAGCTTTCGTTGCGGTGGGCCTTGACGCCGAAGGCGAGGCCGAAGACGACGAAGCCGAGGATGTAGACCGCCAGGATCCCCCAGAGGATCTTGCGTTTCTTGCTCATCCCCGCGAGGCCGCGCCTGGGCTCGCCCGGCGGGATCGGTCCCCCGGGGGCGATCGGCTCGCGCCCGGCGACTGCCGCGGCGGCACTCACCGACGGTCCTTCGATCGTGCTGGGCGGCTCATCGCAGGGCTCCTCGCGCGGATGCGCCGGCGGGACGCGCGGGCGGGCCGGAGAGGACGCGGATGACGAAGGCGACGGTGTAGGCGGCGAAGACGATCAGCGCGCAGGCCAGGCCGTCGGAGCGCCCGCCGACGACGGCGGCGAGGATGATGGCGCCGGCGAGCAGCCAGATGCGTCCGAAGGCCTCGGCGATGTTCAGCCCGAGCTGGGTGCGGGGCTCGCTCGCCCGGCGGATGAGACGCTTGTCGGTCTTGGCGAGCACCGTCTGCAGGACCCAGGCGACGGCGCCGAGCAGGCAGCCCAGGGCGGGCGCACCGAGGACGATGGCGAGGGGCGCGGCGATGACGACGATGAGAACGTCGAGGTGGCGCAGCAGCGCAGGCAGACCTGCGCCACGGGCTCCTGTGGAGGAGTACCCTGGCGGTGAGGCCTGGACCGCGATGCTGGGTTGGCCGGGCACGGGCCGGCTGGCGATTCTCGCTGGTTGATCGGGCATGTCGGGTTGGGCTGGCCACCCTACAGATAGGCAGGCCCGCGCGCGTTCACGCGGCAGACTCGTCAATCCCCTCGATTACGGTCTGTGGCGGCCGCCGGGAAGTGTACAGGCTCGGCGACTTCGTAACAAGTTTGTGACATCGGCCACGGACCATGCCCGGGCGAGCAGGAGCGCGAGGGCGAGGGTCGCGAGACCCCCGAGGAGGTCGAGCAGATAGTGGTTCCCGGTGGCCAGGACGGCGAACGCCGTGAGGCAGGGGTAGAGCACGGCCACCACCCGGGCGGGGACGTTCTCGGTGAGGCGCCAGACGACGAGGGTGCACCAGACGGCCCAGGCGATGTGCAGGGAGGGCATGGCGCCGTACTGGTCGGCGTCGGCGGCGAGGCTGCCGGTGTGCCATGACCCGAGGGTGTGGGAGGCGGCGACGACGTCGGTGAAGCCGCTCGACGCCAGCAGCCGGGGCGGGGCGACGGGGTAGCGCCAGAAGACGAGCATCCCGACGAGGTTGACGGCGACGAGCGAGTTGCGCAGCGGCCGGTAGATGTCGGCGCGCTTGAGCCAGAGCCACCCGAGCAGGCCGAAGGTGACGGCGAAGTGGGCGTTGTCGTAGTAGTAGGAGAGGACGGCGCCGAGCGTCTGGTGGGCGCTGAGCCAGCGGTTGAGCGCGAGCTCGGGCGAGATGCCGAGGCTGTGCTCGAGGCGCAGGATGCCGCGTCCGTGGGCGAGCGCGGCCTGGACGCGGACGGGGGCGAAGTCGTTGATGATGTCATACAGCCAGGCGAGCCAGGCGATGATGAGCAGCTCTCCCCACCAGCGCGGACGGACGGCGGCGGCGGCGGAGGACACCTGGGCGGCGGATGAGGTCCCGGCGGCCGGCACGGCCGCGGCGGCCCCGGCGGGCAGCCCCGGCGCGAGCGCGGCGGGCTCGGGTGTCGTGGAGGAAACGGCCAAGCGAGCGATGTTAACCGGGGGAGTGGAGGGCGGCGCAGATCGCCGCCCAGGACGCGACGTCGTGGCGGGCGGGGAAACTCACGGCGAGATCGTCGCCAGCCCCTGCTCGGCGAGGACGTCGAGGACGCGGGGCAGGGCGGCGACGGTGCGCCGCCAGGAGCCGGGCGCGCTGTAGTCGTCGGCGTCGTGGAGCAGCAGCACCGCCCCGGGCCGGACGCCGGAGGTGACCTGGGCGGCGATCGAGTCGGGTGTGGCGCGGGCCTCCCAGTCGCGTCCCCAGTGGCTCCAGAGCAGGGTGCGCCAGCCGCGCCGGCGGGCGCAGGCGAGGGCGGTGGCGTTGAGGATCCCGTAGGGCGGCCGGTAGAGGGCGATGGGGCGCCCGGTGGCGTCCTCGACGATGGCCTGGGCGCGCAGGATGTCGGCGCGTGTCTGGCGGGGGCCGAGCCGCAGGAGGTTGCGGTGGCGGTGGCAGTGCAGGGCGATGCCGTGCCCGGCGGCGGCGATCTCGGCGGCGAGCCCGGGATTGCGCTGGACCTGCTCGCCGACGAGGAAGAAGGTGGCGTGGGCGCCGGCGGCGGCGAGGGCGTCGAGCACGGCGGGGGTGCCCCGGGGATGGGGCCCGTCGTCGAATGTCAGGGCGCAGCCAGCTCGGGGGCCGGCGCGGTCATCCCCGGCACGGTCCTCCCCGGCGCGGTCATCCCCGGCACCGCCCCCCCAGGCGCCGCCCCCCCAGGCGCCGCCTCCCTCGGCCCCACTCGCCGCGAGGCCGCCCCAGCTGACCTCCGTCTCCACCCCAAGCCGATGGCGCAGGTGGCGCGAGTAGAACGCCAAAGCCGGCAGGGCGTGAAGGATCGCGGCACCAACGAGCGACCCGCCGGCCAGCCGGACGGCGGCGAGGCTGCGATCATCGGGGGCGGGCATGTTCGAAACGATCCTCGGAGTTCTGGCCGCGACGGGCGCGGCGACGTTCTACAGCCTGGGGGTCGCGCTGCAGGCGCTGGACGCGCGCCAGACGCACAGTGACGAATATCTGCGGCCGGGGCTGATGCGGCGTCTGGTCAAACAGTCGCGGTGGCTGTTCGGGACGGGCCTGTCGATGCTGGGCTGGCCGCTGCAGCTGCTGGCTCTGTCGCTGGCGCCGCTGATCCTGGTGCAGCCGGCGATGGCGTCGGGCCTGCTGGTGCTGCTGGCGGTCGGCGAGCGGCTGCTCGGGGAGCGGGCGGGCCGCACGGAGCATGTGGCGGTCGGCGCGATCGTGGCGGGGGTGATCGGGGCGGCGTTGTGCGCGCCGCCGAACACGACGTCGCACGCCGACTATGCGGTGTTGACGCTGGTGCTGGGCGGCCTGGCGGTGGCGAGCCTGCTGCCGTACATAATGCTGACGCTGTTCCACCGTCCCTCGACGGGCGTGACGATGGTGGGCGCGGGGCTGGCGTTCGGCTGGAGCGGGGTGGCGACGAAGCTGGTGGTCGACGACCTGGCAAACGGTCGGATCGGCTTCGCGGTGGCGTGGGCGATCGCGACGGGGATCGCGTCGGTGATCGCGGCGACGAGCGAGATGAGCGCGCTGCAGTCGCGCCCTGCGATCCAGGTGGCGCCGGTGGTGTTCGTGATCCAGACGGCGATCCCGGTGATCCTGGCCCCGGTGCTGCTCGGGGAGCGCTTCACGGACACGCCGCTGAGCGGCGCGCCGCTGGCGCTGTCGCTGGCGGTGCTGATCGTGGGGGCGGTCGTCCTGGCGCGGTCGCCGCTGCTGGTGGCGCTGCTGGAAGCCGAGCACGGGCCGGCGGGGGCGGATCAGGCGGAGCCGGAGCCGGAGGAGGACGCGCCGGAGGAGGGGGCGCCGGCCAGCGCGGAGAGCGGCTCGGCCGAGAGCCGGTCGGCGCCGAGGCGGGCGACGGTGCGCTCTATGCCTCGCACGGAGGCGGTGCAGGAGCCGGAGGCTTCGAGGACGAGGACGTCGCCGGCGCGCGGGGCTCGCCGCTGAGGCAGCTGGGCGGTGGCGCTGAGCCGCAGGGCCCCGTGGACGGGGACGGCGCCGGTGGTGGCGGCGAGCAGCATCTGGCCGACGGTGGGCCCGCCGCGGGGTTCGAGGAAGTAGAAGTGGTGGTGCAGCCCGAGGGCGTGGGCCTGGCCGCTGAGGACGCCGCGGGTGTGCAGCCAGCGCAGGAAGCTTTTGTCGGTGGGCTCTTCGGGCAGCAACGTGTCTCCGTGGGAGCGCAGGGCGAGGATGGTCGCCTGGGTGTGGCCGCCGCCGTCGGCGAAGGAGGCGTGAATTCCCTTGGCGGAGAGCTCGTCGGCGAGGAGCAGCGCCTGGTGGGCGCCGGCGGCGCGGACGACGAGGGCGACGTCGGGCCGGGTGGTGGGCAGGCGTTCGAGGGCGTGGACGTTGAGGACGTCCTTGGCGAGGGCGGCGACCTCGTCGGTGGAGAGCGTCCAGGTGCCGACGCCGAGCAGCAGCAGCAGCTGGGCGGAGAGGGCGATGAGCTTCAGGCGCCAGGCGGGGATTGGCCGCACGCGCCGGGGCGTCCCGAGCACGATGTCGGCGGCGTCGGGGTGCTCTGCGTCGATGTGCCCGGCGGCGGGAGGCGCGGCAGCGGGAGGCGCGGCGGCGGGAGGCGCGGCGGCGGGAGGCGCGGCGGCGATGGTCGCCCCTCCCCCGTCGTTCGCGGCGTGGGCGGCGGGGGGCATGCGAGCGGCGGCCCGTTCGTGGAAGCTGGCCTGGACGTGGTCGCAGAGCTCGCGGGTGTCGTTGGCGAGGCGCAGGAGCTCGAGGTCGGCCATGGCGCGGGTGTTCAGGCGGGCGTGGCCGACGGGCAGGCCGTAGGAGACGACGGGGGTGCCGGTGGCCTTGGCCTCGAGGCAGGTGACGCCGCCGGTGGAGTGGACGAGGGCGTCGGCGGCGGCGAGGAGCTGGGGCATCTTGTCGGTGAACCCGTAGACGTGGACGCGGGGCTCGCCGGCGAAGGCGTGGGTGAGCCGGTCGCGGAGCTGGTCGTTGTAGCCGGCGAGGCAGACGATGCTGGAGATGTCGGGCACGCGGGAGAGCTCGCTGACGGCGCCCTCGATGTCGCCGACTCCCCAGCCGCCGCCGGAGACGACGACCATGCGGCCGTCCTGGGGCAGCCCGAGGGCGGCGCGGGTCTGCAGGGGGCAGCGGGGGCGCAGGAACTCGGCGGAGATGAGGGGCCGGACGAGCCGCGCGCTGCCCGCCCCCGCGATCCGCTCGACGGGCTTCAGGGACTCGCCGTACATGACGAGGTGCATGTCGATGCCGGGCTGGGCCCAGAAGAAGAGGCCGGTGAGGTCGGTGATGGTGGCGACGGTGGGGCAGGTGACGATCCCGCGGCGGCGGAGGCGGCTGAGGACGACGGTGACGGCGGGGTAGGTGGAGACGACGACGTCGGGGTCGTATTCGGCGATGCGCCGAGCGAGCGGGCGGGAGCCGAACGCCCAGAGCTGGAGGCGTGTCAGCCAGCGGACGGGGGCGACGTGCTCGAGCAGCCAGTAGACGATGCTGTAGCTCCAGGGGAGGAAGCGCAGCTGGACGCGGTAGCCGTCCTGGACGACCTGGCGCAGGACGCGGCCCATGGCGGCGAGGCCGTCGATGACGGCGACCTCGGCGTCGGGGGCGGTGACCCCGAGCTGCTCGGCCAGGGCGCGTGCAGCTGCGGCGTGGCCCTCGCCGACGTCGGCGGAGAGGATCAGCACCCGTCGGCCGTCGAGCTGGGCGGCGTCGAACGCCGCTGGCGCGGCGGCCGGTGGGGATTTGCGGAAGCTGGGGAGTCGCATGTCGCTGGGGGCCCGTCACAGACAGAACGGGAGCGGCGCGGCTTCGTTCACGTTCGGGGGCGGGGCACGCAACCCTGCGTCCGCCCCCTCTGACATGGCGTGCATAGCGTATTGGGCAGGCGGGACGGCTGCACGCGGGGCGGGCGCGCTAACGCGATCGCAACACTCGGGTGGCGGAGGCGAGCAGGGCCCTGGCGGCGGCCGTTTCCGGCAGCTGCCCGAGCTGGTGCAGCTCGCGGACGAGCACGGAGAAGGCGGGACGGGGCTTGCCGTCGAGGGCGATCAGGGCGGAGTCCCAGGGCTCGCGGGGGAAGCTGCCGGCCTGCCACTGGTAGAGGTAGACGCGGGCGATGCGGCCGCTGAGCCGGGCGAGGCGGTGGAAGATGAATTCGGTGACCTTGGCGGCGTGGCTGGGGCTTTCGGGGAAGCCGTGATGGCGGTGGGGGC
The DNA here is from genome assembly GCA_035524055.1 of Solirubrobacteraceae bacterium. Classification (GTDB taxonomy): domain Bacteria; phylum Actinomycetota; class Thermoleophilia; order Solirubrobacterales; family Solirubrobacteraceae; genus Palsa-744. The sequence continues at coordinate 35,803 of DATKPO010000082.1, forward strand.
CGTGGCGGGCGACGACGCCGCCGGTCTCGGTGAACCAGACGGGGGCGGAGGTGGCGCGCAGGAGGGCCTCGGTGGAGCCGGCCCGGAGGCGGTTGGCGCCGAGGTAGTTGTGCAGGCCCCAGACCTGGGGTTCGCGGCGCAGGGCGTGGCGGAAGCTGCGCAGCCAGCCGACCATGCTGGGTTCGTCGAGGAGCTCGGCGCCGAGGACGGTGCAGGTGGGGCAGGCGGCGCGGATCTGGCGGTAGTAGGCGGCGACGGTAGGCGCGTGGCGGCAGGTGGGCTGGCCGCAGTAGTTGGCCTCGTTCCAGGCGGCGAATTCGCTGACCCATGGGTAGCGGGCGTGGAGCCTGCGAAACTGGGCGGCGAACTGGGCGGGGCTGGGGAGCTGGCGGTGGCGGCCGCGCATCCAGGAGTGTTCGAAGGCGATCAGGGGATGGACGCCGGCGGCGCGGGCGGAGGCCAGCCAGCGACCCAGGGCGCGGGCTTCGGGACGGCTCTGGAGGATGTTCCAGCCGATGCTGAGCCGGGAGTAGTGGATGCCGAGGGCCTGGAAGCGGGCGTCCTGGAACATGTAGGGCTGCTGGTCGCCGACTCCCACGATCAGGGCGCCGGCGGATGCGGGGAAGGCCACGGCGACGAGCAGGGCGAGGACGAGGGCGAGCCTCCTCGCCGGACGGGTCTTGGGCCCCCTCACGAGACGGTCTGGAACTCGCCTGTCTCGAGGTCGCTGGTGACGTCCTGCTCGATCTCGACGGGGGTGGCCTCGGGGCGCAGGCGGCGCAGGCGGATGGCGTCCAGGCGCCGGAACTTGAGGATCTCGAGCACGTAGACAAGGTATACGCTGGCGGCGAGGACGAGCAGCCCGATGCCGGCGACGAGCAGGCTCCAGCCGAGGTAGTAGTGGCCTTTGTGGTCGCTGTAGGGGACGAAGCGCAGGGCGAGGGCGAGGCCGGCGAGCATGATGGTCCAGGCGTAGAGGTAGGCGATGGTGCGCCGCCGGGAGAAGCCGATGCGGGCCATGCGGTGGTGGAAGTGCTCGCTGTCGGAGGCGTAGATGGGCCGCCGGTACTTCAGCCGCTTGAGGACGACGAAGGTGGTGTCGAGGAAGGGCACGGCGAGGAGGATGAGGGGGATGACGAAGGAGAGGACGACTTCGGTCTTGACGGCGCCCTCGACGGCGAGGCAGCCCATGAGCAGCCCGAGGAGGTTGGCGCCGCAGTCGCCCATGAAGCTGCGGGCGGGCGGGAAGTTGTGGACGAGGAAGCCCAGCGAGGCGCCGGCGATGAGCGCGGCGAGCACCCCGGGGGCGTCGCGCTGGAGGCTGAAGGCGATGACGGCCAGCGCGGCGGCGATGATGGCGCAGACCCCGGCGGCGAGCCCGTCGACGCCGTCGGAGAAGTTGACGACGTTCATGATGGCGACGAGCCCGACGACGGTGATGGCGCCGCCGGCGTTGGGGAAGGAGAGGAGCCCGACGAAGGGCAGCCGGATCCGTTCGACTTCGACGCCGTAGTGGACGACGATGAGCGCGGCGAGGACCTGCCCGGCGAGCTTGGCCAGCGGGGGCAGCTCGAGGCGGTCGTCGAGCGCCCCGACGAGGACGATGACGGCGGCGGCGATGAGCACCCCGTGCCAGGCGCGTTCGTCGGGCAGCCAGAGGAGCCCGGCGACGAGGGCGCCGGCGAAGATGGCGAGCCCGCCGAGCAGGGGGGTGGGCCGCTCGGCGAGCCCGCGCTGGCGCGGCTGGTCGACGGCGCCGAGCGCCCGGGCGAGCCGCATCGTGAGCGGCGTCAGCAGGGCGGTCACGACGGCGGCCGCGAGGAAGGCGTACAGCGCGTCTAGCTCGGTGGGGTGCATCGGGGCGCCCAAAGCATCGCAGGCGCCGGCGTCGGATGGCGGCGTTGGCGGCGCATCGCAATCCGCTGGCGGACGCCTTATTCCGAGTTGCCGGAGCCTCTATTCCGAGTTACCGGAGCAGCTATCCGGCCCCAAGCCCCGCGTAAAGCGGGTGGCGCCGCACTATCTCCCCCACGCGCTCGCGCAGCTCGCCGGCGCGCTCGGCGAACCCGGGGGTGAGGGCGGCGGCGATGATCTCGCCGACCTCGCGGAAGTCCTCGATCTGCAGCCCGCGGGTTGCCAACGCGGGGGTGCCGATGCGCAGCCCGGAGGCTTCCATGGGCGGGCGGGGGTCGAAGGGGACGGCGTTGCGGTTGACGGTGATGCCGATGTCGTGGAGGCGGTCCTCGGCTTCGCGCCCGCTGCACTCGGGCCGGGCGTCGCGGAGGTCGACAAGCACGAGATGGACGTCGGTCCCGCCGCTGAGGACCTTGACGCCGTGCCCGGCGAGCAGGAGCTGCTCGGCGAGGATGCGGGCGCCCTCGAGGGTGCGCTGCTGGCGCTCGCGGAAGAGCTGGCTTTTGGCGATGCGCAGGGCGACGGCCTTGGCGGCGATGACGTGCTCCAGGGGCCCGCCCTGCTGGCCGGGGAAGACGGCGGAGTCGATCTTCTTGGCGTAGTCTGCGCGGCAGAGGATGAGCCCGGCGCGGGGGCCGCCGATGGTCTTGTGGGTGGTGGTGGTGACGACGTCGGCGTACTCGACGGGGTTGGGGTGCAGCCCGGCGGCGACGAGCCCGGCGAAGTGGGCCATGTCGACCATCAAAAGGGCGCCGACTTCGTCGGCGATCTCGCGGAAGCGCGCAAAGTCGAGCTGTCGCGGATAGGCGGACCAGCCGGCCAACAGCAGCTTGGGGCGCCGCTCGCGGGCGATGCGGGCGACCTCGTCCATATCGATGAGGCTGCTCTCGCGGTCGACCTCGTAGGCGGCGATGTCATAGAGCCGCCCGGAGACGTTGATCTTCATGCCGTGCGTCAAATGGCCGCCGTGGGCGAGGGAGAGCCCCATGATGGTGTCGCCGGGCGTCAGCAGGGCGTGGTAGACGGCGGTGTTGGCCTGGGCGCCGGAGTGGGGCTGGACGTTGGCGTGCTCGGCGCCGAAGAGGGCCTTGGCGCGGTCGATGGCGAGCTGCTCGGAGACGTCCACCCACTCGCAGCCGCCGTAGTAGCGGCGGCCGGGATA
>DATKPO010000083.1:0-23638 GCA_035524055.1 Solirubrobacteraceae bacterium
GTGGTCTTGCCCGACCCCGTGGCCATCTTGCACGCATAACGCAGAAGGTCGCTGCCGTCCTCGGGCGGCACCTCGACGCCCTGGCGGAGATCGGAGCGGCCCTCAGTCAGAAAGATCACCGTCTCCGCCGCCTCCAGCTGGGCGAAGAAGAGCGGCGTCTGCCTGCCCTCGCGCTTCCAGTACTCAAGGAGCTCGAGCGTCGTGCGCGTGACGCCCGGATAACCGCCGCGCCAAGCCGCGAGACGCTCACGGATCAGGTTGACGAGCTCGAGCTCGACCCACTCGCCCCGGATGATGCCGTCACCTTCGGCGGGCAGCGCGGCCGGATCACGGTAGAAGTAACCGGCGGGCCGCCGGCCCGGACGCCGCTCGGGCAGGCTCCCCTCTTCGATCCACCAGTGCTCGCCAGGCTCGGCAAACGGCGAGGAGAGGATCGGCTCCCCTACCTCGAAGGACGAGGCGTCTGTCATCGCGCCTCGTCGATGCTCTTCACCACCAGCAGCTCATTGCCGCGATCATCGATCACCTTGACCGCGATCCTTCCGGTCTCGCCGGCCAGGAACGGAGCGCTGGTCGTTCCGGCCAGGTGCTCCCAAACAGAGTCCTCAAACTCGCCCTTGAGTGCACGCTTGAGGCTGTCCCAGGCGCTCGTCCGCGGGAAGAACGCCTGCGAGACGTGGAAGCACAGCTCGTTATAGTCGGTATCGAGCAGCCAGGCAGGAACGTCGTTGCCGTCGCGGTGGTCAGCGCGCATCGTGGTGGGATCGAAGACGTCCAGGCCGCGCAGCTCGGCTTGGTAGCGCGGCGGGCCGCCCTTCTCCTCGGGTGGCAGCTTTCTGAGCCCGACGTCGGGAAGGCCGGCCACTGAGAAGATCTGGCTCGAACGCATGGTCTTCAGCAGGTCTCCCATGACAACGTCGGGGGTTGCTTGCACATAGCTGGCCGGAATGCCGACCAGGTTGTCGCAGCTCTCAAGAAGCGTCCGCGCACCGGCTTCGATCGCGAAGCCGATCACGATCAGCTGCTCATAGCTGCGCGCGTATGCCTCGCGTGCCGCCTCGAACACGAGCTTCTCGGAGATGGCGCCGTTCTCCGGCCCGAACAGAAGCGCGACGAGGGTCTCATCTGGATCAAGCGCCGCCTCGGCCGAAAGTGTCAACGACTTCGCGGGCGGGCGAACGTTCTTGAGCGTGATCGCCTTGCCCCAGAGGTGCAGCACCGGGGCGCGACGCAGTACTTCGAGCATTCGGTCGGTAAAGGACCCGTCGGCACCTTGTGCACCATCAGACGACTGCTCATCTTCGCCGTCGGCATCAAGCGGCGTGGGGATAGTTGCCTCAACGACGAACGGTCCGCTCACGCGGGTTATTTTGGAATCGCTCTCGGGCCGGTCGACGAGCACCTCCTCTGCAGGCGGCTCGTCGTTGGCGATCGCCTTCAACGTCATGTGCGTGACGATCCCGCCGAGCTCTTCACCCTTCTTGTTCTTGCGACGTCGATAGACAAATCCTCCTGCCGGTCCACGTTCGGGCTCTTGGAGCTCGTAGTACGGATAGGTGGCGGTGAGGAGCCGTTGACGTGCCAACGCTAGCGGCACGCGTGAAGTGTCCGTTGTTATCCACCGCCGACCCCATTGCTCTGCGACGTACGCCGTTGTCCCAGAGCCACACGTAGGATCGAGTACGAGATCTCCGGGATCGGTTGTCATTAGCATGCAACGTCGGATGACCTCTGTGTCGGTCTGAACGACGTAGAGCTTTGGGTCCGTTGCCGAGTATCCAGCACTTCCGGTGTCGTTCCAGAGACTGTCGATTGGCACGGCCGGAAAGTCGTCCAGATAGCGCTTGAAGTTCAGTTGCTTCCCCAGCGGGATGATGCGCCGTGCGTTCACGAGACGGTTAATCCCACGCGGATTCGAAGTCTTCCAATGCTTTCCAGGGCCGCAGTCGTAGGGCACCCCGTTGAGTGTGTACACCCTCTGGTCTGGTGGACCCGGGTCCTGCGCGGCCAGGTTGCTGATCTGAAACACCCGGGCGCCCTCCGGGAGCGGCGTTGACCCAGATCTCTCGTCGGAGGTAAGTGGCCGATAGCTGTCATCGATCTCGACGTACTTGTAGCTCTTGAACGTGGATACGTCCTTGGGCCGGAAAAGGGCTCTGTACTTGACGTTATGAAGATTCTTCGCGTACCACAAGAGATAGTCGAAACCACCGCTGAGAAGCTTTGTTGCTCTTGCCCCAGTCTTGGCAAACGAGATGAGGGAGGCGCAGTTCTCCGCTCCAAAGACTTCGTCCAGAACCTCACGGACATGGTGCAGGTTCTCGCTCGAGATTTGTACGAACACACTTCCAGACGGTGTCAACAGATCGCGCGCTACGAACAGACGATCACGTAGGTATGTCAGGTATGAGTGCAGCCCCAGCTCCCACGTATCACGGTATGCCTTCACCATCTCGGGCTCGCGCGTCATGGAGCTGTCGTCGTTGTCCTTGACTTCGCGCTTTCGCACGAACGGTTGAAAGTTTGAGCCGAACTTCACTCCATAGGGCGGATCGATGTAGATCATCTGCACCTGGTCGCCAAGACCCTCGTACTCGAGCAGACTGTTCATGACCACGAGTGAATCCCCCAGGATCATTCGGTTGACCCAGCCGCCCTTGTGCTCGTATGCCTCGAGCTGTTCGTGGAGCGGGAGCTGCGGATCGGCAAACAGCTGAAGCTCCGTCTGCCGGTCGCGCGTGTGGCCGCCAAGCGTCTCGAGGATCGCCTTCGTCGAGAGTCGCTCGTGCACGAACAGGGGCAGCGTGGGCACGTCGAACGACAGTCGCTCAGCCTTCCCGGCCCACTCGAGAAACGGACCAGAGAGCGCCTTCAGCCGCGAGACCGCGTCGGCAAGGCCGGAGATCTCGACGCCTCCGAACGCTCGCGGCTCGCCGAAGCGGTGCGGAGGATCGAGCTTGGACGCTTCCTCGATCTGCGCGAGCAGCCACTCGCCAAGCTCACGGGCGGGATTCTGGCCGTCCCAATTGAGCGTCGGTGAGAGCGACGAGTCGTACCGGTAGGTCTTCGGCGGCTTGCGCTGCTTGAACTGCGCCTGCGTGCCGACGTCAGGACGCAGCAACGCTCGCTCCTCGTGCCGGTACGCCTCGGCCTGCTTCGCGTTCTTCGAAACCCGTTGCGCCACGGCCAGACGGTACTGGAACCCGCGGCGCGGACGCCGCGAAGCATGGTCGGGTTGGGGATGTCTGGGCGATTACGAGCTCGGTAGGAGAGCGCTCTCCGAGAATTGGGGGGATGAGCTCTCCTACGACCGCAAGACAGCTCGCGTCGAACATCTGCTTCCACGCGGCCGCGTGCTCTCGAGCGCCGACGATCGGTCGGCACGAATGCTGGCTGCAGAGATCGGTCCCGTACCCCACCGCCGCCCGCGGCAGTCGCCCTCAGGTTTCGATCGTGACCAGCGTCCCGATCCCGGTATACGGCCACTCCTCCGCCGCGGCTTCCAGCGGCAGCTCGACGCACCCCAGGCTCTGCGGCGTCCCGAAGGAGGCCCGGTCGAAGTTGTGCAGGGCGTCGCCGCCGTTGAAGTAGCTGATCCATTTGATCCCGGGGTCTTCGTAGTGGGAGCCGTCGGGGTTGGTGCCGCTCATGGTCCCTTCGGGGATGTGCTCGAAGACCTCGAAGGTCCCGAGTTCGGTTTCGGCGCCGGCGATGCCGGTGTTGGCGGGCGAGCTCTCGACGATGTGGCCGTCGTGCCAGAGGGTCATGGTCTCGGGGACTTCGCGGTGGACGTAGACGTAGCTGTAGCCGCTGCCCAGGTGCCGATTGGCGAGGGCGTAGATGAGCAGGGCCCGCCAGACGCTGGGCCCGGCTTCGCCGTCGACGGTGAGGCCGTTTTCGTTCTCGAACTTCATGATGGCGCCCTTGGTCATCGCCCCGTACTGGCCCGGCGCCCACATCGCGACCAGCTGGTGGGGGATGTCGGGGTAGCGCCAGGAGAAGCTTCCGGCGGGGGGTTCGACGGCGGCCTGGGCCTCGGCGCGCTGGTTGCGGGGGACTTCTTCGCCGGAGGCCCTCCAGTCGAGCGGCAGGTAGCCGGCCTGGGCGAGCAGCTGCTGCAGACGCAGCGTGGAGCCGGGCGGCACCGTCCACTGGACCTGGCTGGTGGTCGTCAGGGCGCCGCCCCCGCCCGAGGTCACGGCGACGGGCTGGGGGAGCTGGACGCGCAGGGTCGAGGCCAGGGGGGCGCCGAGCCCGGTGGGGGCGAAGGCGAGGGTGTGGCTGTTGACTTCCACCCAGTGCCCGGGCGTGGCGGGGGTCACCTGGGGCCGGGCCGAGCCGAGGGCCTGCGAGACGGGCTCGGAGAAGGTCAGGTAGAGCTTGGTCGTCGGCCCGATGTCGCTGCCGGCGGCGGGGATCGTGGCCATCACCGGCGAGCGCGACGGCGGGAACCAGCTGACCTGGGTGGGCTTGCCGACGGTCTCCCAGGCGCGGGGGGCGGCGGCGATGAGGATGCTGCCCGTCGCCGGCTGGGCGCCGAGGGCGACGGAGCTCCGCGAGCCGCCGAGGGCGTGGTGGGCGAGGCCGCCGGCGTCGCCGTAGGCGACGGCCCTGACGGGCTGGTCGAAGCGGACCCGCACGACGGAGCCGGCGGGCACCGTCATCCAGTGGGCCGTGACCTGCGCCGTCGGCGCCCGCAACGTGAGGTGCTCGGTCTTGTGGGCGCCGAGCGCCCAGCCCAGCCAGGCGGGGCGCTTGACGGTGACGTCGACGGAGACCTCCTCGCCGGGGTGCAGGGGGCGCAGGGGGGTGATGCGGTCGTCGTGGATCGCCAGGGGCACCGGGTGGCCGTCGGGCCCGAAGGCCTGGATGCGCTGCACGGTGCCCCCGAGCGACCCCACGCTGACCCGCGCCAGGGCGCTGGGATCGCTGGCGAGGGAGACGCCGGAGAGAACGAGGACGACGACGACGAGCGCCACCGCGATCGCGACCAGACCGGCGGCGATGCCGAGCAGGAAGCGTTTGCGGTCGCGTCCATACGACATCGCGCCAACTTGCGCGTGACTGAGCGCCATCGCTAAAGGGTAGAACGATGGCGTCTGTGGTGCATCGCTTGCGGGCGGCGAGGGCGCATCCTTGCAAGGGCGCGGCCGGCGGTGACGCTCGGGTCGCCCGCGGGCGCCGGGCGGATGCGACGCCGGAGGCGTCTCAGGCTGCGACGGTGCGCGACTGGCCGAGCGTCGCGCCGCCGGCGTCGAGGGCGCGCACGGCGAAGCTCGGCCCGGCCCGCCGGGGCGTGCGCAGGGAGGTCTCGAAGCCGTCGGCGGCGACCCGGAGGACGGGCCGCAGGTCGTGCTCGCCGGCGCCGGCGAGGAGCTGCCAGGCGCTGACCTCGGTGGCCCCGTTCCAGCTGGCGTAGGCGACCGCCGCCCCGTCCGGTCCGCCCCCGAGGGCGAGCGCGGGGGCGTCCGCCGGCCGCCCGGTCCAGGGGAGGCGGAAGGCGCGGTAGGACTCGTAGTTGCGGCCGAGGATGGCGTCGAACAACAGGCGCCCGTCGCGGGCGAACTCGGAGACCCGGGGGACTTCGCCCCAGCCGACGAAGACGTTGCCGTTGCCCAGCAGCTGGACGCTGCCCTGGCTGCCGGCGAGCACCCCGGGATGGGTGTACTGGTGGACGAGGCCCGCCGTCATGGCCTGCTCGTCGACGGCGATGATGAGGCCCCGCGAGCGGGGCTCGACGGCGGGGGTGGCGCCGTTGTCGAAGACGCTCAGCGTCCCGTCGGGCTGGCGGCGGGCGTCGTGCTGCCAGGCGAACTGGGTGCCGGCGCCCAGGGTGAAGTCGCCGTAGCGGCCGCCGAGGCGCCAGAGGATGTCGCCGGAGTGGCGGGCGATCTTGTAGAGGGCGTGGGTGCTGCGCCCGGAGATCAGGAGGTCGCCGTCGCCGTCGAGGTCGACGGAGTTGATGTGGAAGTAGTCCCAGTCGGCGCCGACCGGGGCGTAGGACTCGGCGAGGGGGATGTGGTCGAGGCTGTGCCACTCCAGGAGGAGCCGTCCGCTGGCGAGATCGATCTCCTGGAAGATGGCGTCCTGGATGGTGCCCTTGCGGGGGCCGCCGACGGAGGAGAGGTCGGCGTCCTTGACGACGTAGCTCGTCAGCAGGGCGGTGTCCTGGGGCGTGACGACGAACTCGTGGAGGTCTCCGCGCAGCCCCCGGGCGGCCTGGACGCGGCGGATCGGCCGGTAGGCGGCGTCGGCGATGACGTATTCGCCGACGCCGTGGCCGAGCTCGATGCTGCCCTCCCACCATGTCAGGACGGGGGCGCCGCGGTAGCGCTGGACGCGGAAGTCGGTGGTGACGCGGTCGGCCAGGGGGTTCTCCCAGATGGCCTCGCCGTGGGCGTCGGCGATGACGGCGCCGGCCTGGGCGCCGCCGGGCGCGTTGTAGGGGGCGACGAAGATCGGGTCGCGCGAGGCGGCGGGGTCGTCGCGCAGGACGGCGAGGGCGGGTATGCGCAGGTCGGGACGGCTGCGCCAGCGCGGCAGCCCCGGGGGGGTGGGGCCGCCGCCGGCGAGGGCGCCGGCGATGAGCTCGGCGAGGCCGCCCGAGAGCGCCAGGCCGGCGCCGCCGGCGGCGGCCGCGCGCAGCAGCCCCCGCCGCGTCACCCGGGTTTGGGCGCCGTCGATCGCGCCGTGCCTGGAGCCTGCCATCTCTGCACCCACCTAAGCCCCAACACCTAAAGCGCCCCTGAGCTGCGCCGCCCCGTCGATCGATGCCGGCCCGGGTCGGGCGTCGTCGCCGGAGGGGCTCGCCGGATCGTGTCTCCGGCGCTCAAGCCAGCTGCTCGAGCCGCTCGGCCAGCCGCCGCATCCCGAGGGCCCGTGCGGCGGCGGCCCCGCCGGAGTGGTCGGTCGGCCGGTCGGGGGGGAGGGGGAGGTCGATCTCGACGAGCGTCGCGATCCGCTTGAAGGCGAGCAGCTGCTCGGCGTTCTCGCCGAGGGCGGCCACCACCCGGGGTCGCTCGCCGCACGACGCCGGTGCCGTGCGGACGGCCGCCAGGGCGCCCTCCAGCGAGCCGTGGCGGCGCAGCAGCTCGGCGGCGGTCTTGGCGCCGATCCCGGGCGCCCCGGGCAGGCCGTCGGAGGGGTCGCCGCGGAGGGCGATGAAGTCGGGGACCAGCTCCGGTCCGATCCCGTAGCGGGCGCGGACCTCTCGCGGTCCGATCTCGGTGGCGCCGCCGTCGCGGGCGAGCTCGAGGATGGCGACGCTCGCCGAGACGGCCTGGAAGAGGTCGCGGTCGCCCGTCACCAGCAGCGCCCGCCCGCCGCCGGCGGCCTCGTGGCGGGCGTGGGAGAAGATGACGTCGTCGGCCTCCAGGTCCTCGCTGGAGTCGACCGCCCAGCCGAGGGCGGCGAGCAGCTCGGGGGCGCGCCGCCACTGCCAGGCGAGCTCGGCCGGCATGGGGTCGCGGTGGGCGTGGTAGGGCGGGTAGAGCTCGACCCGGTAGGCGGCCTGCTCGGCACCCAGGCAGGCGGCGACGGCGCGCGGCGGCCGCGCCTGGGCGGCGGAGAGCAGGGCGTTGACGGTGCCCAGCAGCGCGTTGACGGGGTGGCCCCGGCCGTCGTCGATCGAGCGGGGCAGGGCGAAGAACGCCCGGTAGAGCAGCCAGGGGACGTCGGCGAGGAGAAGGGGGGCGGACACCGCGGACAGCCTACGCGGGGGAGGGGTTGGTGATCGTCCGCGCGGCGGCGCCCGTCTGCCGGGCGGGAGGGGGCGGGGCATCCCTGCCCCGCCGCCGGGCGGCGCGCCTATTCGGCGCCGGTCCCGCCGGCGGGACCGGGGGAGGGGCCGGCGGGACCGGGGGAGGCGCCGGTGCCGGTGCCGCCGGCTTCGCCCGAGCCGGGCGGGGGCGCGGTGTGGCTGAGGTCGGGCTCGGCCTGCACCCCGGCGGCGGTGCGGACGCTGAAGTAGGCCCAGGTGCTGTCGAGGCCGAGGCGTTCCTCGAGCTCGGGCCCGGTGACCTCGTCGTCGCCGCGCGAGCCGAGCACCCTGGCGGCGACGATCCGCGGGGAGTAGCCGCGGCGCAGGACCTCGATGCCGCGGAAGCGGCCCCGGTAGAGGCCGCGCAGACGGCGGCCGGCGCTCGCGAAGCTCATGCTGAGGCTCCAGCTGTGCAGCGGCCCCTGGTCGTAGGGGTCGGGCACGCCGACCAGCCAGGGCTCGGGGGCGGCGCCGGGAAAGCCGTTCTGGACGGACTCGGTGGCGCCGCCGGAGCTGGCGAAGAAGTAGGTGATGGCGGGTTGCCCCTGGTAGGTCACGATCTGGCCGGCGGTGGCGGCGACGGCGGAGTTCGTGGCGGCCGTCTGGGCGCGGGCCCCGAGGTAGACCTGGGAGCGGGTGTCGGCGTAGACGTCGAAGCGGGCTCCGCCGGCGTGGTCTGTGAGGGCGTAGGTGCGGCTGGCGACGGCCTGGGCCTCCAGGGCGGCCGCCGGCCAGTCGCCGGGCATCTCGGCGCCGACGACGCCGCGGACGTAGGTTTCGATGTTCATCCGCTTGACGTGGCCGCCGATCATGACCCGCACCGTGGTGGCGGTCGGGATGTGGCCGATGGCGGTGGCGGTGTAGTAGTGGGCGAGGATCTGGGTATAGCCGTAGCCGTGCTGGGCGTAGCCGAGAGCCCCCTCCTGGCTCATCCCGACGCCGTGGCCGTCGCCGGCGCCGCGGACGAGGAGCGTCGGGCCGGAGGTCGCGGGCGCCGCCGCGGTGGGCGCGCCGGGGGCGAGGAGGGCGGCGCCAAGGGCGAGCAGTCCCGCCGCCAGCGGTCTGGCCCGCGCGCGCGCGGGTCGGTGGGGACTGCGGGCGCAGGGCGGCATGTACCCTGGATCGACCGGATGCACCGTCCCCATGAGTAGCGCAGGGGAGACGACGGAGAGACAAGAAATCGACCACCCGGCAAGACCGGACGAGACGGACACGAGGGGAGCGGCGCGAGCGATGAACACGGACGGCGGGCGGGTGACCCCGGAGCGCGAGCGGGAGGTCCTCGGGCGGGTCCCGGGAAAGCTCTTCATCGGCGGGCGCTGGCGCCCGGCCTGCGGCGGGGGGACGCTGGCGGTCGAGGACCCGGCGACCGGCGAGACGCTGGCGGAGGTCGCCGACGGCCAGCCCCAGGACGCCCTGGACGCGCTGGCGGCGGCCGCCGAGATCCAGGACGAGTGGGCCGGGCACCCGCCGCGCGAGCGTGGCGAGATCCTGCGCCGGGTCTACGAGGCGCTGACGGCGCGCGGCGAGGAGCTGGCGCTGCTGATGACGCTGGAGATGGGCAAGGCGCTGGCGGAGTCGCGCGCCGAGATCGCCTACGCGGCGGAGTTCTTCCGCTGGTTCTCCGAGGAGGCGGTGCGCATCCACGGCCGCTACATGGTCAACACGACGGGCTCGGGGCGGATCCTGACGCACCGCCAGCCGGTGGGGCCGTGCATCTTCGTGACTCCCTGGAACTTTCCGATGGCGATGGGCGCCCGCAAGCTGGCCCCGGCGATCGCGGCGGGCTGCACGATGGTGGTCAAGCCGGCCCAGCAGACGCCGCTGTCGATGCTGGCGCTGAGCGCCATCGTGCAGGACGCGGGGCTGCCGCCGGGGGTGCTGAACACGATCACCGCCCGCCACTCGGGCGCGGTGATCGAGCCGCTGCTGCGGGATCCGCGGGCGCGCAAGCTGTCGTTCACGGGCTCCACCGAGGTCGGGCGGACCCTGATCGAACAGTCCGCCCAGCAGGTGCTGCGGGTCTCGATGGAGCTCGGCGGCAACGCCCCGTTCGTGGTCTTCGCCGACGCCGACCTCGACGCGGCGGTGGAGGGCGCGATGACGGCGAAGCTGCGCAACGTCGGCGAGGCCTGCACCGCCGCCAACCGCTTCCATGTGCAGGAGCCGGTCGCGGAGGAGTTCGCGGCGCGGCTGTCCGAGCGCATGGGGCTGCTGCGGGTGGGCCGCGGGACGGAGCCCGAGACCGACGTCGGCCCGTTGATCGACGAGAGCCAGCGGGGCAAGGTGCGGGAGCTGGTCGAGGACGCCGTCGGCCGCGGGGCGCGGGTGCGGGTCGGCGGCGAGCCGCTGCCGGGAGCGGGCTACTTCTTCGCGCCGACCGTGCTCGACGGGGTGCCCGACGACGCCCGGCTGCTGCGCGAGGAGATCTTCGGTCCGGTCGCTCCGATCGCGACGTTCAGCGGCGAGCAGGAGGCGCTGCGGGCGGCGAACCGCACCGAGTACGGCCTCGTGGCCTACCTCTACACGCGCGACCTGGAACGGGCGCTGCGCGTCGCCGAGGGCCTGCAGACGGGGATGGTCGGCGTCAACCAGGGGCTGGTCTCCAACCCGGCGGCGCCGTTCGGCGGCGTCAAGCAGTCGGGCTTCGGGCGGGAGGGCGGCTTCGAGGGGATCGAGGAGTACCTGGAGACGAAGTACGTCGCGCTGCATCTCGGCTGATCCGACGAGAGGCTGGCTGCACGGCTAAAGTCGGGTCCCGAGTTTGCCGACTGCGGGCGGGGGGAAATGCAGCCGGAAAAGCCCAAATGGTGGAGTAAGCTCGAACTGTGGGGAAGCAACCCACCACTGCCCCAGGCAGGGGCCGCAGCGGCGCTCTCGGGGCGCTGATGTGGACCCTCCCGGCTGCCGTGCTGGCGCTGGCGGGCGTCGGCGCGGTCGTGGCCGGCCAGACGTCGCTGGCCGCGCTCTGCGCGGCGGTGCTCGCGGTCGCCGCCGGCCTGCTCGGCTGGCGCGCCGGCGACGGGCGCCGCCGGGCCCTACAGGAGGAGATCGAGGACCGCTCGATCGAGCTGCGGCGGGCGTTGACGGAGCTCGAGATCGCCCAGGCCGAGACGGTGCGCCGGCTGTCGATGGCGGTCGAGTTCCGCGACGAGGACACCGGCGCCCACATCGAGCGGATCGGGCGCTTCTCGACGCTGCTGGCGCAGCAGATCGGGCTGCCGGCGGAGACCTGCGAACTGCTGGGCTACGCGGCGCCGCTGCACGACGTCGGCAAGGTGGCGATCCCCGACGCGATCCTGCTCAAGCCGGGTCCGCTGACCCCTGAGGAGCGGGCGATCGTGGAGACGCACACCGAGGAGGGCTACCGCCTGCTGCGGGGCTCGTCGTCGTCGATCCTGGACATGGCGGCGACGATCGCCCTGAGCCACCACGAGAAGTGGGACGGCAGCGGCTACCCGCGCGGGGTGGCGGGCGAGGAGATCCCGATCGAGGGGCGGATCGTGGCGGTCGCCGACGTCTTCGACGCGCTGACATCCGACCGGGTCTACCGCGGGGCGTACTCGGTGGAGGAGGCGGTGCGGATGATGCGCGAGCAGCGCGGCCGCCACTTCGACCCGGTGATGCTCGACGCCTTCCTGGAGGTGCTCTCCAGCACCGGCCCCCAGGCGCGCCCGACGCCGGCCGACCCCCAGACGCTGCTGGAGGGCGTGCTGGAGACCTACTCGGGGGCGCTGGAGCGCGGCGACGCGGAGACCGCGGAGGGGGCGATCGCGCAGGCGATCGAGGACGAGCTGCCGGCGGTGACGCTGCATGCGGAGGTGATCGCGCCGGCGCTGGCCCGCATCCACGAGCTGTGGCAGGCTGGCGAGATCGACACCGAGCGCGAGCACCTCGCGACGGGCATCACCCGGCGGATCCTGGCGACCCTCTACCGCTTCATGCTGCGCGGCGTGGAGCCCGGCCGCGAGCGGGTGCTGGTGGCGGGCGTCGAGGGCGAGGAGCACGTGCTGGGCCTGCAGATGGTCCACGACCAGCTCGCGGCGGCGGGCTTTCAGACCTCCCTGGACACCGACCTCCCGGCGGCGCGGCTGGCGCACTCGATCGAGCGCCACTCCCCCGAGGTGCTCGTGGTGGGTGCCACGGCGGAGTCGCTGGGGGGCGCGCTGGAGCGGGTCCTGGAGGAGCTGCGCGACAGCCACCCCGAGCTGCCGGTGCTGCTCGGCGGGGCGTCGACGGGGGCGGCCCCGGGCGAGCTGCAGCACGCCGACGCCCTCGGGGTGCCGGTGCTCGACCGCATCGACCGGGCGGTGCCGGCGGTGGAAGAGCTGCTGGGCGACCGGGCGCCGGCGCTGGGGTAGGTCCGGCCCGACGGCGTCGCTGGCGGGGCCCGTCGAGGCTCGGGGCTTGGCGCGTCCCGGCGGAGGTCGCATGACCCCCCGTAGGCCGGCGCGCCGGGGCCCTCTTCGGCTAGATTCCCGGCCGTGGCAAACCGCGCACTGGTAACCGGCGGCGCCGGCTTCATCGGCTCCCACCTCGTCGACGCCCTGCTGGCCGAGGGGTACGAGGTGACGGTGGTCGACGACCTCTCCTCGGGCGACGCCCGCAACGTGGCGCCCGGGGCGGAGCTGCGGACACTGGACATCGTCGACCGGGCGGCGCTGCACGCGGCGATCGAGGGGACCCAGCCGCGGGCGATCTTCCACCTCGCGGCCCAGGCCAGCGTGGTGGCCTCCGTGGCGGACCCGACGCGGGACTGCGCGGTCAACGTGCAGGGCACCCTCAACGTCCTCGACGCGGCGGCCCGGCTGGAGGTGCCGGTGGTGTTCACCTCGACCGGCGGCGCCCTCTACGGCGACGAGGCCCCCCGGCCGACGCCGGAGACGCGGATCCCGGCTCCGCTCTCCCCCTACGGGGCCTCGAAGTGGGCGGCCGAGGCGTACGTCAACACGTGGTCCCTGTCCGGCGGCATCCCCCACGCGGTGTGCCGCCTGGGCAACGTCTACGGCCCCCGCCAGAGCCCGCACGGCGAGGCCGGGGTGGTGGCGATCTTCAGCCACTGCCTGTACGCGGAAAAGGCGCCCAAGCTCTACGGCCGGGGCTCGCCGACGCGCGACTACGTCTACGTCGGCGACGTCGTCCGGGCGCTGCTCGCCGCCTCGGGCCGGCGGGGCACGTTCAACGTCGCGACCGGCGTCGAAACCGACGTCCGCGAAGTCTGGGACGGGCTGAGCGCGGCGGCCGGGAAGCAGATCGAGCCCCAGCTCGCCGACCTGCGCCCGGGCGAGCTCCAGCACAGCTGCCTGGATGCCTCGCTGGCCGCCGCCGAGCTCGGCTGGCGGGCCGAGGTCGGGATCCGGGACGGCCTGGCGCAGACCTACGCGGCGCTGGTGGGGGAGTTCGAGGCGGCCGCGGGCGGGGCTGGGGGCTGAGGGGCCGGGTAGGCGGTCGGCGAGACCGGCCTGGGACGCCCTTCAGGCGCTAGCATCGTGGAGCCGATCGCCGATCGGCGCAGGGCCAGATAGCTCAGTTGGTAGAGCACACGACTGAAAATCGTGGTGTCCCCAGTTCGAATCTGGGTCTGGCCATCTGGTGGCCGATGGTCGAGTGGGCCGTCGGCGGCCCGCTTGTATGACGCGCGCCGTTCATAACGTCGTGCGTCATCATCGTGGCGTGTGTTGCGGTCGCTCGCGATAAGGAAACCGAGCGGGTTTGGCGACGGGAGCGGGTGCGCAAGCTCGACCAGGGCACGCAGCGCGCGGCGCTGCGGAAGCTTCTCATCCTGGATGCTGCAGAGACGCTCGACGATCTGCGGGTGCCTCCGGGAAACAGGCTCGAGAAGCTCAAGGGCGATCGGGCGGGCTCCTACAGCGTCCGCATCAATCAGCAATGGCGGATCTGCTTCAGTTGGACGGACGCTGGACCTGAGGGTGTCGAGATCGTCGACTACCACTGAAGCGCCACAGGCAAGGAACCCATCATGAATGCTGACTCGATCCTGCCCCCCCATACATCCCGGCGAGGTGCTCATGCTCGAGTACCTACAGCCATTCGAGGTCACCCAGCATGGCCTGGCGATAGCGATCGGTGTTCCCCCGCGCCGAATCAACGAGATCGTCCACGGCAAACGACGCATCACCACCGACACGGCCCTGAGGCTCGCGCGGTACTTCGGGACCAGCGAGCGCTTCTGGCTGAACCTCCAAGATCGGTACGACATTGAGGTCGCAAGGGACCGACTCGGCGCGACACTCGATGAAATCCGCCCGCTCGCGCACGTCTGAGCGGCATACGGTGTTGAGGATGCGCCAAGTCTGACGTCCGCGACCACAAACGGCCTGACCACGCGCAACGCGCTCACGTGCCCCCATCGGGGCCGAGTCTATCCCTGTCCGCGGCCGGTGTGGCGTCGCCCCTCGCCGATTCCATAGCCTTGACTGGATGAGAGCGCACGGACGTCGGGTAAGGCCTGTGCTCGTCGTGGCGGCGCTGGCGGTCCTCGTCGCGGCGGCGGTTCACGCGGACGACCGGACCGGCGCCGCCCGCTCTGGCTCGGACCGCGGTCACCGGCGGGCAGTCGCGCGCACCGGCGCCACCGCGCTGTCGGCCGCGACCGCGGCCTCCGCGCCTGGCGATCCCGTGCGTCCCCCCTGCCCCGGCGCCCGCCGCGCCGCCCGCCGCTGCCCCTACCGAGGCGTCCGCGCCCTGGGCCGCCGCGGGGAAGGCGTCCTGCGCGTCCCCGAGGCGGTCGCCTTCGGCTCCCACGACACGGTCTACGTCGCCGACCAGTTCAGCCACGTCATCCAACGCTTCTCGCCGACCGGGCGCTTCGAGGGCCAGTGGGGCTCCTATGGCGCCGGCCCCGGCCAGCTCGGCGCGGTCGGGGCGATCGCCGTCGACGCCCGCGGGGACGTCTACGCCGTGGACAGCAGCCACGACCGGGTCGAGGTCTTCGACTGGCGCGGGCGCTTCCTGCGCCAGTGGGGGCGACGCGGCCGCGGGCTCGGCGAGTTTCGCTTCGGCGCCGGCGTCGGCCCGGACAAGCCGCCGGGCGGGGGCATCGCGGTCGCCGGCGGCCACGTCTACGTCGCGGACACCAACGACGACCGCATCGAGCGCTTCACCCTTACCGGCGCCGACCCCGTGGCCTTCACCCGCGCCGGCGGCAGCCACCCCGGCTTCGCCGGGCCCCGCGGCCTGGCGATCGGCGGCGGCCGCCTCTACGTCGCCGACCTCGGCCACGGGCGTGTCGTCGCGCTGACACTCGGCGGGCGCTTCCTGGGCCAGAGCCGGCGCCGGGTGCCGCGGAGCCAGTGGCTGCACGACCCCTGGGGGCTGGCGGTGCACGGCGGCGAGGTCTACGTCGCCGCCGACAACGGCGGCCGCGTCGTCGAGCTCGACTCGCGGCTGCGCTACGTCCGCTCCTACACCGGCTCCGGTCCGGACCGCCTGAGCAAGTGGCTGCGCGACGTCGCCGTCGCACCCGACGGCAGCCTCTACGTCGCCGACTCCGCCCACGGGCGCATCGTCGAGCTCGACCGCGACGGGACGCCGCTGCGCGCCTGGGGGACGCCGGGGACGACCGACGGGCAGATGACGCTGCCGCTGGACGTCGCCACCGGCCCCCAGGGCGATGTCTGGGTCTTCGGGACCTACGGGATCAACAGCCCCATCTACCGCTTCGGCCCCGCCCTGGAATACCTCGGCAGCTGGAACAGCGGGGGTCGCGTCGCAATCGGACGGCACTGGTTCGCCCCCACCGCCGGCGCCGTCGCCGCGGACGGCAGCATCTGGGTCACGGACCGCGAAAACGACCTCGTCCGCCACCTCGGGGGCAGCGAAGGGGTTCTGCTCGACGCACTCGGGGCGGGCGCCGGCGTGCCCGCCCCGCTCCTGCACCCCGAAGGCGTTGCGCTCGGCGCAGACGGAGACGTCTATGTAGTGGACACCGGGCACAACCGGATCCTGCGCTTAACGCCAGAAGGCGACCTGCTGGGCAGCTTCGGCCGGCACGGCCCGCGGCGGGAGCGCCTGAGCCGCCCGACGGCGATCGCGGCGACGCCCGACGGAGACGTCTACGTCGCCGACAGCGGCCACGACCGGATCGCGCGGTTCACCGCCGGCGGGCGCTTCCTGGGCGCCTGGGGCCGGCCCGGCGGCGCGCCGGGGCGCCTCGCCGACCCAGCCGGCGTAGCCGTCGGAGCCGGCGGCCGGGTGTTCGTCTCCGATCGCGGCAACGACCGCATCGACGAGCTCGACGCCCGCGGCCGGCTGATCGCCTTCTGGGGCGCCGCGGGGACCGGCCTCGGCCATCTCAGCTCGCCGGGCGGTCTCGCGATCGACTGCCGCGGGGATCTCCTCGTCGCGGACACCGAGAACAATCGAGTCGAGGTCTTCGAGCGGGTCGCCCCGGCCGACTGTCCGGCTGGCTGAAGCCGGTTGTGGTGCGAGCTCTCGGTCCTGGGGATCGGTCTTCGGGTGACGAGGAGCCGGGTACGCGCGGCGGGTTTACCATGCAGCCGTCAATGAGCGTCACCGCATCCGATCCCTCGGCGGCGATCGAGGCCACCCTGCGCGAGGTCGTCGAGGCGCTCGCCCCGATCGAGCGGGCGCCGTGCTCTCCGGGTGAGCGCGACGCGGCGGAGTGGCTGGCCGAGCGCCTGCGGGCCGTGCCGGGCGTGACGGTCGAGCTCGAGGACGAGCCCTCCTGGGGCATCTTCCAGCCCACGCTCACCGGCCTCGGTGTCGCCGGGATGCTTGCCGCCGCGTTGGTCTTGCGCGGCCGCCGCGTCCGCGGCGCGTTGCTGGCGGCCGCGACCCTGGCGGGCATCCTCGACGAGGCCGACAACGGGCCGCGCATTCTGCGGCGCCTCGTCCGCCGGCGCCGGACGACCGTCAACCTCCTCGCCCGCGCCGGGGAGCCCGACGCCGAGGCGACCGTCGTCGTGCTCGCCCACCACGACGCCCCGAAGACCGGCATGCTGTTCGACCAGACCCTGCAGCGGCGCATCTACGAGCGCGCGCCGCAGCTCATCGAACGCTTCAAGACCCCGCCGCCACAGTGGTGGCTCGGGCTGTCCGGGCCGATCGCGACCGCCGTCGGGGCCTTCACCGGACGCCCCGCCGGAGCCCGCGCCGGTCTGGCGATCGGGGTGATCGGCACGGCGCTGCTCGCCGACATGTGGCGCAGCCCGACGGTGCCCGGCGCCAACGACAACCTCTCCGGCGTCGCCGCCGAGGTCGCCCTCGCCGAGCTCCTCGCCGCCGAGCCCGTGCCCGGGCTGCGCGTGCTGCTCGTCTCCTGCGGCGCCGAGGAGACCCTCCAGGACGGGATCCGGGCGTTCATGGCGAGCCACGGCCACGAGCTCGTCCCGGGGCGGACGTGGTTCGTGAACCTCGACACCGTCGGCTCCCCGCACCTGGTGCTGCTCGAGGCCGAGGGGCCGGTGCGGATGGAGGAGTACGCCGGGCCGTGGCTGCGCGACCTCTGCGAGCAGCTGGCCGGGGAGATCGGCGTGGAGCTGCACCGCGGCTACCGGGCGCGGGCGTCGACCGACAGCGTCATCCCCAGCCGCGCCGGACATCCGACGGCGACATTCGTCTCGATGACCCCCTGGCGCGCCCCCGCCAACTACCACCTGCCCAGCGACGTGCCCGAGAACCTCGACTACGGCACCGTGCGCGAAGCCACCCAGCTCGTCCTCGCGCTGTGCCGCGCCCTCGCCCGGCGCGATGCCGGCGGGTAAGCCCGAGCCGGCCCTCGCCGCGCATTCCCCGGCGAGCAGACCCGGGCGGGCCCTCGGCGCGCACGCGCAGCTCGGGGTCTTCGCTCGCCGCCTCGCCCTGCTCGGGGCGATCCTCGCCGCCCTGCTCGCCCTCGGGGCACTCGGGCTGGGTCTGAGCGAACACGTCGGCCCCTGGTACTCGCTGCGCTGGGCACTGGACACCGTGGCCACCGTCGGCGACTTCCCCCAGCCCCGGACCACCGCCGGGCAGATCGTCCAGGTCTCGCTGATCGTGCTCGGCGTCGGTACCCTCTTCTACGCCCTGGCCACCACCACCGAGCTGTTCGTCGCCGGGCACGTCGGCGACCTCTGGGCGGCGCGACGGGTGCAGAAGATGATCGACTCCCTCAGCGGCCACCACATCGTCTGCGGCTTCGGCCGCGTCGGTCGCCAGGTCGCCCGCGACATGCGCGCCGCCCGCGCCGAGTTCGTCGTCATCGACTCCAACCCAGCCAACCGTGAGCAGGCCGGCAGCCTCGGCGAGCGCTTCATCGAGGGCGACGCCGCCGACGACGCCGTCCTGCACCGCGCCGGCATCGACCGCGCCCGCTCCATAGTCGCCTGCGCCGACTCCGACGCCGAGAACATCTTCATCACCCTCACCGCCCGCGAGCTGCGCGCCGACATCGCCATCGTCGCCCGCGCCGCCGTCGAGGACTCCGAGAAGAAGCTCAAGCGCGCCGGCGCCGACCGCGTCATCTCCCCCTACAAGGCCAGCGGCACCGAGATGGCCCGACTCGCCCTGCACCCCCAGCTCAGCGGCGTCGTCGACGTCGACGTCGAGTACCGCATGGAGGAGATCGTCGTCCACGAGGACTGCCCCGGCGTCGGCCAGGCGCTCGGCGACATCCGCGGCGGCGCCATGATCGTCGGCCTGCGCCGCGCCTCGGTCTTCCAGCCCCAGCCGCCCGGCGACACCCGGCTGGCGCCCGGCGACGTGCTCGTCGCGATGGGCACCCCGAGGACGCTCGAGCGCCTCGAGGAGCTGTTCAAGACCGGCCGTTAGCGGCGGCGCTACGATCACTGCGCGCCCGACGAGCGTGCACGTGAGCACCGCAGCCGCCACCCCCGCAGTGCCCAGACCAGCCGCGACGCCGCGCCTGGGGCTCGTCTTCGGCGGCCTCATGCTGGTCATGCTGCTCGCCGCCCTGGACTCGACGATCGTCGCCACGGCGCTGCCCACCATCGTCGGCGACCTCGGGGGGCTGGAGAAACTGTCGTGGGTCACCAGCGCCTACCTGCTCGGGCAGACCGCCGTCACGCCCCTCTACGGCAAGCTCGGCGACCAGCTCGGACGCAAGCGCGTCCTGCAGAGCGCCGTCGCCCTCTTCCTCGTCGGCTCCGCGCTGTGCGGCCTCGCCGGGTCGATGACCCAGCTGATCGCCTTCCGCGCCCTCCAGGGCCTCGGCGCCGGCGGGCTGATCGTGCTCGTCCAGGCCACCGTCGGGGACATCGTCTCCCCGCGCGAGCGGGGGCGCTACCAGGGTCTCTTCGGCGCCGTCTTCGGCCTGGCCAGCGTCGCCGGGCCGCTGCTCGGGGGTGTGATCGTCGAGCACCTCTCGTGGCGCTGGATCTTCTACGTCAACATCCCCATCGGGCTCGTCGCCCTCCTCGTCATCGCCGCCACCCTGCCCGCGACCCAGGTGCGCGGGCGGCCCGTCATCGACTACCTCGGCGCCGGCGTCCTGGCGGCCGCGCTCAGCGCGATCGTCCTCGTCGCCAGTCTCGGCGGCACCACCTGGGCATGGGAATCGCTGCAGGTCGTCCTCGTCGCAGTGGTCGCCATCGCCCTGCTGCTGGTCTTCCTCGCCGTCGAGCGCCGCGCCCGCGAGCCCGTGCTGCCGCTCGCCGTCCTGCGCGACCTCGTCTTCCGCGTCGCCGGGATGCTCTCGCTGATCGTCGGCTTCGCCCTGTTCGGCTCCGTCACGTTCCTGCCGCTCTTCTTCCAGACCGTCTTCCACTCCAGTCCCACCGGCGCCGGGCTGCGGCTGATCCCGTTGATGGGCGGGCTCGTGCTGACGTCGATCGCCTCCGGGCGGATCATCTCCCGCACCGGGCACTACCGACCCTTCCCGATCGCCGGCACCGCCGTCATGACGGTCGGCCTGATCCTGCTCTCCACGATGGACACGAGGACGAGCGCGCTCGCCGCCGACCTCTACCTGCTGGTGCTCGGCCTCGGGCTGGGGCTCGTGATGCAGGTGCTGGTCCTGGCGGTGCAGAACGCCGTCGCCTACGAGGTGCTCGGCGCCGCGACCTCGGGCGTCACGCTCGCCCGCGGCATCGGCGGCGCCCTCGGGGCGGCGGTCTTCGGCACCATCTTTTCGACCCGCCTGCGCGACCAGCTGCGCGGCATCCTGCAAGGGCCGCTCGGCTCCCTCGTCGCCCACGGCGGGCGACTCACCGGCGCACAGGTCGCCAAGCTGCCGCCGGCGGGGCGGCTCGCCTACGAGAACGCCTACGTCAACGCCCTCCAGCCCGTCTTCGCCGTCGCCGCCGGAGTCGCCGCGATCGGCTTCCTGCTCAGCCTCCGCCTGCGCGAGCGGCCCCTGCGCGCCACCGCCGCCACCAGCGACGGACTCGACGACGCCCTCGCCGTCCCCACCGGCCCCAGCTCGCTGGCCGAGATCGACCGCGCCCTCGGCGTCCTCGTCAGCCGCGAGCGCCGCCTCGCCTTCAGCGAGCGCGTCGCCGCCCGCGCCGGCGTCGACCTCAGCCCCGGGGCCACCTGGGCGCTGGCCCGCTTCGGCAGCTACGGGATCGACGGCACCCGCGCCATGGCCCGCGACCAGGGCGTCGCACCGGAGCGGGTCGCCAGCGTCGAAGCCGAGCTGCGCGAGCGCGGGCTGGTGCAGGCCGACGTCGGCGGTCCCGCCGACACCGACGCCGCGGCTCGGACCGAGATCGACGGCGCCGTGCCCGCCGCGCCGACGGCGGGCACGGCCGCCCGCCTCACGCCGCTCGGCCTGGCCACCGCCGACCAGGTGCTGAGCGCGCGGCGCGAGGAGCTCCACGCGCTGCTCTCAGACCACGACGGCGCCGCCCGGCGCGAGCCCGAGGTGCGCGAGCTGCTCGAGCGGCTCTGCGTCGAGCTCGCCGGCCAGCGGCCGTAGGCGCGCCCGCTCAGCTCCGCGGCGCGTTCGCCCGGCGCCGGCCGACGAGGTTGCCGACGAGGATGCCGATCACCGTCACCAGATAGATCTGGCCCGTCAGCATCTCGATCACCGCCAGCGCCCGACCCAGGCTGGTCGCCGCCGTGAAGTCGCCGAAGCCCGTCGTCGTGAGCACGGTGAAGCTGAAGTAGACGTGGTCGCTCTCGGTGCCGTTGGTGCCCTGCGCGAAGTACGGCGTGGCGCCCACCCGGGCCACGAACCCGATCACCCAGGCGAACACGAGACCGATCGTGACGTAGACCGCCAGCGCCCCGGCCACCGCCTGCGTCGTCACCCCGCGATCGTCGACCAGGCGCAGCAGGCCGCCGACGATCGCCACTGGGATCGCCGCCGCCACCAGGCCGCTGAGCAGGAAGTCGACTTCGCTGGGCACCGCCGACAGCGCCACCACGACCACCGCCACCAGCGCCAGCAGAGCGCCGCTCAGCGCGCGGCGGCGGCGGATCGCCCGCGGCGCCCGCCCCGTCGCCAGCGCGAACAGCAGCGCCGAGGCCTCGATCACCAGGTACCCCGCCCGCGACCACGCCGCGCTGGGGGTCACGATCACGAAGACCAGCGCCGCCAGCATCAGCAGCAGCACCACCCCGTAGCGGTATTCCGGCAGCCGCTCCTCGATGTCCCGGTGATCGCCGCCGTGCGTCTCGTCGTCCACGCTCTCGCGCTCCTGTAGTCGCTCGCCAGATCCTAAGGCCCGCGCCACGCTAGCCGAGCGGGCGCGGGGAGCTTGAGCCGCGCGCGGATCCCTCGTTCGGCCTGCCCCGATACTTGTGCGCCAAGGGGTGACGCACCGTCACCCCCGGCGGGCGATGGCGCCTCACCTGCCTGCGCCGCACACTGCCCGCATGACCACCAGGCGCCCAGGCTGACCCGGGTAGGGGGTGGGGCGGTGCGGATCCCACCGCGGACCCCCGCGCTCGCCAGGGGGCCACTGCGCGTCCTGCTCGCCCCCGCCGGGCCGCTCGCCGCCTGGCTGGAGCGCCTGGTCTCGGTGCAGGTCGTCGACCGCGGCGTCGCCCTCGGCGCGCTCGCCTTCAGCGCGCTGTTCCCGCTGATGATCGTCTACGGCGCGCTCGTGCCGCTCGTGGACTCCCGCAGCTTCGCGCTCGGGCTCGTCCACCGCCTGCACCTGCAGGGCGCCGCCGCGCATGCCGTGAACGCCGCCATCGCGCCGCCCGAAGAAGTCGCCGGCAGCATCACCGCGCTCGGCATCCTGCTCGTGCTCTTCTCCAGCCTCTCCCTCGCCCGCGCCATGCAGCGGCTGTACGAGCTCTGCTACCGCCTGCCCGGCGCCGGCGTGCGCGGCACGCCCTGGCATCTGCTGTGGATTCTGCTGCTGCCCGTCTACCTCAGCCTGCGCCCGCTCGTCGTCTCGATCGGCGGGCCGCTCTGGCACCTGCTCGGCGCGCTCGTCCTCGGCGCGCTCGTCTGGCTCGCGACCCCCTACGTCCTGCTCGGCCGCCGCCTGCACTGGCAAGAGCTGCTGCCCGGCGCCCTCCTCACCGCCGTCGCCATGACCGGCTTCGGCTTCTTCTCGGCGATCTACCTGCCGCACTCCGTCAGCACCTCCGCGGGACGCTTCGGCGCGATCGGCATCGCCTTCGCCCTGCTCGGCTGGCTCGTGCTCGCCGGCTTCCTGCTCGTCGGCGCCGCCGCGGCCGGGGCCGTCGCCCGGGAGCTGATCGATGCTTGCGACCGGGCTCCGGGCCGATCCGCGGACGAACCCCCCGAGCCGATCGCGGGGCACCACCAGGCCGGCGACTGACCGGAAGACTGAGCCGGGCTCTAGATGCCCTGCTCGGCCTTCACCCGACCGCTCGCCACCGCCTCCACCAGCGCCCGGTGGTCGCGTTCGTTCTGGTCGGCGTAGGTCTCGGCGAAGCCCGCGATCGCCCGGTCGAAGGTGTCGCCCCGGCCCAGGTAGCTGCCGATCGCGATGCTGTCGCCTGAGCGGGCGTGCGCTCGCGCCAGCGTCCCCCCGCACATCCGGCCGTACAGCGCCATGCCCGACGGCGCCATCGCTTCGATGTTCGCCGAGCTCTTCCAATCCCATAGCTGGCGCACGTAGAAGTCGCGCGTCTCGCCGTCCAGGCCAGTCGTCCGCAGCCAGCCCAGCATGATGTCGCTGGAGGCCTGCATCAGCCGCTGGCCCTCGACCACCCGGCGGCCGTGGTTCTCGAACTCGCTGCGGCCCACGAACGGCTCCAGCACCGACGGCTGGGCCTCCTTGCACTGCAAAAACAGCGGGTCCCCCTCGTCGCGGCCCAGCATCAGCACAACCCACGCCCGCGTCCCGACACTGCCGACGCCGACCACCTTGCGCGCCAGATCCACGTAGCGGTAGCTCTCCAGCAGATGCCTGCGGTCGCCCTGCAGGCTCGCCCGGTAGGAGCGCAGCAGCCCGTGCATCGCCTCCTGGAATTCGCCGGCCTGCTCGCCAGGGAGCAGATCCTCGATGCGCACGATCAGCGGCGGGTCGCTCACGATCCGCGGCTCCCCGCCGTCCGTGGTCGCCAGGCGTGCGAAGGCCCGGGCGTTGTCCTTGCGCAGCGCCTTCGCCGTCGTCTTGCGGAAGACCTTGACCTGCTCCGCCGTCGCCTCCCCTTCCAGGCGCGATGTCAGCTGGCCGCTGTCCAGGCGGGCATACCAGGTGTCGAGGTTGCCCATGCCGGCGAAGTTGCGCATCGCCTCGCGGTACTGGCGAACCGTCGCCCGCACCGTCTCCCGGCGCTGCGCCGCCGTGAAGCCGCGCTCCCGTCCCGCGACGTCGATGCTCGCCGCCAACCGCTTCACGTCCCACTCCCACGGCCCCGGCAGGGTCTCGTCGAAGTCGTTGACGTCGAACACCAGGTCCCGCTCGGGCGAGGCGAAGCCGCCGAAGTTCGCCAGGTGCGCGTCGCCGCAGAGCTGCGCGCTCAGGCCCG